>JBDNIV010000014.1:0-26789 GCA_041688145.1 Chlamydiia bacterium | reverse complement strand
AAAGGATATTTTGGAGACCGCAAGAATCACGTGCGTGTCACAAAAGATGCTGTTTTACGCGCAATGAGCTACAACACCATTCACCGTAAGCAAAAAAAGCGTGATTTCCGCAGCTTGTGGATTATGCGTTTAGCTGCTGCTACAAAGATACATGGGGTATCTTATAGCAAGTTTATTTGCGGACTTAAAAGAGCAGGCAGCCTTTTAAATAGAAAGGTACTTGCTGAGATGGCTGTCAAAGACCCTCAGGGATTTGCTAGTGTTGTTCAGATTTCTCAAAAAGGCCTTGCAGCCTAAAGGGCAGGCGCTTAAGCGTGGACGAAAAAATAGCAGAGTTGCAAAGCCTCTTTCAAGGAGAGCTTGACCTAGCTGAAAGCTCTTCAGATTTAGAAGAGCTAAGAGTCCGCTATTTTGGAAAAAAAGGCTCTATTCAAGCTCTTATGCAGGAGCTGAAGTCTGTAGATCCTGCGCAGCGTCCTGAAATCGGTCAGAAGATAAATCTAGCTAAACAAAGCTTCCTCTCAGAAATTGATCAGAAGAAAAATTTCTTAATCGAAAGCGAAGTAGCCTCTCAAATGGAGGCTGAAAAGCTCGATGTCACCCTTCCAGGTAAAAAGCCTCCAAAAGGCAAAGCTCATCCCATCACAGCTTTTATGGATAGACTCATCGATATATTTAATTCGATGGGTTTTTCAGTGGCTCTTGGTCCTCAGATAGAAGAAGAGCATTATAATTTTACGGGTCTCAATTTTGCGCAGGACCATCCTGCTCGTGATATGCAAGATACTTTTTGGCTCTCAGACTCTTTTTTACTACGTACTCATACATCAAATGTGCAGCTAAGATCTTTGCAAAATCACTCACCTCCTATTCGTATGTTTGCTCCAGGTAAGGTCTATCGCAATGAAGATGTAAGCGTCCGCTCTCATGTACTTTTTCATCAGATCGAGGGTTTTTACGTCGATAAAGGGGTGAGCTTAGCAGATCTTTTAGCTACTCTAAAACTCTTTTTTAAAAAGCTTTTTGGAGATGTTGAGGTGCGTTTTAGACCGAGTTATTTCCCATTTGTAGAGCCTGGCTTAGAAGCTGATGTCACATGTTTGATCTGCAAGGGATCGGGATGTCGCATTTGTAAAGATACGGGCTGGCTTGAGGTTCTTGGCGCTGGGATGATTCATCCAGAGGTGCTTAAAAATGGAGGCATTGATCCTGAAGAATATTCAGGGTATGCATGGGGCCTTGGTGTAGAGCGGCTACTGATGATTCTTTCTAAAGTCTCAGACATTAGACTCTTTTTAGAAAATGATGTGAGATTCTTGCGTCAGTTCTAACGCAAGAAGTAGCCTGGAAATTTCAAAAACAGATAGAAGAACAGTAAATAAGCTTAAACTAGCTTATTGATCGCTCGTATCAGATACAGGCTTGTCTAAGCTTTCAAGAATATCAAGAGCGCGAAGCTGGTGTGCTTGCAAACCGTCATCATCTTGATTTTGGTGACATCCTACGCATAGAACGCCTAGAATCATTAACAGTGTAAAGGCTCCGAATCCTTTCATAATAAAATACCCTTTGCTAATCCTTGAGGCTTTAACTATCCCAAGGCTTTTGTGAGTTAAGTTATATTTTGAGGGATTTATTTTTTTTCTGGAAGCTTTATCTGAATAGGAAGCTTTCCTTTAGGTACAGACCTACTGTTTAGAGCTTCACAAACAGTAAGTAAGCTGCAAGGTGTTGAGCTGTAAGTCAGGTAGACTAGATGAGTGCTTTGCACACCTGTATCTATTAGAGCCTGGGGATGATCTATGCCAATAAATATTAGCTTATCAGGGCTGATAAGATTTGCTAAAAGGGGAATGAGCTCTTTTTGCCAGGGGTACTGATCATATGAGCTGGATAAGAATATAAAGATATCGAGATCGTTTTGTTTTTCAGCAAGTACGTGTGCGAATTTTTCTACACCTCCCGTAGAGCGCACCATTTCATTAGAGTAGTAGCACGTCTGCACCTCAGGGACATAATCTAAGACTTTTGCGTATTCCATCGATTTAATAACTCTATCATGGAGAGGCTTAGGTGTTATGATCCCGACCCGTTTATCCAAAAGGCGTGTATCTATGGAATCTAAAAGCTTTTTATCTGACACGAGAGTAAGCGCTTGTTTTGCAACTTCCCAAGCTAAATTTTCATGCTTCTTATAGTTTCCATCTGGAATAAAAGAGCAGTATGTTTTTTGAATTCTTTTTTTCATTTTAAGGATTCTTAAAACAGAAGCATCCAAACGCTCTATAGGGATTGTATTTTCAACTACGGCTTGCCTAAATTGATCTAGTGTAAGCTGAATCATCGGGATAGCTTCTTGGAGCTTTAGAGGTGGGACAAGTGAATTTGGGCTTCCGATAATAAGGCAGTCATTACCTGCTAAAAAGGCTTCAACAGCAGCATCAGCTACTCCTTGAGGATTGGGTTCTTTAAGGATGCCTCTCATTGTAATAGAGTCAGAAAATATCACTCCATCAAACGCCCAAGACTTTCTTATAAGGCCTTCTAAGATAGGCTTTGAAAGACTTGCGCACTTATTCGGATCTAAAGCGGGGATAAGAAGGTGTGCACTCATCATCCCATCTGCGTGATCTTTAAGCTCTTTAAAAGGAGGGAAATCAGAGTCTTCTAATTCAGACAAGCTTTTGTATATAGTAGGAAGCGCTTTATGAGAGTCTACACTCGCAGCGCCATGGCCGGGTGCATGTTTTAAGACAGTCAAAACGCCACTCTCATTTAAGCCTTTAAGCAGATCTTTTGCTTGAGAAGTGACTATAGAAGCGTTATCACTAAAAGAGCGTGTGCCAATAATTGGATTATAGCTCTCTGTACACACATCTACACAAGGGCCTAAACAGAGGTTCACGCCGAGCTCTAACATCTCTTTTCCCATAGCGTAGCCAAAAGCCCGAGTCATGCCAAGGTCGTTGGCAGCTCCAAGTGCCATAAGACTCGGAAAGTGAGTCAGAGGCTTCAAGGTGAAAACGCGGCCTCCTTCTTGATCTGCTGCTATGAAAGCAGGAACGCCGACTTTATCATAGATTTTTTCCTGCAAAGAAGAGCTTAGGCGCTTTATTTGCTCTTTTGTATCTAAGCCATTTGCCCACTTGTAGAAGATGATATTGCCGATAGGCATCTCTTCTATGTACGCTTGATTACTCTCTTCAAGAAGCTCTCCAGGGAAAGGGACGATAAAAAGCTGGGAGACCTTTTGCTCAAGAGTCATTGTTTTTAAAAAATCTTCAGGTGAAAGGGCATAGAAGGTGTTTGGCTTTGCTCTTGAAGGCTTACAATCACTTAAATCTTCACAGGGGGTAGAAAAAGGCCATATGGCAAAGCTTGTAGTCGAAAAAAGAGTTAGCAAAGCGTATAAGGCAAGCTTTTGAAACATAAATCCGGATTTTGCCCAATCTTTTATAAGTGATAAAGGGAAAGAAAAAAGAGATGAGATTGCAAAAGTCATAATAAAACCTAAAATTTACCAGAAGTAATCGTAGCAAAAAAGGAGCTTTCAAGAAAAGAAGAGAATGGTAAAAGAGCTATTTTATAGGTTTAGACCTTTAAGGCATTGAAAAATAGCTCAGGATTAGCTAGACTTGAGACTTCTTGGAAGAGTGGCAGAGTGGCCGATTGCGTCTGTCTTGAAAACAGAAGTCCCTTCACGGGGACCGTGGGTTCGAATCCTACCTCTTCCGTTTTCCCTCTATGCTGTTTCTTCTGTGGGAGCCATGCTGTATGTGCAACGGTCTTCCTCGTGCACGCCCCAGCTATAGGTGGGTAAGCACTTTTCTTCATCTTCGCCAGATAGGATATTAAGCCGTAAGCAGTAGGTGCTGATTTTAATGATATGTCGGTAGGCTGAATCTACTGCCTTAGCGAATTTGGGCACCTCATCAAAAAGCTGACGGAACTCTTCTTTTTCAATGGGAGGCGCTATGTCGTCAGGAGCTGCGCCTTCTAGTCGACCTGTAGAAGTCCTTTGGATCTCTAACATAGTTTTAGCTTCTTGTATGACAGTACCTAAACTGCTTCTTTTAGCTGCAGGTAATGAATTAGCTTGTTCATGTCCTGTTGCCTCTTCAGGAACAAGTATTTGAGAAATTTCTTTACTACACCTTCTTCCTGGTTTGGTATCAAGAAACTCTCTGCTAGATACTCGGCTAATTCTTCCTTTCAAGGCGCGCTTGTCAGCTTTATCAGACACACAAGACCCTGAGGTAAGGTCTTTTTTAAACTGAGTTGCTTCTTCTTCCAAAGCTTCTCGCTGGAGGGTAGAGCTGATAACAACTCGAGTAATCCTTTCATGCTGACTCTTTATTAGCCTCTTAGTAAGCCTTGCCTTAACAGCAGAATAAAGATGCGCTCGCATTTCTTTATTGTGATAGGGGGTCATTAGCGCAGAAGATGAGCAAACTGTAGTCATAAGTATCCTTATATATATTTAAGCGAATCCACCCTATATAGACTCTATAATTCAGGCCATTTTGTCAATGGATAGCTTTTTTAACAATTTTAAAAGGGGTCTATTAGACGCTTAAAAATATCTGCTAACGGGAAAATAAAAGCCCTTTTAGATATCTGACAGGCCACCGGCCGAGCCAGTGCTTTCTTATCTTAGGTAGTTTGTGAGGTTTTCTCTCACGATCTTCTACAAGTGTCCAGGGAAATCTAAGCATCTTGCGGCTATGACCTCCATAAGGTCCATATTTTAACCATTCTTCACGTTTGCGTTTTTCTATAGGGCGGTTACGCTCTAGGTCTCGAACAAGAGAATGATATGCTTTTTTGCGATCAACTGTGCGCTCTTTTTTACTGTAAGCTTTACTTAGCTTAAATATGGGGTTGCCATGGGTCCGGTGTCCTCGGTAAAAAAGCGTATCTTCAAAACCATAGAAGCCAGCAAACTCCTCATCATAGCCGTGGTGTTTTAAAAATAGAGCCCGGCTGAGTAAAAATGTATTCGGGTGTGGGCGATTGTAAGAGCCATCGGAATTTTCAATGTAGCACTTATAGATGCGGTTTTTTAAGGGGCGCATAAGGATCATTTTTTGAAGTGTTTTTTCAGGAAACTCATAGTCAAGATCAGTTATGAGCACTTTGTCTGAAGAGGCTAAGACGCAGCCTAGGTTTTTAGCGCCAGCAGAGTTCCAAGGCTTATTCACATCGATACGAGCATGTGTGATATTGAGGTTTACATTTGGTAAGGTGATAGGTTTTGGGGAGCCATCATCAATAATGATAAATTCAATGCGGTCTAAAAGCTCAGGTGAATAGGTCGCGTATTTTTCAAGAAGAGATGAGAGCGTCTTATCGCTTTTTTGATCAAAGTAGACGTTTAAGATATACGAAAGCTCTATTTGGAAAGGGTAGTTTCTAGCAGAAACTAAGTGAGGGATATCTAGTTCATGCTTTTTAAGGATGACGCCTTTTTTGGAAGGTGATTTTGCCTTTCTAGTTTTTACAGATGCTATTGCCTTTGTCATAATTTTGTTATTCCTTCTAGCTAAGAATGAGGCTATTATTGTGTCAGTCTACTAGAAGACAAGAAATCTAGGCTAGAGCCTTATGATGCATTTTTCCAGCGAGTTCTTTTTGCTTCTCTTTTTTTTGAAATAAATACATTGCCTCTATAGGCTGAAGTTTGTGATAAATACTCTATTAAATAATATTTTGCTCGGGATTTCACTTGCGGCTCCAATAGGTCCTGTGAGTCTTGAGATGATCCGAAGAGGCCTTTCTATCGGCTTTTGGTCTTCTTTTTCTGTTCGTTTAGGTGGTGCTTTAGGCAACTTTATTTGTCTTCTAGGAGTTTATTATGGCTTGAATGCGGTGATGCAACACGCAGCAGTGCGTCTTATTTTGTGGACACTCGGAGCTGCTCTATTAATCTACATAGGTGCCCGCAGTATCTATAAGGGATGTAAAGGCCACCTTTTAAAGATGTCTAGAGCAGATGGAGGGAAGAATGGCTTTTTTCTAGGTCTAGGTTTAGCTTTAACAAGCCCTGTTGGGATCTTGTGGTGGGTGGGCATTTTTGCGGCTATTTTAAGTGAGGGTGAGACGAGCTTACTTGCGAGCTCTACTCTGATACTTGGAGTGCTTATATGGGGCGCTTTTTTGGCAGCTTTAAGCTCTTTTGGGAAGCGCTTTATGAATGATACCCGCCTAAAGTGGGTAAGCATTATTGCGGGCGCAGTTCTTGTAGGGTATGGGGCACGTTTTTTAGTGCGTGCAATTCAAGAAGTACTTGCTTTGTAAAGCTTTTGGTTATCATTTCTTCACCTTGAGGTTAATTATTTAAGGGGATAAGATGAGCCCTTCGAACGTACGCAGTTATGTCGTTCGTTAAAACACATCTATTAACAAACCTTGAGCAAGAAAAAGAAGGATTTAAAGGTTATGAAAAAACGTTTATGGACATTTCTTTTTTGTTTGCTAGGTTTTTGCGCTTGGGGGGATATGACGCAGCCAGTAATTATCGTTGAGACAAGTAAAGGAAATATTGAAATTCAGTTTAAGCCTGATGTAGCACCAAAAGCGTGTGAAAACATGATTAAACTCGCTGAAAAAGGCTACTATGATGGCTGCATTTTCCATAGGATTATTCCAGGATTTATGATCCAAGGAGGAGACCCAGATGGTACTGGGTGTGGAGGCGTCTCTATTTGGGGTAAGTCTTTTGCTGATGAGTGCACAGATAAAGTGAAGTTTGATAAAAAAGGCCTTTTGGCAATGGCAAATTCTGGCCCGAATACAAATGGTAGCCAGTTTTTTATAACTGTAGCGCCTACAGGGTGGCTTAATGGCAACCACACAATCTTTGGAGAAGTGATCTCAGGTTATGATGTCGTAGAGAAGCTAGAAGCTGAGGGTTCTCAGAGCGGCGCACCTAACAGTATTCAAATGATCAAGAAAATGTATCTAAAGAAAGATGCTGAGGCTAAGCTGCACAGCAAAAGCTAAGAAAAAATATCCATAACATCACAGGGACGTCTTTGGCTTTGCCAAAGACGACCTTTGCGATGGGGTAGGCTAAAAAGGCCACTAAAAATCCATTATAAATGCTCATTGTTAGCGGCATAGTTGCTGTTGCTAAAATAGCAGGAATTGATTCGCTCAAATCTTTCCAGGGGATATCAAAAACCTCTCTTAGCATAATCCCTCCTAAAATCATCAAAACAGAATCTGAAGCAAAGTGGGGGATTGAAGAGATTAGGGGATAAAAAAATAGGCAGAGTAGAAATAGAAGGCTCACTACAACTGCAGTTAAGCCTGTGCGTCCACCTGCTTTGATTCCTGAGGAAGATTCTAGATGAATAGCAAGCGTTGCAGAGCCGAAGAGGCTTGCAAATAAGCTGCCTAAAGCATCGGGTAAAAGTGCTCTTTGTGCGCGCATAATCTTGCCGCCTTCATCAGTAAGACCTGCTTGTCGCGCTAAGATGATAAGGCCTGCGCAAGAGTCGAAAAGAGCGACTAGAAAAAGAGAAAAATAGATCTTTAGATAGTCGAAGTTCCAAATAGTTCTTAGGTCAAAAGCACCCAAAGTAGGCATCAAAGAAGGAGGTAAAGAGACAATGCCTTGCCACGTTGTTTTTCCAATTACAAGTGCTAAAATCCAGATAGATAAAATAGCGACTATAAAAGCACCTCTGATATTAAAGCGCATTAAAGTAAGAGCAACAGCTACGCCTAGAGCTAATAGGCCACATTCTAAGTAGTTGATATGCCCGAAAGAGATGAAGAGATTGCTTGTATCAATAAGGCCCACATCTTTTAGCCCTACACAGGCTAAGAAAAGACCAATTCCCCCTGTAATGCCTCGACTTAAAGATTTGGGCATTTTTTCTAAAATTTTTCTTCTTAAGTGAAAAAGGTGGAAAATGATGAGGGTAAGCGCTACTAAAAAAGCGATCCCTAAAGCTGCTTGCCATGGCTTATTCTGCCCAATAACTATGGAGTAGGTAAAAAATGCACTGACCCCCATAGCTGGCGCAATAGCCACAGGAAAATGTGCCCATAGGCCCATTAGAGCGGTAGCAATTACTGTGGAAAGGATAGTTGCGACCAAAACAGCACCGAAATCCATGCCGCTATCTGCTAATATAGAGGGGTTTACAGCTATAACATATACCATGGTTGCAAATGTAGAGAGGCCTGCTAAGCACTCTGTTTTAATTGAAGTGCCTTTGGCTTTGAGGTCAAAAAACTCAGATATGTATAGTTTGAATTTCATGTTTTCCCATGTGTACTTTTTTCGAATTTATGTTAAACTTTGGGGCAGTTTTTAGGAAGAAATCAGGTGCTTAAACAGCTTATAAGTGATTTTTTAAAGGCGTGATTGTTTAGAAAAAGTCCCTTGTGGTAAGGAGAAAATAAAGGCATGGGAGTCCAGGCGCTACGGCCATCCATTTTTGATGATGATGACTATCATTATGATGATAGGGATTCACTGTATCAAAAGGGGGTTAGTTTTTTTGGCAGACACTTGTCTTGGGTAAAAGATGTAGGCTTAGATAAAGTGAGCGTTTTATTTCTTGCTTGCCTAGAGTATTCCTTGAATGAAATAGCTAGCTTTTCTAAAGAAGGAGCGTATAAGTCGGGCATGGGAACATTAGGAAGTACAGGGATTATTGGAGACTATGAAATAAATCCTAAAGTGCGTCTAAGCACTATTAACGGTATCCAATACACTATTGAACATGCTAAAAACCTTTGGGAAGCAGTCTCTAAGGAGTTTAGTACGCGTGTGCATTATGTTTATTATCCGACAAAAGGCCATCAGATTTACGATAGCACAGCTGCAATCTGGGAAAAACATATTCAAATAAATGAAGATCTGGTCAATACGCTTGTTGAACATTGGAAAGGGCTTATTGAAGAAGTAGGGGGCCTTGAAGGTGATGGATGTATCTATCATATTGCGCACAGTCAAGGAGGCTTGATTACGAGCCGTGCAGCAAGTAAGCTTCCCCCTGAATACCGCAAGAAAATTCACATGATTACTTATGGTGCACATGAGCATCCTTTGCAAGAGTTTGCTTCTTTAACCAATGTAATGTGCAGAGCCGATAGAATCGATTATTTCAATCCTTACGATAGTGATCATCTTAGCGTAATCTTGGTTGACTCTATTTCTGGGGGCATTTATGAAAATCATGGTATAGAGCCTGGCAACGCTTATTGGCCTCATATTCAAAAAACAGCAAAAGACTTTCGTGGGAAATATGAGAGCTATTCATCAAGAGCTTGGAACTGGGCTAAATCATGTCTTCCGAGTTGGCTAGGGGGAGAAGGCTCTGATCCTGCTTCAAGTCCTGAAGCTTAAAAATATCTGCAATATTCTCTGTGCATTGCTTTAGTTTTTCTGTGACAAAAACTAAAGAAATCCTTTATGCCTTGTAAATAAGGAAGCTTGCTTAATGCTAGCTAAGAGGATTTTATGAAAGTATGTGCATGTATGAGGCCTTTGTCTGTTAAGTTCATGCTTGCCTCCATAGCAATTGTATCTTTAGGTTTCTCTTCAGATTCATTACTTCTAGATCAAATGCAACCTAAAGAAATGGACAAGTCAGCAACGCCTTTTCGTAAGAATAAAGATCGCATTATTGTTCATAGCTTAAAAGGAATCGCTCTTTGCCCTTATAAAACAAAAGTTCCTGAATCTTTTTTAGAAGAGACTAAGATGAAAGGTGTAGATGCTTATGATCTAGATTTATCTAAATATGAGGTAGGCGCCTTGCATAGCTGCTTAAGCAGCTTTATGGGTCAAGAGCTTACACCTTTGCAGATTACTGAGATCAAGAAAAAAACAGTCATTTTCTATCGAGATATAGGAAGGCCTGTCGTTTTAGTGAATGTGCCAGAGCAAGATATTACTGGCGGGGTTTTAAGCCTTGAAGTTTTGGAGAGTCGTGCTGATAAAATTACAATTTCAGGAGGCAAATGGTTCTCTAAAAAAAGCTATGATCAAGCTATCCGCCTTAAAAAAGGGGATACGATACGCTCAAATGTGCTTACTCAAGATATCGCGTGGATTAATAGAAATCCTTTTCGCCATGCAGATGTAGTCTTTTCTCCCTCTGAGTGTGAGGGAAGAACAGATATAGAAGTACTGGTGAAAGATCAAGCTCCCTTAAGGCTGTTTGCGGGGGCAGACAATACCGGCTTTTCGTCTACACAGTATGATCGCGTTTTTACTGGATGTAATGTGGGTAATGTTTTGGGGCTGGGAAGTCTTTTTTCTTATCAGTTTAGTTCGTCACCTGACTTTAGACAATTTATAGGTCATAGCGCTCATTATACAGCTTTTTTACCTTGGCGGCATATATTTATTATTTATGGAGGATATGCCTCAGTACATCCTCACTTGCCTCCTGATATTGTGCATGAGTCTCGTGGACGCTCAGGTCAAGTGAGCCTAAGATACGAGATTCCTACAGCTCCTGGAGCAGGCCAGCTCCATACCTTTAGATTAGGTGCTGATTTCAAACGCACAGATAACAATATTCTATTGGGTGGGACGACTATCTTACAGACAAGCATGAATCTTTTTCAATTTGCTTCAGGCTATGGGGTTACAATCGACACTCCCAAGCACAACATGCTGTTTGAGTCTGAGTTTTTCTTTTCTCCTGGGCAGCTTTTTCCTCACATGAACGAGACTCTTTATGGAGATTTTAGAACGCATGCACAATCTCTTTATGCGTATGGACGTTTTATGGTGCGCCACACATGGCCTATCCGATCGACTTCTCTTGTGCTAAAGTTACAAACGCAGCTAGCAGCAGCGAGCCTTCCGGCAAGTGAAACAGCTTCTCTTGGAGGGTGGGATTCTGTAAGAGGGTACCACGAACGTGAAGTCCAAGCAGATAATGCAGGCATTTTATCTGTAGAAGCGCGCTTTCCAAAGATAAATATATTCAATTATGCTCTTCGGGATAAAAAGATATCAGATTGCCTAGTTCCTATTCTCTTTTTTGATTTTGGGTATGGCCATAGCTATTACAAAGATATTGATGATGGATCAGCAAATCAAAAACTCGGTAAGCTTGCAAGCTTTGGGCCCGGTGTGCGCTATAGTATTGGTCAGTGGTTAAGCTTTCGTTTTGACCTAGGTCTTCAGCTTATAAAGGCTCCAGATCGACCAAGTACTGGACGAAGAGGGCACTTTAGTCTAACCTGCAGTTATTAGAAGAAATAGAGAAATAAGGGCCTAAGTCCTATGAATGTATTCTGGAAACTGTGTCTTTTTCAAGTAGCAATAGTACCACTTTTTAGCTCGCAGCATACGGTAGTATCAGGCTCTATTGAAATCTCACAGCCTATATCTTCACATCAAGTAATTACTGCTAGTGATAAAGCAGTTTTGCATTGGGATGATTTTTCTATAGATCAAGGAAAGACTCTTGAGTTTATTTTACCTGACTCAAAGGCCTCTGTACTCAATCGTGTTGTTGGAAAGCATGAAAGCCAGCTTTTAGGAAATTTGATCTCTAATGGCCGCGTCTACCTCGTAAATCCAAACGGGATTTTCATAGGAGGCGAAGCTATAATCCGCACGGCTTCTTTTTTAGCATCTACCCTCGACATGAATACTGAGCATTTTTTAAAAAGTGGTGAGGAGGGATTCACTTCAGGAATATCGCTTGTTGGCACATCTCAAGCTGAGATTACAAATCTTGGAATGATAGAGGCATGGGATGGGGATATCATTTTTGCAAGCTACGGCATTACAAATGAAGGTATGTTAAAAGCCCCTAAGGGAACTGTAGCTCTTAGCGCAGCAGAGCATGTGATTTTTCAACCCAGTGGTGATCAGCGAGTTTTTATCAAAAAGCCTGCAAGTGAAAAGCCGTTAAAGAAGAGAGGGGCTGGAATCACTCAGACAGGTTCTATTGAAGCCATAAAAGCAGAGCTTTTGGCTGATGGAAATGTGTATGCTTTAGCTATTCAATGCTCAGGTGTAGTGGAAGCCTCTAGTATCAAAGAGGAAAATGGCCGCATTTTACTTACAGCAGATCAGGGCCGTATTGAAATTGCGGGAGATTTGTCTGCTCAAAATAAAGAGGGGACTGGCGGCTATATTGGCATTTTTGCAGATGAGGTACTTGCTTTAGGAAAAGCAAAAATTGATGCTTCAGGCTCCAAAGGTGGGGGCGAGGTTTTTCTAGGGGGCTCATTTCAAGGAAAAGACCGAGCGCAGCCTCATGCAAGTTGGACGCATGTTGGGCCTGAAGTTGCAGTCTCTGCTAATGCGAGGTGCTCAGGCAATGGAGGAAGGGTTATTGTATGGGCAGATGGAGCTACGCAATTTTATGGGAAGGCTTCAGTCTATGGAGATGAGATATCAGGGAAGGGAGGCTTAGTAGAAGTATCAGGGGGTTATCTGGATTACAATCCTAAAATAGCCGCTAATCTGCGAGGCGCTAAGGGGCTGTTTGGAACATTACTTCTCGATCCTTATGACTTATCTATTATCAGTACTACAGAAGGCTCTGAACAAAATGTCACAACACAAACGCCTTTTAAGCCTACAGGAGGCAGTGCAAAACTTTTAATGTCTACACTCCATGCAGGACTTACAGCTGGGGGAGATATTATTGTCCAAACAGGAGCAGATACAGGGTCGGGTAATGGAGATATTTCGATATTGACAGACTTAACATTGTCAGGGCCTGAGGCAGCTACATTGACCTTCAATGCTGCGGGAAATGTATTGTTTTATAGAACTATGGATCTTAGTGGAAGCATTTCAAAAGTTTCAATTACAGGCCGTGATGTTAAGTTTTTAAAGTCTAGTGATACAGCTGCATTAAACTCAGGATTTATTTCTGCACGCGAAGTAGAGATTACCAACTACGGAGATCTCATTATCAATGCGAGCGATTCTCAATATAATATAGGGATCAACGCAGGTAATATAACAATTAATACTGCGGGTAACATTGCGGTTACTGCGGGCTCAAATTCTAATGCTGATCAGGGAGGAAAGGCTTATATTGGAATAGGCACAAACGAAATTTCAGGTGTAAGTTGGGTTCAGGATATTACCTGCCAAGGAACACTTTCAATTACTGGAAATGCAAAACCTGCTTGGGTAGGCAATAACAACACTGACAGCCTTATTTCAGAACTGCGCGTTACAGCAAAAGATATCATAGTAACAGGTGGACAAAGCGATACCAGTTTTGCCTTTGTAGGTGAGTTAGCAACTCAAAATCCAGAGGGACTTAGAGGCATTACTGCGACCTGCATAAACGGAGGGAATCTTAAAGTTACAGGAGGGGGCTCTAGCTCCTGGGCCCACGTAGGTCAGGTGATTTTTGGGAGTGTTGAGACTACGTCTAAACCAGCTAATATAAATATAAATATGAGCGAGAGCGATATTATCATCAAGGGAGGCTCAGAAGCAGATGCCTGGGCAGGTGTAGGCTTTGTTGCTTTTTCTCTTGAGGTGGACACTGAGGCGCTATGTCATACTACTGTACAAGGGGCAAAAGATATTGTGGTTGAAGGAGGAAGCGCTATTAACACCCCAGCTTGTTTAGGTTGTATGATAACAGGTCAGCAGGATAAGGATTATGCAGTTCTCTTTAGGTCAGATTTAGAGATTCCTTTTGGTTTGGGGGTTCAGATCAAGGATGTTACAGGACAAATTGTTATTGCAGGAAATGCATATTCTCAATCCTATGGAGCTATTGGGATTGTTTCAGACCAAAATCTTACCTTAGGCAGCTCGTCTCTAAACCCCTCTGTAGTTATCAACAGTCCAGATCTAAAAGCAATTAACCTGGTATCAGGCAGCCAAACAGCAGATCCCTTTAGCTCAGCAGGAGCCTATCTTGGAGTGTTTACACAACTAAGAGCAGGTAATACTATTAGCTATGAATCTGATGCAGCATTTGATGTAACTATTAATGCTCCAAATGCTGCTTTAAATTTATTCGGTCCCAGCTTGCCCGGCACCTATGACTTTGCATCTGTCGGCCTTTTAGGTAGCAGTAGTTCTGTTGAATTATTAGGTAACTTGACCCTAGATGTTGGGGACGCGAAATTTTCATCTAATGAACTTAGCAGCTACAGTAAGGGGGGCGCTTTTGTAAACAATATTGGTTTTATTTTAGGGGATTTGCCTTCTCGCTGTTCAATAACTATGAAGAGTCTCAACATCGACACTCAGGGAGGCCTTAGTCTATTGAATCCGACGAAGGTAGAGATTGGAGGGGACCTCAAGCTTAATGGGCAAGGTAGTGTAGGCGCTTACCTTACTCTTTACCAGTCAGAGTATTTCACTGCAGCGCAGAGAGTAGATGTTTTAGGAGCGGTCTCATTTAAAGGTACATCACATTTTGTCTATGAAGGTGATCAGCCAGCCAGCTGGTTTGTTGGGAAAGGATTATCTTTTTCAGAGGCATCGTATATTCAAATAGAAAGTGCATCGCCTGATTTTACCCTTGTTGTAGATAATAGGTTCCCCGCCTCTCCCTATTACGACTTCCAGTCAGCTATGCAGTTTACGTCGGGCACTAGGATTAATATGTTTCAGGCTAGTAGCCTTTCTACAGCTCAGCTAAAGTTGTATGCTGTAGCACCTAATATTACAAGTTTTCCTAAAGTGTTTATTAAGAATGGGGTTTATACTACTCCAGGTCTTATACAGACACATATCTACTACCCTGAAGGAAGTTATGCGACGCCATTTAGTGTATATTATAAAGTGCCAAATGCAGTTATACCGACTCCATTTCCTTTTAAACATATGACCAAAGAGCTGAGTAATATGTTGGAGGAGTTTGACCATTTGAGATTTAACTTTGACAAGCTGGCTTTAAAGCAGTTCCGTGTTGATTATAAATCTAAAGGAAAAGGCTCATGGGGACAAAAAGAAGCCATATCGAGTTTTGACCTTTTTGAAGATACGGAATATATCGAGATAGACTAAAGCGATATGAGCGGTAGTCGATTTTAAGAAGATTAGGTTAAATGAAAAAAGCGCCCAAAAGGACGCTTTTATTTGCATTTCAACAAACGGATCTGAAAAAAAGAAGCTTAGAAGCGTCTTTTGTTTCCACCACCGAATCCACCACGAGGGCCGTTTCCGCCAGTGCGCTCAGGACGGGGACGTGCTTCGTTGACTGTCAAAGGACGGCCACCTAGTTCACTACCATTCATCGCTTCAATCGCACTATCAGCGTCAGCGTCGTTTGAGAATTCTACGAAACCAAACCCTTTAGAACGGCCTGTTTCACGGTCTGTAATAACACGTGCTGAAACAATGTCGCCATAACTTTCAAAAGTTGAGTTTAGTTCGTTATCATCTACTGCATGAGGCAGATTGCCTACATATAATTTCTTTGCCACTTGGGACTCCTTATGTAATAAAAACAAAAGACACTACCCTGACTAGAACCTGTTTCTAGCAAGAGTGCCTAATTCCTGGGATAAAAACAGTCCAAAGACCCAAGCGGAGAATCGACCCTGTCTACATATCCAAGACGCCCACCATTATAAGGGAAAAGACTTAATTTTCCCAGGAAAATATTACTATGGATGACAGGGAAGTATAAGTGGTTTTTTTACAAGGGGTGGTTTTAGGGGTTTATTAGGCGTAATCAGCTTATAATCAACCATTTAAATTAACTTTCCCATAAATGGGTGTGGGAGTACAATGATGTAAAAACCCTTGGAGGGGCATGGAGCTAAAAGAGCAAATAGAGCAGGCGCTTTTAAAGAAATTACCAGATGCTGAGGTGTGTATTGTTGACCCTGATGGGAGGCATTTGGATGCAGTTGTGATTGATGCTTCTTTTGTTACTATGCCTCTTTTGGAAAGACATAGGCTTGTGAAGCGTCAGCTAAAATCGTATTTTGAAGATAAGCTCCATGCTTTGAGTCTTCATACGTATACGCCTGAAGAATGGGCAGAGCAAAAAAAAGAGCTAAAAGGGGCTGTACATGAATAGTGATTTTTTGGATCCATCAGAGATAGAAGAAGCTCAACAGACTATTGCTGAAGAGGTAAAGGCAAATCATATTATCCTTTATATGAAGGGCTCTAGAATCATGCCTATGTGCGGTTTTTCTGGAAGAGTCATAGATGTACTAGAGGAAGTAGACGTAGACTTTGAGACGCGTGATGTGTTAAAAGACCCGGCTTTACGTGTGGCTATAAAAGAGTTTTCCGATTGGCCGACGCTGCCACAGCTTTATATAGCAGGTGAGTTTGTAGGCGGATGTGATATTATAATGAGCTTATATATGTCAGGGGAGTTAGCTCTTCTATGCAAGGGCATTACTTCCGAGTAAAGCACCTTTTTCTATTAGATCTATTACTTCAAAGACCCCAGGCTCAAGTAAGAGACAGCTATGTGCGATTTTGGCAGCGCCAATGCTGTAGGTGCGCGTTCCGTACACATTTGTTGAAAAGGTTAAAGTGGCATCATCTTCTTCTACAGTTAGTATATGGAGCGCGTGACTCTCTAAGTGCTCTTCAGGGATACCTAGATCTTTTTGAACACCCACATCCCTTATACTCTGTATTAAAGAGGCCTCCAGTCCAGATGCATCGGCTATGCACTTAGCTGTTCCAGCAAAAGTTGTTTTTGTTGCTTGATGACTTTCAATAAGCTCTTTTTCGGCTTGTGGGAAAAGGGTCCGAATTTGCTTTAGGAGATAAGTGAATTTTACGATAGGCAATGAAAGGTTAGGAGCTTTTACGTAAACAAAAGAGAGCTTTTGTGGAGGCTGCAATTCTTTGAGAGTTGATGCTTGAATAAGGGGAGTTTTTTTAGCTTCACAAAAAGAGATCACCTCTTTGAACTGATTGCCAGATCCTGCGTGGATTATGACATCTGCATTTGAAGAGGCATTCCAAGGTTCTGTTTTTATGCCACTATCAATTTCTGGAAGATCATAGAGGAGAGCTTTAGCAAGTTTTCCCGATCCAACAATTGCAATACGCATTTTCATCCCTTTAGTTTTATTTTGATTTCATTGTGTAGAATTATTGTGATTTATTCAATTGGTTTGATAATAATTTTTTTCTCTTATATTATGAATTTATAGGAGTGGGAAGTGGGTAAAAAGTCACATAAGTTGTCGTTGGTTGTTGTTTATGCTCTTTTAGCGGCGCTTGTTTATGCTATTTTAGCGCTTGTTGTGAAGTTTTCTACAAATAAACTTCCCAACGAAGTGATCGTTTTTTTTCGTCAGGTTTTTAGTTTGATGACTCTTTTCCCTATGCTTGCACGTGAGCAGAGTCAAGGCAAGTCACTTGCCACTCATCGTATTCATCTACACTTGCTTCGAGCGGGTGCTTCTTTAGCGGCGATGTATGCTCTTTTTTATGCGCTTAAATACTTGCCCGTAGTCGATGCACTTGTTTTAAGTTATACTCGTCCTCTTTTTATTCCTCTTGTCGTATGGCTGTGGCTAGGGAAAAAGATGTCTCCAAAAGTTTGGTGGGGGCTTGCTGTTGGCTTTTTAGGAGTGCTTACTATTTTAAGGCCTGATGCCCATATCTTTCAGTGGTCGATGGTTGTAGGACTTTTATCAGGCGCTTTTGGAGCTATTGCAGTTGTGAGCGTGCGTAAGCTTACAAAAACAGAATCTCCGACAAAAATCATTTTTTATTACTTAATTAGCTCACTGCCTATTGCGGCTGTTCCAATCTTATTTTCTTGGCAAACGCCTACGCCTTTTATGTGGGGGATCTTGCTTATCATTGGAATTTTAGCCACATTCTACCAGTCGTTTTTGACATGCGCTTATCAGCATGGACACACTTCAAAAGTGTCATCAGTCCTTTACTCTACGGTAATATTTGCGCTTGCTTTGGATTGGTTCATCTACGACCAGGTCGTAGGCTTTTTATCTCTTGTAGGCATTGGTCTAATTTGCATAGGTTGCCTTCTTGTAGTTAGTGATAAAAATTCAGCACAGCCTATTAAATAACGCAATAGAGGCTTGGTTTTAAAGACTCTTATTTACGCTCCTTTAGTACCTCATACTCTGTTTGGAACCATCGGTAAAGAGCGTTAAGAACGGTCATAGTTTCGTAATCAGGTGTAGCTTTTTCTCCCACAGTGTCTACTAAAAAACTTTCTGGTAAAAGATTCTGTAAAACCTGGCCTTGATACCCTACGTAAGGTTGGTTCGAAATTACAAGAGCAGACCCTGGCTTAGGGTTTGCCTTAAGCCATTTCCAAACAGAATCAGCTGTGTTAGGACGCAAGTGGTTAGGCGCTTTTTCTTCCATAGAGGCAGACGCTTGTGTGCAGGGAATTTTTTTTAGCTCTGAGTCTAGTGAAAGATGCTTGAGGTAAAAGGCAAAAGCTTCTCCTTCAGTTGTTGGTAAGGGGCCTTTCCCATCATAAGATAAAGCAGGAACATTTTCTGCTGCTTTTAAGATCTGTTCTTTACTTTCGATTTCTGGGTTTAGTGGCCTTTCTGAGCTGAGCAAAATAATACGATCAAATCGAACGCCTGATTTATAAAGACGATCTAAGTGAGCCAAACGCTTTTGCATACGTACACAGGTTGCTCCAAGCACAACAGCGTAGTCATAATGGGCATGTTTGGGATGTACTTCAGATAGGACGCCTACTTTTTCAAGAAGAGAAAAAACAGTTGCCTTATCTTTAATCTCTTTATTGGGGATTTCCCAGATCTCGCGACTGCCTCTGTCAAAGCGCACTTTAAGTGCTTGCATAAGAGAGTCAAGATTGTCTTTTTCGTAGGGTACTTCTAAATATTCTAAAAGCTCAGTAAAAGGCTGAGATAGTATGGGATGTTCGACAGAGCCTGAGATAAGCTTCAAAGAAGAAGAGGGGGATTTCTTTGAAGACTCTTGGCTAGGGGCGTTAGCATGAGTATAGAAAGGAGTTGTTGCACAGATGCACAGGATTGCAAAAGGCAGTAGTGAGCGGTTAAAAAAGCGGCGATAAGACATAAAAGATTCCCTATTTATCTGGGTTTTATAAATATGATAAAAACTGTAAGAAACGCTACCAAAAAGCGCTATTCAAGTCTAGGTAGATATGCAATTTTCAGACCAGCAGCCTAATAGCAAAAAAAGCCTTGTATAAGGTAGAATAAAGAGTAGGAATTTAGGAGAAACAGGCCACAGTGAAAGACGTGTTGTCAAAGAATTTTTTTAGGTTGTCAAAAGGCATTAGAGCACTTGGAATTTTTACAATTGCTGCAACTCTATTTTTGCAAATTTGTTACGCAAGTAAAGCCTCTTCTTCTACCCAGAAAGAATTACATCAAATTATAAAGGCCAAAGGAAACCCTATGAAGGCTCATGAACTGACTCTATATTACAAGCCTACATGCCCTTTTTGTAAAAAGGTCATTAAGTACATTGATGAAGCTGGAATCATTGTGCCTCTAGAAGATACTAGCGATCAGGAAAAGGCAACAGAGCTAGTGAATCTAGGCGGGAAAAAGCAAGTGCCTTGTCTTATTATTGATGGCAAAGCGCTCTATGAATCAGATGATATCATCGACTGGCTTAAGGCAAATGGGTCTAAGACAGATTTTGAGGTATAAACAAAGACGTCTCTATTGGGCTTTGTTTTGTCTAAAAAACAATCTTCGAATGAACTTTGTTTCCAGCCATGCACCTTAAAGAAATTTGAAATCAGTATGCTTCCTTCTTTCAGCTCTTTTTTTAACGTTGGCTTCAGCTTTTCCATAGCGCCTGTACACAGGTAGGCTAAAAAAACCTTTTTAGGTTTTTTTCTAAAGCCATCTTCACGAAGGTGCATTGCGATATCTTCATAGGACTCTTTAAGAATGCCTGCTAAGGCGTTAAAATCTGCTTTATAAAAATCTCCCCGCACTATTTTTAGATTTTTAACGCGTCCTATTTTTTGCCTAAAGTAAGCAATGATAAAAGGGAAAAAAGAGTTTTCTATTCCAATTACTTTGGCACTTGGGCATGTGCGCGCTGCACTTAAAATCAATCCTCCAAAGCCACATCCAAGATCGTATATGACTTCAGTATCTTTAGGTATGCATCCAAGCATAGCTTGGACAGAAGCTTGAGATGAGGGGGTCGGTGTGATCCCATTTATTGCTGTAGAAAAGGCTAAAGAGCCAAAGCTTAAGCCTAGTAAAAAAATAATCGAGACAAGTACCATAGCGACCTTACTCTGCTCTTAGCTATGCATTTTGTTGGCTAGATTCATATTAAGGGTTAAAAGGAACTTATGGCAATAAAATCTCCTCCAAAACTCTCTTCTTTCGTAGCAGAAAAAAATAGAAAGTGGTGGGCACTTGGGGCTATGGCATCGTGTATCTCTATGATGATGATCGATCAGACTGTTCTTCCTTTAGCGCTGCCAACGATTCAAAGAGATCTACATGTTTCTGATGTAATGCTTCAGTGGATTATTAATGCTTACATGCTGAGCGTTGCAGCTTTTGTTCTTGCAGGAGGACGCTTAGCGGATCTTTTAGGTCGACGCCGGATGTTTTGCTTAGGATCTATTATTTTTGCTATTGCTTCTGCTTTAGGAGGGATGGCTTTTGCGGGACAGTGGCTTGTTTTCAGCCGGGCTTTACAAGGCATAGGAGCGGCTCTTATGGGTCCAGCTACTCTGGCTATTATTATCGATAGCTTTGCTGTGGGGCAAAGAGGTAAGGCCATGGGCATCTATGTGGGTGCAGGCGCTCTGTTTTTATCTTTAGGTCCGCTCGTAGGCGGCTTTTTAACCAACTATGTGAGCTGGCGGTGGATTTTTTGGATTAACCTTCCTGTAAGTGCGATTGGAATAGGCCTCGCTCTTCTGTTTGTGCAGCCTTCTAAAAGAGTACGCCAGCGCTTTTCCTGGGGCAGTTTTTTAACATTTGCTATAGGCACTATTTGTCTTGTGGTTATCCTTATGCAAGGAAGAGAGTGGGGATGGAGCTCACCCATTATTATCTCAATAGGAGTCTCTACTATTCTATCATTTCTCTTGTTTTATTACCTTGATAAGCGTGAGCTGCACCCTGCTATTGACTTGGCTTTATTTCGAGTAAGAACCTTTTCTTGTTCATGTGTGATCATTTTTTTTATGCAGTTTGTCCTTATGGTCACTGTCTTCTGGGGCCTTTACTTCCAAAACATCTTAGGCTATAGCCCTATGGAAACTGGGTGGATTACCTCTATAACGTGTTTGCCTATTATTGCTGTGCCCATAATAGCTGGTCATATGTCAGATAGGTCTGGGCCTAAAAAACCAATACTTATTGGTCTTGGGTTACTCTTTTTTAGCTTTGTCTGGTTTGCAGCAAATAAATTCGCTGTAAGCTTTACAATGCTTGTTCCTGCCTTAGTTACTTTTGGCTGTGGCATTGGTCTTATAAACACTCCAACAAGCTCATCTGCTATTAGCTCAGTGCCTATAGATAAAAGAGGGGCTGCTTCAGGGACGCTTGGAGCTGTCAGATGGGCGGGTGCTACTATGGGAGTTGCTCTCTTAGGCTCTATTTTGAATAATATTCAGTTTCATACTTTTCAAAGCCTGCTTTCTAAAAACCCAATGACAGGTAATCTCAACCCTCACTTGTTCGAAGGGCTTTTTTCTAAAAGCCAAGATACCCTCAGAGCGCTTCATCACTTAAAAAGTGCGGCAGCTCATTGGGTAGAGGCCTCGCTTAAAGGCGCTTTTTTAACAGCCTTTTGGGGAGTGAATATCGCTTCAGGGGTAGTAGTTGCGCTTGTGATCGTTTTTGTGGCTCTGGCTATGAAAAAGTACAAGCATCCTCATTAGGCTTAATCTGAAGAGGCTGCAAATGTCTTATTAGAAAAAATTATATCTTCTTTAAAGTTTTGCCCATTGATCAATTAAGTCTAAATCGCGTATGAGTGAGTGTAAGGAGCATGCTCATGACGCGAGGACGAAAGCCAGCTAATAGCAACCATGAAATGATGGAGGCTGTCTATCATCTTGTAGACTTTGTGCAAGGCGTAAGCCTTCATGAGATCGCAAGCGGTGATATCTCAGAATCTTTAGCAGAATCTGAGTGGCAAAAGCTTTCTCGAGGCTATAGCCCAGAGGAATTTACTTCAGTGCTTAAAGGGGTTTTAGACTACCTGAGGACTCATTTTCGGGAAGTTGAAGGGGAAAGGCAGCTTAAAAAAGAGCAGCAAATTTTAGCGATCACACTAGCTGCCATTGCAAAAATTGAGGCTTATGGCGCCTTGTCAATAGCTGAAGAGTTTCAAAAAGTGATGGATCTTAAAGAGTATAAAGCTCTTAAGGACTTTGCTTTTGAGAAAAAACGAGAAGCTGTCCAAGGAAAAAGAGAGCTGTTAGATAGCTTAGAAGTCGTTAAAAATGATGAACACTATGAGCTGTTTTCTATTCAAAAGGAGAAAGGCGGCCACTACTTTAGCGATCTTTTGCCCGAACTTTTGAGAGAAGGCATAGACATCACCCTTTTAGAAGATACAGATAGCCATTTATCTCCTGTTTTGAGCTTTAGTGAGATGCATGATGGAGATTTACAAACTTTTTCAAAAAATGTGATAGATCGCCTGAAAGAGCCTATGAATCGCTTTTTAAAAGTGAGCTTTAGTGGAAAAAAAGCGGAAGTAGCCCTTTTTTTAAGAAAATCGCTTATGGCTCTTATGCTGTCATCAAGCAAAAAAAACTCTCTTCTCAATGTGCCTGTTAAAGCGTGCAGCTACTACTTTAAAGACTTCTTATATTTCTTAAGACAAGCCCTTACTCATGCGCATTTTGGTGAGCTTGTGGAAGATAAAGATAAAATAGGCGCTGATGAAAAAAGTCTGATAGCATCAGCCCACGCCCTTTGTTTTGAGCTGCATGTGCGTATGATCAGCGATCATAGCCGCTTTTCTATTATCAAGGACTTGGTGAAAAGAGGAGCGCTGCGTCAAAAGGGTGATGGACGGCAGGCAAACTCCGAAGATCTCGTTGATAAGCTTATTTGGGAATATAAGCATTTTTCTTCAGAGCTAGATCACTATGTTCATGGCCCTTTGATTAAGGTGTGGGACTTTTTGCAAGAAGAGGCATCAGAAGCTCTTTTTGATCCTTGGGGTATGGGAAATTTTCCCTCACTTCTAGATGAAGCTAATCTTAAAAATAAAAGCTCACAGCTTATGCGCTTGCCATGTCCTATTATGCAATCTCATATTAATCGTGCAGTGATGGCTCCAGAGTTTCTCGGTTTTTTAAGACATGATCCTTACCATACGCACCTCGCAATCGATCTTCAGGATATGAAAAATGGCTTTGAGTCCGCAAGAAGCTCAGCTCTTTTTGACTTAAGTGAAAATCCAGAATTTAAAGGACAGCTAAACTTAGCTAGACTTTCTATGGGTTCAGAGTTTTACGCTCAAGAGGGCAAGGCGATAAGTCTGAATAAAGCAAAAGCTTTTATCGATGCTTTTTGTATGATTTTTAAAAAAGGGGAGTGCCAGGTTCCTTTAACCCTAGAATCTAAGCTTGGTGAGGAGCAGCTAAAAGACCTTTTCAGTCTGATCCATGTGGATTTTTTTGGTTTAAAAGAGACCTTCAGCTTAGATGAGAGAAAGGCTTTTATCGACATAAGCTACAGTTTAATTAGCCTGAAAGCACTCTCTATTTCAAGTGCAGGTTCATTTAGCTTTACGTGTAAAGATGGCATAGATAAATCAGGGCTGATGGAAGGGCTTTTTATGTTTATACAGCATAAGCTAAATGGAAAAGGAGAAGAAGACCTTTATGAGCTATTGCATCGTCTTGTTTTTGAAGTACCTATGATTGTGCGTGAGCGCGCTTTATTGAAGAAGTACTTTGATCGAATGACTTATGCAATGAAAATTGTAGATACCATGTTTGTAAAAGCCAAGCCTGCTATTGAAAAATGGCTCTCTTAAGAAGAGGAAGAAGGGCTTTGTAAAAGGTCTACTAGCTCATCATGGATATGTCCATTAGTTGCTACAATAGAGGCATCACCTAAGTGGTAGGGTCCTTTTTCTAGAGTAGAGATCTTTCCACCCGCCTCTTCTACAAGCAAGACACCAGCAGCGGCATCCCAGGGAGAAAGGCCAAGCTCCCAAAAACCATCAAAGCGGCCCATAGCAACATAAGCTAAATCTAAAGCAGCGCTGCCTAGCCTGCGTACAGGTAAGCCTCGGCCGATAGTTTTATCTAAAAATTCTAAGTTGATTTTTCTTTGATCTATTCGGTAAGAAAAGCCTGTGGCAAGCATGGCTTGGTTAAGGCTTGTGACTTTTGAAACTTTGATAGGTTTATCATTGATAAAAGCGCCCCTGCCTCGAATAGCTGTAAACACGTCATCACGTGTAGAGTCGATAATTACACCGACTTCTACCTTGCCTTCTATTTCAAGCCCAATAGAGACGCTGTAACACGGCAAGCCGTGTGCGTAGTTGACTGTGCCATCTACAGGGTCGACAATCCAACGAAAAGGCCCTGAGCCTGTAATGCCACCCTCTTCGCCAAGCATACTGTGATCAGGGAAAGCTGAAAGTAGGTGATTAGCTATGACTTTTTCAGCTTCTTTATCAGCGGTTGTAACAAGGTCATATTGAGTTGATTTAGACTCAATATCGAATCCTTGCTCTTGGTAAGAGGCTTGCAGCTGCTGAGCGAGTCTAGCTGCAAAAATAGCTTCTTTTAGATAGATTTCATAATTTTCCATAATAGCCTTATTATGAGGGGTTTTTGACCTTCGTGTCTATTAAAATTTTTAAATAGCAATCCCTATAAAAGCTAGATGTTCTAAATTGCAAAATATGAAAAAATAGGGTATAATCGTCTCTTTAATTGAAAGGTAGATATCTCCAATGGCAATTAAGAAAAAAACGGTTTTTTTAGGTTTGAGCTTCTTGGGATTAGCTCTGATTTTAGGCACTTTCCAAGGGGTGAAGTCTTCCAAATATAGGACTTCCGCTAATTCGGAAGTTGTTCATAGTAAAGATGTTGCGATCGCTTCATTAAATGGTGCTGAGCAAGAGGTGCGAACAAGCCAAGAAGAGCTTGAAAAAGCACCTGATCAGTGGCCTGTGAGTGACTTTACAGGCTTGCCTACAGGGGATTATATCGCGAAGCTTTTTGATTTAAGAGAGTCTAAATTTCCTATTGTGAAAACTATAAAATACCGTCCTGGAGTCTCTTGGATTAAAGGAAGATCAGCGTGGCTTGGGGACTACGCGGGCCATTACAAGACATCGAAGCATTTTATTGCTAGGAGTCTTAATAAGTGCCCTGACTATGAAACGCAGACGCTTCGCCCAGGTGATTGTTTTAATGTTTTTGATCCCGAGAAGCCTTTTGAATTTTATATTCTTGTCGATATGTCGCGCTCGCATATGTGGTTTTATTATATCGACCTAGAGACAGGCGAAAAGGTTTTTATAAAAAACTACCCTGTAGGCCTTGGTAGACTTAATGAAAGCCGCACCTCAGGTTCGCTCACTCCAATTGGAAAGTATAGCTTAGGCGACCGTATTGGCGTGTATAAACCGGGTAAAATGGGGTATTTTAAATCTGAGAGAAGGGAGATGGTGCGTATTGTAGGCACGCGTTGGATTCCTTTTTCAAAAGCAATTTCAGGAGCTAGTGCTCCTGCGAAAGGGTATGGTATTCACGGCTGCGCATGGAAAGTAAACCCAGAGACAGGCAAGCTGGAAGAAGACCTTTCGACAATTGGAAAGTATAGTAGTGATGGTTGTGTGAGACTTGCTCAAGAAGATATGGAAGAGCTTTTCTCCATTGTTATCACAAAGCCCACAACGATAGAAATAGTACATGATTTTAATGACTCAGCTCTTTTTAAGGCCTCTTCAGTAAACAAGATAGGAGACAACTAGTTATGGCGACTATTCCTTTGCCTCATGAAAAACAGATTGTCGAGTATGAAGCAACTCTTGAAGATTTGCGCTCACAAGCGCGTTTTCAAGAAGGCGGGCTTATGAGCTCTTCAGATATCAAAAAGTTAGAGAAAAAGCTCAAGGGCCTTAAAGAAAAAGTTTATAGCAACTTAAGCGCTTGGGAGCGTGTTATGATTGCACGTCATCCTGATCGCCCTCATTCTGTTGATTATATCGAGACGCTTTTCGACGAATTCATGGAACTTTCAGGGGACCGTATTGCAGGTAATGATCATGCGATTATTGCAGGTTTTGGGCGCATTGGAGATCAAAAGGTAGCGGTTGTAGCTCAAGAAAAAGGGTGTGATATTGAGAGCCGAACAAAGTGTAATTTTGGCTATGCTAATCCAGAAGGCTTTAGAAAAGCTTTAAGAGTCATGAAGCTTGCTGAAAAGCTGGGTATCCCTGTCATCTCTCTTATCGACACGCCAGGCGCTTTCGCAGGTCTTGCTGCTGAGGAAAAAGGGCAAGGTGCCGTGATCGCCACAAATCTCTTAGAGATGGCCCGCTTAAAAGTGCCTATCGTTGTACTTGTAATTGGAGAGGGAGCCTCAGGGGGAGCGCTTGCTCTGGGTGTAGGAGATGTGATTGGGATGCTTGAGCATTCTTATTATTCTGTGATTAGCCCCGAGGGTTGCTCTTCTATCCTTTGGAAAGATGTGAGCAAAAAGACGAAAGCAGCGGATATGCTTAAGTTGCAAGCAGAGCATCTTTTAGAAAATGGCCTTATTGATGAAATATTGCCCGAACCTCTTGGGGGAGCTCATCATGATAAACCTCTTACCTATGGCCGTGTAAAAACCTTCCTTTTAAAGCATTTGCTTCAGTTGAAAAAAACAGCTCCAGATGCTTT
>JBDNIV010000013.1:0-69501 GCA_041688145.1 Chlamydiia bacterium | reverse complement strand
TTTAAATCTGATGTTGCAAATCTTCCACCATCTAAAGGCACTAAAGGTCTTAGATCTGGAGGGATCACAGGCACATTTTGCATTACCATCCAGGCAGGATCATTCGGTGAAGAAGCAAAAGTCTCTACAATTTTCAAACGCTTTGCGAGCTTTATACGCGCTTGCATTGATTTTGTTTTACGTAACTTATCTTTAAGATCTTCTAAAACACCTGTTAAATCTTCACTAGCAAGAAGGTCTCGAATCGCATCTCCGCCCATCTTAGCAGTAAAACTCAAAGAGCCAAAACGCTCTTGAGCTTCACGGTACTCGTTATCATTTAAGAGTTGCTTTTTCTCGAGAGTTGTCTGACCGGGATCAATTACAATATACTCATCGTAATAAATCACACGCTCTAAATCTCCAGTAGAGATCCCAAGTAAATTTCCAATAGCAGACGGCTGTGTTTTGAAAAACCAAATGTGAACAATAGGTACTGCAAGCTCAACATGAGCCATACGCTCACGACGGACTTTAGAAAGAGTAACCTCTACACCACAACGATCACAAACGATCCCTTTGTGTTTGATCTTCTTATATTTTCCGCAAGCACACTCCCAGTCTTTTGAAGGGCCGAAAATCTTCTCACAGAAAAGACCTCCCTTCTCAGGCTTAAACGTTCGATAGTTGATCGTTTCAGGTTTTTTAATTTCCCCGCGCGACCAATCATCACGAATGACTTCATCGGAAGCTATTTTGATCACTAACTGATCAAAATGAGTCGATTTAGACTGTTCTTCACGAAACATGCATTTCTCCTATTCAACTAATAAATTTTCTGCGCTCTCATCGTCAACATTTTCTGCACGGATATCTAAACAAAGACCCTGCATCTCTTTGACAAGAACGTTAAACGATTCAGGTGTGCCTGCATGGAGGAAGTTCTTTCCTTTAACAATGCGCTCATACATCTCTGTACGCCCCTGAACGTCATCTGATTTCACTGTAAGCATCTCTTGAAGAAGATTTGCTGCTCCGTAAGCTTGAAGCGCCCACACCTCCATCTCTCCAAAGCGTTGTCCTCCCTGCTGCGCCTTACCACCAAGCGGCTGCTGAGTGACAAGCGAGTAAGGACCAGTCGCTCTTGCGTGGATTTTATCTGCTACCAAGTGACTTAATTTCAGTATGTAGATGTAGCCAACAACAACAGAGTTGTCAAAACGCTCACCTGTGCGGCCATCGTAGAGTGTCATCTTTCCATCAGCAGGAAGATCTTGCTCTTTCATCATTTCCCAAATACGCTCTTCTGGAAAGCCTTCAAAAATAGGGCTTTTTACAGCTATACCTGCTTTTTTTGCTGCATAACCTAAGTGCGTCTCTAAAAGCTGACCAATGTTCATACGAGAAGGAACACCAAGAGGATTCAAGATGATCTCAATAGTCTGACCATCAGGCAAGTAAGGCATGTCTTCTTCAGGAACAATCGTTGAAACCACCCCTTTGTTACCATGGCGACCTGCCATCTTGTCTCCCACTTGCAGCTTACGCTTAGAAGCAATATAGACTTTCACTTGGCGAATTACACCTGCTTCTAGATCTACATCCCCTTTCTTCGTAAACTCAATCTCTGAAGCACTTTCTGTTTCTAAACCTTCTACATCACGATGGTAGTGCACAAGGATCTCTTTAATAGTACTAAAGACATCTGTTTGTGGCATAATGAGGTCTTCTGGCTTTTCTTCTTCTAAAGTTTCCAGATCTTCCTGACTTACTGTTTGCCCCTCTTGCAATAACACTTCCGCTGTTCGGCGGTGTACTATGCTTCCAGGAGAAGGATTGTCTAAAAGAAGCGCCCCTAATTTTTCATGGAGTTCAATTTGCAGCTCAGCTTGGCGCATCTTATACTCATGACGAAGGTCTTTAATACGGCTTGCTTCTTCTACGATGTCTTCATCTGTTTTAGATAAACGATCACGACGAGAGAAGACCTTGACGTCCATAACAACCCCTTCTGTTCCCGGAGGAACCACTAAAGAAGTGTCTTTAACATCAGCTGCTTTTTCTCCAAAAACCGCTCTTAAGAGGCGTTCTTCAGGAGCAAGCTCTGTCTCTGTCTTAGGTGTAATTTTACCTACAAGAACATCACCAGGTTTGACCTCTGCCCCAACTCGGATAATTCCTCCTTCATCTAAATCAGCAAGCGCTTCTTCAGAAACATTAGGGATATCACGGGTAATTTCTTCCTTACCTAGCTTTGTGTCACGCGCTGTAAGCTCAAATTCCTGAAGATAAATCGATGTGTACGTATCTTTACGTAAAAGTTTTTCTGAAATGATAATCGCATCTTCGTAGTTATAACCACACCAAGGCATAAACGCGACAAGCACGTTTTTACCAAGAGCAATCTCTCCACGGTCTACAGCATGGCCATCAGCAATCACATCCCCTGCCTTTATCTGATCTCCCATTTGACAAAGAGGAGTCTGATTAATGCAAGTCCCTGCATTTGAACGTAAAAACTTCTTCAAGAAGTAATGTTTTTTCTTCACAGGGTTATCTTTAGGAGCAATCACGATGACAGAACCATCAACGTAATCAACAGAACCTTCTTCTTCTGCAACTATTACAGCACCAGAATCTCGCGCTGTACGTGCCTCTAATCCCGTTCCTACAATAGGAGCTTCAGGAATTAAAAGAGGAACCGCTTGGCGTTGCATGTTTGATCCCATAAGCGCACGGTTCGCATCATCGTGCTCCAAGAAAGGAATCAATCCTGTAATAATAGAAACAAGTTGCTTCGAAGAGACGTCCATATAATCGACTTTGCTTGTCTCAATCTCAAGAGATTCTCCACTATGACGTGCCCAGCAGATATCATCAACAAACATGCCGAACTCATCAAGACGGGCCGAAGCCTGAGCGATCACAAGATCCCCTTCTTGATCAGCAGTCATGTATTCAATTTCTTCTGTCACCACTCCATCACGAACAATACGGTAAGGTGTCTCAACAAAACCAAATTCGTTGATTTTAGCAAAACAAGAGAGTGAAGTAATCAATCCAATGTTAGGACCTTCAGGAGTTTCTACAGGACAAATGCGCCCGTAGTGACTTACGTGCACATCGCGCACATCAAAACCTGCACGATCACGATTTAAGCCTCCAGGCCCTAGAGAAGAAAGACGCCTTTTGTGCGTCAGCTCTGCTGCAGGGTTGGTCTGATCCATAAATTGAGAAAGCTGAGATTTTCCAAAGAAGTCTTTTAATACACCCGCAAGTGCTTTCGCTGAAACAATCTTTCCTGGTGTTAAGGTATCTGATGTGAAGTCAAAAAGGTTCATACGCTCTTTGATCATTTTTTCCATGCGAGCAAGACCGACACGGCACTGATTTTGAATCAGCTCACCAACAGAGCGCACACGGCGATTACCCAAATGGTCGATATCATCGATTTGAAGCTTATCATCTCCCTGCTTAAGACCTATTAGGTACTTAAGTGCAGAAACCACATCTTCTTTAGTCAATGTAACGGTCTCTAATGTCTCATCAGTTGTTTCAAAACCAAGCTTTAAATTGAGCTTATAGCGTCCTACACGGCCTAAGTTATAACGCTTAGGATCAAAAAATAGACGCATGATTGCAGAGCGTGCATTAGAAAGGGTTGCAGGTTCACCTGGACGCAGTTTGCGATAAAAGTCCTTCAGCGCAGATTCATACGAGTCTGTCGGGTCTTTTGCGAGCATACGAATAATCGGTGATGTCTCATCAGCATCTTCTGCTACACGAACTGCATCAATACCTGCATCAAGCATACGCTTAAGCATGGCTGTTGTAAGCTTTTCAGAAGCCTTTCCAAAAACAACGCCGCTTACTTCATCAACAACGTCTTCTGCAAGGATTTTACCAACAAGCTTTACAAAGTCTTTTTCCGACTTTAACTTTGTGCGTTTTGTAGAGAAAAATTCTTCAATGATATCAGAATCGCTCGAGAAACCTAGTGTACGCAAGAAGGTTGTCGCTAAGACCTTACGGCGACGCTTTTTACGATCTACAAAGATGTAGATTAGGTCATTAATATCAAAACTTGCCTCTAGCCAAGTTCCACGGTAAGGAATCACACGGAAAGAATAAAGTACATTACCTTTAGGATGGCGATCAAACTCAAAAGAAATCCCCGGAGATCTGTGTAATTGAGAAACAATTACGCGCTCAGCCCCATTGATGATAAAGGTCCCTTTATCCGTCATTACAGGAACTGTTCCCATATAGACTTCTTCTTCTTTGATACCCGTCTCATCCGTGAGTCTAAGATGGACTTTCAAAGTAACATTGTAAGTGATCCCTCTACGGATACACTCTTCAGGCGTATGTTTAGCAACACCTAAAGAATACGAAAGATACTCCAATATGGTCTTTTCATCGTAAGATTTGATGGGAAAGACTTCTCTAAAGACTTCTTCTAGACCCATGTTTTCGCGTTCATGAGAAAGCATGTCGGCCTGAAGAAACTGATTGTAAGATTTAATCTGAACTTCAATAAGGTTAGGGAGATCTATAATCTCTTCCTTGTCGACAAAACTCACCCTTTGGGGAGGCTTTTTCAGCATAATTAGAACCCGCTCCTCGATTTAAAAAGACATTAACAAAAGGGGGCCGCTCGCCTATTCAGACGGCGCCCTCAATCTCTCATAGGCTTTAAGATCAGTTCTTAAAGACCTTTTAGTGTAGCTTTAGCACCTATATCAGCAAACTTCTTGACGATTTCGTCAGCTTCAGTTTTGCCTGCGCTTTCCTTAAGGACTTTAGGCGCTGATTCAACAATGTCCTTAGCCTCTTTAAGACCAAGACCTGTTACATCACGCACAACCTTAATAACTGCAATTTTCTTGTCTGCTGGAGCTTCTGCAAGAGTTACTTCAAACTCTGTAGACTCTTCTGCAGCATCAGCTGCTGCTGCAACAGGAGCCGCTACTGCAACAGCTGCTGCTGCTGCTTTAACGCCCCATTTTTCTTCAAGCAGTTCTTTAAGCTTTGCCATATCCAGAACGGTAAGCTCACTTAGGGTTTCAACTAAATCTTCAACTTTACTCACGGCTTTACCTCACGTGTTTTACTTAGATTGTTTAACTTTATTTTCTAGGCAGTGCAAGATGCTTGTCAAAATAGCTTCAGTTGTAGCAAGCATCTGAGCCATTGGCGCTTCAAAAAGACCGAGCAGCTCGGCACGCATCTGATCTTTACCTGGAAGTCTTGCAATTTTCTTTACATCTTCAGCACTGCACATCTCTCCATCAATGCGCCCGACTAAAGGTTCAAAAACATCGCCTTTTTCTTTACTAAAATCGATAAGAGATTTGCTAATAGCAGCAGGATCATTTTTTGTGAAAATCACACCGATATGACCTTTTAAGTCTTTTTCCACAAGAGTAGCGCCAGCCTGTTCAGCAGCTTTGCACAAAACTCGTTTACGTACGACTTCATACTCAGCACCAAGCTTTGCAATCTCTCTTCTGAACTCCCTTGCATTAACGGCATTTAAGCTATCATAACGCGTTACGACAAAAGACTCGAACGATTCGATTTTCTCTTTTATCTCGTCAAGCAATAGTTGTTTTTCCGCTCTCATTAGTCGCCTCTTTAAATAGATGTTTCACGCGCAGAAATCTTAAGCCCAGGCCCCATTGTCGAAGCTAAACTCAAACCTTGCATATAATTTTTAGCACTTGCAGGCCTTGCTGAAATGATCGCTGATATAAGCGCTCTCGCATTCTCAACAAGCTGGTCTTTAGTAAAAGAAAGCTTTCCAACGGCAGCGTCAATCACTCCCATCTTATTTGTCTTAAATTCAACACGACCTGCTTTCATTTCTTGAACCGCACGTCCTACTTCTAAAGTCACTGTACCTGCCTTAGGAGTTGGCATAAGATTTCTAGGTCCGAGCAATTTACCCAAACGACCTACTAGACGCATCATATCAGGTGTTGCAATCAAAATATCGAAATCAAGCCAGCCACCTTTGATTTTATCAAAAAGATCTTCCTCTCCAACTAGATCAGCACCTGCTTTTTGAGCTTCTTCAGCTTTTGGCCCTTTAGCAAAGACAACAACCTTACGGCGCTTTCCTGTGCCATGAGGCAAAAAAACCGTGCCGCGCACTTGTTGGTCTGATTTCTTAGGATCTACACCCAGCTTTAGAGCAAACTCCAAAGACTCATCAAATTTTGGTTTGGGGCAGCCCTGCAAAACCTCTACAGCCTCTTCTAAAGAATAGACTTTGGTTTTATCTACAAACTGATTTACTTCTTTCTGTCTTTTTGACTGTCTCATATTTCTCTTAGTCCTCTACAAAGTCTATACCCATTGAACGCGCGGTACCAGCTACCATAGCAACAGCTGATTCTTCACTATCTACGCCCATATCTATCATCTTACGTTGCGCAATTTTAATCGCTTGCGAGCGCTTAAGCTTTGCTACCTTTGTTCTGTTAGGCTCAGCTGAACCTTTATCGATAGGAAGCTCTGCTAGAATCAAATTCGATACTGGAGGCTCTTTAGTTATGAATGTAAAAGACTTGTCAGCAAAAACCGTAATTTCTACTGGAAGTACTTCCCCATTTTTACTCTGTGTACGCGCATTAAACTCTTTACAAAAGCCCATAATGTTTAAGCCCGCAGCACCTAGAGCTGGACCTACAGGAGGGGCAGGATTTGCTTGTCCCGCTTTAATCTGAAGTTTTATAACCTTCTCGATTTTCTTTTTCTTTGCCATTACTCTACTACCTTACTCAACTATCATCTGTTACTTTTTCTACTTGCCAAAACTCAATATCATCAACTCGAGTGTCTCTTCCAAAAATGGAAACCATGGCAGAAAGTCGGCCTTTTTCATTGTTAACTTCTACAACTGTACCGATAAAATTAACAAAAACGCCTTCGTTAATCTTTACACGTGCGCCAGGCTCAAATTCATGCTTCTGGACAACACCTTCTTTCTTATCTGCAAGATCTTGTAAGATCTCATCAACTTCACCTTGAGTGAGCATTGTAGGTTTAGCTCCCCCCAAAAAGTCAATGACACCCCCTGTATTTTTTACGTAGTGCCAAGCCTCATCGGTTAGCTGCATACGAATAAGGAGGTAACCTGGCCAAATCTTCTTTTCGAGTACCTTGCGCTGACCGCCCTTTACTTCAGAGACATTCTGAGTAGGCAACATAACCTCTTCAATAATCTCTTCCATACCCGCAGCCGAGCGATTTTTCCAAAGTTTTCGACGAACCTTAGCTTCATGTCCAGAAAGGGCCTGTACTACGTACCACTGAGTCATGACCTTTACTTTCTCCTTACTCATCCTACGATCCCAAACAACATAGCCAACATATCCAAAAAGCCCCGAACAACAAGATCGACCCCATAAATTAAGAAGCCGAATACAGGTGTTGCTATAACAACAACTTTTGTTGAACGTAAAAGTTCAGGCTTGGAGGTCCAGTGGACCTTCTTCGCCTCTTGCTTAATAGAGGTGAAAAAACCAGCAAAACTTTTTTTCGTTACTTTTGGGATCCGCGGTGCTGTTTTTTGGCTCATCATTCTAGCAGTTTGTTTGTTTTTATTCAACGAGTGCGGAAGGATTCGAACCTCCGACCGGCGACTTTGGAGATCGCTGCTCTACCAGCTGAGCTACACACCCAACAGCTCAGCGCGATAAAGACCATTATAGCCCTTACCGCACGTCAAAGTTTTCTTTTACCCTAGTCTAGGAGCTCAGAAACTGTACCTGCAGCTACCGTACGTCCACCTTCACGGATCGCAAACTGTATCCCTTTTTCCATAGCGATTGGCTTAATAAGCTCACACGTGAACTCAGCGTTATCGCCAGGAACAACCATCTCTATGCCATCAGGAAGCTTTACAGAACCTGTAACATCCGTTGTTCTAAAGAAAAATTGAGGACGGTATCCCGAGAAAAATGGAGTGTGACGTCCACCTCCATCTTTCTTAAGAACGTAAACTGCGCACTTAAACTTAGTGTGAGGCTTGCAGGTACCTGGAGCAGCAAGAACCATCCCGCGCTCGATATCTGTTTTAGCCAGACCACGAATCAATAGGCCAACGTTCTCACCCGCTTCTGCGTAGTCTAAAGATTTATTGAACATCTCAACACCTGTGACTGTAATCTCACGTGTCTCACGAAGACCTACAAGCTCAACTTTATCGTTAGTATTGATGCGACCACACTCGACACGACCCGTAGCTACTGTACCACGACCTGAGATAGAAAAAACGTCTTCTACAGGCATTAGGAAAGGCTTGTCTATTTCACGAGCTGGTGTTTCAATCTTCTCGTCAACAGCATTCATAAGGTTGTCAATAGATTCTTCATATTTACTGTCGCCTTCAAGAGCTTTAAGCGCTGAACCACGAACAATAGTAGGATCTTTATAACCTTGAATCTCTAAAAGCTCTGTAAGTTCCATTTCTACAAGGTCAATAAGCTCTTCGTCACCAGCTTCAATCTGGTCACACTTGTTCAAGTAAACCACAATCGTAGGCACACCTACCTGCTTAGCAAGAAGAATATGCTCTTTAGTTTGAGGCATCGCACCATCTGTCGCCGCAACCACTAAGATCGCGCCATCCATTTGAGCAGCACCTGTAATCATGTTTTTCACATAGTCAGCGTGTCCAGGGCAGTCAACGTGCGCATAATGGCGTTTTTCTGTCTCGTACTCAACATGACTTGTATTAATTGTAATACCACGAGCCTTTTCTTCAGGGCTCTTATCAATCTGGTTAAAATCTTTTTTTGTAGCCAGGCCTTTAGAAGCTTGTCTCGCTGAGATTGCTGCCGTTAGAGTAGTCTTACCGTGGTCAACGTGACCAATGGTTCCAACATTAACGTGGGGTTTCTTTCTGTCAAAACTCTCTTTTGCCATGGTGTATATCCTCCAACAGGGCTGTATAGTTATCTTGTAGCTTTCAAAATTTTTCTCGCTTGCCCAGGATAGGAATCGAACCTACGACCACTTGCTTACCATGCAAGTGCTCTACCTCTGAGCTACCCGGGCTCTTGCTCCCCTCCTAAAGCCTAAAAACAGCCTAGGGGACGGAGTTGCAACAGCCTCGAATTTACCTTAAACCGCCTAAATACTTCAACACCTTACTTACGTCGGTAGACGATACGCGCCTTTTCAAGGTCATAGGGAGACATTTCCAGGGTCACAGTGTCACCAACAAGAACGCGGATATTGCGCATACGCATTTTTCCACATAAATGGGCGATTACCGTGCTCCCGTTCTCTAACTTCACTAAAAAGTGCATGTTAGGCAAAAGCTCTTCTACTTCACCATCCAGGACAATTGTATCTTCTTTTGGCATCTGTGTAGGGGTACGGTCTTAACAAGTTTCAGACAAGATGAAACCGCATAAACTCTTTTATGTCAACTGGTTTTCGGCAAAGAGTTTTGGTTTAACGTATATTTAAGATTATTTTTGAACAGCACCTGTCAAAATAAATTTGAAAAACGCTTTAGGGCCCTTTTCTGCAAGTTGTCTAATGCCGCCTATATAAGACTCCCCCAAATCACAAACCCTTATCTATAGAAAAAGCTTTGCACTCTTTTTTCAAAAAAAAACCAATCCTATAAATTCTTTATCTAATAAAAAATAAACTTAATTTTATTAAGTCGTATAAATTAATTTAATAGTTGAGGGTTTTTGCTATTCGTAATATAAGATCGATATTAAACCGAAACAAAGGAGCTTAGAATGAAAAAAACACTTATTGGCATCGCAATGGGCGCCCTTATGACAACAGCAGCTCTTGCTGAAGAAGGGAAAAACACCGAAGTCTCTATCGACCTTCCCGAAGGCAAAACAGCAACGACTCAAGTAAGGCTTGATGACAAGGCTATAGCCAAACTAGAAAGCAGCATACACGAAGGCATTATGAACCCCAAAAAAGACCGCACAAAGGTAGGCTATATTAAAGTGCTTGCAGGAACGCTTATGCATAAAGATGCTAAAGGCATCGCTCCAGGCCTTTCTATTGGACGTACAGTCATGGTAGATAATACGGGCGTAGACTTTTCATTAAACTTCATCGGAAATGAAAACCAAGCTTATTGGTCTTTTCCGCGCGTGATGTGGAAGCAGTTCTTTGAACCTAGCGAAACAGGTGGATTTTTTATTGGTGCAGGCGCAAGTCTTGGCGGCACCTACTACCGCACAAATTTCCATGAAGTTACAGGCACCAACTGGAATGGTGATCCTTATAGCTACTCAACCCATGACCGTCATGAGACCTTTGGGGCTATGCTTGATGGAACTATCGGCTACCAGTTCAACTTCCATGAGAAAATGAAAGGCCTTGTAGACCTTACAATAGCTGCTCCAATGATTCCTCAATTAGACGCTCCTGTTATCTTTGTAGGATTTGGTATTGCGTACTAAACATAAAAGACATATCACCTTGAAACTAAAAATACATTAGACTTGATTCAAGTGCTAAATGTAATAAAAAAGCCGTCTGATTTTCAGCCGGCTTTTTTTGTACCTTGACTACTTGTTTATCTAGCGCTAGAGACACTCTTATTTTACTCATTTTTTTTCATTTTAACACTTCTTGAAAGTCGCAAGTCCTTTATTTTTCAAGTACTTCGAAAAAGTTTTTTCGCGCGCTAGACTTTAAAAAAAAACACAATATATAGTCTAAAAAAGAAGCCATAACTACTAGATATTGTAAACCTGCGATGAACAACGAAAGTGGCTAAAACGTTCATAACCCTATAAAAATCAAGGATCTGTCCCATGTCTTTAACGAAAAATGTGCACACTAAAAAAACGACTCTTCCCTTCACAATTGTTAAAAGAAATGGTCACCTTGTTACCTTCAAACCTGATCGCATTTTAAGAGCTATTGAGTCTGCATTTAGAGACACTCGAGAACTGGGTGAAAGTGTACCTCTTTCTTCAGACGTAGACTCTAGCATTAAAGAAGTCTATGACAGCGTTTTGGAACATATCTACGCCTCTGCAAAAGCTAAGACTATTATTACTGTAGAAGCAATTCAAGACTTAGTCGAAGTCAAGCTCATGGAGTCTGAGCACCATGATGTAGCGCGCAACTACATTATCTATCGTGACAGGCGCAAAGAAGAGCGTGAAGAAAAGAATCCCGACATTGAAATAGAACGTTCTGGCTATGGAAAGTCGGCACATTTCAACCCCATTAAAATTGCTTCTACCTTTGATGCTATTTTTCAAGACCATAGCGACCTTCCTGAACATGAGCGTGTCGCACACGTAAATATGCTGACACAAAAAGTCGTTGCAAAAGCGATTCAAATCTCAGATGTACCTGGAGCACTTACAACGAATTTCATCGGTGATGAGATTGAACGTCAGCTGATGCAAGAAGGCTTTTTCCTTGTTGCTAAGTCTTACATCCTAGCCCGCGCTACTAAAAAAGCAGGCTTACAGACTCTTGAACCAAAAGAAGATCTAGAGACTATTTTTCCTGCTGAAAAAGAGCTTGCCACCGTGCATTCAAAAGATGGGAAAACCTATAAGCTCTATAAAAAACAGCTGAAGAAAAAATTCGCCTTTGCTTGCAAAGACCTCGATATAGGAAATGCTATTGAAGAGCTTTTAGAGACTTCTATTGCTAATTTCTATGAAGGGATTCAAGAGCGCGAAGTAGACAATTCAAATGTCATGGCAGCGCGCTCTCGCATTGAAAAAGATCCTGCTTACTCAAAGGTGGCTGCTCGCCTTTTACTCGATATTATTTACCGTGAAGCTATGGATATAGAAGCACATGATAAGTCTTTATCTAAAAAACACAAAACCTACTTTAAAGAGTACTTTGCAAAAGCTATAAAAATTGACCGCTTAAACCCTAAAGTCCTCGATTATGACTTAGACCAGCTAAGCTCTGCTATTAACTTAGAGCGTGACTTTGACTTTGATTACTTAGGTTTACAAACTCTTTATGACCGCTATTTCATACACGATGAAGAAAGACGTTTAGAAACACCTCAAATCTTTTGGATGCGCGTTGCGATGGGCCTTGCACTTAACGAGGAAAATAAAGAAGAAAAAGCGATTGAATTTTACAACATCTTATCGACTTTACGCTACCTTTCTTCAACACCAACCCTTTTCAACTCAGCTACAAAGCGCTCACAGCTCAGTTCCTGCTTTTTGTCTACCGTACAAGACAATCTTGATGGAATCTTTCACATCATCTCTGATGATGCCAAGCTCTCTAAATGGGCTGGTGGCCTCGGCAATGACTGGACAAATGTCCGTGCAACAGGTGCTCGTATCAAAGGGACAAACGGTAAAAGCCAAGGCGTTATTCCCTTTATGAAAGTGGCTAATGACACAGCTGTTGCGGTGAATCAAGGTGGCAAGCGTAAAGGCGCTATGTGCGCTTATCTAGAAACATGGCACTTAGACCTTGAAGACTTTTTAGAACTGCGTAAAAACACAGGTGATGAGCGCAGGCGTACTCACGACATGAATACAGCTAACTGGATTCCTGACCTTTTTATGAAACGCCTCTCAGAAAATGGCTCATGGACACTTTTCAATCCAAGTGATGTGCCTGACCTACATGATCTATACGGAAAAGCTTTTGAAAAACGTTACAATGAATATGAGAAGATGGCCGAAGCAGGCAAAATCAAACTTTTCAAAAAAATGGAAGCGCAGGCTTTATGGCGCAAAATGCTCAGCATGCTTTTTGAAACAGGCCACCCTTGGATCACTTTCAAAGATCCTTCAAATATCCGCTCACCTCAAGATCATAAAGGTGTCGTACCTTCCTCTAACCTCTGCACAGAAATCCTTCTGAACACAAACAAAGAAGAGACTGCTGTGTGTAACTTAGGCTCTGTGAACCTTGCTGCTCACATGAAAGAAGGAGAAATCGACCAAGAGATGCTTGAAGAGACTGTTACAACAGCTATTCGCATGCTAGACAATGTCATCGATATTAACTTCTACCCTATTCCTGAAACGCAAAATGCTAATGCCCAGCACCGTCCTATTGGCCTTGGTCTTATGGGTTTCCAAGATGCGCTGTATATTAAAGGCATCTCATACGCAAGCCCTGAAGCTATTGAGTTCGCAGACGAGAGCATGGAGATGATTTCATACTATGCTATTTTAGCTTCATCACAGCTTGCTAAAGAGCGTGGTGCTTATTCTACTTTTGAAGGTTCTAAGTGGGATCGCGGCCTACTTCCTATTGACACTGTTAAACTCGTCGGCAAAGAAAGGGGCGCTGAGTATTACAACGTCGACACAAAAACCCGCTTAGACTGGGCGCCTGTTCGCGCTTCTATTAAAGAAAACGGCATGCGTAACAGTAACACAATGGCAATCGCCCCAACAGCTACTATAGCTAACATTGCTGGGGTTACAGCCTCTATTGAACCGACTTATAAGCACCTTTTTGTAAAGTCTAATCTCTCAGGAGAATTCACTGTCCCAAATCCGTATCTTGTGCAAGAGCTTAAAAATCTAGGCATCTGGGATGATGAGATGATTGATGACCTTAAATACTTCGATGGCTCTATCCAAGAGATTGCACATGTCCCAGAAGACCTTAAGCAAATCTACCCTACCGCTTTTGAAGTTGAGCCTGATTGGATGATTGAGTGCGCTTCTCGCAGACAGAAGTGGATCGATATGGGCCAATCACTTAACCTCTACCTCAATGCACCTAGTGGCAAGAAAATGGACAAGATGTACCGGTTTGCTTGGACAAAAGGTCTAAAAACAACCTACTACTGCAGAACACTTGCCGCAACCCAAATCGAAAAATCAACCACAGACATCAATAAGCGCGGCTTGCAGCCTCGTTGGATGAAAAGTGAGTCAGCCTCTTCCCGCATACAAGTAGACCGCTCAGAGGCCCCTAAAGTGCCTGTATGCAACCTCGAAGAAGGGTGTGAGAGCTGCCAGTAATAATATAAACCGTAAATGGAGAAAAGCAATGAATCAAGAACTTAGCGAAAATAAAGCTAAAGGGCGCTTTGATGCGAAACAAAAGCGTCTGATTAACTGCAATGCTGTGGATGTGAACCAGCTGATGCCCCTCAAATATGATTGGGCATGGGAGCACTATCTTAACGGCTGTGCAAATCAATGGATGCCTACAGAAGTACCTATGTCAAAAGATATAGAGCTTTGGAAGTCTAATGACTTAACTGAAGGTGAACGTCTTCTGATTATGAGAAACCTTGGTTTTTTTGCTACAGCAGAAAGCCTGGTTGCTAACAACATTGTACTTGCTATCTTCCGCTTTGTCACAAACCCTGAAGCGCGTCAATATCTTTTGCGCCAAGCCTTTGAAGAAGCTATCCACACACACACATTTCATTACATTGTTGAGTCTCTTGCTCTAGACGAAGGCGAGATTTTTAACATGTATAATGAATTCCCAAGCATCGCTGAAAAAGATGAATTTGAAATGAGAATCACATCAAGTCTTCTAGACACTAGCTTCTCTACAGAAACGACCGAAGGGATCCAGAAGTTCTTAAAAAACCTCATCGGCTACTACATTATTATGGAAGGCATTTTCTTCTATAGTGGCTTTGCAATGATCTTATCCTTGCACCGTCAAAACAAAATGACGGGTATCGGCGAGCAGTTCCAATACATCCTTCGTGATGAGACGATTCACTTAAACTTTGGAATTGACCTCATTAACGGCATTAAGGAAGAAAACCCTGAAGCGTGGACACCCGCTTTTCAAAAAGAGATGCGCGCGCTCATTAAAGAAGCTGTCGTTCTTGAGATAGCATATGCTCACGACTGCCTTCCTAAAGGTGTGCTAGGCCTTAATGCTAGCATGTTCAACGACTACGTTGAGCACATTGCCGATAGAAGACTTGAGCGGATAGGTCTTAAAGGTGAGTACGGCTCTAAAAACCCATTTGCCTGGATGAGTGAAACGATAGATCTTACAAAAGAGAAAAACTTTTTTGAAACAAGAGTTACTGAGTACCAATCTTCTGGGAACTTAGAATGGTAAAAAGCTATAGATAGGCCAATATCAAGACTTTATATCTTGTGGCCTTATCTAGATACAAAACAAATGCCCAATAAAAAAGCTGCTTTTTCAAGCAGCTTTTTTTTGAGATATTTTAGACATCTTAAGATTAATACCTTCCAGTTTTAGTATAACCAATCACATCGAATTCACTTTGCCCCTGAGATCTAGCTATTTGAGGAATAATAAAGAAGATCAATGCAAGCTGTGTTACAAAAGTTAGACCTCTTACTAAATTTGATGTAGCAGGCAAACCTACACGACCCTTTAAAGCAAGTTCTACCGCGCTATTGATGCCAAAAGTGGCAGCTGCATTCGCTACTAAATAACCTAAACCTGAATCGTTAGAGACACGCTTAAATGATGCCAAAAGTGGCAGCTGCATTCGCTACTAAATAACCTAAACCTGAATCGTTAGAGACACGCTTAAATAATGAAAGTTTATATGTGGCACCTAAAATAACTGCTGGAATTACAGCAGCTTTTGCGATTGATCCTAATGACATATGAATCTCCTTATATTTTTTTAATTTTTAAAAGCTCTGTATTGCTTGAGCTCTTACACAAGTATGTTTTTCACTCTCAACAAATAAGAGACCGATTTTACCAAAACAAACAATTTAAGGCAAAAAGGCATCTCTCTTACTCAGTTGCGCCATTATCAGGATTTACTGGCTCTTTTTTACTTGTTTTAGCTTGTTTCATCAAGTAATTCTGCGCTGCTTCGAGAGTTATAAGAGTGTCTTCCCCTGGAGCGTCTCCAGTAGGTGTTGATGGAGCTGAAAAGAATTCTTCTTCTGAATCACTTTCCGACTGGCCTTCTATCACAGGTGCATCTTCTGATGCTTTTTCTGCTGCTATCCTAGCTACTAATGGCCCATGTAATTCATCTGCTTGAGTATGTGATCCTGCATACTCTACCTTTGGCAATTCTTTCATAGGCATCACTCGTGCATAGTAGATAGCTCCTCCTACTAAAAGAGCTTGTCCAACAAATGCTGCAATGTTCCACAGCTTAGGAATAGGGAAGCTTACGCGGTTTTCTAACACATATTTTACGCCGTAGTTCATTGCAGCAGACCCACCTAGTGTGTAGAGTGCAGAGACTGCAAGGAAAATGCTTTGAGCCTTTCCTGTTATATTTTGATCAGCTTTAATAACGGGGAGAACCTTTCTCGTGGCAAAATACCCCACTGCTGCTTGTAAAGCTCCGCCTACTATCATAATTGCTGGAAAAGCTAAAGCTTTTGGTATTGGAATATTGAACATGATTAACTCCGTTTTTTAATTATTGAGTTTTTATATTTAACGAACAAAAGATCAAATTTAACACAGAAAAAACTTAAAAAACAAGGCAAAGAAAATTTGAGACCCTTAAACAATTCTTCAAGAATCAGGAGAAATATTAATTATTTTTTTGAATACTTAGGCTTGATTACTTGAGACCATTGCAATCTTTTTCTTATGTTCATTTATGCGCCTAAGCGCTTCATAAACAGTAAGACTCGCTGTAGAGCCTAAAGTTACCCAAAAGACGACAAACATTACGTCATCGATAGCAGCTGTATATGAGACTCTACGCAAATGATTCGCTATAAGCCTATCAGACTGAGCGTCTAGATAATAAGGCTGATCGCTTCCTTTTCTTTGAATATGGGCTTTAAGGTTTCTAGAAATTTCTTGATACTTACTAGAAGATTTATGAGTACTCTCTGAGAGTACAGCGCTGTGAAAAACAGTACGCTTGATCAACATAGTCTCAAAAGCGGCTACGCCGCAAGAAGAGCCTAAGAGGTAAAAAAAGAGCATTCCAGACGTTGCATAGCCGCGCCACTCTGTTTTAAAGCTCGAGACACCTAGATTGATAATAGGTGATATGGAAAGACCAAGGCCTATGCCTCTGAAGATAAGCATCCCTACGAGATAACTTTGGCTTGTTTGTAAGGAGAGGTAGGGACCAAAGCTATAACTTACAGATATCAGAAAAAGTCCGAATATCACTGGAATGATAGCGCCTGTTTTATCTAAAAACCTTCCAATTATAACAGAGGTAATCATCATGCCAACACCGCTTGGCACAAAAGTCATCCCTGATTTAAGCCGTGTAAAATTGAGGTAGTCTTCCATATAGACTGGAAACATAAACTGCGTACCTAAAAAACCAAAGCCAAGCACAAAAATACAGACAGCTGGGAGAAGGAAATTTACAGACTTAAAAAGATCTAGCAAGATAAGAGGGTTTTTTGCATGCAGCTCCCAAAGAACAAAAAAGGTGAAGCTCAAAATACATGTAGCAAAAGAGCCCAATATAAAATATGAACCCCATCCATCTGTGTTCCAAGCTGCATTGCCATTAGCGAGCGCTAAAAGAAGAGAGCTAGAAGCTATAACAATTAAAAAAGTACCCGGAATGTCGAACTTAACAGGGCGAGTCTCTCCCGGCTCATCAACAAGAAGATAAGCTAAGGGTATAATCAGAAGAGCAATGAAGACGTTAACCCCAAAAAGAGCATTCCAACTAAACGTTTCAATTAGATAGCCACCAAGAGCTGGACCAAGAGCCGTTCCTGCCCCTACAGAACCTGTGACCATACTAAGCGCTATATTAAGGTCTTTGCCTGAAAAAATCGAAGAAGCTATCTTCATAAGAGAGGGGCCAATAAAACACCCTCCTATCCCCTGCACCACTCTACCTACTATTAAAACGCTGTAAGAACCCGATAGCCACGAAATAAACGAACCTATAGCAAATAAAGTAAAAGCTGCCATAAACATTCTTTTATAGCCAAAGCGCTCACCAAAAGTAGGCGCTAGAGGCACAAAAATCCCTACCATAAGTACATAGGTAGTCGCAACCCATGCGATCGCAGTAAGAGAGACGCCAAGGTCCCCCATCATATCAGGAAGAGCTACTGCTACAGATGTTTCAGAAACGTAGATAGCAAGACCCGCTAAACAGAGCACAACCAAGCCAAACCACGATTTAGCAGTGGCTTTTATCTCAGGAGAAGATGCGCTTTGTATAGCTGTATCCATCTATAGCTTTTTTTATGCTCTTTTCTTAATCGCTTAACAGATCAAAAATCTTTGATCGGCTATCTTATCTGCACTTTGACTTCAGCAGACATCCCAGGAAATAGATTAAGCCTATCTGATACTGGTTTAGTCTCTAAAGGCTCTATCGATATTTTAATAGGGATTCTCTGGGCTACTTTTGTGAAGTTGCCTGTAGCATTGTCAGGAGGAAGCAAAGAAATCTGAGAGGCTGACATAGCCTTAATTGTAAAAATCTTACCAACAAATTTATAGCCTGGATAAGAATCTATCTGAATTTCTACAGGATCTCCTAATTTGACATGTGTGAGTTTTTTCTCATCTAGATTGGCGGTCACCCACATATCACTTAAGTCATTCACAATAAAAATAGACTGGCCAACTTCAGCCATATCCCCTTCCCATAGCCATTTTTTAGCGACAATGCCTGGGCTAGGCGCTCTAATTTTTAAATGGCTCATTTGCTCTAAAATTACTCCAAGATCAGCCTCAGCTATCTTGATATCGATAAGGCTTACCATGTAGTCTATCTTTGATATTTGGTATTCACGAAAGCTATTATCACGCTCTTGACGCGTCATAATGCCCAGTTCATAGCCGTCATTCAGCCTATCGTAGTCTTCTTCCAGCTGCTTCATCTTCTGGAGCGCTCCTTTAGCCGCCTCCATAGTGCGCACTTGTGTAGCTATCGCTTTTTTACGCTCAGCTAAAAAAATTGTATCATCAAGCTCTACCAAAAGATCACCCGCACATAAAATACTGCCTTCATCTACATAAAGCTTTGTGATACGCCCACCAATGTCAGGAGCAATAGAAATCTTTTTGGTTTCGATATAAGCGTCATTGGTTGAGACGTAGTAGTGGCTCTCCCATAAAAGATAACTTGCTATACCTACAATAATAACTAGGAACCCCCCACCAAATATCCACACAAATGGCTTTTTCCAAAAAGGAGGCCCCTTTTGCTCTTCGTTCAATCCCGGACTTCCATTTGGAGCTGCTTTTTTATTAGATGAAGCTCCTTCTCCTTTAGCGTCTGGTGTGTCCATCATTACCTCTTATATGTTCTAAATCCGCGCCACTAATAAGGCGCAGGCTGTAGTAAGCTTTTAAAAGCTCAAAGCGCGCTTTTTGGTAGTGCACTTCAGCATCAAATAACTCATCAATCACGGATTTGTAATCAATTAAAATTGTGAAGCCTAGCTCATACTTTTTCTTAGCTTGATCTAAGCTTTCGCGGGCAAGCTCATAGCTTCCTTTTGCTGAAAAGTAACTCGCCATAGCCTCTTCTAGATGATAAAGCCCATCTTTTAGTTCAACTTCCATCTGCTCAAGGCCAGCCTCTAGGCTCTTTTCAGCAGACTTATGCTGCCACATAGCTCCTTTTGCCTCTTGATAACGGCGCATCCCCTCAAAAATTGGCACTTCTATTTTAATGCCGCACTGCCAGTCCCATACTTGCTCGTTCCACTTAGCGGTCTCCCCAGAAGCAACCTCTGCAAAACCTGAGATATTCGGCAGGTACGTAGCCTTGGCTTTTTTTATCTCGTTTTTAGTAAGGCTTACCTGCTCACGCAAAATAGCAATATCAGGCCTATATTTTAAGGCAATTTGTTCCCACTCATCCATCAACCTTGAAAAAGGGCTTTTAGCTAAAGACTCTTTGTTGCGATTTTTTAAAATAGAGCTTAGTAGATTTTCATACTTTTGAAATTGAGGAATGCAATGTACATTTAAAGAGGCTGCATGTACCTGGATAGACTCTTTAGGACTTTTGCCTACTAGCTTCAAGAGCTTATCTTGTGTGTGCCTCCATATGCGCACAAAAGCATAATAAGCAGGCTCTGCATTGCTTGCATAAACCCGTGATTGGTTTACATCAAATTGAGTAGCAGCTCCTAGGTCAAAACGCTCTTTTACTTGGCCAGCTGTTTCATCTAAAAGAGCAATTTTGCGGCGTTGCACTTCAATCAGCTCTTTTTGCAAAGACAAAGCAAAGTAAGCTGTACGCACATCAAAAAGCAGTTTTATACGCTCAGCGTCAATTAAAAGCTTTTGAATATCAAACTTAAAGCCCTCAACTTTATTTTCGTAGATAAGATCTAATTGGAAAAGTTTTTGAGTCAGCTTTATCGAACCGCTATATGTCCCTTGTTCATCTCCAGCAGCTGTTGAAGGGTGCTCGTATTTTTTGATATTATACGTCCCCTCCACCTGGGGCATCCAAGGAGCATACGATTTTCGCTTTTGTGCAAGGGCTCTTTTTTCTAAAGCCTCTTTTGCTTTAAGTGTCTTATTATCCATAAGTACAAGCGCCTCGAGATCCTCTAATACAAGTCCTTTAGAAAAGCCTTGTGCAAAGGTAGTGAGCAAAATAACACTATAAAAAATGGGAAGAAAAAACGGCCTCATATGTCCTCATCCTAAGTAAATTAACTTTAAAATCAATACAGAATTTGACAAACGAGAAAAAAGCATGCTACAAGCTAACTTGCATATCAAAAAATTTGAACCAATGAAAGGAACATTAATGGACAAGGCTCTACTGGGTATCGGCTCTAGCTACCGTGATTTTATCGTAACTAAAAAATCTGCCATCGAAGAACTGCAGCTCGAGCTTGTGGAACTTAGTCACAAGCCTACAGGAGCTACTGTCTTACACTTAGCTTGCGATGATGATGAAAACCTTTTTTGTTTATCTGAGCGCACCTATCCGCACACATCAAACGGAGTGGCGCATATTTTAGAACATACGGTGCTTTGCGGCTCTAAGAACTTCCCTGTAAAAGACCCTTTCTTTTCAATGATTCGTCGTAGTCTTAATACATTTATGAATGCGATGACAGGATCTGATTTCACCTGCTATCCAGCTTCTAGCTGCTCAGAAAAAGATTTCTACAATTTGCTTGAGGTCTACATCGATGCCGTCTTTTTTCCAAAGCTCAGAGAACTTAGTTTTGCACAAGAAGGACATAGATTAGAATTTGAAAAAGTGGCAGATCCAAACTCTCTTCTTATGAGAAAAGGGATTGTCTACAACGAGATGAAAGGAGCCCTTTCCTCTTCTACAGCGCGTCTCTTTAATGCAATGATGAGCGCTCTTATGCCAGACACTATCTATGGCATCGACTCAGGAGGAGAGCCTGAAATCATACCTGAACTCACATATCAGCAGCTTTTAGACTTCCATAAAAAGTACTACGCTCCAGGACATTGCCTTTTCTTTTTCTATGGAAATCTCCCTTTGAAAAAACACCTCGACTTCATAACTGAAAAAGTCCTTGGACAAGCGGAGCGTCCAGAGCCTTTAGAACAGTTAAAAAAACAAGCCCGTTTCAAAAAACCGGTTTCAAAAACGACCTCTTACCCTGTCGATTCTTCAGAAGATCCCAAAGGCAAAGCTCTTATCTCTTTTGGATGGCTTACATGTGCTATTCAAGAGCAAGAAGAACTTTTAGCCCTTGAGCTTATTACTAATATTCTTATGGAAAACGATGCGAGCCCTCTTAAGCGCGCTCTTTTAGAATCAAAACTGTGCAAAGAGGCCTCTTTATTTTTAGAAGGTGATATTTCAGAAGTGCCCATGATTCTTATGCTAAAAGGATGCGGCAGTCAAGACGCCAGCCGTATCTACCGTATTATAGAGTCAACGCTTTCACGCATTGTCTCAGCGGGACTAGAGCACCACCTAATAGAGGCCAGCTTACATCAACTTGAATTCGACCGTTTAGAAATAGGCTCTTCTAGAGGACCCTATGGCCTTAGTCTTTTTATGCGTTCGGCTCTTTTACAACAGCATGGGGCTACCGCAAAAGAAGCGCTCAAAATCCACTCTCTTTTTAAAAAGCTCAGAGAGCAGCTCTCTACAAGACCACACTATTTAGAAAGCATTATTGAAAAATATTTCTTAAAAAATACTCACAGAGTCGATCTAACGTTAGAGCCTGATCCTGAGCTTCTAAAAAAAGAGGCTGCAACTGAACGTGAAGCTCTTGATAAGATACAAAAAAGACTTTCACCTAAAGATAAAGATGAAATTGTAAGAGCTGCTCAGCGTCTTAAGAGCTTTCAAGATGAACAAGAGAAAGAAGATTTAGAATGTCTGCCTAAAATAGAAGTAAAAGACATCTCAAGATCTCCTAAAGACTATCGCCTCTTGCATGAAAAAATAGGTCCTTTCGAGATTTATACTCACGCATGCTTTACTAATGAGATTCTCTACACTGATTTTGTTTTTAACCTCCCTCAGATCGATGAAGATGATATCTTCTACCTCCAGTTATTCACAGAAATTGTGACCGAGGTAGGGAATAAAAAACGCGACTACATTAAACAGCTAGAGTATGTACAAGCTAATTTAGGAGGCCTAAGCTGCCACTTAGCTTTAAGCCCTAATGTCTTTGACTCCAATCTAATCTCACCTACTTTGCGCATCCAAGTAAAGTCTCAATATCGTCACGCTCAAAAACTCTTTGAAATCACAGGCGATCTTATATGTGATACTCTGTTCAAAGAAACAGACCGCTTAGAAGAGCTCATTACACAAGAGCTTGCTGACCTTAAAACACATCTTGTCCAAAATGCTATGGGGTATGCAACAACACTCTCTATTAGCGGCATGAATGATGCGACCTTTTTTAGCCAAAAATGTCACGGCATTGACTATCTATGGTTTTTAAAAGACTTAAGTGAAAATTTTAAAAAAAGAGCTCCTGCGCTTATCAAAAAATTAGAAGAACTTAAAGCACTCATTTTTGCTAATAAAGTGCCTCATGTTGTGCTCAGCTGCTCAGAACAGATGCTAAAAAAAATCCACGATGAAGGCCTTTTTGACATGCGTTTCAATGAACAGAAGCCGCCTCATCAAGAGCCTTGGAAAGGAGGGTATGATCTGACTCAACCTCTATCTCAAGGAAGGCTTATTCCCTCTGGAGTCTTCTTTACTTCTAAAAGTCTACCTATCCCAAGCTTTGCAAACCCAGCCACTCCTGCAATCTGCTTAGCTGCACAGCTGTTTGAGAACATTACCCTCCACAAGAAAATCCGTGAGCAAGGTGGCGCCTATGGAGGCGGGTGCCGTGTGAAAACAGCGGTGGGCGCTATGACATTTTTTGCTTATAGAGACCCTCATCTAGCCTCGACACTCAGCGCTTTTGATGAAGCTGTTCAAACAGTAGCTGAAGGGAATTTTTCAGAAGAGCAGCTAAACGAAGCTAAACGCGCTGTTATCCAAGGTTTAGATACGCCTATATACCCTCATAGCCGAGCAAGCGCTTCATACAACGATCTACGCCAGCAAAAAACGTTTGAGCTAAAAGAAGGGTTTAGAACAGGTATATTAGATGCTGCAATTGAAGACATTATTGAAGTGGTGAAAGAGAAAATAGCGCCTCAAATGGCCTCTGGAGTGGCTATTGCTTTTGGTAGCGATGGTCTTTTTGAAAAAGAAAATAAGGTTTTAGAAAAGCAAAAAGGAATGCCTCTTGCACTTTTCCCAGCTTAAAAGACTTTTATCTTTAAGCGCCTTTTTTGTATTTGCTTTGGATGAAGAGGCCAATGTCTTCAGCAGCTAGCTGGAGATCTTGTATGGACTCATTAATTTCTCCTTCTATCTGCAAAGCTTCATTTACATTTTTGCTCTCTTGTGAATTCAAGGAAGAATCTTCATTTGAAAGTTCACTATCAGGCATATGAGGGTAATTTTTTAAATCGACTTCTTGAAAACCTAAATCTTCAAGCCCTTTTTTACTCACCTCTTCTTGATTGACAAAGTTTGTAAGGTGCTCAACACCCATCTTAAAAGCTTGCCAACTTTTAGCGAGCCTTTCCACTTTTTCATTAGGTGCTATTTTAGACTCTCGGATTTTATCAATAGCCCCATTAATGCTATCTTCATAAGCATCAACATCCTCTTCACTTTCGAATTCATCTCCTAAACTTGGCAGTACTGTGATTTGCTTAACAAGAAGTAAGTAAGCCTCAATGCCTTCTTTTTCTAAGCTCATAGAAAGCTCCTGTTGTTTTTTTAGCGCTTTTCTTTTGGGCTTACTTCAAGTCTGCTATTTTTGCAACTAGATCTCTATGCTTTGACTCCTGAAACCATTTTCACTAAGAATTATAAGGCCTAAGGCTATACCCTATCTAGCCTAATAACATAGACATCAAAAATCTTCTGAAAAGATCTAAATAGCTAATATTAGATCAGCTGCATGAAGGCGTGAGTAAAAGCATTCGTTACCTGGTCCTAAGGCAACCTACCTTTCAACGCATCCCACTCGCTTATAGTTGTTATTTTTGCCAAGTCACTTAAAAAAAACATAAATTTAATCAAAGGAAGAGTGTCTGCCCACCTTTTAAGTGTTACTTGAATATCTTCTGCTGCTGAACCGAGCTGTTTTTCATGTTCCGATAAATTATTTGCAATCGATATAGCATAAGAAGCTATTTGTACACTTGTCTTATTCAGCTGCAAGTCTTCTCTTTTGCAAAAGGCGTTAAGGAGTTCGATTGGCAACTGACCTATCCCAACTAAATAAATCATACTAGATGGTGTATTGAGTATGTATTGAAGCCCAACATATTCCGCAAAGAAATCAATATCAGACATAACTTCTAGTAGATTAAGGGTCTTTTGTGAAAGAAAATCGAGTAGCCGTGAATGTTTTGATAGGGCAAATTTATGAAGCCCATCTAGATTTAATTCTTTGTGTACATAGTTCTTTTTAACACCATGAGCAAAGCCATAGTCTAAGAATAGTTGTTGGCCAGCCGGAATATCCTCACTTGAAACCATCATATCTCTTTTATACCCTTCCTGATCTAATACATGTAGTACAACATTTGGATAGCTGTCATTAAACATACCACCATAATTTCGATACTTTTGCCCATCTACCTGGTCGAATACATAGTCCCTTCTATGAAAGTCGCCCCTATCAATAGCATCCGATTCTTCTTGAGTAACAATAAGCTTACCACCATAAATGCACAGAGCCTGAAACTTTTTTATTAGCTCACCTGCTGCAACGCCCCACCCAACAGCTCCTTCATCATGACGCAATACTAATTTTGGGGGATTTGCTTGCATTTTCGCATAACTTTTTAGTAAAGCAGTAGTAAATTGTTTATCATGATAGCTAGCTAAGCTTTGAGGCGTTTGGGCTTGCCACCAGCTTAGCAGATGATCAGAAGTCATTAGAACACCATTACAAAACCGAGCCTTTGCGATGGCATAAAATTTTTCTGCTGTGCACTGCACTACAGTGCCAGCTTCCTTAATGAAACAACCCTTTATTGGACCTGCAGCATTTGCAGTAGAAACAAATGATTGCAAATCTTGATAAGTACTACCCTGCAATGATTTTAATTTAAGTGCAGCCTCTTCACCTCCTAAAGCAGCTACAAAGATGCCCGTTAACTCATGATACCCTAATACTGCTGCATGATGAAGGGGCGTCCAACCCATAAAATCTGGAATGTGCGGATCCACACCAGCGTTAAGTAAGGCGCGAGCTATGCCAACGTTTTTTGCAAGAACGCACACCGCTAAAGGCGTTAGATTATACCTCTGCTCTTGAGCATTTAGATGTTCAGGTTTTTTTTGCCGTCTACCCTCTATCCACTTCTCAATTATTACTTGAGGCTGCCCAAGAGCTATTAAGTAATGAAGAGCTAATCCTTTGGGTACTCTACCTGCTTTGTATGTTGTTTCTGAAAAATAAGCCTTACGAAAATCGTTTGCTACCACATTAACAAATCCTGAACTACTTGCCATATCAAATACCTTTTTAATTAATTAAGGAGGATGTTACCACACACATGACAAAAAAGGCTGCATAATTTTGACTTTATTTTCTCTTTAGTAATATCGAGATCGACTTCACAATCACAAAAATTATTTCGAAATCACTTCCCTAAAAATCCTCCCTTCTGATTATTATGAGGAGCAACGCGTACAAATATACCAAAGCGAGGAGATGCCCTGATGAATACACGTCTTATAAAACGAACGCTCTATGTAGGTTTAGCTATGATGTCTGCGAGCTTTAGCCTCCATGCAGCAAGCATAGACTCTGATAAAACAAGCCAGGAACCTGTACAAAAGGCTCCTTCAGAAAGGGCACCTGCTATCCAGGATATTGCTATTAGCCAAAATGCTTTTGTCAAAGTAGCGCAAAACTCTATCCCTGCTGTTGTTTTTATCAAGGTAGAGAACAACCCCACCCCGTTTAGAGGGGGCGCTGATCCCTTTGGAATGCTTCACGAAGACTTTTTTAAGAAATTCTTTGGCCAAGATTTTGATTTTAGACAAAGAGCCCCGACACCTCAGGTAGCGCGAGGAACAGGTTTTATCGTCTCACCTGATGGTTATATCCTTACAAACAACCACGTCGTGCAAGACTGCAAAACTATTAAAGTTCTTCTACATAATGGTGAAGAGTATACAGGAGAACTTGTAGGTGCTGATCCGACAACAGACGTAGCTGTAGTTAAGATCAATACCACAAATGCTCCTTACCTTAAAATGGCAGACTCAGAAAAGCTAGAAGTCGGCCAGTGGGCGATTGCTGTAGGCAACCCTTTTGAACTAAGAGCCACACTTACTGTAGGCGTTATTAGTGCTACAGGCCGCAACAACCTCAACATTAGCAACCTTGAAGACTTTATCCAAACAGATGCCGCTATTAATCCCGGCAACTCTGGAGGCCCTCTTATTAATATCCATGGCGAAGTCATTGGTATTAATACAGCTATTGTCACACGCAGTGGCGGGTATATGGGAATTGGTTTTGCAGTGCCCACAAACATGGCACGCCATGTTATGAATCAACTAGTAGAAACAGGAGATGTTTCTAGAGGGTATATGGGCGTTGTTGCTCAAGAGCTCAACCCTGAGCTTATTGAAGCCTTCAAACTACCTAAAAACAGCTCAGGTGTTGTGATTACAGAAGTTGCTCCTGACTCCCCTGCTGAAAAAGCCGGTTTAAAAGTGGGTGATGTGATTGTAAAGTACAATGAAAAAAGCATCGATTCAACAGGCGCTCTGCGTAATCAAATTGCCCTTACAAAGCCTGGCACAAGTGTAGAGATGCAAGTCGTTCGTGAAGGAAAAAGATTACCTTCCATGAAAATCACATTAGAAGACCAAAAGCAAGGAAGGCCAACAACACCTGTAGCGCTGAAAAAAGCAGGCATTGATGACATTGTAGAGACTTCAATGGCAGCACCTGGCCGAAAAGATGGCAAACAGGTCACTGTTGTAATGATCAAAGGTGTACGTCAAGGCACAAAAGCTGCTCTTGAAGGCTTAAGACCTAACATGGTGATTGTGTCAGCTGATCACGTACCTGTACATTCACTGCCTCAGCTCAATCAGATCGTAGATGAAGCATTGAAGAAAAATAAGTCTAAGCTGCTGCTACTTGTACGCCAAGGCGGCGCGCCACACTACGTGACACTGTCACTTAAGTAGTTTGATAGATAGGCAAGGGTCCTACCCTGGATCTTAAACTTAATGCCAAAAGCAAAAGGCCCCTTTCGGGGCCTTTTTATTATCCAGCAAAAATGAACCCTATTTATTTTAAATCCTTAAATATTCACACAGATTAACACCTAAGTAACTAAAAATAAAAAAGATACAATACGTTCGCTAGGCAGCAGCACCCATAAAACTTGCACCAAATCGACATTTTGTCGATTTGGTGCAAGAAATTAAACCTTGAAAACTTTGCACCAAATCGACAAAATGTCGATTTGGTGCAAAGGAATACACATATGGACTTTATAGGCAGAAAGCAAGAGCTAGGCATTTTACAGGGCCTTTTAAAAAAAAGTATTGCCCAACTAATTGTTATTCGAGGCAGACGCCGAATAGGCAAAAGCAGGCTCGCTGAAGAATTTGCAAAAGGGTTTGAAAATCACTACATGTTTATAGGGCTTGCTCCACAAAAAGGAGTAAATGCTAATATGCAACGTGAAGAATTCGCTAGTCAAATGGGGACTTTACTAAATATCCCAGCACCCAGAAGTGATGACTGGGGTGATCTTTTCCATACGCTTTCACGCTTTACTCAAGAAAAAAGAACCTTAATCGTATTTGATGAAATTACTTGGATGGGGTCTAAAGATCCCACATTCTTAAGTAAATTAAAAACAGCTTGGGACACAAAGTTTAAGAAAAATCCCCGTCTTATACTCATCTTATCAGGGTCTATCTCGAGCTGGATAGAGAAAAATATTCTAAGCAATACAGGATTTGTAGGACGCATTTCTTTAGATCTTGTTTTAAAGCCTCTTCCACTCAATGACTGCAATGCTTTTTGGGGAAAAAACCGGAAGCAGACCTCCCCTTATGAAAAGTTTAAAATCCTTTCTATTTGTGGAGGGATTCCACGCTATCTAGAAGAAATTGTTTGCTCACATTCTGCAGAGAAAAATATTCATGACTTATGTTTTCAATCTGGAGGTCTTTTATACCGAGAGTTTGAAAATATTTTTAGCGACCTATTTTCAAAGCGTCATATTATTTACACAGAAATTGCAAGGCACTTAATTCTACATCCTTTGACTATACAACAGATCCAAAAAACGCTGAAAACATACAAGACAGGTGTTATTAGCTCTTACCTCAATGACCTTATGACAGCAGGCTTTGTATCTCGAGACTATACATGGCATTTGAGCGAGGGTAAAAAATCCAAACTCAGTCGCTATAGACTCAGCGATAACTACACACGCTTTTACTTAAAATACATCGAGCCTAATAGATCTAAAATTGAATCTGGATCTATGGGGCGCTTGCCTGCTTGGGAAGCGATTATGGGTTTGCAGTTTGAAAACTTAGTGCTAAATAACCGCAAAGCAATATGGGAAATTTTACATATAGACCCCACAGATATTATGTTTGAAAATCCTTTTTTCCAAACTAAGACAAATAGGTCACAAGGCTGCCAAATCGACTACCTCATACAAACACGATTTAGCGGACTTTACGTTTGTGAAATCAAGTTTAGCAGTGCACCTGTAGCAAAAAGCATCATTCGTGAAGTAGAAGAGAAGGTGAATAGGCTATCTTTTCCTAAACGCTACTCCATACGCCCTGTGCTTATTCACGTGAATGGAGTTGCGAATAGTATTATTGAAGATGATTTTTTTGCACAGATTATTGACTTTAGCCAAATGCTTAATAAATCATAAAACTCTAAGAATCGAGCTTCTTAAAAGCTGCATCTTCTTTAAAAGCACTAAACTCCGGCATCTGCAAAACTTCTTTGGAAGCGCCTTCTTTAAGAGCTGCCTCTAGCCAGCCACACGTAGCACTTTTTTTGCCTAGATGTGCTGAGCATTTGGCATTAAATAGAGCCGTCTCTTTATCTATACTCATTTCAAAAAGGCGCTCTCCTGCTTCTAATGCCTCTTCAAATTCTTGGCACCTGTAGGCTACTTGTATAAAGGTCTCTAGATAAGTCGGACTAAGCCTTTTTTTTACACTTTGAAATAAAGTAAAGGCCTCTGCCATATCTCCTTCACCTGCGCTGATATAAGCGAGCTCTGCGGTCGCTTCTGAATAAAGGGGGCCTCTTTGCAAGTGGCCTCGCATAGCTTCTAAAACGGCTTTAGCTTCATCGGCTCTACCTTGCTCACTTAGGGCGCGTGCACCCTCTAATTGACGCTGCAGTTCAGGATTCACATCGATTGGGCGATATCCTTTAAGAGAATGGATAGTTTTAAAGCTTTCAAAACCAAAGAGCACAAAAAAAGCGGCTAAAAACCACTGGTTGATCATAAGAGCGCCTATAAAACAGAACGTAGCAACAACTGCACTAATCCAGACTGATGCTTTTAGCCCCCGCACTCCAAAAGCGCCCTGTAGAGTGATTCTAAGAAGCTGGCCCCCATCTAAAGGCAAGATCGGCAAGAGATTTAAAACAGTCCAATAGAGATTTACTAAAAAAGCAATCCTCACCCCATACATAAGCCATAAAGGCGCTGTAATAAACCCTCCAGCTATATAAGCAAGTGCACATAGACCAAAACCAAAAATAGGGCCTGTTAAGGTGATTAAAAACTCTTTTGCAGCGCCAAGCCCCCCTTCTTTTTGGTATGTAGTCTGCCCACCAAAAGCAATAAGAGTAATAGAGGGTTTTAGTCCAAAAGCTTTTGCCATAAGAGCATGTCCCATCTCATGCACAAAAAGAGAGATGAAGATAACTGCTGTCCAAATAGCCATGCCCAGCATACCTATTTCAATACTAGCAAAAGAGGTATTGAGATAAGCAATGATCAGGCATGTCGCCCAAAAAGCAGGTTGAATAGCGACAGGTACTAAAAAAGAAAAACGAATCATATAAGTTAAATCCTAGACAGCTAAAGTGAAGCTAACAATCTTACCTAGTCTATCTAAATGAGAGACCTCTGTATAGATTTCTTTTACAGCATCTTGAGTAGGTTGTTTATTCACTACAGCTCTTTGCTGGACAAATGAAAGCTCAGAAAAACGATAATTTTGGAGCTGTCCCATTAATGTTGATACTCCCACCCGAGCAACTCTTACTGTAATATTTGCCCTACCTACCTCATACTCTACAAGAGCTCGGTTAGTATTGTATGCTTGCACCCTTACTACATATCCCCCTTGGATCTCATAAAAAGACAGTTTTCTTTGATCTGCATCAAAAAAATGGATAGTGTGAGCTGGATTTGAGATTGTTGCCATGATCTTTCTCCTTTAGTCGTAGCCTTTGCTTGTAAAATACCACATCAGCTATTTTCTAGCTTGTGCGCAAAACTAGTGTTTGGAGTCTATTTGCCCTATGTCTTTTTTTAGTCGTATTAAGTCTGCTCTTGGAAAAACCCGCAGCGCTATCACATCTAAGCTATCGGGCGTTTTCGGCAAGCCTGTTGACAGCGAGACAAAACAGAAACTAGAAGAGATCTTTTTTGAAGCTGATCTTGGCGCTGAGCTCAGCTTAGAGCTTTCAGAGCTTGCGCTCCCCTTACTTAAAAAAGAGCCTGTTGATGAAGCAGCTATTTATGAAAAACTAGAAAAAAGGCTTATAGAAGCACTATCTGAAAAAAGCTCCGAGGTTACCTGGGCAGACGAGGGGCCAACAATCATCTTTGTAGTAGGCGTTAATGGCTCTGGAAAAACAACAAGCATTGCAAAGCTTGGTTACTTTTTTAAGAGCTTACATAAAAAAGTCATTATTGCAGCAGCAGATACCTTTCGTGCAGCAGCTGTAGAACAACTAGAAGCGTGGGCAAAAAAGATTGATGTCGACCTTATAAAAGGCTCTAAAGATCCTGCTGCTGTCATTTTTGATGCTATTGATAGTGCGTTGGCAAAAAAGGCTGATGTGGTTCTTGTTGATACTTCAGGTAGACTGCAGACTAAGAAGGATCTTATGCAAGAGCTTGAAAAGATGCGTTCAGTCTGCGCAAAAAAACTGCCAGGCGCGCCGCATGAAGTATGGCTGACTCTAGATGCTTCTCTTGGACAAAACGCTCTTGACCAAGCAGAAGTTTTTAATGACTATGCGCCTTTGACAGGTCTTATTGTCACAAAGCTTGATGGCTCATCTAAAGGCGGCGCTAGTATTTCTATTAGCCGTAAATTAGGTGCTCCTATTAAGTTTGTGGGTCTAGGTGAAGGTATTGATGATTTTGAGTCTTTTGATGCAGAAGATTTCACAAATGCTCTATTCTCCTAACTCTAGATACCAATATTGATAATCTGAAAGGTAACCCTCTAAAATATGCCCCTAAAAACTCCTAAATTCTCCCTTTTTTCCAACCTAACTGCATCAGAAAAAAAACCTCATATAAGTGCTAAAGCATCGACTCACAAAAGTGAGAAAAAAGAGCCTCTCCCCTTAGCTCCTTTAAAGCCTATTGCGATAGAAAAAAAAGTTCCCGAAGAAAATGTACACGCTCCAATTAAAGAAGCTTCAAAACCAAAAGCTGCTTCTACAAGCTCTTTTAAAAAGCCCGAGCGCTCTTTTGCTTCTATGGAAAAGCTTATCGAGTCTATTGATCCGAGCATAAATATCTACAAAGAAGATGTGGAGTTGAAACGCAAAAAAATCTTTTTTGCATTTCCTAAAAATTCAGAAAAAGAGGCCCTTTTCTATGGCAAACTTAAAAATGCCATTCAGGGACACCTAGCAGATGTAGAAGAGGCTCTGAATGATACCATAAAAGAGCTGGAAAATTTCACAGCCCTCTTTGGTGAAGCAAGCGCAATTTTGGTTGCAAATGACAGCTTTCATAGCGGCCCTTTAAAAACGCACTTTGATATGGAGACACTTGATAAAAAGTGCGGCTACACGCTGGGAACTTTTAAAGGAAAGCCCCTTATTATCTTAGAGCCCACAGGCGCATACAGCGACGGCTCTTTAAAAAAGAGCCTGTGGTCTTATCTTCAGGAGCTTTTGCATGGCGCTTAAAACGAGTTTTGAGGCGTATGCGTTAGTAGCTCTTGATATCGGCTGTGACCACCTTTTAACTTATGGTTTAAATGCTCAGCAAAAAGTATGCGCTTATCCAGGTGCGCGTGTGCGTGTGAAAGTGCGCGGCCACCTAAGGCTTGGCACATTAGTCTCCATAGAGTCTTCAAGTAACTTCGATAATATTTTGCCTGTTGAAGAGATTGATACAGCAAGTTTTAATCTCCCAAGCGATCTACTTGAGCTTGCCCGGTGGATGTCTAGTTATTATGCTACGAGCTTGAAAAGAGTCCTAAGTCTCATGACACCAAATCATGTGAAAGAAGAGAAACAAGCGCAGACAGCAAACTTTATTACGCGAGCAAAACCCAAACATGAAATAGCTCAAATAGCAGCCGATTTACGTACAAAAAGCCCAGCTAGAGCCAAAATCTTAGATGTCATGCTCGGGGTGAAAAAAGGTCTTTTTGCAAAAGAGCTTTTAGAAAAAGCGAATGTCTCAAAAGGGGCTTTGGATGCACTGATTTCTATGGGCGCTCTTAAAGCTATTCCTATTGATATTGATAAGTCCCCTTTGGATACAGCTGAATTTTTCAAAACACTTCCTAAAAAACTCAACCCTGAGCAGCAAAGTGCTTTTGATAAGATCATCTCTTCTATCGAAGATAAATCTTTCGACGTTCATCTTATTCACGGTGTGACTGGCAGTGGAAAAACAGAAGTTTATCTACAAGCGATTGACAAAGTTCTCAGTCTTGGCAAATCAGCTATTATGCTAGTTCCTGAAGTCGCTCTTACGCACCAAATGATTGAACGGCTGCAAAGTCGCTTTGCTGGGAATATGGCTGCATTACATAGCAGATTAAGCATGGGAGAGCGGCTTGATCAGTGGAAAAAAATTCGAGAAGGTAAAGCCCGTGTGATTATCGGCCCAAGATCAGCTATTTTCAGCCCGTGTGAAAATTTAGGTCTCATCATTATTGATGAAGAGCACGACTCCTCATATAAAGAGGGGCAAAAAATGCCAAGCTTTCATGCGCGTGATGTAGCGATTATGCGCGCAAAAATTAATAGCGCAACTGCAGTCCTTGGTAGCGCAACACCCGCTTTAGAAAGCTTTTTTAATGCAAAGCTTGGGAAATACAATCTCTCTTCACTCACTAAACGTGCAGCAACCAATCACTTGCCAGATGTGCATATTGTCGATATGCGCCGCGAGTTTGAAAAAGCAAAAGGGTATGCTCTATTTTCAGATCTTTTCTTGTCTAAGCTAAAAGAAAAAATATCTCAAGGAGAGCAAGCTGTTATCTTCTTAAACCGCCGCGGGTATCACACAACACTTTTATGCCTTAGCTGTGGAGAGGTTGCTAAGTGTCCTTCTTGTGATGTAGCGCTTACCTTCCATAAAGGTAAAAATGCGCTTAGCTGTCATCTATGCGGCTTTTTCTCAGCTCTTTATAACAAATGCCCCAGCTGCAAGCATTTGCACCCTTTTCAATTTAAAGGGATCGGCACAGAACTTGTAGAAAAGAGCTTAAAAGCACTTTTCCCTGAAATGAAAACATTGCGCATGGACGCTGACACAACTCAAAGAAAAGGGAGTCATGAAGCGATTCTTAAGCAATTTAAAACAGGAAAAGCAGACGTTCTGATCGGTACACAGATGATCGCCAAAGGGATGGACATCCCCGCTGTAACTCTTGCGTGTATCTTGAGTGCTGATATGGGGTTGCAATTGCCTGATTTCAGAGCTTCAGAAACTGCTTTTCAGCTCATTGCCCAGCTCGCTGGCAGATCAGGTAGAGGCGCTTTAAAAGGAGAGGTTGTTCTCCAAACCAGTATGCCGACTAATAGTACGATTTTATCAGCGTCTAAAGAAGACTATTTAAGCTTTTATGAAAGTGAAATTGAGGTGAGAAAGCTTTTTGGCTTTCCTCCCTTTTCTAGGATCATTAAAGTACTCTTTAAAGGAAAAGATAGTCTAAAGACCCTAGGTGCTGCTGAAAAAGCTTTTCAAAAAGTACAAACGCTCCTTCCTCAAAGCTATACTTTGCACCCTTTAGTGCCCGCTGGTTACGCTAAAATCAAAGACATATTCCGCTACCAGTTCCTCATTCGAGGCAAAAGTGCCTTAGAGGCCTCTCGTCTCCTAGAAGGCCCTCTTTCTCAGATGCCTCATGGGGTAGAAGCTCATATTGATGTTGATCCTTTGACTCTATTCTAACTATCTTAGCTTAACCTAAGCTAGAAAGTGCCCTTCTAAGTCTTTTAAGACCTTGTCTATCGATTCGTGGACAAGGTCTTTGCTTATTTGGCCACCAAGCTTTGTTTTCACTTCTTCATGCAACTCAGAGCGCAGCTTCCCTAAAAAAGCAGGGGCTGCCACCATGTGTAATTTAGAAAATTTACCCAGCTGACAAGCGAGCCTTAAGTAGGTTGCCAGCTCATGTGCAAAAACATCCACTTCATGTTCTTTGGGTGAAGTTTTACGATCAATATGACTTCTGCCTTTTCCTTTAGGTGCAAAAGAAGTTCCTTCTTTATCTGTGACTAAATCACTATTTTTTAAGCGGCTCTCTTCGTGTTCAATACTATTGATCTCTTCCCACTTCCCTGAAGCATCTTGAGCAAAGATGCGAGCAAAAGCGCTGTTAGCTGTGATAATCCATGACTTAGGGTGGTTCATAATAACTCCTTGAAGATTAGGTAAAACCTTACACTACTTAAAATGCCAGATGCCTCATTCTAAACCAAAAAATATTTTTATTACATTTTTTCTCCTAAATGCCTTCTTTAACTTGCTCATTCACCTTTAATGACCTCTCTTATCCTGCCTAATTTCCCTAAGAAGTCTTTGATCTAGTGCATAAGCCTATTTGCCCCTAGCATTACGAAAGAAAACTTGGTATTATAGTGTTTTATGCGCACACTCAAATAGTTTTTGAAAAAGCGCCTTTTAACTAAGAAAAAGTAAATAAGAGAAAAAGTATGTCTTCACCTGAATACCACACTTACGATGAATTTATAGACCGCACAAAAGCCTTGCATGAAATGCGCGCTTTAGGTGTAGATCCCTACCCTCCACACACTTTTAAACTCTCTACAAGCATTCATGATCTACAAGCCCTCTATGAAGGAGACGCGCTGTCTCACAGTGAAGAGGCTGCTGAAGGAAAAACGCCTGAAGTAAAAATTGCAGGACGCCTTGTGCTTTTTAGACCTATGGGGAAAAACATCTTCGCTCAAATTCAAGATGAAAAAGGGCGTCTTCAGCTGATGTTCAACCGTGATCTTACAAAAGTTGAAGGTCTCAAAGAAGACCCTGACAACCAAAATATACCTCGGCCTATTAAGTTCATCGAGAAAAAATGTAACCTCGGAGATTGGCTAGGCGTTGAAGGGCACCTTTTCCGCACACAAAAAGGTGAGCTTACCCTTTTTGTAAAAAAAATGACCTTCCTATGCAAAACACTTTTACCTCTACCTGATAAACACACAGGATTAAACGATAAAGAGACCCGATACCGCAAAAGATGGCTTGATCTGATTGCTAATGATGAAGTAAGAACAACTTTTCTACAGCGCAGCCGGATCATAAGCCTTATTCGGGATTACTTTTCAAAAAACAAATTCTGTGAGGTAGAAACACCTGTACTCCAAAATACCTATGGAGGCGCTGCTGCTAAACCTTTTACAACTCACCTAAATGCTCTAGATCAGGATATGTTCCTGCGTATCTCTTTAGAAATCCCTCTAAAAAAACTGCTTGTAGGTGGCCTTGAGCGCGTCTATGAGATAGGAAAGGTGTTTCGCAATGAAGGCATCGATCGCACGCACAACCCTGAATTTACCATGGTAGAGGCCTATGCTGCGTATTGGGACTACAACGATATGATGGCGTTTGTTGAAAATCTCTACGAACGTATTGCTTTAGACCTTTTTAATGACACAAAAGTGCCTTATGAAACTTCTGAAGGCCTTATTCAAATTGACATGAAAGCGCCATGGAAGCGCCTTTCTATGAAGGATAGTATTAAAGAGTACGCGTCAATAGATGTAGATAGCTTTGATGATGATGCCTTGAGAAAGATTATTTCAGAAAAAACAAAACTCGATCTTTCTGAAATAAAAAAGGCACCTAGGGGCATTTTGATATCAATGCTTTTTGAAGAACTTGTAGAGCATCACCTAATGCAGCCTCATCACATCACTGACCACCCTATTGAAACAACCCCACTTTGTAAGCCTCACCGTGATCCAGAAGAAAGGCGTGCAGGTATCGTAGAGCGCTTTGAGTCGTTCATTGCAACATCAGAGGCATGTAATGCGTATTCTGAGCTTAATGACCCTGAACTGCAGCGTAGGCTCTTAGAAGACCAAGCTGCTAAAAAAGATGCGGGTGATGAAGAAGCATCTCCTTTAGATGAAGAATTTATCGAAGCAATTTGCCAAGGGATGCCTCCAGCAGGTGGTGTGGGTATCGGCATTGACCGCTTAGTGATGCTTTTCACGAAAGCAGCCTCTATTCGCGATGTGCTTTTCTTCCCTTTGATGCGCCCCTCTAATGCCGATAAGGTAGAGACAGCTCCAGATCTAACTAAATCCTAAGCTACAACGTCACAATTGTGTAGCCGTCAGGTGTGTCTTTTACCGCAAAGCCCAGAGCTTGGAGCTCATCTCGGCACTGGTCTGCTTTTGCCCAGTTTTTTTCTAAGCGCGCTTTTTTACGCTCTTCAGCTAAAGCGTATACTGCCTGTGGAATGCTAGTTTCTTTTTTCTCTGACTCAAAAGGCTTAATAATACCGAGCATCTCATCCATTTTATAGATGCATTTCAGTGCACTTTTAGCTTGCTTAGCAAGCACTTTATTCTCATCAATAGCTAGATTCAGTGTGCGGACAAGCTCAAAGAGATGCGCAAGTGCTTGTGGCGTGTTTAGATCATCGCAAAGAGAGTTTATAAAAGCATCGAAAGCTGTTTGTAAGCTCTTGTCTATATTGCAATTTTCATCTCCAGCTAACGAGCTTTTTTCTGAAGAGCTTGCTAATTTTTCTAAGCGTTCTAAAAGAGCATCAATCCGGCTAAGGGATTTTTTCGCTGCTTCAAGACCTTCGAATGTAAAGTTAACCTGCGTGCGATAGTGGCTTGCAATGAGCTGGTAACGCACTTGCCTGCCTGAAAAACCCTTTTCTAAAAGATCGCGGAGGCGGTAAAAGTTGCCGAGGCTTTTAGACATCTTTTTTCCATCAACAAGCAAATGTTCACTATGTACCCACAGTTTTGAAAAAGGTTTTTCACTCAGCGCTTCTGATTGAGCAATCTCATTTTCATGGTGCGGAAAAATATTATCTACACCTCCAGCGTGAATATCGAGTTCTTTACCTAGTAGCTGCATCGCCATACATGAACATTCTAAATGCCAACCAGGACGCCCTTCCCCCCAGGGACTTTGCCAAAAAATTCTACCATCACGCTTTTCATCATAGCTTTTCCATAAAACGAAATCTGAGGCATTTTCTTTATCGTATTCATCGCGCTCTTCTTTTTGGCTCTTTTTCTTATCCTTAGAGCATCTGTGAGATGTCAAATCTTCAAGCTTCAGGTGAGAAAGCTTGCCATAAGATGAAAACTTATCAATAGCATAGTAAACGCTGCCATCTTCACCTGTATAGGCATACCCCTTACTAATCAGCTCTTCGATCATCACAATCATCTGATCAATGTAGTCTGTTGCTTTTGGGTAACTTTCAGCGGATTCAATACCCAAGACATGCAGATCTTCAAAAAAAGCCCTCGTAAAAGGTTCTGTATACTCTTCTAAAGAGACCCCTTTTTCAGTTGCTTTGCGAATTGTTTTATCATCAACATCCGTTATGTTCATAACATGGGTGAGCTTAAACCCAAGGCCCTTCAATGTACGTCTTAAAATATCTTCGAAAGCAAAAGTACGAAAATTACCTATATGTGCAAAATCATGGACTGTCGGTCCACACGTATACATCTGAATAGTATTAGGCTCTTTATCTCCTCCGCTACCTGTAGAAGGCACAACCTCTTTTTTTGCTCGGCTTAGCGTATCAAAGAGAAAAAGAGGCGTCTTTTTAAAAGAGGCTTGAAACATAAAACTTGCTTACGTCTTTACTTTTGATTTATCAGCTGTTTTCTTAGATGAACTTTTCTCTGAGTCTTCTTTTTGACACAGCTTTTGGTAATCTATTTTACCCGCACCTGTTAATGGCATGTGCTCTATAGGCAAGATTCTAGAGATTTTTACGATGTTCGTAAAGCCCAGTTCTTTAAGACCTGCATTAATCTCTTCTTTAGTCTTATGAATACATGTGTATAAGGCAAGCTTTGGCTTGCCGCTTTCCTCTTCAATAGCGAAGCAAGCAAACGGCATCGGATCCAGCGGATGAGCCCATCCTCTTTTATCAGCTAAAGCGATTAGCTTTTGCTCAATAAGGGCAAGGCTGATCATCTCGCCTCCAATTTTCACAATACGCTTACTGCGTCCTGTTAAAATGAGATTTCCATCTTGATCTAGTTTGCCAATATCTCCTGAGTGATACCACTTTGTTTTTCCTAAAGTGATAAAGGGATTTGACTTTGAAAAAAGATAACCTGAAAAAACATTTGGCCCATCAATAAGGACAAGACCTGGCTCACCTTGAGGCTTTAACTTATGGGTTTTTTCATCAACAATTCTTATCCGCACCCCAGGAATCGGCATACCCACTCCTTTACTTGGATCTCCATCAGGATTGATAGCAACCATAGGAGCACATTCTGTCATTCCGTAGCCTTCAATAAAGCGTTTCCCTTTTAAAGAATGAATCAGCTTAAGCGTTTTTTCAGGCATGCTTTCAGCACCTGTTATGAAGATGCGAACAGACTTAAAATCACTCGATTTTCCAATCTCAAGAACAGGGTGTAAAAACGAGGGGGCTGCGCAAAATAGAGAAATATCCCAATTCTTTACTCCTTCTACAAGCGCTGAGCTATCTAGTGGATTTGGGCTAAATACATTGCGAATACCATAGAGCCAAGGCATAAGCCCTGTCACATTAAAACCAAATGAATGGAAAGGAGGCAGTATGCTAAAAAGCGTATCTTCTTTTTCTAGTGTAATACGCTTTAGTGCTGATCGTTGGTTTTCAAGTATATTCTTATGGGACAACCCTACCGCTTTTGGATTGCCTTCTGTGCCACTTGTAAACAAAATAGCAGCTGTTTTTTGGATAGGCTTTTTTAGCCCTTTTATAAGCACTTTTGCACTCTTCTTACTTTGGAATAAAATCTTAAGCTTTTCCTTAAGGGAAAGCTCCTTCTTTAGATCTTCTAAAAAACAAAATAGGTCTGATGTTTTTCCAAAATCTACACTTTGCACCTGATCTACAAAACGTTTTGAAGTAACCACTGTTTTAAGCTTCATAAGATCAACTATGCTATCTAAAGGGCCAGCGCCTTGTGTCCAATTAAGCATTACAGGAATCTTACCCGCAAGCTGGCATCCTAAAACAGCCAGATAGGAGGCCGCACTTGCTGGCAACATGATACCGACGTACTTTGAAGGCAATTTTTCAAAAAGCACTTTTAAAGCAATCGCACCTTTTTTAAGATCTTTATAAGTAAACAGAGAGCTTGCAGCAATATCATAGCTCGCTATCCGCCCTGCTTGCCGCGCGCAAGTTTCAAAAAAAGCTTCAGGTATGTTGTCCGCTTCTGGGAAAGCAAGCTCAGGTCTATCTGATTTAGATTTAGCCCATCTCTTTTTATCTTTTGGGCATGTGGAGTAAAGTCCCTTTTTTACCTGCTCTTTTTTCCTTGTAGCTAGCTCTATAAGAGAGCCGACACTGCTCAAGTCATCGGGAGAGGCGCCTCTTACACCAAAACGTTTTTCTAAAAAAGTAATGAGCTCTGCAATATCCAAAGAGTCTAAACCAAGATCTGCACCTAAATCATCTTGTACTTTAGGCTTTTTAGACCCTGAGCCCATAAGATTTTCAAGATGAGCAAAAACAGCTTCTGTTACAGCTTTAGGTGCTTTAATTTTAGCAAGCGCTTCTTTGGACTTTATACGTGCCATTTTAGGGCGCGCTCTACTCCAAAAAAGCTCGCGTGTGTTTTGCACAGGCTCAATTCTCTTTTCAAAAGGCTGTCCATACCAATTTTCTAACTTCTGGTTGAGCTCTAAACGGTCCATTTCCTTAAGCTTTTCACTATCAGTAAGCTCAAAATCAATCTTCACGTCCCGTTTAGGCGTTAAGAAAAACAAGTTTTTAAAGAGCAAGCCCGCTCCTCTTAAATACATTTTTCCAATAGGAGGTACAGCTCCCAATTGAGCACAAGAAAAAGAGCTTCCCCAAAGACCACTTAAACGAATAAGGACTACCGTTGGGGTATGCTTGCCCTGCAAAACTTCATGGACTCCAGATGCCCCTTTAAGGAGCTCTTCTGGTGTTCTTTTTAGCCTTCCTGAAGGGAAAATCAAAAAGTTTTTCCCCTTGTGAATGCTTGCCACCATTTTAGCCAAAGCCCGTTCCCACTTTTTACGCTTATACGAGTTTAAAGAACGTACAAAATTAGGCACTGCAATCGCGCCTACGTGATCAGAGATTCCACGAATAAACGTCTTATTATACATATCCTCCGTAATCAAGGAGGCCGGCTTGTAATTTGACCACAGAAGCGTTATTAACATTACTGCATCGATTTCAGAGGTATGGTTAGAAAGGAACAAAATCCCCCCTTTCTTACCCTCTTTTCTTAGAGTGTTGAGTTGCTCGTTGACTTCCTCTAGCCCATTGATTTCTAAGCGATAACGCATCCTAATGATAGAACGTGAAAAAACAGAGATTAGCCAAAAGATAAAACGCATAAAACTCCAAAGGTAAAGGCAGAGTATAGCATAGAAGACCCTTTTTCTCGAACGGCTCTCCTATCACCCTTAAGCTCTATTTTAAGCTTTAATATTAACCACTAAAAGTCACCCATTACCGCATTATTCTTAAAAGCTTTTGAGCCCTTATTTACAACCACTTACATCTTTTTATTTTTTTATTTAAGTTGCTTACAGTTAATCTTTTACAGGATGATTTTCCAATAGAACGAACCATTTGACGAAGAGGGTGCAAATCGATTATTTAAAAGGTAAAAGAAACAAAAGCCAAACCTTAAAGCCTCTACCTTAAATTAACCGACCCTGATAGCAAAAAGGGGCCAAACTACCTTTTTGCTCTCTTTCGCATAGGGCCTCTTTCAACTCACCTTGGAAGTAGGCTCTTTGCCTAAGAGTTTTACCTAGTTTTTTTTTAAATTTTGCTTGCTAAAAGCAGGCTTTGAAGCTTATAGATGGTTTTTTAGACTCAATTTTACTCAAAGGAGCTCCTTATGAATATGCGTATTGGTAATAATGGCGAGAGCCACAATATCGGGCCTATAAAAAATGGTAAAAGTAAAAAAACACACACAGGAGCCTCAAAAGCACATGTGATCGCCCTTGGAGCTTTTCAAAGAGCAGGTAACACAAACAGAACAGCCTCAAGTTCTATGAAAGCAGGCGGTCACACAGCTAAGCCCGAGGCCGGTAATAATCATACAGGGAATGTAACAAAGCGATTATTTGGCTGAGAATACCTTTTTGCCTTTAGAAAATAAAATGCTTAACCCAGCGTTCTTAACTAGCATTCCTGCCATAAAGGGATATACACCTAGCTGAAGTACGCGCGCCCATCCTGTAAAAAGGCTGAGCCAAACAGCTCCAGTTACATACAGGCATAGATTAGCTATGCAGGCAGCAAGCATGATCTTAAAGGTGCTGGCCCTTGCCATCCTTTTCATTAAATGCCCCATCACCCATGCAGAGGCAATATACCCGACTAAGTAGCCCCAGGTTGGGCCGAAAGGAACTCCTGCAAAAACAGGAAGGCCCATGCAGCCTAGAGTCAAAAAAGATACCACACTCCCGACTCCCCATCTAGGGCCCAAAAGAGCGCCAATGAAAACAGCACCCGTAGGGCCCATGCATATAGGAACGGGAGAGAAAGAGAGGTGCACTTGCACTTTAGTTAAAAGGATCATCCAAAGCGTTCCAAAAGCAAGCTTGAATGCTCCTCTATAAAGGGAATTTAAGCTTTGGTAGCTCGCTTTTAAAGATACCGCTTTTTGTGTAACGACTCTAGCTATCATTTCCTAACCCTCTTTTATATGGTTTATAGTCTGATCTAATAAAGCTTCAGTGTTGGGGAACGATATTTTTTCACGCGCTTCATCGAAAGAAAACCACTCGCACCCAAAAAGTTCATCTAGTTGAGGATACTCTTTACCATCAACCTGAGCAATAAAATACCGTACTGTTTTTAAAATTTTTTCTTTTTGATAAGAAAAGACGTATTTCTCTTCTAAAAGCTCTTCAGATAAGAATGCGACTACTTTTAAGCCTGTCTCTTCATGAAGCTCTCGACTAGCTGTCTCTTTAGGAGATTCACCCTCTTCAGGATGACCTTTAGGAAAACTCCAATGACCTGCAATATGATGGACGAGCAAAACGCGCCACTGCCCTTCAAATCGCTTTAAAGGTATGATGCCGTAGCTTAAGTCTTTGCGTTCTTTCTTTATAATCACTTGCTTGTCCTATTCTCTTTCTCAAGAGCCCCATTTTCTGAAGACCACACAAGAGTTATGCCCACCAAAGCCAAAGGAATTAGAAAGAGCTGTATCTCCATCCCAATCCTGCGCTGCACCTGCTACACAGTCAATCCCCTCAACACAAGGATCTGGATTGTCTAGGTTAATCGTCGGATGAAGTTTGCCTGTCCTTAGCGCTTGAATAGTGGCAATTGCTTCAATAGCAGCGGCTGCACCGAGGCAATGCCCTGTCATAGATTTTGTGCTGTTCATTTTGAGGTTTTTCATATGATCTCCAAAAACGCTTTTAAGCGCCGCAACTTCAGCTGCGTCTCCGACAGGCGTTGAAGTACCATGAGCATTCACATAGCCAATCTCTTCTTTGGATACCTCAGCATCTTCTAATGCTTTTTTAACGCAGCTAGCAGCGCCAGAACCATCTGGACGTGGGTCTGTCATATGGTAGGCATCACACCCAACAGCGCCTCCCAAAATCTCTGCTAAAATAGTTGCACCACGTTTTTGAGCGCTCTCTAAGCTCTCAATAACTAAAGCGCCGCACCCCTCTCCCATTACAAAACCTGAGCGCCCAGTATCCCAAGGCCTTGAAGCTTTTTCTGGAAAGTCGTTTTCCTTAGAAACAGCCTTGCACGCAATAAATGAAGTAAGACCAATCGGCGTGATAGCTGCCTCTGATCCTCCACATATCATAATATCGGCATGCCCTAAGCGAATATGATTTACAGCAGAAAGAATCGCATGATTACCAGAGGCGCACGCTGTAGATACTGCATAGTTAGGGCCGCGCAGGCCCAGCTCTATGGCTAAAAGACCACCTGCCATATTGGTAATAATACTCGGTATAAAAAAGGGTGACTGGCGACGATACCCTTTTGTCATCACAGTCTCAACACCCTGTTCAAAAGAGAGCATACCCCCCATGCCTGATCCAATGAGAACGCCTGCTCTTTCTAAATCTATTTTTTCCAGATCTAACCCTGAAGACTCTACTGCCTTTTTACCGGCTACTAAAGCGTAATGAATAAAGGGGTCCATACGTCGAAGTGTCTTAGGATCAACATAGTCTCCCGGCTCAAAATCTTTGATCGTACCCGCTATTTTTGTAGGGTATTCATCACAAGGAAAACGCTCGATTAAAGAGACCCCACTTTTGCCTTCTAAAAGCGCTTTGTAAAAAGCTTCGACATCATCCCCAAAACAAGAGACTATACCCATGCCGGTAACTACTACACGCTTTTTGCTCATACTAAATCCCCTTGAACATCCTTATTTGAGCTTCCACTCATATTGACGACATTGCCCTCTCTCCACAAATTCTCAATGCGGTACTTGTCTCTTTGATCAGGCAAAAACAGATGCACCATTACACTGAAACAGTCAAGCACCACCCAACCACTCTCTGCTTTTCCTTCTGAGCATGTAGGCGCATCACCCGCTTCCTTTAAAGCGTCGCTAATGTTGGTTGCCATAGCGCTTAGGTGACGATCTACATTACCCTCTGCAACAAAAACGTAGTCTGCCTCTGAAGAGACTGAGCTAATATCAATTGCAATAGGACTTCTTCCCTTTTTATCTGCAACTGCTTGAGCAATGATATCTAAAACAGCTTTTGAACTTAGTTCCATAATGATTACCTATCTAATTGAATGTATTATATAAAAAACTCTGATGAAAGTCCAGTCTGATTCCCCCCTAACGCCCTGACGAGTAAAGGTTTTCTAATGGAAAATCTTAAAATTTCCTTTACGTCTCCATCTTGAGTATTTAAGATAGTGTAAATTTTAACTTACTCAATGCTGTTTATGAGTGCTCGGATACAAAACCCTCCTGTCCTAACTCAAAATGCTCACAAACCAATATCCTCAGTACTACCTATTTCTCAGCAAAAGCTCCCCCTTATTATACATATTTCTCTAAAAGTTTTTGAAGCAGCCCCTCCCTCCCACAAGAAAGAGGAACATCTACCTCAATGGAGAGCTCTTATAAACGCCATCAATACTTTTCCAGACGATAAGTCCTATGACGTAGCTCGTTGTGCAGCTATTTATTTAAGGATTTATTTTAATATAAGCGCTTTTGTACCTCCCTCTATATTCACCCAAGTGCCTCCCAATGATGTCCCTTATTTAGTCCTTTTGCGCCTGCAACAAAAAGGCCTTGAGTACTTACCAGGAGAATCCCCTGCAGATTTTAAAGGTACAGCGCACGCCCGATTCCAAAATATTTGCGCCTTTTTTGAACTTTTAGGCAACAGAAAAAGAGAAAATGCTATCCAAAATCTAAAGAAGAATTTTGAATCTTTAAAAGATCTGGAACAAGAGAACTGGATCGACCAGATCACTCTGTATCTCTCAAAAACCCGGATCCACTCACTAAATCTGCAAACAGACTATATCCTCTTTTGTCATGACCATAAGTTGCCTCTATTAACTCCTTTTTCTGCTCTTTTGGAAGTATTTGAAACAGATGGTCCTAAGTCCCCTTATTACAAATGGGTTATAGACCATTTTTCAGCTTATAGCCTTCGTAAAGAGTTAGACCTTCTTGAAAAAGGCATAACTGCCTTGTTTAACCAAGAGGATCAAGAGTATTACAAAAAAGTGGCTAATGCACAGAGCCTAGTTAAGGCTTGCCCAAGCTCCGAGTACTACGCTCTTCCCACTCATCAAATAAACTGGGTGATAACAGAAATTTTAAGCTGTTAATAGATTCTTAAATTTGCTATAATCTTCCCTAAATAATAGAGGAAACTATGGCAACTACTTACTTTAAACTACCTATAAGCTTCACCCCCAGCTGGCAAGCTCCTGTTATATCCGCTAAAGGCCTCTACACTCTACGCGTAAAACACATCACCTATATCGCCCTTGCAGCACTCGCTGCCTGTGCAGTTCGTTTCAGCATTACCCTATATCAAAATTGGATGACCCGAATAGAGGTGAGAGAGCTTTTTGCAAGTATTCAAGATGGCGCTAATCCAAAATTGCCTGATAATCAGATTGTAAAGACCGCTGAGAGGATACAAAATCTCGCATATGTAGGACTTCTAAAAACAGCTCCTAATACTGTGCTAGCAATCCATACTGCTGCTCAAAATCGTATTACTGTGCGCAATATTTTCACTGATATTACTTCAATCACAGAAGTTAGTCCTCAAACTGATCAAGCTATTCTTGAACAAGTTCAGCGCATAGAAGCCCTTGCATCTGCAGGGCTTACACCAGAAGAGCAAGCTCAAGTTACAGAGCTTCAAGCCTACGTTCAAAGACGCACTGAAGTACGTGTTCTTTTTCAACAAGTTACAACCACACCTATATTAGATACGACATTAGACCAAATACAGGCTACTCTAGAAAATATAAGCGGCCTTCAAAATGCAGGTTTATCATCTGAAGAGTGCGCGACACTTGCTGAATTGAATTCCACATTAGCTCTTTTAAAAAGATTACAAGCAGCTCTAAATGAAGCTTTTGCATCTCTACCCGCTACAGCTATCCCTATGAGACAGATAGGTGCATTGGCAACAGCCTTTGATGAACATATCCCAGCGCTAAAAACACCCAAAAAAGGTGCTATAGCCTTTGTAGGGTTTAAGATACTTGTTGATAAGATAAAAGAAGAGTTTGATAAGCCTGAGCATAAAGGAAGATTTGCTAGCAAATATCTTCCTATGCTCGAAAGCGCTTTCCAAGCAATTTCTATTGCTTTTTTAGGAAAACGTCTTATGACTCCAAATCCTCAAGAAGCCTTAGCCTTTTTTAAGGCTTGTCAATCATCCAATCTGCTAGAAGGCATAGCTAATTTATTCAAAATTTCTGTGGAAGAGCGCATTGAAAACATAACAAACTCATTCCAAGCACTTCCAGAATTAGGATATAAGAGTGATACTTTAAGGCAAATGCAAGACTTAGAATGCTTAGCTGCAGAGGGCCTTTTACCTGAAGACTATCAAACTAAACTAGCTCATATGCAAAAAGTCTGCACCAATCTTGAAAACGCTGCAAAAGAACAAAGATGTGTAGACCTTATTGTAGGGCCTTCTCAAGCAGAGGGGGCTGCTGAAGGAAGAAACCCTGAAGAGCTTCTAACAGCTATTGCTGAGCTTAAAAGCGAACTGCGTTACGAAAGCAAACTCATAGAAGGCGTATCACCTGCTGTTGTTGCTGCTTTAGACTTACTTGAAAAACTTACTCACATGAATAGGCAACCAAGATTTGCCATTCACGACTTCCTATCATTGCCTAATGAAATCCCGTTGAATTTCTTTGAAGATCAGCTTGAAGGAAGGCCTATTGCCCCATACATGCAAGCGTTAGCTGCTCCCCTAACAGAATGTGCTACAGCCGCTTATACTAAAACTGCTGTTCCAGATGAGTGGACATCCGATATGGTTGATCAATTAAGCATTTTTTATGAGTGGGCAGACCTACTTCCGACTAAGGGCCTGCCTAACCTATCTTTGCTGATTGAGTTTGGAGAATTAGAGGACACTATAGGAACCTTTAATAACCTGTCCTTAAATGATGATCACCCTGTAATTTTGCCCTCTATGGTCTACAGACTATGTGCAATGGTAAGACAAAAGAAAAAAACATCGATAAATCCTCTGCCTGAAACACTTCGGCGACTTATCACAAGCCTAAGAAATGCTCGCGGCCGCTACCTTCATGCACAAAACCCTGATGCAATTATGACAGCAGTAGGTAAGCTAGAAACGATAGTTAATCTTTAAGACTCTAATCCTTTTAGCTTCTCATCCACTACTTTGAGCTCTTCTTTATAGCCGCTCATAGCCTCTTCTAGAAAAAGGGCTTTTTCAAAGTCTAAAGATTGAACAGCTTTTTCTTTTCTGAGCTTATCGAGTTTAGATTTTAGCTCAAATGCGCGCTCTTTAAAATATGCAAGCTGAGCTTTTGTGTCCCCATCAAGCATCTTTTCTTTAAGCTTTCTTAGATGACTATCAGCGCGCTCAAAAAGGCCTTCAAAGTGAAGGCGCTCTTTAGGAGTAAGATCGAGCTGAGAAAGCTCTTTTTTCATCTGCTCTAAGGAGATAAGCTCTTCATTTTCAAGAGTGCAAGCAAGACGATCTTCCAAAGACTCTATAGCTTTAGTGCGAGCTTGTTGCTGCTGCAACTTTTTCTCTTCAAACGCTTTTCTCTCTTCAGCTTCTTTTTCTAAAAAAGGAGCCTTTAAAGCTTTTAGACGATCCTCAAAGCGCTTTTTATCATCACGCATAATGTCTGCTGAGCGAATATGCCGGATGCCCTCTTGAACGCGTTTATCGATCTCTTCGTGTGATTTGTTTTGGCAAGCGGACTCAATGAGTGTGATCTTCTCATCTAAAGCGATTGCCTGAGCCTGCAATTTTTCACGTTTCTGGGCAAAATATGCTTTTTTCTCAGACTCTATCTTTCTTAATTGGTCCCAGAGGTCACTTAGCTTTAACCTTGTCTTTCTAAAGGCTTCAGGATTAAGCGTGAGTGTTTTTGCAATCTTCTGAAGCGCTTTAAGCTCTTCTTTAATGGCAAAGATAGGACGACGGCTTTTTGAGTCTAAAGCGCGTTGTATAAACTGCTCAACTTCTTCTAAATAGAGGACACTTACCCGATTAATAAGCTCTTTTCTCTTTGGGAAAAGTAGAGCGCGAAGCGCTTTGAGCTTATCAAATAGATTGCGTTTGTCTTTTGGACGCATTGAGGTCGATATGATTTCTTCTTTAAGATCTCGATAGCGATGCGCTAGGTTATTGAAAATTTCAAGCTTTGCTTGTGTATCTGAAATTTCTTGGCTAAGCGCCCGAACAAACTCTTGAAGTGAGCTTTCAGAGCCATCAAAGCCTACTTTATCTAAAATATGCCAGGTAGATTCAGTTAAGCTCTCTGCTGCATTAAACTCACTTGTAAGTCCTTTTAGGGCTAAATCAAACTGCTCTAAGCTATAAGTCGAGGTCTCAGTGAGCATGTCCTTAGCGAAGCGCGCTTGGTTTAATAGCTCGATGAACTCTTGCCATAAGGGATAGCGAAAAGAAGGCTCTAAGGGCTCTTTAAATATTTCCAGACAAATCTGCTTCACATACCAAAATTCTTGTGTGTGACGCGCATAGTCTTCAGATAAGCATAAAGATAAAAACTCGAAAGTGCAGCGAAGCTTATCAACTGTAGCTTCAGCATTATCCAAAAGGCTTAAGTAGCGAGCAAGCTCTTTAGAAGGTGATTTTACATCTTCTAAAAGAGCATGCGCTTTTGCATTAGACTGACTTGGATCAAATAAAAATCCCTCTTCATACGAAGAGGTTTTTTTTGGATCTTTCTCATGCATAAAACGCGGACCCTCCTTCTAAGGTGCTCTCTCATCCTGATACTACCTGAAGGCCTAATTTTCACAGAGGAAAAATAATGCGTTCGTTAAGTTACTCGCGCTCATAATCCTGACAGATAATTTGACCCGCCTGCTCAAGGGTATACTTATCAAGATCTATCCACTTAAACTGCTCGCGCTTTCTAAACCACGTGAACTGCTTTTTAGCATATCTTCTGGAGGCTGCCTTAAAGTTTTTCACAAACTGCTCGTAATCTTCTTGTGATTTTTCACTCTGCAAATAGATAATTGCTTGCTTATAGCCAATCGCTTGGCGTGCGCTTTCATTTTCTAAAAGACCTTTGTTTTGCAGCTCTTCTACTTCATCAATAAGGCCTGTAGCAAGCATAAGATCACATCGATTATTAATACGCTCATCTAAAGTAGGCTTAGGCATCGATAAAAACCATGCCCGAAAGTCTACATCGAGGCCTTTTGAATGAATAGCAGGATCAAAGTCACTTACCTTTTTCTGCGAAAGGGTGATAATTTCCAGGGCGCGTACAATTTTTCTGCGGTCTCTTGTAGTAATTGTTTTTGCATATTCAGGATCTAGCTTTGAGAGTCTATCAAAAAGAGGCTCTACGCCAAAGTGCTCTATTTGCTCTTCGAGCTGCGAGCGCACCTCGGGGTCTGACGGAGGCCCTACAGGAGGTCCATTAATAAGCGTATCTATATAAAAACCTGTGCCCCCTACAACAATAGGCACCTTGTTTTGAGCAATGATGAAGTTAATTGCTTTTTTTGCTTCTTCAAAATAGCTTGCTGCATCAAAAGACTCTGTCAGCTTCCGGATATCAATGAGGTAGTGAGGTATTTGCCTGCGCTCATCTAAAGAGGATTTGGCTGTCCCCAAATCCATGCCTTGATAAACCTGCATAGAGTCTGCTGAAACAATTTGCCCTCCAAGCCTCTTAGCAAGATATAGAGATAGAGCTGTTTTACCTACAGCTGTCGGCCCCGAAAGGACAATGACTTTAGATCTAGGGCCAGATGTTGTCTGTCCTGACTTTCTCGGATCGTAAATAGGATGGGAGTAGTCCCATTCGGTATTTGGCATAGCCGTAAGTGCGCCTTTGTTTGGCTTAAGCTAGCTGTTTTATAGAGCGTCTTGCTCTGTTGCTACAATTTCAACAACTTTATCAAAGCCTGCCATGCGGATAATATTCATAACTTTAGGAGCAATAGAAAAAACGACACACTTGCCACTAATGCTTTGCATCTTTTTTGTTGCTGAAAGCAAAATTCTAAGACCTGCAGAACTCAAGTAATCGACTTCAGAAAAATCTAATAGAAGCTTTTTAGGCCCCGCATCAATTGCTCTTTGTACATGCTCTTCTACAACAGGCCCTGTCATCGCATCTAAACGTCCAGATAATCTAAAGATAACTGCGCCGTCTTTTTTTTCTTCGTGGATTTGCATGGGTCAAGCCTTTGGTCTTCTTTTTTCAGAGCATAGCAAAAAAAACTTTTCACTCAAACGATGCACAGAACAAAAGTAAGATTTAGGCAAATAAACGTTTTATTTTTTAAATACCTAAGAAACCTCAGGCGACCAAAAAGCTTTTTCAATGCACGCTTTAAGCTCGCTATCTTTCATCTGAGGAGCTGTCCCCTCTTTTTGAGCAGCTTTTGCAAAAGCGTATGCCATATCACAATACTGGCCTCGGCTATCTTTAAAGCCCGGGTATAAAGCGCCTTTAGGGTCTTTATGAATAGGTGCAATAAGGCATAAGTGCTTTGCCATAGCAAGAAGCATTTTAGGCGTGATTTTCTTGATATTGCAACTAGTTTTTGCAAGGCCTATAGCAGGAAAGCTGAGGAGGTTATTGCACTGCCCTATATGAACGCCCTCTATAGGATCAAAAGGGCTTCCTGTAGCAATTAGAGCTGTGCCTTCTGTCCATTTCAAAAGATCTTGCGGCTGGGCTTCCATTTGACTCTTTGGGTTTGACAAGGGAAAGATGATAGGACGCTCTATAGCGCTGCAAAGTGCTTTAATACTCTTCTCATCAAAAGCGTCTTTTTGTGACGAAGCGCCTACAAGCACATGAGGCTTTGCACACTCAATCACATAACTTAAATCTTTAGACGAGTTTGTAAGCTTATCGACTTGAATCCCTAAAGCTTCTAAAGCCTCTTTTTTATGGGCATAACTTTGCCATCTAGGATCTAGGTTAGGAGCCTCTTCCCATATAAACCCATCCTTATCAAAGAGAAAAAAACGCCCATTAATCTCTTCGTTGGAAAGCCCCTTTTCCTTAAGCGCTTCATGTATTAAATGCACAATGCCCATACCGCAAGAACCTGACCCATAGATCATAAAGCGCATCTTTTCTAAAGGAATATCTAGAATACTACATCCAGCTAAAATCCCCCCTAAGGCAACTACAGCACTGCCCTCAATATCATCATTAAAGCTCGCAAAGCTATCTTGATAATGCTCTAAAAGATCTTGAGAGTGCGGCCTTGAAAAATCTTCCCAGTGAATAAGCGCTTCTGGAAACTTTTTCATAAGTGAACGAACAAAGTGATCTAATACCTTTACAAACTCTTCATCTGAGATTCTTGGCTTTTTAAGGCCTAAGTACAAAGGGTCTTCTCTAAGCGTTTTATTGTCTGTACCGAGGTCAATCACGACAGGCACAACCTTTTTCGGATCAACTCCCCCAAAAACAGTGTAGAGGCTTGCTTTCGCTTGAGATATCGCCATACCCCCGAGCCCTTGATCCCCAATACCTAAAACAGCACTACCATCCGTCACCACAAAAATCTCAGCCTCTTTGGGAAGATGGCAAAATTCTTTATCGAACTCTTCTCTCATACCTGCATGGAGAAAAAGACCCCAGGGCCTATTGAATAAAGAGCTGTATTTTTGAGCGACCTCTCCTACTGTAGGTGTATACATAAGAGGCAAAAGCTCTTTTGTATAGGTGCGGATAAGGTTACAAAAAAGAGGATCGCTTTGCTGCTTTAAATCGATCATAAAAGCGTGCGCTTCAATAGGAGACATCTGAACCACGCGATCAAGTATTCGCTTAAGCTCTTTTTCCTCACTAAGGCCTAATGCTGGAAGCTCCATTTCAAAGCGCTTTCGCGCCTTTTCAGAAAAAGCATTATTCAGGTTTTTTTCGGAGTTGTGTAAGGGGTCTTGATGCATTTTTTTTAAAAGGGTACTTTTTTAAGAGGCATAAGCAAAAATTACCTGACAAACCCCATCTGATCAAGCCTTAAATCGATAATACGCGCATCGAAATGGACTTTAGCTGAATCCTCAAAGCCTCGTGCAATATTCTCTTCAATCAGCTCAGGCACAAGTTCACAGAAGTCATAAAATCGCTTTTCACACTCTTCCCTTGGAAGGCGTAATATCCAGTGATGGCTACCTAAGCGCCAGCTATCTTGGGTCAAAATCTTTTTTTGCTGCTGCAAGTACACTATAATCTCTCTTTTGCCGCAGCTTTTAGCATACGCTCTTGAAACATCTAAGCGCTCAAGGGTAAATTCTTTTGCCCTTTCATCAGATAGAAAAAAGTCGTGTAACTGATAAGCGAGCTCTACCTTTTTTCCTGTCAGCTGGACACTCCAATTGATACCCTCTTCACCAAAAGGTGGCAGTCCCAAGTAAATAGGGCATAGCATTCTGGGCTCATAGAAAGGGCTTAAAGGAATAAGGCGGCCTTGTTTATCTAAAGCGGCGTTGCTGTAATCTACAAGCCTGAACCATGGCACCTTTGCTGTGTAGTCGATATAAAGCGTATCAGGAAAAATCTTAGACACAGAGGCTGACTCTATCAGCATATAATCTTCTAAAAGAGCTTTAGCTCTTTCAGAAGAAAAAGCGTAGAGATTAACAGGATGATCACTACTTAAGTCTAAGATTTTAGCTAGAAGCTGAGTTGAGAGCACCTTTTTTTCAGGACCTGTCTGGATGATTTTTTTTAGTAAAAAACGGTCATCACATATTCGTTTTTTTTGGATATACCCATACAGAAAAAGCCCACTGATTGATATCAAAGCACAAATGCCCAGTGAAAGCAAAATCACATTCAATGCTTTTTTTATAGGCCAGATAAATTCTTTTTTCATGCTGTTTGATTTGCGTTTATGCGCAAGCGTGTGCGCGAATCTAATAAGCCTATAGCAATCATTCTAGAGACAAAATCTTCTACCCTAATTCCATTTTTTTCTAGCAATTTAGGATAGAGACTCCAGTCAGTAAATCCTGGAATTACATTTGCTTCATTAAATATAAGCGCACCTGATTTCTCATCATAGAAAAAATCTAAGCGGGCAAAACCGCTTAAGTTTAAAGCGCGAAAAATACCGCATGCAATGAGTTTTGATTTTCGCGCAAACTCAGCACTTAGCTGCGCTCTAGCAGAAGTCTCTATGCCTCCTCCTTGACCATACTTGCTTTTAAAATCATAAAGGCGCCCTTTTGCGAAAACTTCTCCCGGAAATAGAGCCTCTACATGAGATCCTGTACCTACAAGCGCAAACTCTAACTCTCGAGCTTCAATAAAAGGCTCTGCAACAAGCTTAGTATCTATAGTAAAAAGCTTTTCAAGCCCAAGTGCAAGCTCCTCTTCTGACTCTATAAGAGTAACCCCATAAGTAGAGCCTCCTGATACCGGCTTAATAACAAAAGGGCATGTGCACTTCTCAAGTATCCTCTCTATAAGGCTATCAGGGTCTTCAAGCCATTCAAAACGGTAAAGAGGATACTGCTTCACAGTATCAAACCCATAACTTGCAACAACTGCACGCGCGGTCTCTTTATCCATAGAAAGAGCTGAACCTAAAATACCTGAGCCCACATAAGGTAAACGCATCTCTTGTAGAAAACCCTGCAGTTGACCATCTTCTCCTTCAGCGCCATGTATCATAGGAAAGGCTATATCGTATTTCCTTAAAACTTCTAAAGAAGGAAGTAGGCCCAAATTCCCTGACCACTGCCCCTTTTTTGAAATATAGAGCGTATCGACATCGTAATAATCAGGGTTAAGAACTTTTTCAATATTGATAGCCGACCATTTAGAAACTTCATGCTCTAAAGAAGCGCCCCCTGAAATCAAGGCTACTTTTAGTTTCTTTGCGCCATATTTTTGAAAATGCCCTTTAAGAGGCCCTAGAATATCAAGAAGGTCACCTGCTCCCATTGTAACTAAAAGGTCATGAGGTCGCAAAATATCTATAAGATGAGTTATGAGCTTTTCTTTAGAAATAGCCGAGGCTAAACCAGGCGCTCTTCTTTCTATACGCTCCACTAAATCTGTGTGTGAAACATCCCAGATGGGCTGCTCCCCAGCTGCAAATACCTCAGCAATAAAGACCTTGTCCGCAGCATCAAAAGCTAAAGAAAACTCTTCTATAAGCCCTTTTAGACGTGTATAACGGTGGGGCTGTAAAGCTACAACGAGGCGCTTTTCTGGAAAAGCAAGCCTTAAAGACTCTAATGTAGACTTAACAGCAGTTGGGTGGTGTGCATAGTCATCATAAAAAAGAAGTCCTTTACTATCAAAATGCTTTTGCAGCCTGCGGTGCACTCCTGAAAAAAGTGTAAAAGCTCTACGAATGACCTCTTCAGAAACTCCCAAACTAATTGCTACACCAAAAACACCCAGAGCATTAAGCACCTGATGCCGACCAATAAGGCTCAGTTCTATATCAGAGTATTTTTTACCCTCAAAAGTCACATCAAAAATAGCTGTTTTTTCTTTTTGTCTAAAACGGCTTGCCCGCAGATCCGACGCTTTACTAAAACCAAATGAGCGCCCTTTAGGCTTTAGCTTTTGTAAAATAGGATCATCTCCATTCCAGAAAAGATGCTCTTTCATTTCTATATTATCAAAAAAAGCTCTGAAGCTTTCTTCAATCTTTTCAAGGTGTTTATAGTGATCTATATGATCTAGATCAATGTTGGTCACAATAGCGCCATACCCTTTGTACTTAAGGTGTGTGCCATCACTCTCATCTGCTTCTGCTACAAAATAGGGCCCTTTTCCAAAAGCTCCATTAGTTTTAAGGTCAGAGTGGATACCTCCCACGCAAAAGGAGGGATCTAGCCCAGCCTCTTTAAGCACAGAAACAAGCAAACACGATGTCGTAGTTTTACCATGCATCCCCGCAACTAATAAGTTTTTAAGGCCTTGCATCATATCTGACAAAAAATCAGAGCGGTGCAATACCCGATGCCCTAAGCGCTGAGCTCTTTTTACTTGGGGATTGTCTTCTGTTGCGCTACTGACTACAACCGTCATATTTTTAGGGATTACAGCTGTTCCCTGATCAAAATGTACACGTGCGCCAAGTTGCTGTAAAAACTCTGTTGTCACTGTGCGCTTAACATCACTTCCTTCAACATCAAGCCCTTTTTCTAAAGCAGCTTTTGCAAGCGCACTCATTCCAATACCGCCAATTCCAACAAAATAAAAACCAGACCCAATAGATTCACTCAATCTTCTATCCCCTCATAACTCATTATAAGCTCTTCAAAAGCTACAGGCTTTTGCGCTTTTTTATACGTGTTCATGGCTTCTCTCATTCCGCCTAACAACTTTTCATCTTTCATTAATGCCTCTATCTGCTTCTTAAGAACCTCTATGCTTGCAAACGATTGCTTTAAACACTTTCCAGCACCGATAGCCACCATAAAAAGAGCATTTAAAGCTTGGTGATTGTACGCATAGGGGTATGGAATAAAAAGAGCTGGCACCTCATAGGCCATAAGCTCTAAAATACTCGAACTACCCGCACGGCAAATAGCCAGATCTGAAATAGCGAGCGCAAAAGACATGTGCTCTTCAAATGCTTTTATACACACTGAAAATCCTGCCTTTTTATATCTTTGTTCAAGGATTAAAAGAGAACTATTTTTTCCTGATAAATGTAAAACTTGCCAAGTTTTTGTCCAAGCCTCCATATTTTGAGCAGCCTTTGAAACTGACTCATTAATAAAAGTAGCCCCCTGAGATCCTCCAAAAACAAGTAATGTTTTTTTCTTAGGGTCTAGCCCAAAATGTCTATAGCTTTTTTCCTTATCCAAGCACCTCACGCTATCCACAGATCCACATCTTAATAGAGGCTCAACTTGTACTTTTTTCTGATTTCTTTTTGAATTAAGTTTTCTTGTCTTAACTCTATCTCCAACTTCAGGCTTTATTTTTTTCTTAAGCTCGCTTTTAGGTATAAAACAGACGCCTATCTTCTTTGCAAAAGGAGTGAATAAACGATTAGCAATACCTGACTTTAGATCACTTTCATAGAGAAAAACAGGCACGCGGAAAATCAACGCCGCCAAAAGAGTAGGCGCACTATAAAAACTACCAAAACCAACTACACTTTTAGGACGTTTTTTTAATATCCAATAAGCTGCCTGAAAAAAGCCCTTCGTTAGTTTTCCAAGAGACACAAGGCTTTTTAAAGGATTTTTAGAAAAAGGTGCACTTGCAATTTCTCTAATATGCAAGCTCTTTTGGTTTTCTTTAAATTTTGTCTCTAAATAGGGATTCTCATTGAGGTTTTTGCCTAAAAACCACACCTCACTATCCCGATTTTTATGCGATAGCCTTTCATATAGGACTTGCGCAGGATACAGATGTCCTCCTGTGCCTCCTACAGCAAAAAAAATGGGTCTCTTAAAATTGGATAGCTTCATGGGAACAGATTAGGCCTCTTTTTGCTTTTTATCCAGCTTAGATAAAACACCTGTACGAGCTTCTATCAAGATCTCAGGAGCTGGCCCCTCTAAACTGAGTAAAAAGCCCAATAAAACACCATGGATAATCAAAGAGGTACCTCCCTGACTAAAAAAAGGCAAATTCATACCCGTACTTGGAACAAGGCCACAAACAACCCCTAAATTTAAAAATACCTGAATTAAAAAGACAAAGAGAAGACTGGCTGCCAATTGGAAGCCAACGCGGCTTGTCGCAAAAATAGCAAGACGAAAACCACAAAGTGCCATCACTAAATAAGCCCCTAAAAGTAGTAAAATACCTATAAAGCCAAACTCCTCTGCATAAATTGCTGCAATGTAGTCATTTTGCGCCTCAGGCAAATACTCAAGCTTTTGCAAACTTCTACCTATCCCCTTTCCTAAAAGCCCTCCAGACCCTGTAGCAATTTTCGCCTGAAATGGCTGGTGTCCTTTACCCAAGAGATCTTGCTCAGGATTTAAGTATGTGCGAATGCGCGCTGGGACATGGGGCATTTGAGAAGCTATTGCAATACCTAAAACACCTACTGCTAGCATAGGTAAGAGCCAATATTTCATATCAATACGCATAATAAAAAGAGCTGCCACCATACTTAAAAGAAGCACAAAAACAGAAGCATTATCAGGCTGCAAAAGAACAAGTGCTACAGGAATACAAAGCTTAAACATCTTTCTTAAAAAAAGGGCAAAAGTCAGTTTTTTTACCTGAGAAAGCTCATAGACGCATGCAAAAGGAAGTACGTACTTCGCGATTTCTGAAGGTTGCAGCGAAAACCCCGCAAAATAAACCCACCTGCGCGCACCATTTATGAGTTGACCTACCCCTGGAATTAAGACCATTACAAGAAGAAGGCAACATCCCCAAAAAACAAAAGGCGCTATCTTCCAGACAAAGCGATACCCCAAGCGGTAGGTAATAAAACCTAAAGCCATTCCTATAGCTCCCGCAGTAAGCTGCTTGATCGCTGCAAAGTGAGTATCTTTATCTAAAAATCGGTGGAGGACCTCAGCTGAAGAGGTGTTGAATACCATTACCCACCCCACAAGAAATATGAGCAGCGAACAAAAAATAAATCCAAAACGATGTGCTGGTAAAGATCCGCTCGGGCTCTTTTCCATACACCTACCTTATGCGCAGCTCATCGCCAACTCTAAGTTTTTTTGCACTCCCATCATCAAGGTGATTCAGCGCTTTAAGCTGACTTACTTGCACCTTAAAACGAGTCGCAATAACCCAAAGGTTATCCCCTTTCTTCACCACATAAAACTGAGGACCCGCCTCAGGCTCAGGTGCTTTTCTTTGAGATGCAACTGCACCTGTCTTAGGAACCAAAAGCTTTTGTCCAATGCGCAGCATTGAGCTTTTCAGGTGATTTATTTCCATAATCTTTGAAACGCTTGTGCCATTAGCGCGCGCTATCTTTTCTAAAACGTCCCCTCTCTTCACTTCTATTTCAACTAGAGAAGAAGAGTTTTCATCCTTAGATGGCTTTGCGTGCAGGCTATAAGAAGGCGCTTTAGGTGCCTTTGGCGTTGCAGTAGTATTTTGAGATTGTGTTTCAATCGGCGCAGGCCCTGGATTTGCCGACTTACCAGAAAGAGAGTCTAAAGGAGGCACATGATCCAAAATAGGGTCGGGTAGTTGTACTGATTTTTCCAGAGCTGCTTGTGGATAATCTTCAATACTTTTGGTATCCGTTGAAAACACAGCTGCCTCTTGAGGCTTAAGATCACTTGCAATAGGCAAGAGATTAGCACCTGATGAGCCCTTTGTTGCCGTTGAAAATAAGGCTATAATAAATATGCAATTTACTAATGCCGCCATGATGATAGTATTTTTTCTTGTCACAACTGCTCTCCCTGAAAGCTACTTCTTTCCACAGTGTACTTAAATTGCTTTCCTCGATCAATGTAATTTTCAAACATGTCAAAACTTGAGCAACCTGGTGAAAATAAAACCGATTCATTTGGACATGCTTTGTGTCGCACATACTGAATGGCATCGTTCAGGTCTTTGGCAAGGTATGTTAGGCATATACCTTTAAAAGCTTCCATGACATTTGGGGCTGTTTGCCCAAGAGCAATCACCCCTAAAAGCCTTTGGGTATCGATGTTTAGTAACTTAAAGTCTTCACCTTTATCAAACCCTCCAGCAATCAGCCAAATACGGCTACTTTTTTCAGCCTCAAAAGCAGCTTCAACTGCTGCTAAATTAGTTGCTTTGCTGTCATTAATAAAACGTACACCTTCAATCTCAAAAGCAAGTTCTTGGCGGTGTTCAGGCTTAGGGAAAGCTTTATAAAGTTCTAAAGTCTCTTCTAAGCTGATGCCAAAATCAGATAATATATGTGCACTTGCAAGCGCATTTTCCAAGCTATGCTTCGGCATATTACAAGCGCTTTGCTCTATACCTAATAGGGCATCTGTTGAATAGGGCTTAGCACTCGCACTCAAAAAGGGCTTATAAGTTGCAAAAACTCTTTTTTGCACCCATAGTTTTTTCCCAGGCTTCATACAAAAAGAAAGGTTCGCTTTTGCCTTAGCATAAGCCTCTAAAGTTTTATGCCTATCTAGGTGATCTGGAGTAAGATTTAAAAAAGCGCCCCCTTCAAAAAAAGAGCCCTCAAGACCTTCTAGCTGGTATGAACTCAGCTCTACAATACCTATAGGAAGCAAAGGGCTCTTATCTTTATGACTGCTTTTAGCTTCACATGCACATAAAAATTCCCCTAAGCTGTAACCGACATTTCCACACGCTTTAGCTAAAACACCTTTTTGATTAAGTGCCCACTCAATAAAAAGCGTGGTAGTTGTTTTGCCATTTGTACCTGTAATGGCATAGAGGGGCGCTTTTATCTTAGGTAAAATAAAATTTGCCTCAGACTCTATCTTAACACAAGCCTCTTTAGCTCTTCTTAGCCATGTGCTTTTTTCACCTACCCCTGGAGATACAATAGCGCAGTTAATCTTAGACCAAAATAAAGCTCCCTCATCTGACAAAGGATCTAAAGGGGCTTTAATTGCATCATCACCTACCTCAAAAGCAAGGCCTTTTTTTTCTAGGTAAGCTGCTACTCCCTTGCCAGCAACTCCAAAACCAATAATGAGGTAACACATTTCCATAAGATTACTGCAATTTGAGAGAAAGAACACCGATAATAGCAAGCAAAAGCGCTATAATCCAAAAGCGAATAACGACTTTGGTATCAGCTAAGCCCTTACATTCAAAATGGTGGTGGATAGGCGCGCATAGAAAAAGCCTTTTACCTTTTGATTTTCTAAAGTAGGCAACTTGCAAGATGACTGAAAGTGTTTCAATTACAAACATCCCTCCAACTAGAGCAAGCAAAAATTCTCTACGTAAAAGAACTGCACTAGTGCCCAAAATGCCCCCAAAAGTGAGCGAACCAATATCTCCCATAAACACCTGGGCAGGCGGGCTGTTATACCACAGGAAGCCGAGCAAAGCCCCTATAAAAGCTGATAGGTAAATTGCAATCTCACTGCTACCTTCGATGTAGGCAATATTCAAATAGCGCGCTATCTCAATATGGTTCGACATAAAAGCTACCGCTATGAAAGGCACTGCGCAAATCATCAAAAGTCCCGTAGCAAGACCATCTAAACCATCTGAAAGATTAACCGCATTAGATGAACCTGTGATTACAAACATGAAAAACACAAATAAAAAAGCGCGCCCAATGAGACCGCTTAGATCAAAAGGCGTTTTAAAAAAAGGAATATAAAGCTTGGAGGCATACTGGTTTACTGTTAAGGAAGTCATCTCTTTTTTGCCTTCAATCATGCGCACTTCTTTTACAACAGGTGGTTTGAAAAAAGAACCAAACTCTAAGCTCTTAGACGCAACTGGCACAAGCAAATAGCTCGCGACAAAGGCTGCTATGACTACCTGCCAAAAAATCTTATACCGCGGCTTAAGCCCCTTTGTATTAGCTCTTCGAATCTTTAAGTAGTCATCAATACCTCCAACGAGCGAAAGCCCTACTGTCACTACAAGAAGTATTAGCGTAAAGGGATGCGTCAAATCCATCCAAAGCACAAGTGATACAAGCATTGAAAAGACAACCAAAAGCCCACCCATCGTGGGTGTTCCATTTTTTTTCTCATGAAACTGAGAGATCTGAGGCGCTTCTTTTGTCCTTACTTTTTGCCCAATGTTGAGGCGACCTAAAGCACGGATGAACCTTGGGCCTATAAAAATTGTTAAAACAAGCGCTGTTGCTGCAGCAAGGAGCATCCGGGTTGATGCGTAACTGAAAAAAGGGTGCAAATTAAAACTAAATGAAGATCCTAAAAAACGTGCTAAAACCTCAATCATAATCTATCTAGCACCCCTGACACCACTTCTTCCAAAGCGCAGCCCCTTGACCCTTTAATAAGCACCACATCACCTGAGGATGCAGTTTTCATCACAGCTTGTATCACATCTTCTTTATTCTGAAACAGCGTAAAATTACCTTCGAGCCCTTCCCAATTTTTCCCATAGCAAAACACATGGTCGAGATGCTTTTCAGCAAACCTAAGCGCTTTTTCATGCCCTTTTAAAGTATGGGGCCCCAGCATAAGTACCTCGCCTAAAACAGCAAGCTTTTTACCCCCTTTGTCAGGCATAGCTTCAATAGCTAAGCGCATAGCTTCTGGTGATGCGTTATATGCATCACTAATAAGAGTGACTCCTCCTTTTTCTACCACCTCAAACCGCATTGGAGGCAACGAAAATTCTAGCTTTCTCTCTTCAATCTTTTCCCAAGAAAGCCCGAGCTTTCTAGCCATTACAATTGATATAAAAAAGTTGCGCACATGGTGCTTGGGAAAATAGAGGTTAACTTCTAGCTTTTTTTCGCCCTTCTCATATATAGCTATCGAAGGTTTTGCATCCTTTGAAACTTCGCAAAAAAACTCAGCAATTGGATCTGTAAACGAAAAAAGACATCTATCTGCATAGATGTTAGTAACAGCTGTATCTAAATCAGGCAAATCGTCAGGCAAAAAAGCCATCTTTAACTTGTCTGACTCAAAGATTTCACACTTGGCATGCACAGCATCTTCTATCGTCTCAAAAGCTGCAGCATGCACATAGTCTTCAATAGCATTTGGCATGACTGTAATCAGTGCATAACTAGGAGCTGCTATATAAACCAAGCTCTTTAAATCTCCAGGACTGCTCATGGCCATCTCCACAACCCAGAGCTTATGGCCTTTAAGTTCATTTAGGATTGTGACTGGAAGGCCCGCTTGGCTATTGAAGTTGCGGCTTGACTCTGCAATAAAGCAGCTTTCATCTCCTATGACAGCCTCTTCTTGAGATCGTTCTAAAGCTTTCTCATCTTTTTCTTCTCCAATAAAGGTACTTAAAGCCTCTACAGCTCCTAGATCACTTATACCTAAACTACTTTCTACTGCTACATTTGCAAATGTTGTCTCTTGGGAAACCCGAGAGACCTCTTGATTCAAAGAGTCTTCTACCTCTTTTTGCCCTTCTAAAAGATGAAATAGAAACTGTCTTGTCGTCGTTTTTCCCATAGCGCCTGTAATCCCTATGATTGTAGGCTGCTCTTGGTCTACTACATTTTTAGCTAAAATCTGAAGTGCGCTTAAAGTGTCTGGCACGCGAATACATGTTAGGGGTGCTTTAGAAGTTTTTTCATAGGTATCTTCTACAAGAGCGCACACAGCGCCTTTTTTAAATGCCTCTTCTAAAAAAGAATGACCATGAGTACGATCTCCGGGCAAACACACAAATAGATCGCCTTTTTCTACCTCTCGGCTATCGATACGTACACGCTTTATGCAAAGATTTTGCATAAGCGCTTTTTTCTCTTCAGATCTATTAGCTAATCTTTCAGGAAAATTACAATCGAGCGTCTGAATCACGTCTTTGAAAAACAACATAGAAAAAGCTCCGTTTTCCTAAAGACTACGAAACTCTGTGATATACGCCAAGAAAGAGAAGTTATTTAAGTTCAGGTCTCGCGCCTAGCCGATATTTTCTGAAAAAGCTCTACAAGCCATTTGTTTTCAATAGAGTCTTCTGCAGTTACTATATTATCTTCCAAACGTCCTCTATTTACGATGGTTAGATATTCTTCAACTGGATAAGTATGTCCATCTCCCTCGTGAATAATCATAGAACGCTGAACTTTTACATCTCCTAAAGCATAATAACATCCAACCATATCTGAAAACGATTGCGTCGTAAGCGGTTTTCCTTCCATATCTTTATTAGACCGTATCCGGGCCATAATAGCTGCTGTTACAAAGTTGATAATAAGGTCGCTAGTAGATAAATCTGCTCGGCAGTGTGCGCAGCCTGTATTGTTTTTTATTAAATGTTCCTCAATAACAGCCCGATCCATAGTCTGATCGCACCCTGCAGCTTTAGTATTTGCATACGCAGCCTCATCCTGACTACCATCATGTTGCAATCTATGCACAGAGCTAGGGTGACGATGGACATGTACAACTGGGTTTTCTATTAACTCAAAAGAGACCCCATCTACCGGGAAAAGATTTTTAATAAGTTCATTTCGAAATTCAGTTTGACTTGCTTTATAGATTTCACGAACCGCAACATAGAAAAGCAGAGCAAAAAAACCCACGACTACAAACTCTGATTTTCTCCACTTCCAATAGGTCAATGGCAAAGTAACTGCTGCAAAAAGAGCTGCTGACTTTTTAAAGTTGCGCTGAACAAGTCCCTGCATGCCACAGGGACAATAAGGGTCATGCGTAATTAAATGAGCAAGCCTTGGATCGTGCCCTAGGCCAATTTGCCCAAGGGAAAATACCCTTGATCCATAGTAGAGCGCTGCGTTGTAAGCATTTGAATTAAACAATGAAATATTCGACATAACATCTTCCCCTTAATTATAGGTTTCTCATTATGTTTGCTTAAGACAAAACCTCTAGGAACAGACCTATCTTCAGCAAAAGTTCAAAAAAAATCTACCTAAATATTATGTGTGCTTTATAAGAGGATTTAGGGGGACCTTTTACCTATGTCTAAAGCTCACAGAAAAAAGATTGTCGTTATCGGATGTGGATTTGCAGGTTTAAATGCAGCGCTTCCTCTAGCAAAAGACAAATACGAACTCACGGTGATTGACAAAACGAACCACCACTTATTTCAGCCTCTTTTGTATCAGGTAGCTACTGCAGCACTTTCTCCTGGAGAAATCGGTATCCCGATTCGGGAGATTTTAAAAAAGCATAAAAACACCTACGTTATTATGGCTAATGTGGTCTCTATCCATAAGGACCAAAAAAAGATCCTGCTCGAAAATGGTGATGAAATTCCTTATGACTATTTAGTAGTAAGCGTTGGGACAAGGCACTCGTACTTTGGAAAAGATGAATGGGAAGAGCATGCGCCAGGCCTTAAAACTCTACAGGACGCTCTTAGAATACGAGAGCGCCTGCTTATGTCTTTTGAAAAAGCCGAGCGATGTGAAAAGGCCTGTGAAGCAGCTAAGTACCTTAACTTCGTAGTTGTGGGTGGCGGCCCGACAGGTGTAGAGATGGCTGGAGCTATTTCTGAGATTGCCTATAAAACACTAAAAAAAGAGTTTTTACGCATCAATCCTAGAAAAGCAAAAATCTACCTTGTAGAAAGTCATTCAGAAGTACTTGCTCCTTTTTCTAAGTCTCTTCGAGACCGTGCAATGAAAGATCTTAAGAAAATGGGCATTAAAGTCATCACAGGCGCCAAAGTCACTCAGATTACAAAAGAGGGCGTTTGTCTAGGCAAGAAATGTATTGAGGCGCGCAATATTATTTGGGCTGCAGGCAACCAAGCATCTCCATTATTGCAAAGCTTAGATGTCCCCCTAGATCGTCAAGGAAGAGTAATTGTAGGGCCAGACCTTACAATACCCGATCACCCTGAACTTTTTGTGATTGGTGATGGAGCAAGCGTCTCTATAGGAGATGGAAAGACAGTACCTGCTATTGCCCCTGGAGCTATTCAACAGGGCAAATACGTCTCTAAAATCATTAAAAAAGAGATTCCTCCTAAAAAAAGAAAGCCTTTTAAATACTTTGATAAAGGCATGCTTGCAACTATTGGAAAATTCAAAGCTGTTGGCCAGAGTGGCCCTTTTAAATTTAAAGGCTTTATCGCATGGCTCGGCTGGGCGTTTATCCACGTCTTTTATCTGGTGGGCTTTCGCAATAGACTCGCTGTTATGGCAGAGTGGCTGTTTTATCTTTTCAAAGGTGAACGCAATATCCGCTTAATTAACCGCCCACTTTTTGATGACACAACACCAAAAGCTAGACCCCTTGCAGGTAAAAAGACGGTGTATAAAAAAGTTATCAAGGAAAAAAAACCTAAAAACCCCGTGATCTAGATTAATACTTAAGGATGCTCTAGAATAAGAGTCCAAAAGTAGGGCTTTAGCATGGTAGTCGCCCCAGGCGTTTTTTGGGCTATTGGCCTCTGTTTCGGCATCTTTGTTTTTTTCTACCCCTTAAGCTCTTTGCTTTTTTTGATCCTCTTTTCTGCCTACCTTTTTTGGTTAAAAGGCCCTTGGAAAAGTTTTTGCATCTGTGCACTTTTTGGGCTATGCCTAGTAAATCTGACTCTTAAGCTTCCAGAAAAAACCTCTACTACAGGCAAAGCTTCCTTTACCCCGAGCCGCGTAGAAAAGCGGGTTTTCTTTGGAAAGCCTAACTACGTATATAACGGCACTTTAAATTCTCTAGGAAAAGCATATAACCTCCCCTGCTCTTTGAGGCTAAATAAACGCCAGCCTTGCCTGGGCACATGGGAGCTGGAAGCTACTTTGAAACAAACGGACTACCGATTTTTCTTATCTCCTATAAAACCTGGTGTTCCTGACATCAAAACACCTCCATCAAAAAGCTTTTTAGAGCAGTCTATGGACAAGTTAGCTGTTGGTAGACTTGGTGAGATCCGCTATCAATTCCAAAAAAAAGCATGCCTTTTTTTAGAAAAGCATATCTACCCTAAAAGCTCAGCCAAATTCTTATCCGCACTGTTTTTAGGGATTAAACCCTCAGACTTTATGCGCTTTGAGTTTTCCCGGGCAGGGCTGTCTCATCTACTTGTCGTATCTGGTTTTCACTTTGCTTTAATCGCAGGCCTTTTTGGTTATGTGCTTAATTCTTGTTTTTCTCCACGCTTAGCAAGTGCTATTCAAATAGCCATTCTTTTTGGCTACTTTTTAACGCTAGGGTCTAGCCCAAGTGTGCAGCGCGCTTTTTTAGTCTGTTTCTTTTATTACTTTGGAATTTTGATTAATAGACCCTCAAGGCCTGAGCATGCTCTAGGCTTAGCTGCTCTGTTTGAACTTATATTTAGTCCTCTGAGTATGTTAAATATTGGCTTTCAGCTTAGTTATCTGATTACACTCTCTATTTTGCTCTTTTTTGAACCTGTCTCTATTTTTGTGAAAAAGATATGGCACGTTTCTTCAGGAAAACTTTTCGCTCCTGAAAGGGTTTTACGAGAGCTTGTCACCTTAAATATGGCCGTCACTTTTGCTTGTATCCCTTTAAGCCTTTTTCATTTTTATACGTTTCCTATAGCAAGCCTTATTTATAACCTTTTCATTCCACCGCTCACCGCTTTAGCTATGACACTCGCCCTGCCTTGCATCCTCCTTTTAGCCCCTTTTCCAAATCTTTTTAATTTAGCAATATCCCCTATCAGCTGGCTTATTCAAGTTATTTTAGGACTTGTAGAGCACTTTCCCATGAGGCTTGGATATGAAATCACCTGGATCGAGATGCCTGGGTGGATGTGCGCTAGTATACTTTTAATTCTTTTCGGATACATTTTACGCTCTAAAACCATTGACCAAGAGCTAATTTTCCGATAGAATGCCGTTTTTATTTGGCGACCGTAGTTCAGTTGGTTAGAACGCTGGATTGTGATTCCAGAGGTCGCGGGTTCGAGTCCCGTCGGTCGCCCTCTTTTTTCCTAAAAAAAAGTATTCATTTCAACTGTCTAAGACAGCTGCTTTGCTTTAAGCACAAGGACATTCCATCTATGACAACCCTTCAAGCACTTTTGCTGGGCCTCGTTCAAGGCATCACCGAATTTTTACCTATTAGTTCATCCGGTCACCTTAAACTTATAGAAACTCTTTTAGGTCTTAAAAATACCGAGGCTCTTATGGGCTTTGACCTATGCTGCCATTTTGGAACTCTTATTGCCACGTTGATTGTCTTGAGAAAAGAAGTTTTCTCTCTTTTTACCCAAAGAAGAAAAACTTTGCTGATGTTAATCATAGCTATCTTGCCACTCATCCCTATCTATTTTTTATTAAAAGGGCCTATTGAAAGCCTCTTTGGAAAGCCTGAATGGCTTTGGCTCGCTTTTTTTATGACAGCGAGCTTACTTGCTCTTGCCCACAAGCTGTCTACAAAAGAATCTGGCAGTTGGCCTCAAAATGAAAGCAAGCGCCAAGCGCTTGCTATTGGCTGTTTCCAAGCTATGGCGCTTATGCCGGGCCTCTCTAGAAGCGGCTCTACCATTACAGCTGCGCGCCTTTTTGGATGGAAGCTTTCAGAAGCAGTCCGTTTCTCTTACCTGCTTGCTATGCCTACAATTTTTGGAGGCATGATCTTAGAAGCAAAAAAAATGATAAAAGTAGCTAGCCTCTCTACTATTTCTCCAGCGCATTACTTGCTTGGATTTACTATCTCTTTTATGGTAGGGATAGTGACGCTGAAGTGGTTTTTGAGGTTTGTAGAAAAAGGAAGGCTGCATCTATTTGCTTTTTACTGTCTTGGAATGTCGATCCTCTCCTTTTTCCTCTTTAATCCTTTTGCGTAAAATCATAACCTACACATTAGGTTTATTAAAAAAGCCCTTAACGACACAAAATTCCTATGGCAAAAAAGCGCGCACCTAACAAAAAAAAACCCCTACCTAAGAAAAAATCTCGTTCCATTTTTTTTGAAGCAGAAGCGCTTGGCCTTGTCTTTTTAAGTCTCGCCTTTTTTCTCATCTTAAGTCAGCTTAGCTTCTACCACCATGCTCCTGATAAAAACTGGCTGGGTATTGTGGGTTACTCTTTGGGTTTAATCTGCCACTATACTTTTGGTCTTTCTGGGCATGTGTTTTCTTTAATCTTAGCGCATATAGGCACCCGTTTTTTAATGGGCAAAAAAATTGAGCATTTCAGCTGGCATCTGTTTTATGTTTCTCTATTTCTTTTCTCTTCATCTATCTTATTTAATTTATTTGCTGATCAAATCCCCAGCGCTTTTACCTCAATCGAGCCAAGACTTTATACTGAGTCTATCTTAGTTGATGGTCCAAGGCCTTATTTACACCTGCGTCATAACGCTGGAGGCGTTTTCAGCTATTACCTCTTGAAAGATTTGCCACACTTCAACCTGCTGAATTTGCTTTCAGCAAGTGGAGTTACTATTGTTTTCTCAATTCTTCTTGTTGCAAGCTCTGTCTTTTTAGGACATAAGCGCCTCTTTCAATTCGCAAGCTTTTTACAAAAAAAACGCGCCCATTCTAAAAAAATACCCAAAAAGTCCTCCTTTTCTGAAAAAGCTTTGCTCTATCTAAAGAGTTATCTTGAGCATAAAAAAACGGTGGCTCCTGCTAAAAAAGTACTCAGCTCTAAAACACCTGTGCATTATGAAGGTAAACCCCGCATTATCTCCCCTACTTTCCCAAAGCTAGACCCTAAAACAAGTAGTCAAGCAAATGTCAATTCAGATGCAGATTTTAACACGTCACTTCCTCTTGCAAAGCCTCGCAAGAAAAAAGCAAGTGCTGAAGAATTAAGCGCCCAAATGTTGCGTGCTCAGGCGCTGCGCTCTCAAAGAGTCTATAATGGTGACTTTGCTGGCTATATCCTTCCTAAAAGCTCTCTTTTAAAAGCCCCGAAAAATCAAGATCAGACGCAGCTAAAAAAAGACCTAATGCGCCTTGGACACGTTTTAGAAGAGACGCTACTTAGCTTTGGTATTGAAGGCAAAGTCGGCAACATTCATTGCGGACCTAGAATTGCCTCTTTTGAAGTACACCCTCCTGTTGGAGTGAAAGTCCAAAAGATTAAAGCGCTAGAAAATGACATTGCTCTGAATATGCAAGCAGAGTCTACCCGCATTATAGCTCCTATTCCAGGAAAAGCTGCTGTCGGTATTGAAATCCCCACACCTCACCCTCATGAAGTGAGCTTCCGTGAGCTGTTAGATTTTTACCAATCCTCTGGAAAAAAGCTT
>JBDNIV010000001.1:0-30471 GCA_041688145.1 Chlamydiia bacterium | reverse complement strand
CTTTTCTTTTAGTTTTTTTCGAAACCCCCTTAAAGCTCCTGATAAAATATTTGTTATTTCCATAATCGAGATTGCCTTTTTAAAGGGTATTTTCAAAAACACCTCATTCTAACGAGAGAAGTATTTGATTGGAATAGAGGCCTTTTTTTGCTGGGAACTGCATTATTATTAGCCTTAGGGGTATTGCTTTTTTTTATTCTTTACCAATATTCTTTAATAAAAAAAAATTAAAAAAATCTTAAAAAAAAGAGAGGTGTGACATGGCAGCTATAGTGGTTAATGGACCAAACATTGTACCTAATAAGAACTCATCTTTAGGTATAGCTTATCCCGTTGATATAAGGGATAGGCCCAAGGACTCAAAGGCCAATTTGCAAACCGAAGCTTTGTTAGAATATGCAATAGAATCTAGAGATCTGGGTAAAAAATTTTGGGATATAGCCCCAAAGCTCATAGAGATATATCATGAGTATGAAACTCCATATCCTTGCCATCTTTCTAAAAAAAGAGCTGCTATAGAGCTTGTTAGCCGATTTTCTGAAGACTTTCCAGAAAACAGTCAATCAACCTTAGCTAGGTTAGATCAGATTTGGAAGGCCTCCTATATGCCTGTTTCAATAGGTGATCAAGGGTCTTTAAAGGCACATATAGAGCCTTTTTCGCACTCTCTAAAGCACCCTCATCCAAAGCCTCTTGTTGACCTTGCGAATATAGCTAGAGAAAAGAAGCAATCTTTTTGGGAAGCTGTTCCTTGCCTAATACAGAAATGGCATGATATGGAGCAGGCTAATCCTGATTTCGAGAGGGTTCCTGTAAACATAGGCGTCCACCTTATAGCAGGCTTTGCTCATAAGACTTCAGCTTCAGCAATTACAGTTTTTATTGCAGAGGTTTGGAAAAAGATTTATGCAAAAAAGCCCTAACCATAAAGCTGATATTTTGATAGAAAATATAAGAGCTTAAAGAAGAAAGCGAGATTGCTTATGAAATGTCCATGTCATAGCCAAAAAGAGTATGCAGAGTGCTGCAAGCCTATACATGAAGGTGCATCTGTTAAGGAGCCCGAAGCGCTTATGCGTGCCCGCTATTCAGCTTATGCCAAAGGGCTTGTAGATTTTATCATAGAGACAAGCGCAGATGCTCTGAGAAAAAAAACAGAGAAAGACGAGGGGCTAGAATCTTGGAAAGCAGGAATCTTAGCTTTTTCTAAAACCACTGATTTTTATGGTTTGGAGATTATAGAGGCAAAAGGGGATAGTGTGACTTTCAAGGCGCTTTTGCATTCAAAAATCGAGGGGCAAAAGGGCAATGATATAAGCTTTCAAGAAAAAAGCCTTTTTGTAAAAGAACCTAATTGGCGTTATTTATCAGGAGAAGTGCGTGAGACTCCTTGATTCGTTTGTCCTGATTCGTTAGCAAAATCAGGTTGATAGACAGGATGCACCTCAAAGCCTTGCTCACGTATAGCAAAGATAGCTTCTGAGATATGAGACCATTTAGCGTTTTTATCGATTTGCAAGAGCACTTGCGTTTTACTTACGTCTTTTGGCAAAGAGCCTGATTCGTGTTGTCTTGCAAGCTCTTCTCCAATTTGATTCGCGTTTTTCAGCACAATATCGTGGTATTCAGTCAGCCACTTATAGCGGCCTTCTTCAGTTACACAAATGCTGATAATCTTCTCAATATCGGCTTCTTCAAACTTGGCTTCTTTGGCTACAGGGCCTACTTTTACAAGATGGATACTACTATCTTTAAGTGTAGCTTGAGTGATAGTAAGCGATGCAAAAAAAGCCAGCATCAAAAAGACGAAGTCAATCATCGGAGTGAGATTAAGGCTTTCCTTGGGCCTTAGTTGGTCTTTGGGGATAAAACCCATCTACAGTACCTCTGTTAGAGCATCTGCTTCAGAAATAGGTGCACTTGCTGGTTTCTTAGGCTCTGCTGTGTGGTTAATAAGACCTGCAATACCAATTACTTCATTTTCTACATGAGTCATAAGCCTTGTCAGTCTAAACTTAAGGCTGCTTTGTAAAAGAAGGGCTAAGATAGCAACGATAAGGCCTGCTACTGTCGTTCCTACAGCAACGCCTAGTCCATCAAACACTTGAGCAATACTTTCACTTGTGCGGTTCATGTCGTAAAAAGCATAAAACATCCCAATCACGGTTCCTAGAAGTCCTAGCATAGGAGCGATAGTCACAATATCACTGAGAAGAGAAAGTCTTTGCCATAAGACGCTTCCACACCTTTGGGCCTCTTGGCGCATAAGTTCTAATATAGCTTGTAGACCGTGTTTTTTAGCACTAATGCCTACTTGTACAACTTTCGCTGTTAGATGATTTTGAGACTGGCATAGATGCAGGGCTTCTTCAAACTCTTCATCGAGCACTTTTTGGCTAATAGAGGGTAAAAAGCCTTTAGGCATAAGCTTATTTAAGCTGAGTGCACTCATAGTGAGAAGCCAGATCCCAAGAGCTGCGACTGACATAATGAGCAAAATGCCATAAATGAGTGGAGAAGCTTGAAAGACTTCCCATAGATCGATAGAAACCACAGAAGCATTTTGCATAACGTATATCCTCAAGGTAAAACTGATGCTACAAAAGCAATATCACATCTTTTTACAATTGTGCAAGCATCTATTTGAACGGTTTTTAGATAAGAGCTGTCTGAGCGAGCTAAGATGGGATTAAAAAATATTTTTAAAACCTAGCATTTTATAAAATGTTTGCATCAAGATAATTTATATGGGCTTTAAGCTTGAGGAAAAAAAATAGTATGGCACCAGCAGTATAATCATTAGGGAATCTTTCAGTGCCAGGGTTTGTGAAAACAGCCGCACAGTAGCTGTATAAGAGCTTTTTTAGGCATATAGATAGTGCCATGTTAGGGATAATCATCCTTTAAGAAATGTGCTTTTTGCGTTACACTTTCTCCTATGAAGCCTAAAGACTTAAAGCCTCCCTTTTCGTGGGAATCTCGCTATGTGCTCTTAGAGGATAAAGTTTTTTATATCCCTGAGCGCTATGACTGTTCTAGCTTTGCCTTTCCAGGGTGGGAGACTATTTTTGGTAATCAAAATCCTGTTTATATCGAATACTGCTCAGGTAATGGAGACTGGATCATAGATCAAGCTCAAGCAAACCCTGATGCTAATTGGGTAGCAATTGAAAAGCGGTTTGATCGAGTGCGTAAGATTTGGTCTAAAAGAGAAAATCTTGGGATTAAGAACCTTCTAGTCACATGCTCGATGGCTCAAACAGTGACGAAAGAATTTATCCCAGAGGGCTCTATTTCAAAAATATTTGTGAATTTCCCAGATCCATGGCCTAAAGACCGCCATGCAAAGCATAGGCTTTTTCAGCCTCCTTTTATTGAAGAGCTTTATAGCATTTTAAAAGACAAAGGCGAGCTTATTGGAGTGACAGATGATCCAGACTATATCCAGCAAATTTTAGAGGTTGTAATCGGACATGGAGGCCTTGAGTCTAAATTTGAAAAGCCGTACACGAAAGAGGCTTGGCCTATTGAAGGTAGAGATGAAAATAAGAGTGGAGAAAGCGGGTATGGGAAGACCTCGTATTTTGAAGCTCTATGGTCGAGGTTAGGTAGGCGCTTTTACTTCTACCGCTTTGAAAAACAAAAGGAGCTTGCGTCTCTATGAGTGAATTAAAAGAGATAGAAGATAGTAACCTAAGTGCGCTTGAGTGGAAGACTTTCGAGTTTTATTTAGGAAATAAGCCTTTTAGGCCTGTTATTTTGGAGCTAGGTAAAGATAAGAAAGTTTCTATTCAAGACATTGACTCTAGCTGCAACAGCGTTCTTATAAAACTAGATGTTTCTCTTTGTTCGAGCTTAAAGTGGGAAGCTGAAATTCTTCTGATGCAAGAGGCTAAAGCTTTAGGAAAAAAGATCTTTTTAGATATCAATTTTGGTTTAGGAGAAAAGTTTCCAAGTCTTTCTGATATGACACCGTTTTTGTCTTTAGGGCTAGGTATTGATGCCTTAAAAGAAAAGGTAATAGAGCCTTTAGGTGATAGCTTAATTGGCGCTTTTTTGCTTAAGGATCAAACGGATTTTTCTAGTCTACTGCCTTGGGATGCTCAGCTTGTAGAGGAGTTTTTAGAGTTTGAGAAAGAAGAGGGAAAAATAAGCTTAGAGAGCTCTTTTGTAGATTTTACTGGTATTAGAAATGAGCCGTTATCTAATGAAAGGCGCTTTTTATTAGAGCTTTTTTCAAAAGATCTTATCGTAAACTATCTCAATCTTCTTCTGACTCAACTGCCTGAAAGTTTAGCTGCTTTTATCCATTTTCAGCCTAAAAACCTCTTATCCATAGATCCTAAAAAAGCGCCTATGCGTACAGCATATCTACTAGAAAGACGCTCACTCGGTCATATTCATCTAGCCTGGGAAGATAAGGGGGCTGAGCATTACTGTTTCAATAGCACTGAAAGCTCTGCGCAAACGCATGTGCCAACAGTTGGGATTTTACTTCCCGAATTAAATGAGGGGATTCTCCATGAAAAAGCGTATAATGAGGCCATTGTCAAATTAAGAAAGCTAGGTCTTAGTTTTCGGTTTGTCGGCAGTGAAGCATTTCATGAAGAGTGGCACCTTTTAGATTTTGCTTTAGGAGCTAAGAAAGCTCTTAGTAGAGAAGCTCTTCGTCAGGTGATGGGGTTTAATGCTTCAGGAGGCATTTTCATCTTTTTAGATGAAGCTATCGAAGCTATTGATATAGATTCGCAAGTTTCCATTAAGGCTTTTATAAGTGAGCAGGTAAAGCCTCTTATCGCAAAAGCAACCAGCTTGAAAGACTTAGATAGACAAACGTCGTAAAAACATCCGCTAACATTAGTACAATGGGCCCTGCGGCGAGTTTGGGGTCGAGCTTTACTGCGTGTAGGGTAATAGGGAGCGTTGCTCCAAAAAGGGCAGAAAAGCACATAGAAAGCCAGATACTACCCGCAATAATGACACTTGGGTGCCAGCCGCCTTCCCAAAATAAAGAGGCAAGCCCTACGGCCGAGCCACAGACAATTCCTAAAATAGAGACTGTTCGCCACTCATTGAATAGGCGCAGCATCATTGCTTTAAAGCCTCTTTCTTGAGAGTGGAGGCTATGCAGGCTCACTGTCATAGCTTGCATAGATATGGATTCACTGAGTGTAAGCACTAGGGGAATAAACATAGCAAGCATGAGGAATTGAGCGAGTACGTTTTCAAAGTAATCAGAGATTGCTGCACATGAAAGTCCACCAATGATATTAAAAACAAGCCACGGCATACGCATACGAAAGCCGTGTGTCGGACTTGAGTCTTTTTTTTGCTCTAAGGATAAGCCCACCATCTGGAAGATGTCTTGGTTAAGGGTTTTGGCATCAGAGCCAAAACCCTCTTGGATACAGAAGTACACATCTATAACTCCAAGAAGCACACCTGACATATCAACTACAGGCAGCGCCATAAGGCGCTTTTCTACAAAAAGCTTCATCGCTTTTTCTGCCTGACACTGGCTATCGATATAGACGTAGCGAGTGTCCATTACATCTTTTATCTTTGTGGAGGGGTAGCTGAGTAAAAACTTACGCGTGGGTAGTATGCCCACCAGCTTGCCAGAGAGATCTGTGACATAAAAATAGAGGATCTTTTCCTTAAGGGGCTTTTCTCTCAGCTTGCCTAGAGCCTGCTCAATAGTGAGCTCTGAAGACAGCACAGTCTCTATAGGGCGTATAAAACGCTCTATGTCGGACTTAAGCATTTCTTTCCCAGGATTCATAGGTAGCCTTACGCTTCTTGTATATCTATAAAAAAGCACATGCGCTCTCATTTTGCAAATCCTTCTTGATAGAAATGCTAAAAAAAAAGCATGGTGAGGAAAATAAGCAGGGAGTTGCTATGGGATTTTTGGATTTAGAGAGTGTGAAAAAGTTAAAAGCTTTAGCAGATAAAGGGTGTGATTTAAGAAAAGAAGGCTTTTTAACTCCTGAGCGTATCTCTTCTCACCAAAAGTCAGCTTGTGGGTTTAAGCTTTTATGGGGATGTGAGCGTGTAGATTCTGAAATTATGGATGCTTTATTTGCTTTAGCAAAAGAGGGTAAGGCGTTAGATAAAATGAAGGCCATGCAGTCAGGTGAGGTTATCAACTCCATCGAGGGTGTAGAGAGCGAAAACAGATCAGTTCTTCACACTGCTATGCGTGATTTTTTTGAAGATAGAATAGCGTCTGCTCCAGCCAAAAAAGCAAGTGATGAGGCTAAAAAAGAATTTGATAAGCTTAAGAGCTTTTTAGAAAAAGAGGGCTCTAAGTTCGATCACCTTATACAAGTAGGTATTGGAGGCTCAGAACTTGGTCCCAAAGCACTTGTTATTGCATCTACGGCTTATGGGAAAAAAGGCAAAAGTGTCGATTTTGTCTCTAATGTTGATCCTGATGATATGGCACGGGCTTTTAAAGGCATTAACCTTAAAAGAACGATTGTAGTCATTGTCTCCAAATCAGGAGGAACGATGGAAACACTCACCAACGAGAAGCTCGCTAGATCGTATTTTGAGAAAGAGGGTATAGACTCTAAAGACCATTTTGTAGCTGTAACGGGTAAAGGCAGTCCCATGGATGATCCTAGTCGGTATTTAGGCTGTTTCTATATTTGGGATTTTGTAGGAGGGAGATATTCCGCTACGTCAATGGTTGGAGGAGTCGCGCTCGCATTTCTTTTGGGTATTGAAGGGTATGAGGCTATTTTAAAAGGCGCTTCAACTATGGATAAGCACGCTCTAAGTGCTCCTATGGAAAAAAACCTGCCTCTCATATCTGCCCTTTTAGGGATTTGGAATCGTAATTTCTTAGAGATGGCTACATGCGCGATTATTCCTTACTCACAAGCTCTTTTGCGCTTTCCTGCTCACTTGCAGCAGTGTGATATGGAATCTAATGGAAAGCACATTGATCGCTTAGGTAAGCGTGTAAAATTCCACACAGGGCCTGTTATTTGGGGCGAGCCTGGAACAAATGGACAGCATTCTTTTTACCAGCTTATCCACCAAGGCACTGATATTGTGCCCTTAGAATTTGTTGGCTTTGAAAAGAGCCAATACGCAGAAGATCTTGATGTGGATGGCACAACCTCTCAGCAAAAATTGCTCTCTAACCTTTTTGCTCAAGCGGTTGCTTTGGCTCTTGGTCAAAAAAGTGATAATCCTAATAAGAGCTTTGAGGGCAATAGGCCTTCACGCATGCTGCTTGCTAAACAGTTAGATCCTTTTCATTTAGGTGCTCTTTTGGCATACTACGAGCATAAAGTAGCCTTCCAAGGTTTTATTTGGAATATTAACTCGTTTGACCAAGAGGGCGTGCAGCTGGGCAAGAAGTTAGCTGTTCGTGTGATTGATGAGTTTAAAGGAAAAAACGACTTTATCCTTGGAAAGGCATTTATTAATGAACTGAAAGGCCTTTAATGCACAGCACACAAGAGATTTTCAAAGATTTAGATCCGCATAAGGCGGAAGAGTCTAAGAAAATCTACGACAGTCTTTATGGTTTTATTGGCTTAGGCGCTTTTGAATTTAAAGCCGTTCAGCACCCTTTTTTTGAGCGCCTGCGTTTTATTCATCAGTTAGGTGCAGCTCTTTGGGTCTATCCAGGTGCGCGGACCTCTCGCTATGAGCACTCTTTAGGGGTATGCGCTATTGCTACTCGGATCTACGATCATATTACGCAGCAAGCTGAAAAAAAAGGCCTTGACTTAGGTCTTAATAGCCAAGAGATTTTTTATTGGAGATCTGTTTTAAGGCTTGCAGCTCTTTATCACGATATAGGCCATTTGCCTTTTTCCCATGTAGGCGAGCTTGCTTTTACACAAGAGCATGCTCAGGGAAGTAAAATGCATGAGGACCTGGGCGAAAGGCTACTTAAAAGCACCTATTTTGATGAACTGTTTTCACTTTATGAATCTGAGCAGCATTTAGATAATGCCAGTTTTCGCAAGGATGTTATAGATATCGCTTTTGGAGGCGCTTTAGAGCCTGTTATAGGAGGCGAAAAACGCGCCACCTGGAAAAAGATTATCTGCCAAATCATCACGAGTGATTTTTTTGGAGCTGATCGCATTGATTACCTTTTAAGGGATACTCATGCGACAGGTTTGAGCTGTCAGTTTGACCATGAGCAGCTTATTGACAAGCTTGCACTTTTTCAAGACACATCAGGTGCGCTTACTCTGGGAGTTATGCTTAGCGGTTTAGAATCTGTCGAAGGACTTATTGTTTCAAGGTATTTTGTTCACAGGCGCCTCTATTACCATGAAGGTGTGCGTGTATATTCAATGCATTTAGCTAATATTATGCGTGAAGAATTCTTAACGCCTTTTGAAAGCCTAGATGCCTTTTTAGGCTTTTCAGATATAGAGGTCTTAAATTTTATTCGGGGATTTAAGGGAAAAAATCCTCACGTAGACGCTCTAAAAGCGCCTTATGAAAAGCGATTTGTAGCTCTTGAGATTGAGCTGTGCAACTTAGCTAAAGATGCACAAGGGCAAACAAGCTTTAACCCCCAGGGCATTCTAGATCTAGAGCTCAAGGCTTTGCAAGAAAAGTACGCTATTCCAGACTCGCATATTGATTGGAAATACGGCTCGCGCCTTATGAAAGCAGCTCTAGTTGAAACGGGGCGCGATCTTCAAGTGCTTATGCCCTCCGGAGATATTAGGATGAGCTCAGAGCTCTCTTCATTGCTTTCTGAGAGGCTAAAAGGCCTGTCGGGCATCAAGTACTGGATCTTTGTCCATTCAGACTATCTAGAGCCTATTATGAGCTGTAAGCCAAAAGCTTTTCGTTTTATTCATATAGAAGCGTGAAGAGGCTCTTGAGCATTTTCGTTTTTTAAAGAAGCTTTTTGAATCTTCCCTGCATGGAGTAAAAAGCCTTCAGCTTGTTCAAAAGCGCGTTCTTTAGGTGAAGAGATAAAGACTTGGCCACATTTGAGCATATTATCTATCAGACGCTTTAGGCGGTGGTTATCCAGACAGCTGCCTATATCATCAATAGCGACAAAAGGGGGCTCATTGTTTTCTTCAGAGGTGAGCTGCCACTGTGCGAGTCTTAATGCATAGAGAATCGAGCGTTTTTGCCCTTCACTGGCAAATGCTTTAGCATTTTTGCCTCCAAGCTCTATTACTAAATCATCGCGGTGAGGCCCAACTGAAGTCGCCTGCATCATAAGGTCTTTATTGCGGCCTTTTTCAAGGCTTTTTAAAAGTGCTGCTTGGATATCGTCTAAACTATCACAAGAGTTATCTGATTCATTTTCAATAGAGGCTTTTTGGCTGCTTATAGAGAATGAGGTTTTATAAGAGAGCTTGAGGTTGTCTTTACCATCGCTGATCTCTAAAAGAAGCTCTTTAGCTCTTATATTTAGTCTATGGATCGTTTTTTGTCTTTTATGGATAAGGTATCCAGCACTTTTAGCAAGTTCAACTTCCCACACATGTAGAGTTTTTAGAGCTCTTTGCTTAAGTAGAGCATTTCTCTGTTTTAGCGCTTTTCGATACCTGTGCAGGTGATGGACATAAAGTGGATCTAGGCAGCACAGGTGCTGGTCTAAAAAACGCCTACGCTCATCGGGGCTTGCTTTGATAAGGGGATTGTCTTCAGGAGAGATAACAACACCTTGGATAAGACCAAGCAGTGAGCTGAGCTTATGAGAGGGGCTTGCGTTGATTATGAGTTGATGATTTAGGCCATCAGATACAAGCTCTATTTTTTGTTCAATGCCATAGCGTTCAAAATAGCATAGCAACCTAAAGCGCTCAGCACCTTCACGCACAAGATCTTTTAAGTGATGGGTTCGAAAAGATTTTCCACTAGAAAGCAAAAACAGAGCTTCAATAAGGGTGGTTTTCCCTTGAGCATTGTCACCTATAAAGTGGTTTAAGCCTTCTGAAAAATCGAGCCTCTCTTCTTTAAAGAGGCGAAAATCTTTTAGAAATAGCGACTTAAGCCGCATCTACTCACCTTGCTTGCGCATAGGCATTACTACAAATAATGCTTTTTTACTGTCTTCAATAATAGCTGGGCTAAATGAATCGATAAGCTTAAGAGTGAGCGTCTCATCATCAGTATGACGAAGGACATCGAGCACATGCTGGGGGTTAAAAGCGATTTCAAAGCGGTCTCCTTCGTAGTTCACGGGCATCGAGGCTGATCCTTCACCAATTTGGTGATGGGAGCTAGAAAGGGTCAGCTCTGCATTTTCAAAGACGAAGTTACAAATAGCAGCTGCATCTTCTGTGAAAATAGAGACCTGGCGCAGCATAGTGATGAGTTCTTCTCTGTGCACGTTCACTTCAAAAGAGGAAGTTTGGGGAATGACGCTCTTAAAGTCAGGGAAGTTACCGACTAAAAGTTTGCTCACAATAAGGACTTGGTTAGTCTCTACTGCAATGCGATCACTCATGAGGTATAGAGCAGCCGTCTCTTCAATACTGCGATCAAGCAGCTTAGAGATTTCATCTACTGCTTTAATAGGAATGATATATTCACCTGAAAAGCCCTCGGGCATCTCAACGGCTATTTCTGTTTTAGACAGCCTTCGTGCATCTGTGCCCACTAGAGTCATTAGATTGTTTTCAATTTTAAGTAAAACACCTGTCATAAGATAGCGATTTTCATCTTTAGAAGCAGCGAAAGAGGTTTTGCTCAGCATCTCTTTAAATGCACTTGTAGGTAGAGATACTTTTTCAGCCTGATCAAGATTAGGCAAAAGGGGAAAGTCACTCTTATTCATCCCGTTGATCTTAAAGCGCGAGCTTGCTGCTTTGACTTCACATACATTGCTCTGTCCGACACTTAGCTCTATATTCGATGAGGTAATCTCTCGAATCAATTGGAAAAAGCGTCTAGAAGGAATAGTCGTTGAGCCGCCCTCTTGAATAGGCGCTTTAATAAAGCAGCGAACACCCACTGTTAAGTCGGTGGCAGTTAGGATAAGGCCTTCATCATTCGCTTCAATAAGTACATTGGAAAGAATAGGCAAAGCAGGCTTAGAGGGTACGACACTTTGGATCTGGCCCATAAGCTCAGATAGGTCGCTTTTGGTCATTGAGAACTTCATACTAGGGCCTTGGGGTAGGTTGATATCTCAGGTTAGAAGATTAAAAACCTGAAAGTCAAGTCAAAAGGAGCGCTTCTCTATCCATTTCTAATTCAAAAAAAATCTAAGAAGTATAATGGAGGGTAAGGTTGTTCCTTTGAGCATTCACTAAGCCTTAGCCGGATCATGAGGTATGAATGCTGTTTTAAGTTAATATTTTAATATGTCGATTTTTTTATATAATTAAAATACTATTGATTTAAAGTGATTTAAAGTGATTTAAATGTTATTATTGGTGTTTTCAATAGAAAACTACAAAGGTGTATTATGGCTTCGTCAGTAAATCTTTCTTTTAAGGCCTGTGGTCTTGATGAAAAATCATTTCAATTCGCTACTGTCCCAAAAACAGGAACTAACTTGGTTTATAAGCTCTTTGAGCTAATGGGGATTTGGAAAGATAGGGGATATGACCATCCAGCTAGATCTAAACAATGGCATTTAGAACATTTTGTTTCTCCAGAGGCGGTTATTAATAAAGAGCTTATGGTTAAGTGTTGTTTTTAGATCAGAGATAAGGTTTTTTACCTTTTGAATTTGGATCAATCTTACAACTAAATGACAATTATTAGAGTTTAAATAATTATTGATTTCAATTTATATATGAATTAAAATTATGCCTATAAATATAAAATTACAAACAATAAGAGAGCGTTATGACTACATCAATTACAGAGACTTTGTTACCGACTATAACAGCAGGATTAGCTGGGTGCTACACTCAAGCATTAGATGATATCAATAAAGGCGATATTATTTTTGAGGAAAACTTTATCCATAGAGAGTCTATGGGAGATCCCGTGATAGATGAGGGGATTTTAAAAGCTGCAGCTTATAAAAAAATAACAGGCCTTGCAAATGCTTCAATGTATGCGCTAATCACAGGAGGCTGCGTAGGCTTTATAGCAGGGGAAAAAGCTGGGGTTATAACAGGCTCTATTATGGGCAGCTTTGCTGTAGTCAAAGGGTGCACTCACCTTACCCGAGCTCAAATTATTACAGGCGCTCTTCTAGGCGTTCTTGCGAATCATCAAGACTTAGAAATAATAGACACTATTGAGCAAAGCTCTATAAGGCTTAGAGAAAGCCGCCTTGCACAGCAAGCTGAAGCGAGATCTTCATGAAATTCTACATTTACAAAAGATCTTCCTTAAGGTAAAACATATTAAATTTTAAAAAGGAGTTGGACTATGTCTACTTATTTATCTAGTTTATCAGGCGTGCCTAGAGCAGCCCTACATCACTTTAAAACTTTGCCTGAGCAGATAGTAGGCAGAGATGCTTTAATGCGCTTAGGGGCTTATACAGCTCTTACAGCTGCTGTAACTTCTATTGCGCTTTACTACTTGAGACCTGATAAAGGAAGCTTTAAGAAAGAGCATATTCAAAAAGACCCCATATCAACAAAAGTTTTTGTCCACTTAGATTTTGTAAGCCAGCGTAATCGATTTCAAATCAGTGAGGTGGTAAAAGGTCATTTGAGCAGAGGATTAATAGGGTATCTTCTAAGTGGTATTTTCAAGTCTCAAAAATTATGGGTGCCATACCTTTTAAATCATATAGTTTTAGCGCTCGCATTGTCGATTTTAATGCCAGCAACTTTTGCTCTTTTGAACCCTTTATACGCATATGCATCAGCTCCGCCAGCTCCTTTTAGCCCAGAAGCTGTTCAAATAGAGTATATTCAAAAATTAAGCAATGAGGGGAGAGTCGAAGACCCTCAAACCGATACGAGCTGCGCTATGGTAGAGTTTTTAGCATGGCTTAATCAAGAAGGCAAAAATGAACATCTTAGCCGTATTTCATCGTTTAACATGTTTCCAGTAATATGGCTTATTTTCAAGAAAATTCGCGATATATTACCTAAAGATGATCAGCAAGAATGCTCCATCAAGCAGCAGCTACGTGAAATAAGGGACGGTAATCATGGAGAAAAATTACCTAAAACTTTAAAGGAGCATCTTGGGGCCTTCATAGACACCTCTAATGACGCAGAAATTAATAGTAAATATCAAGCTCTTCATGAATACGTAGTATCTTGCAAAGAGGAGAATCTAAAGATAGAATATACAGTCTGTACTATTATCGAATTTTTTAACGATCTTTCTAAAGCTGTAAAGGCTGCTTTTCCAGATACGGACAAAGGTGAAAGTGAAAAAGCTAAGCTTGTTAAAGAGTACTACCGGTCATATTTTTATAACACATGGAGTAGCTTTGCTTTAGAGGCGGCTGCGGACGGCTTAGATGTCTCTGAATTATCCCGCAAGCTTTTGAATAAGCAGCCGCAAGCCTAGCTTAATTTTTCTAGCTTAGATTCCATATAACATTAAAAAGGGGGCTTTACCAGCCCCTTTCCTCAATGTATATAACGTCTGATAATATATGTTATGTTGCTTTAAGGTCGGGGCAAGGGCTATTTAGAAAGATTTGAATAATCATTTCTCCTGATACAAGATTTTCCTTTAAAAAGTTGATAGGCCTTCTGTAATCCACCCCATTACTTGGAAGAGTATAACAAAAACCATATTTATTAAGACTTCCTTCTAAAAGCCTCTGATCTTGCTTCCATATCTTTCTCCAACAAAACCCTTTAGCAGCCTTAAAAAAAGTAAAAATGACAGGCTGATCATAGTAACGCTCCAACTCTTCCATGTTTTTAATAGTAATCACATTATGGCCCTTTAAAAGACCGTTCAGCCGTCTTGGGTGAGAGATATTAAGCAAATTGCTCAGTGCTGGCTGGCTATTGTTAGAAGTTACTCTAATTGTCATGATAATCCCTTGGTGAGAGGTTGTTTTAGGAGCCATTATGAGATTAATCGTTTTATTTAAACAATCTTAATAATCCTTTTTAATTCGCAACTTACTGATTATAAGTGTTTTTTGAACACAAGCCGTAATCTTGGAATTTATTAATTATTAAAATGTTGTTTTTTACAACAAAACTAATATAGTTGAATCTATTGAAACTAATTATTTCAATTAAATAAAAAATTAAAACACAAAAACTAATATGACTTCAGGAATTTCCACATCTTTTTGCTTTCCAGAATCTCCTAATAAGACGCTTTCTCCCCTAAAAATAAGAAGAAGAGGCCGCTTCACTGCTAAAAGTGGTCGAATGGGGCACTCTCCTGTAAAACTACCAAGCTATTCTCCTCAAAAATATAAGCTTCCTGGTATGCCTTTATCTCCTTCTAGCCTCCATAATAGCCCAACAAGGCGTGTTAAGCGATTAAGCACTATAATTAGTGGTCTTACATTAAGCCCAGGTACTAAAAAAGCAGCAGATTTAATTCCGATACTAAAAGAAGCAGGCGGCCATCAGACGAGATTCAACCCTAGAAGACTTGAATTTAATGAAAATAGCGCCCCTTTTAACGTAGCTGGGACTGTGCTTTATGAGGTGGCTGCAGTTGAAACTGTTTTAGGAGCCGCTTTAGATCCCACTAAAGCAGATACCCGTATCTATCCTGAAGGTTCAGATGGTCTTCACGAAAAAGCAAAGTTTATAGAACGAATTAAAAGAGCAGAATCTTTAGGTATAGGCTTCATGTCTCCCCTTGGGTTTCCGGGAATGCCTAGTCTTGGGGGCTTTCTTGATACCCGCGGAGTATCAGCTCCAGACTATTCACGTAGACGCGCGCAAGAAGAGATGCAAAAAAGAGCTTTCAAGAATGAGCAAGAAGCACTTGCAGCGCAGAGCGCAAATGCTTGGCCTGAATCTTAAGATTTTAAAGACTAAGCTTTTAGATTTTGCTATTGAGTTGCGATATTAGATTCTACGCCAGAATCATCACTGACTTCATTAAAAGCATCTGATATAGGTGTAATGGTAGCTTTTCTAAAGCGATCACAAATGGTATGGATATCCTCAGCAAATGTCTTTGGTAGCTCTGCCCCAGAAAGCCTTCTAATTGTTTGAGTAATGTCATAAAAAGGTCTCACACCTGTAAGAGCTCCAACAGCTGTTGCAGCTATTCTTACAGCAAGCATTTTTACAGCAGTCACTGAAACCACACTCAAAGCAGCAGCCCCTAAATGGCAGACAATCTCAATCACGTCAGCAGGAAGATTACTTTTGTAGTTCTTGTAGATTCTACCGTGCAGATCTACAAGCGCTTGTTGATGATCAGAATTTTTTAAATCTACTTTCTTTTCTACAGAAGCAATTTCATGAGCAAATGCAGGTGATACAATTTGTTTAAGAGCAGCAACCTGTGTTCTTTTTGCTCTGTTTTCTAAAAAGGTCCTTTGACCCTTTTTTAAAATAGCATTGTGCTCTTCTGGAGGTGCGCTCATAAGCTCACGCGCCAACACATCACGCTCTTCTCGGATAATAGCACGCTTTTCAGCTACTAAGTTTTTAGCTGGATACTGCTTATTAAATAGGCTGTAAATACGAGACTTGATTCGAAAAGATAGGTCTCCAAAAGTATCTCCGATAAGGCTTAGCTCATCTTTGTATTCTTTTTGTAATATTTTAACCTCACGTGCTTTTTTAGCATCAGCGCTCTCTTTTTTATGTGGAAGCTCGAAGTCGTATAGCTCTTTTTCTAGCTTTACAGGATCAGTGTTAAGGTATGAAGAAAAGCGTTGCCAAATTTTTTGAGCCTTTGCTTCTGTAGAGCCTGCAGCTTGAAGATCTTTTTGAAGGCCTCTATGAAATGAAACTCTTTTAGCTAGCCAATACCCTTTAAAAGCGCCAATAACAAAGTTTGCTGCACCTGTTAAATAGCTAGCAGTTGCTGCGAAGATTTTAGTCACCTGAACAGCTTTATCCCATATATGAGTAAGCTTACTTCCTACTTCCACTAGGTCGCTTGCTATCGGTAAAACAACAGCAGATATACTATGTGTAACCGCAGCTCCAGAGCCTCCTGGCATTGGAGGCTTGATTGTGCCCTCAGGCAGGGAAAATCCTGGTCTATAAGGAATAGATGGAGGTCTAACAAAACTGGTCATAATTAAAGTTTCTATATTTGTATCTACTTTAATTATAACTCTTCCTTGTTAAGGAATTATTAACTTATTTCATTAACAAAAAAAACAATCCAGAAAGGCCTCAAAAAAGCCTTAATGGGATTTGACTTTGAGCTTAAATGGCTTATTATGAACGAGTTAAGGATATGACAAAAAAAAGACAAATAGTGGAGACAAAAAGAGCTTTTACTGCTCCTCTGCTGCAATAGCTCCTCTTTCCTCTAAAGCTCTGCGATAATACTGCATAGCAAGGCCTTTACCTGATATAAGAGGCAACTTTTCCGCCTCTTCCCAAATTAGCCATTGAAAGTCTGTGTGCTCACTATTGAGCTGAGGAATGAAAAACTCATCCAGCTCTATGTAAAACAAATGAAGGGAAAAGCCTGTTTTTTTATTAGAATCTCTTTCCACATAGAAAGTTTTAATGAATTGGGGTTTGTCATCTTGTAGTATATGCCCAGTCTCTTCATAGGCTTCACGGATAAGAGCCTCTAAGGGCGTCTCCCCTGGTTCAACGCAGCCTCCAGGAACGCACTAAGTGTTCGGTCTTTCCTCTAGATTAGAGCGCTTTAAAAAGAGATACTTGCCCTTATGATGGAAAAAACCTACAGAGACTTCTACATAAGTAGAATAGCTTTCGGGTTTTTTTTCATGAATTTCGAATGTACTCATAAACTTATTGTAACATGAAGTCTTTAAGAAAAGCCAAGTTTAAGCTTTGACATAGCAGTATTAAAAACTTTACTTTAATCACTATCTTCTAGTAGAAAAGGCCTATAACCTTTCTTTAAGGAGATGAAGATGAAGTTTCTAGATATTTTCTCATACGTACTAATCGCTTTTGTTTTTTTTATTGCAAGCGCTCTCGTTGGAATGACAGAGCTGTGGACGCCTAGCTTAGGAAGTACTGTCTCATGGATTTTACAGAGTCTTGGGCTGGCTTTTTTAGTTGTAGGTGGAACATGCACTGTTTGCCAGAAACCCGTTAAAGAATTATGCCCTTGGAGCGTTTTCTGGGTTATTTTCTCGGTGGGTTTTGTGATGTTACTAAGTATCACTCTAAGTGCTTGTAAAACAAGTACTACAGAAATCTGGCCTGAAGCAGCTGAGTTTGTGTTTTTCTTGGGCTTCTTGATTATGCTCTTTACCCTTCCTAGATCGTATTACTACGACTGATTAGGAGTTTCTTTGGTAGGCTTAGCAATATTTAGTTGCTTGCTAAGTTTACCGAAGAAAGCATTGTAAACATCCTCTTCATGCATAGGAGCAAGTGATGTAACCATGCCAACGTGGTCGAAAGATTTGCCCATGAAATTGATTTTTACAAGAGAGCCTTCATTTTGAGGCAGCACTTGAACGGATAATTCTAGGGTAGAAAAGTCTGCTTTTTCATCCAACGCAGCTTCATCAGGCTGCTGCTTAATAGCAGTTAAAAAGCCTAGCTCTTCACTAAAATTATCGACAATATACCCCTCTTCTTGGAGCATAGTGATGAGCGCTTTCATAGCAGCTTTAGGCTGAATGTTAAAAAAATCTTTAGAATGATTGAGGCAAATAGCCTCTTTCCGGCGTTTATAGGGCTTGATGGTGTCAGACTTAGGTTGCGCATGACATGAGCAAAGAAAAGCGCCAAACACAAAACACTGAGTTACTAGACACTTTATTCTCATTTTCAAACCAAATCCCCTTAAAATTTTGTAACTACACAAGGAATTTTATCAGAGCCATACCCCTCAAATCAACTAAAATATTCCTTAGGATATTAATAGTCTAAAGAAGGTCTTGGGAGATCTTTATCCTCTATAGAAAAATCGTGGCACACAATGCGTGCATCAAGTGCTATGATTCCTTCTTCTGAGGCTAAAAGAGGGTTGATATCACACTCTTGAATGCGTGGGAAATCTGTAATAAGCTGAGAAAAGCGAAGAAGAATTTCGCGTAGCTTTTTTAAGTCTACACCTTTGTTTCCTCTGACTCCTTTTAACGCTTCAAAGATAAGTGTTTTTTGCATCATCTCGTCTGCTGCAAATGGAGTAAGTGGCGCTAATCCTAAACTACTGTCTTTGAAAACCTCCACTAAAGTGCCCCCTGTTCCAAAAAGAATGACAGGGCCTACTTGAGTATCCAAAGAACTGCCAAGTATAAGCTCTTGGCCTTCAAGAGAAATCATCTTTTGGACAGTTACACCTTGAAAATGCTCTTTACCTTTGAGCTCTTCTGTGCTTTTTTCAATCTCTTCAAATGCCTTTATGACAGCTTCTTTTGTCTTAAGGTTAAGCTTCACTCCCCCTACATCTGTTTTATGAGTAATCGTATGAGAGTAAAGCTTCACGACTATGGGAAATCCCATCTCTTCAGCAAGGCTTGCTGCTTTATCGCTATTTTCAGCTATTTTAGTAAGGACTGTCGGAATGCCATAAGCATGAATCACCTCTTTAGCCTCAAATTCACTTAGAAGAGGTCTATTTTCTTTTTTTGCAGCATCTAAGATGGTTTGCACCATCTTGGCATCTTTAGAAAGCTCAGGAGCCTTTGTAGCCTTTTTAAGCTTTTCAGCTTGCTTGGCATAGCTACTGATAATACCAAAAACTCTTGCAGCATTGTCAGGATAAGCAAAACAAGGAATGCCTGATGTTTTTAGAAGATCTTCTCCCTGGGTTACTGTCTTCCCCCCAAACCAGCTAGCAAGCACAGGCTTTTTATCATGAGCTGCAAAAGGTAAAAGAAGCTTAGCTGTTCCAGTTGGATCTGTCATGTCTTGAGGTGTTAAAATAACAAGAAGACCAGAAATACCTGGATCTTTGTCTACAATCTCAAAAGCCTGAGCATATTGCTCAGCGCTTGCATCTCCAAGAACATCTATAGGGTTACCATGACTCCAGTGCTCTGGAAGTACTTTATTCAGAGCCGAAATACTCTTTTCGCTAAGGGTTGCTAAAAGGGCGCCACTTTCTATAGTGCCATCGGTAGCTAAAACGCCAGGCCCTCCTGCATTAGTGATAATCGCTAAGTTTTGCCCTTTAGGCAAAGGCTGTTTCGAAAGGAATTGAGCAAGGTTAAAAAAGTCAGCAATGTTTTCTGCTCGAATAGCACCGACCTGCTTTATCGCCGCACTGATCACAGCATCGCTGCCAGCTAAAGAGCCTGTATGAGATGCAGCAGCAAGAGCAGCTTCTTCAGTGCGCCCTGCTTTTAAGATGACAATAGGCTTGTTTTTCTTAAGTGCTTTTTGAGCTGCAAGTAAAAAAGACTTAGCGTCTCCGATTGTTTCCATATAAATAAAGATACTAGAAGTATTAGGATCATCCGATAAAAAATCGATTAGATCTCCCCAGCCAATATCCAACATAGATCCCAAAGAGACAAAAGCACTGAAGCCAAGACCTTCTGAAAAGCTTCGGTCCAGCACAGCGGTACAAAGAGCTCCTGACTGACTGATAAACGCAACATTACCTTTGGGAGCCATTTTTGAAGCAAAAGTCGCATTGAAATCAATAAGAGGATTCATAACCCCCAGGCAATTAGGCCCAACGATCCGCATATTCGCTTTTTTGGCGATGGCAAGAATCTCTTTTTCTAAAGCGATGCCAGGCTCTCCAAGTTCTTTAAAGCCAGCAGAAATAATGACAAGAGACTTAACGCCTAAATCTGCGCATTCTTGAGTGATTCCAACTACTGTCTTTGAAGGCGTCGCAATAACCACTAGATCTATAGGCTCTCCTACATCGGAAAGGCTTTTATACGCTTTTTGACCCAAAATTTCAGAGCGCTTTGGATTGATCGGGTAAATCCGACCTTTATATCCACCTTTAATAAGATTTGTGGCTAGTGCACTGCCAACTTTACCAGGAGACTCACTTGCTCCCACAATAGCTACAGATTTGGGATTCATCACAGAAGATACCATTTATGATTCTCCATTTGCTTTATGAAATCGATTTTCTACAATGTCCCATCGAATATTTTGGAAAAAAACTTCCGCATATTCATGTCTATTTAGGTTAAATTGCGTGATATATGCATGCTCCCAAACATCCATCACCAAAATAGGCATACTGCCTATTAATGGGCCTATGTCGTGCTCTTCTATCCAGCTGTTTATGAGCCTATTTTCTTGAGGATCAAAGTATAAAATCACCCAGCCTGTACCACGGGTAAGAGCTGTGGCTATAAAATCACGTTTCCAATTTTCAAAAGAGCCAAAATTTGCCTCAATCTTTTCAAAAAGAGCTCCTTGCTTTGAAACAAAAGAACCTACATTTAAGTTTTCAAAGTAGTATTCATGCAGACGCATTCCATTGTATTCCCAAGAAAGCCTTCTTCGCAAAGCTGATTGCAAAGGGCCTTGAGCATAAGAGCTTCTGCTGAGTTGACGCAGCTTTATCAAAAGGCTATTCGTGTTTTTTACATAGCCTTGATACAGAGTTAAGTGCATCTCTATTAAAGAGCGATCAAAAGCTTTGATTTTGTATAGATGAGAAAAATCTTTTGGAGTAAATAAAGTGACTTCGTCCTGTACTTTAGGCGTATAAGACTGATAAGGCGAGCTGTAAGCTTGCACGAAGAATAAAAGCAGAAAAAAAGGTAATCTAAAGCCGCGAATATACATATCTCCCCTCTAGCTGGAATATGCTAAACTTTAGATTTGTCTGGCAAGCCTTTTAATAAAGCTTTCTTGAAACCGATCTCATACTCTTGGGGTACGGCATAGAAGAACTAGAGACTCTTCAAGAAAAAATCCACATCAACCACCTTTACACGATAAAAGTTTTTGAGCCTATGCTTTTTAATATTGCTGGCAATTACTTAAAGACGCTCAGTTCTGGGTTATGGCTACTTAATATGATCTAAGTTTTGCTGAATGCAAACCATTGGACCCAGTTCATGTTCATTTGGTTTATTAGGCTTTACCACAATCTCAAAACTATATTGGGGAAATTGATATGCTAGTTGAGCTCTCCATGACCCCGCTATAAGGTGAGCTAAATAATATATAGCCTCTTCTGAGCAATCTCTATCGTTAAACATAAAGAGAATCTCTTCATAAGCATAAGCATATACAGATTGTTGAAACTCTTCTCTAGACATACTACCTTCTTTATATGTGGATAAAAGCTCAGCAAAGCTATCTTTAACACCATCAACCTCTAAGCTGGAGCTTAATAAAACACAATTTTGCACTTCTTCAAACCTGGGGCAAAAAAGTTCATAGTAAAGAAGTGCATCTACAGGGGTTCCCCCTGCATGAATAAAATCATATGCATTAATAAAGGTGTTACCAGGATCTAGGTACCCATACTTTTCTTTTATAGCTTCTATCAGACGCATTTTCCCTTCCTAATACCCCGATGGCAATTCCCATTTTTCTGGCTTTTTACATTTTGTAAGTCGTGCACCTGGCCCACCCCCCCTTGGTCTCTCATAAATAATTGGAGGATTTAATTTGCCATGCGGGGCTCCCACCCCTCTGAAACGCTTAGCCTCAACGAATTTACCTGTTACAATATTTTTTTCATATGTCAAGTAGTGTTCAATTTTCCCAGAATTCCCTTTTCTCCAAACAGTATGAGGTCCAGTCGCTAAAAAGTCTGGATCAAACTTGCCTGGTATCCTCTTTGTTCCCATAGCCATTCTAGACGCTCTAATGACAGAGACACTACTCATAGAGCCTCCTATCCTAGCAGCGCTTCTACAGCCAGCTTTTGCTATAGAAAACCCTAGCTTTGCTCCTGAATACGTTGCATAAGCATCAAAGGCTAATCCCCCTGTTGCATTTCCAAGCTCTCTTGCATTGAGCGTAGAGATTGTTTCCTGCATTCTATTGAGCGTGTCCATTGGATGAGAAAATGTATTCCAGCCTTTAGTAAACATCTCGTTTATACCGGTTATAGTAGCCCCAGTTGTGTCTATTGGATATCTTAGCATGTTACCGGCAAAGATTGCTACGTCTAACCCCGTTTCAGCTGCTCTTGTCACTATACCATCTACAGCGCCTACAGCAAACTGCTCTGTAGATCGAATGACTCGCTTATTTTCCTCGTGCATATCTTGATAAGAGGGCATCCTTGATAGAGCGTCTTGTATATTTGGATCAGACGAAATATTTCCGATAACCTCTCTAGAAAAATCGTCAAATCCCGTATCACCCACACCTGACCATAACCCATAGGCGTCGTAGTTCGTTAAAGGGTTATTACGCACGTAGGCGTAAAGATTTAGGCCATCAACAAAACCTGCTGGATCGGGGCTCATCCACTTGCCTAAACTCGCGTCATAGTCCCTAAAACCAAATGCTGTAAGGCCCGTTTCTTTGATACAACGCTTTGAAGAAAAAAGCCATGGGCAAGCGTTTTCTCTCTCTGTATAAAAATAGCCTATTAGTGACTCAGCTTTCTCAACATCTAAGACCTCTATCTCACCAAATCCTGTATACTTGTAAGCCATCGAGGGTGTCTTATAATAACTAGAAAGTAAGAGAGCCACATTGCCTCTATGATCATAGATTGGTACATACGACTCTTTAGCAAAAATAAAATGGTGGCTATTTGCAATCTCTGCTTCTATCCCCTCTATGGGGACCCTGAGCTCTATAATCTCTTTGTTGGCAATAGCACCTAATTCATCCATCTCTTCATATATGAAAGTGCGCTTTTCTCCATTGTAGGTTTCAGAAACTCTTCTGCTCAATGCATCATAGGTGAACGTATGCCTATGTCCTGGAGAGCTTATCTCTATGAGGCGATCTAATGCATCGTAAACATAGTGAAAGTCTTTATCCCCTAGCTTTTGAATGACATTGCCATTTGAATCGTATTTGAGCTCTAGATTCTTTTCTTGGCCTTTTACACTTTGTAATTGGTTAAGAGCTGTATGCACAAAAAGCTTTTGGCTATCTTCTATGCGATTGTGGCAGCCGTCATATTTATATGTCTCATTGCCTTCAGATATTAACTGGTCAAGATCATCATAGCTATAGGCTACTTCTTCGGGACCAAAAGGTGTTGTACTTACTTTTTTTATTAAACGCCCCGCTTTGTCATAAAAGAGATTTTCAAAAAAATAGGGGGCTTTTAGAGAGCTTATACGCCCACAAAGATCTAATTCTTTATGAATTTTCCCTTGGCTAAAAGGTAATTCTAAAGAGAGAATTCTTCCTGATAAATCTCTTTGAGTAATTTCAGCAGTCTCTCCTTTGTACTCAGAGGCTATTAAATAGGCTCCCCTATATTTATAGCTGATCTTTGAGCCATCGGGAAGATGCACTTTTTCCCTTCTGCCTAAGGGAGAATAGCTGTAAGCAAGCTCTATATCACTATACGCATCTTTTATAAGATTCCCTAAAGCATCATACTCTCTAGATAAGCATACGCCCTCGGGATCTTCTGCTAAGACTAACTGCCCTAAAGGATCGTAGTGATAATAGTAGTCTAATGTGCCATCTTCTGTATAAAGCCTAGAGACTTGCCCATCTTTTATATATTCATAAAAGAGCGCTACTTTCGGGTTGATCTGTTTGATTAGCTGGGAATAAGCGTTGTATAGATAGTGCGTTTTTTTAGCCTCTGGATGACCATATCCCTCTACTTGTAAAATGATCTGATCTGCTAAATTATAGCTAAAGGCCACTTCAAAAAGCACTTCACCTGAAACTGGATCTTTTTGCTGCTCATAAGTGAGGTTATCTCTGCTATCGTATATCTTTGATGTATGATCAATCAGCAGGCCTTCTTTATCGTAGATAAAAACTTCGCGCACACTACCATGTGTGTTGTAGAGCTCTTTTGTTTTACGTCCTAAAGGATCTATTGTTTCTCTACATAAGGTCCAGAAATTCCAGCGGTTTAAATTTACGAGGCTGTAGGTGATCTTAACTTTATCCCCCATGGGATTCATGCTCTCACACAAACGCCCAAAACCGTCATAAGTAAATAAACTTTTTTCTACCCCTTGAGCGCCATAATTTCTTTTTTCTTTGATGTTACCAAAAACGTCATAGATAACCTCTTCTTTTTCTTGAACTGCTCCGCCACTATCTTTGAGCTCTCGGCAAATAGGGCGGTCTAAAAGGTCATAGACGACTTCTTCTTTATGCTTAAGCTCTCCTTTCTCATAGTAAGCCTTTGCTATCTCTCGACCAAGCCCATCGTAGCTGTAAGCAATATGCCCATCACGGCCCTCAGTCGATTCTGTCGATAATCTGCCAAAAGTATCGTAAGCAAAACAAGTCGTATGCCCACAAGCGTCTTTTTTTGTGACTAGACGCCCTAACGCATCATAGGTTGCATAGGAATTGCTCAGAGTTTTGCCTTTAGCACTCACCTCTGCCGTATGAATCACATTTCCTAAAAGATCATAGGTATAGGTAAGCTTTGTCCCATCTGTTTTAGTATGTGTGTGGAGGTTTCCATCAAGATAGTATGTAAAGCTTTCTTCACTCTTATCGGGGTAGATAATATGCATCGGGCTATTACGTATCGTATAGCTTGCTTGGGTAATAGGGCTTTCGATTGAACGTTCAGGGCAAGAATTATTAGGCGCAGCTGTAAGCGTTTTATTCCCTAAAACATCATATTCATAGTGCTCATAACACCAAATATCTTGCCCCTCATGATCAATTAAGCCTGATGCCCCCTGAAGAATAATGCGATTTTTATGATCATATTTCCAAATAGTATGGCCTGTCTGTCTGCTATTGACATAGCTAGTTTGAGAAAGGCAATTACCTTGTGTATCATAAGTGTAGTGCAACTCTTGAATCTCTTGAGTAACAGGATCTGCTACTTTTTCAAGAACAAGGTGATTCATCTGATTATAAGAAAATTCTTTAACCAGATTCCCTGGATGCACTTGTTTGATCAGGTTATTATTAGCGTCATAAACATATTCAGTTTTTTGCCCTAAAGCATTTGTTTCAGATACGCACCTGCCCTTTTCATCATAGGTCCAATTAAAACTCTTTTTTTTCTCATTATTCGCATCGTAAATCTCTTTTTGGATGAGTTTATGATTAACGCTATAGAAAAAGACTTCTCTTTGTGAAAGGGAGTTTTTGTTCGTTTTAGGATCCCAAAAGTAAACAGATTTTTCCTCAGGCATTCCAAGTGCTGGCTGCTGCTGCCTTGGCTTAATGTGAGTATATTTTCTAAACGTTATACCCGATGTATCCAAAACGTTAGCAACTCCAGAGCCATCATCTTCAATAACCTTAACAAAGATGTGATCCTCATCATATTCATAAAAAAAACGCCTTTTCCCGTTTTCTAAATGTACAATTTGGCTCGTAATAAGATTTGTGCCTGGCTTATACGTGTAGGTTGTTTTTTTGCCATTAGGCTCTATTCTTTCAGAGCAAAGGTGGTCAGGAGTATAGATGCATTTTGTTTCACAAAATTCTATATTAGAGGAATACGGCACACCATCTGCATTAAGCATAACAAAGGCCTTTTGGCCTGTAAGATTGCCATAGAGCCTTTCTTTAATTACATTGCCAAAAACGTCGTAGGTGTAGTGTTTTGCTAAAACTACCTGCCCCTGACTATTTGATATAGCTGTGGTGATAAGGTTTGTGTTATTTTCCCCAGAGCCCCAGTAAAGTAATTCTGAAGTGTCTTTAGCCCCATCTTGCTTAAAACAGCGCACCTCATTCACATGGCTCTCTGTATAGTAGTAATCTGTACGGTTGTTATTTGCATCATACGACTCAGTAAAGCCGCTCTTACCCTCTTCCAAAGATTTTGATTCAATATGGTAATTGATGGTCGCTATCGGGCAAGGAGCGTTATCACCAGGATTTGCTGGAGCTATGAGCTGATAGATTTTTTCATGATCCTCATTTCTTTGTACTAATTTTAAAAATCTTCCTTCCGGTCTTGCTATTTCTGAAAACCAGCCAAATCGACCCTCATACTTATAGGTCTCAAGCACTTGGTCCGTGCCAGAGATATGAGTAAGCTTTGATATATAGTCATAGGCTTTTTCTTTAGATAACACGCCATCAGGGCCGCCTTCCATATGAAAAACAAATACTCTTCCATCGCTCGTTCTAGCTATCAAAGCTCGTATTAGAAGCAAACTCTGGATACTCAAGGTCTATTGCACTAAGCTCTTTTCCTGAAGGACTCTTTAGAACTATTCGACTCAGATACTCTCCATTTATGACAGAAGTACCACTTGGCAAAATCCATTCCTTTACCCTCTTTAGCACAGGTTTTGGCTTTTCAGCTGTGGCTTTTTTTGTAAGTTTTTTATAACTGTAGTGAATAGTATGCCCACTAGGCATTCTATTTTGCAGCTCTGGTATCCAAGGTGGATTATTTCCCAATGAAGAATATTGCTTATAGGTAATCTCAGTCCCATTCAGACTTTTTTCTGTATCACCATTTATCTGTATGTTTTTTAAATTCGTTCTTGCTGACAAAGCCCCTAATGATGCATTGGTAATTCCTTTTAAAGGCTCTATAGACCACTTAATAAGATCAGGTCGCAACATACCATAATGAGGGTCAAAAGAAGTGGGCACAAAAGTGTGGCAATTGCCGTTTTTTCCAACAACAAAAGCTTTTACTGGCATCTGATACCCTGAAGAAAAACCTGGATTATCTATACCTGAAAATCCTGTAATCTTCTGACCAGATTTATAAAAAATTCTTTTAGGTGTAAGGAATTTAAAATTTCCCTCTTTAGGAGAATATTGAGAATGGAGGCTCCGTACTATTTTCAAGCTATAAGGACCGGGAATTGCATAGTCCACTACAGAAGAAGAGTACGCTCCTGTAATAGGATCAATGCATCCTGCGATAAGTAGATTGGGTATATTCGGCCCAAAATTCAGAGCAGGCGGCTTCTCTTCTGTTGCCCAAACACCACAGAAACACCAGACGAAGAGCTGAAAAAAAATAGCTGATGTCTTCGCATGCTTTGCCTGCTTTTGAGCTCTCTAAAAATAAATAGAAACTAATAAAGTTTTTCTTTCTTTCTGATAAATATCAATTATTCACGAGTTTTCTACAAATTCAGCGCGCACTCAAGCTTTTCTACGCGCTTTGCAATTGAGGGATAGTCTTTGTAGCAAGGGAACTTTTGGGCTTTTTCTAGATAGTACTTAGCTCCTTTGAGATTATGTTGCTCAAAAAGATCATCGGCAAGCTCAAAGAAAGTATAGCTCATTAAGGGATGGCTCCCCTCACAGCCAAATATCCTTTCTAGTGTGTAGTGCGCTTTTCTGTGGTTGATCTCAGCTTGGCGCAAATTCCCCTCTTTTTTTTCTAAACAGCCTAGCCAGAAGTATATTTTCCCTTTACGAAAGTCTATGGAAGAGTATTCGCGCCTGCTGGCAAGATGCAGGGCTTTTGTAAGATATGTTCTAGCTTCTTTATATTTAGAGGCGCTCAAAGAATTTTTGCCTAAGGATGTCCAAGCGTCGATTAAATTGCTATGGTCTATGTTTCCATAAGCGTGTTGATAGTACTCAATAGCTTTTTCTAAAGAGGCCTCAGCCTCAGTGTATTTGCCCTGTGCCCAAAATACATCTCCTAAAAAGTGTTTAGCAAGTGCTGCATCTACATGCATTTGCTTTGGATGCAGAACCTGCACTATTTCATTGGCCTCTTGGAGTAATTTTTCAGCTTCTTGAAATTTCCCTTCTCGATAAGCAATACGAGCTTGCCAGGTTAAAATTTTACTTCTTCTTACGTTGAATCTTTCATTACCTAGGGCTTTTTGATTTAAGTCATAAGCAATAGCAAATATCTCTTTAGCTTCACTATATTCACCTCGTTTATATGCAAGCTCTCCTAGAAATTGCTTTACCCTAGCAATATCGACATGCGCATCTCTTTTATACAAATAGCGATAGATCTCCTCAGCACGTATAAAGTCTTTATGAGCTTGATCATAAAGGCCCTCTTGTAAGGCTATCTTTCCTAGGCCACAAAGTACTCTTGCAACGGGTCGATTTTTTTCAGAAGAAAAGGTTTTTAAAGCCAGGATTTTTGCTTTCTGAAAATGTTTTTTAGCAAGGCTGTAATGATCTAGCTCCAACTCAACCCATCCAAGATAAGCTAATGTAGGTGCTATACGATGAGCAAGGCCCCCACTCCCTCCGGCTCCTTCAAAGAGTGCTAAAGACTTTTCAAAGTATGCTTTTGCCTGGGTGAAATTCCCTAAACCAACTTCTAGCTTAGCTAAATAACTAAAGATTTTACCTTCTCTTGGATGGCTTTTTTTAAGGTGAAACTTTTTATAAATCTTAGCTACTTTTTCAAAGTAAGCACGCGCACTGCGATAATCACTTTGCACAAGAGCTAAGCGGCCTAAAAGGCGCATAGTAGAAGCTACTTGAAGGTGGTCTTGAGTGCGAAGTAAAAGCATGTGTAAAAATAACGCCTCTCGCAAATAATATTTGCCTTGATCTAAGTCCCCTAAAGAGAGGTGCGTTTTTCCAAGCCAATGATAAATACTTCCAAGTGTAGAAGAGGGGTTATTGCTATAGACTTCTTTCTCAACCTCTAAAGCTTTTTTACAAAATCTTTTAGCTTCAGTAAAATGGTTCAACTCAAAATACGCTTTACCCAAGCAGAGGTAAATTTCAGATGTGTAAGGTGTCACATCTGTTTCATGAATGGTTCTCTCAATATCAATGGCTTTATGAAAAAGCTCTATGGCTTCTGAAAAATCACCCTTAATCAAACTTAGGCGCCCAAGCCAATGGATGTCACGCCCGATGGTAAAGTGGTCATCATTCCCATAAAATCTGCGATTAATAGCTAAGGCTTTCTCAAAAAATTCTTGGCTGCGTAAATAGTCATTTTCATGAAAAGCCGTTTTAGCTAATCCGTGATAAACACTTGAGATTAAAAAATGCTCTTCACCATTATAAACACTTTTCAAAATTTTCAGGGCTTCATTGAAATGGGCTTTTGCTTGATCAAACTGCCCAAGCCTTTCTTTTGCAGTGCCTAAGGAAAATAAAATGCGCGCAATTGTTTTAGGACTTTTATTAAGCTCTTTTTCTATTTTAAGACTTTGCGTTAGATATCGAGCAGCTTCTGTATAGTGGTTTTGCTCAAAAAGTACGTAATTACCCAGCTTATGTAGTAGCCCTGAAACAAGCTCTGGAACAATGTTTTTTTTCTGAGCGATTTCTAAAACATGTGTAATATGTGGCAAGAGCGCTATGTATTTTTTATCAACGTGTAACTGTTTTCTATAGTAAGCAAATTCTAAGTTTAGCTTATGAAGCAAATGGATGAGCTTTTGCTCTTGCTCTTTTGGTGACATGGAACTTTGGATAACTCTTTGTAAAAAAGCGTGCATAGAAAAACCGCCTTTTTTCTTTTCTAAAAGAGAGTATCTTCTCAGCTGGTCTATAGATTTTTCTAGATTTTTAGAGCCTGTACAGAGTCTTTCTATTAAGAAAATTGGAATAGTTTGGTAATTTAGGTAGCTGCAATACTGTAAAAGTTCTAATGCCTCAGAATGCTCTTTCTCAATTTTTTCTAAAGTAGCCTTCCATATGACTTCCTTTTTTTCATCCACTTCAAAGCTTCGAATGTAATTTTGCATGGAAGTGCCTGTCTCTAAGATATAGGCTCCAGCTTGCTTGAGAGCAATCGGCAAATCACACAGATGATCTGCTAGCTTTGTAGCAAGGAGCGTCTCATCCTGCTTTTTAGTTAATTGGCAAAGAAGCCTTACCGAATCAGCGCGCTTTAAATTACCTAACGCAAATACAGCCCCAAGATTTTCCCAGTGAGCGCTATTACTACATGAGGTCACTAGAACATCTATGTTTTTACACTCTTGAAGATCAGGCAAATAATCTTTAAGAACTCCTGGCGCTTCAATATTATCATAGATAAACAAGCATTGAATTTTTGAATTTTTGCCGATTTGCTTGCGTAAGGATGTCATCACATCCATAAAATCAACTTTTTTCGTAGGAATAGAAAATTCCTTAGCTAAAGAGATATGGTTTTTTATTAAGGAGCTTGCTCCATCAAACCACCAAATAACATCATAATCTTTAGCATTTAAGGAGGCGTATTGAAGAGCAAGTGAGCTTTTGCCTATACCTTCAACCCCTATGATAGTTAGAAAGTGACTTTTAGCTAACGTATCTTGAATGGTAGCAAGCTCTGATTTCCTTCCGACAAATAAGTTTTTTTTCTTATTTATCTTATCAAGGCCTATTGGAATAGAAGCAAAAAGCCCAAAAGGAACAAGACCGCAAAAAATTATGAAACACCAAACCCGTCGCATCAGAGGCTCCGTAAATTGTGTCCCTATAGAATTTTCAAAAAGAAAGATTCACGTCAAGATTTCTCTGCAGTAAGTTCTCT
>JBDNIV010000012.1:0-34998 GCA_041688145.1 Chlamydiia bacterium | reverse complement strand
TCGGCTCTATATTTGATGCTAAAACCGATGTAGAAACAGCGAGTCACGAATTTCACCTCCGCTCTGATTTTCCTGAAGAGGTCTTAAAAGCTGCAGAAGCTTTAGGCACTGAGGTCTCTGAAAAAGCAATGCAGGGCCGCTTAGACTATCGTGATAAAGTCACCTTAACTATTGATCCAGAGACTGCAAAAGACTTTGATGACGCCTTATCTATTTTTCAAGACGCTAAAGGGCATTTTCATTTAGGGGTCCATATTGCTGATGTAGCTCATTATATTCCTGCAGGCTCTCCTTTAGACCGTGAAGCAAAAAGGCGGTGCAACTCAACTTATTTCCCCGGCGTTTGTGTGCCGATGATCCCTTATGCTCTTTCTAATGAACTATGCAGCTTAAAGCCGTTTGTTCCTAGACTGACTATGTCTATTTTTATGGAGTTTGATACCGAAGGGATGCTCGTTAAGCATGAAGTCAAAAGAGCTGTAATTCAAAGCAAGCAACGCTTTACCTACGAAGAGGCCAAAGAAATTCTTGATGGGAAAAAAGAGCATGAATTCTCCCCTGATTTAAAAACCATGCACAACTTAGCTCGACTGCTAAAAAAAGATAGGCGCAGACGCGGCTCTGTTGAATTTTCGACAGAAGAGCTCGAGCTCATTATTGATGAAAATGGCGAGCCTACAGGCACACAAGTTGTAGAGCATGACATTGCCCACCAGCTTGTAGAAGAGTTTATGATTAAGGCAAATTCTGTTGTAGCCATGCACCTGACGAAAAAGCAAAAAGGGATGATCTACCGCATCCACGCACCTCCTGGTGAAGACGACTTAGGTGAATTTATTCGCTTAGCTACCCTTTTAGGTCACAAACTGCCAAAAGCCCCTAAGCCCCCTGAAATTCAGGCAGTCTTGGAAAAAGAAAAAGGTACACCTCAGGGCCAACAGCTCGCCATTCACTATATCCGCAGTATGAAACTTGCTATCTATACACCAGACAACATTGGCCATTTTGGCCTTTCCCTTGAACACTACGGCCACTTTACAAGCCCTATCCGCCGTTACCCCGACCTTATTGTTCAAAGGCTGCTTTTTGATGAGCATGATAAATCAATCTCACTTATTGAAGTCTCTGAAGATTGTTCACGCCAAGAGCGCATCTCAGCTAAAGCTGAAAACAGTGTGATTTACCTGAAAAAGCTTAGATATTTGGAGCGTTTATCAGAGAAAGATAAAGGCCGCACCTATAAAGCGATTATCAAAGATGTCAAAACAAACGGCATTGTCTTTGAGGTAGAAGAGATCGCAATGGAAGGCTATATCCCTATCGGAGATTTGTGTAATGAATATCTGACCTTTGAAGCAAAAACAAGCTCATTAAAAAGTCGCTCTCATACCTTTGCACTATTTGCCCCTATTGAAGTCATGATTGAAGATTTAGATCTTATTTACATGAAATGCCGCTGGAGGCTTGCAGGTGAACGGGCAGAAAAAAAGCGCCATTCTCCCGGCCGCACAAAAACCAAGCCCTCATCTGAAAAACCTCAGGCATCTAGCGTTAAGCTGCCATTTAAGCCTCCGTCTAAACTCATTTCTAAGAGTTCAAACAAATCGGATAAAAAGCCCTCTTCTAAATTCAAAAAGAAAAAGAAGTTTTAAGCTTATTCATTTAGAGACCTCTCATAGGGTCTCTTATCTTGCATCCAAATCTTTTTTCACCAATAATAAGCCTTACTTGCCTAGCAACCGATTTTTCTAAGAAAGTCAGCACAAAGCGAGAAAAACAGGCCATACTTTAGGCTTCATTTAATAAGGATATTGGACATGAAAAAGTATTTTCTGACAGGGCTTATCATTTTGCTGCCTTTAGCAGTGACTGTTGCTATTGTCATTTTTGTTGTGAACTTTCTAACGCAGCCTTTTATTGGTGTTGCTGTTGATTTTCTCTCTTCAATTTCTTGGGGGAAGCAGAGACTCTCAGACCTCGTCTCTCCTAAATTTATATGGTATAGCAGCCGATTGGTCATTTTAGCAGGCCTCTTTCTCTTCACCCTTTTTTTGGGAGCTATGGCTCGATGGTTTTTTGTCCGCTCTCTGCTCAAACTCTCAGACAAAATCTTAAACAGAATTCCCCTGGTGAATAAGATCTATAAAACAACACAAGAGATTATTAAGACTTTTTTTTCTACAGACAGTCAGTCCTTTAAGAAAGTCGTGCTCATCCCCTTCCCAAGCCCAGGGATCTACTGCATGGGGCTTGTAAGCAGAGAAGCTCCCAAGATGGTCACAGACCATTTTAAAAGAGATCTTGTTTCTGTTTTTATACCGACAACACCTAACCCTACGTCAGGATTTATCTTAATGTTTGATAAAAAAGATATTATTGAACTGCCGATTAAGACTGAAGATGCTCTAAAATTTATTGTTTCTTGTGGTGTAATCCACCCAGAATCTTTGAGCAAAAAGCTAACCTCTGCCCCGGCTGATAAAGTCCCTAAAAAAAAGCCTAAGATGATCAATAAAACAAAAGCCGCATCTGCTCCTGCTAAAGCAATTACTGCTAAGAAACAAATAGCCCCTAAAAAAACGGCTGCTAAGGGAAAAGCAAGCCCTAAAAAGACTGCCGCAAAAAAAACCACTAAGAAAAAATGAAGCGCATCTTGACTGCGGGACTAACTATTCTAGTCCCCTTTGTGACGACTTTGTATATCTTGAAAACGCTTTTGCACAAGCTTACGCGCCCTTTTGTCTACGAGCTAAAAAATGTTATTTGCCAGTTAGGCCTTCCTTTAAAACCTGATGGAGCTACCTTGCATTTAGTTGTGCAGGTATTGCTTATTTTAACCTTTGCTCTTTTTGTGCTTCTTATAGGTTTTGCTACAAAATGGGCTGCTATTCAAGCTCTTGTACACAAATGGCAGTCTTCTATTAAACGTCTGCCTTTGATAAGGCTTGTCTACGACCCTTTAGAAAAAGCGCTCCAAAAGCTCCTTGATCCTAAAGTCAAGGTTTTTACAGGGCCTAGAATCCTCGAAATCGATCCAATAAAAGCGCTTTCTGTCGGCATTGGGATTGGAGGAGATCCTTTGCTTTCTATTGAGTCTATTGTAGGAGAGCCTGTAGAAATATTCTTACTCCCTGGAGTGCCTAACCCCCTTATGGGCTTTATTATTTTTTCTCCTAAAAGCCGCTTGAAAGAGTCTCCTTTTAACCTAGAAGAGACTGTTAAATATCTGGTCTCATGCGGCCTGATTCATCCTAAGAGCCTGCAGGAGGCTTCTTAATGAGAAAAGCGGTTATTACTGGAGTGCTACTCCTTCTACCTCTCTTAATTACCTTTTGGCTAGTCAAGTGGATTATTCTCTTTATTACAGAACCCTTTATGGGATTTGCTGAAGAAATCTTAAAAAACACAATGCCAGGTCATGTACAACCGTGGCTTCCTATCTTAAGTTTTTCGCTACCTATTGTGGTTTTGGTCGCTCTTTTTTTCTTTACCTGCTTTTTAGGCATGCTGGGCCACACCTATTTTTTACGCTATCCTATTAATCTCATTCAGCGGCTTTTTTCTAAAACACCTTTTATCCGTAGAATGTACCACCTTTTTGCAGACCTCTTTAAAAATACACTAGGCCCCGCAAGCAAAAAAGCGCTTGAAAACCCTGTGATTGTCCCTTTTCCTCATAAAGGAGGGCGTTATATTTTAGGTTTTCTAACTTCTAAAAAACCTATATCGGCTCAAGGGAAAAACCTTTTTTCAGTAATGATTCCTACAGCCCCGCACCCTATTGCAGGCTATGTCCTTCTCTTTGCCAAAGAAGATTTATGCAGTGTCGATATTTCTACAGAAGATGCGATCCGTTTTAGCGTCTCTTTAGGCACTCTTATAAAAGAGAATAAGTGGCGGATCAAAAAAAGGGCTGAATGATTTTTTCTGGTTTTACCATCTACTAAAGTATTCAAAAAAAACTGCTTATAGGTATTCTCTAAGGAAATTATTTTCATGGAGGCGTCTCTATTGCGTCGAAGTCTTAATCTCCTAAGCCTTTATATGGCTCTTATCTTGCCTTTTGTGTTTGCGCCTCTGCCTACTTACGCCTTAGCATCTGAGACCTTGGAGATACATCCCCTTTCTTTACAAGATACTGAGCGCTATCCTGTATTGAGCCGCATCCGCACCTTTGATGATGCTATTGCACTTATTAGGTCTATAGAAAGAGAAGCTCTAGATCCTAGGTGCACAGCTGAAGAGATTCAAATCATTGTCAAATTCATCGCCTTTTCAGCCAAGGTAGGCTCTTTAGTGGTGCCTGTGGATGAAGACGTTCTTAATCAAGAGATTCAAGCATTACTAGATGAAGTGGACTACAAAAGAGACTACAGCTTTTCTAAGCCTATTCCATTGGAAGAAGCTTGGGGATATGCAAAAACTAGTATTCCCGGAGAATATTTTTTATTACCGTGCAGTTGGGGTGGTTTTTTTACAGATGTTGGAAGAGCCTGCAAAGGAACAGGAAGAGCGCTAAGAAAATGTGGAGATGCTATTGTCACAGGGATTGCAATTACGGCAGGAGCCATTGCCGGCGCTATTGCTAGCGCTGATGTACATGATTTGCCAAATGTAACTACAAATGGCAACCCATTAACACAAGTTACTCCGACTCCTTCATCTGAACGGATGGAAATGGCGCGTCAAGAGCTGCGAGAGCAAGAAAGGCTGTATTTAGAAGAACTAGCAAAACAGCAAAGAGAAAAAGAAGAAGCCTCTTCAGTGATCAGTAATGAGCAAATCAAAGCAGCTAAAGAGCTTGGTCAGGCTATAGCGAGCCAAGATTTTTTAGAAAGCGATACTAGCAAGCAATCAGAAGTAGATCAGTTTTTTGGAGAAAAGCTGATAGAAGCTCCATCAAAGATCTCATCAGGGTTAGGTAACGGTACTATTATGGGTATAGCGTTAGCTGTACCTGCTGCGGTAATGGCAGTAGAAGCAGCGCCTCTAGTTTTATTAGGAAGCGCTGTAGCGGTCGCGACCTATGCGGGATACAGCGCTTATGAAAGCGGCGTAGCAGGTGTTGCTATGGACAGGGTATCTAAAGCAAAAGAGTATGTGAAGTCTTCTGTGAGTGGGCTCTTTTATGGTAGTGAAGGGGTGGGACTTCCAGGGGAAAAAGCTCAAGATGATCGACTACCAGAGCCAAATGTTGAATCAGGTAAGAGGCTGGATAGAGAGGGGTATACTCAAGCTGGAAGATCAGGGCAAAAGCATGGAGATCGCAAGGAACAAAACTTTCCAAAGCCAAAAGGGAATATTAAAGAAATTAATGAGCATGGACAAAGACAGCTCGAAGAAATAGTCCACTATCCAAAAGCAGAAAAGTTTAAAAATAAAAAAGGGGGCGTTGATATCCATTTACCAGATGGAAGAGGGGCTAGATTTAACAGAGATGGAGCGTTTGAGAATTTTTTAGGACCAAGGGGTGTAGAATGAGAAGGCCAGGTGATGGATTTTGTACAATTATTGCAGATCCTCCAGAGTATAAAAATTTTTGTGTAGAAATATATTATGATGAGCATTTCTTTGCAGAAATTACTCAGGAAGGGGGTATTGAAAATGCCCAAATTACGATTGCCCCCCCTCCAGAAGGAGCAGATCATTGGAAGCTTCCTTATCAAGAGCTACTGAAGGCTATTTCCAGTGCTTATGAAAGACTAAAGCTTTGAAAAGGCAAGCAGTTCAATTATTGGGAAGGTGCTAGATTTGACAAAGATGGAAATTTTGAACATTTTCTTGAACCCAAGAACAAAGGCTTGTAATGTGTAACCCAGGCGACGGTTTTGCAATCTTATACACAAGCCCATCAGAGTATGAAAAATTGTGCCTAGAAATTTATTATGATCAGCACTGTGTTGCTGAAATTACTCAAGAAGAAGGCAAAGAAAAGGCTAAAATATTCATATATGCTCCTCCAGAAGGCCAAGAAGCCTGGGAGTTTTCTCTTAAAGAGCTAAAAAAATGCCTAGCAAATGCATTAGAAGGGCTAGACCCCGTTTAATCGACACCTGTGCCCTCAACAACTCGAAGCCCACTCTCAATAAAAGCTATATGAAAATAGAGAAGCGCAGTCTGTAAATTAGCTAAAGACCATGTGTCATTTTTTTTAATAGGCTTTTTTATGGTAATAAAGGGGCGACCAAGCAAAGGAGGATAAATCCATAGAACCTATGAGCCGATTCTGCACTGCCATATACAAGACAAACTAAGAGTAATCCAGAAAAAACAGTTGATCCACATTCAAAAGATACTGAATATGAATAGACCTCAGATAAAAAACATTTTACACTATATCTCTTTACACCCTCTTTCTCTCTGATTTTATTTGCACATCAAACCCCTAATTGCTACAATGGGGACAAGTTTTTATAAAGTAAACTTTTGGGAAGATCATGGTCCGCATTAGCAAGAAAGAAGAACGCCGAGCAAAAAGCCCTAGAAGGCCTAAAGTAGCAGGTACTAAGACAGGTCCTTTAAAGGATAACTTAGCTAAAGGCTATCGTGAGCATGTAAACTTAGATCCTTCAAGTGAAGGTCGTTGCTTTATCCCTAAAATCCGCTAACCCCTCTTGGAGCTAAAATAATGTCTAGACACCCTAGTTTTGGAAAAACATTTAGTGGTCAAAAAAAGCGCAACGTTCTTAAGCGTTTTGAGCGTATTGACCGTTTGCGTGATATGGGCAAGTGGGATGACAAGGTAAATAAAAAAGTCACAGGCCTTCCTAAGACTCTCGTCAAGTAAGTTTTTCTATTTTGCAAACTACTATCTATATTGAACAAAACGACTATGAGATTCCTCCGGATCGCATAAAAGTCCTTGTTCAAAAGACCCTTGAATTCTTAGACGTAGAGACTGATGAAGTCGTAATCCATTTTGTGGATGTCGCTAAAATTTCAGAGCTTCATGGGCAATTCTTCGATGATCCTACACCTACTGACTGCATCTCTTTTCCTTTAGAGGGCAAAAGCCGATCTCATGAAAAGAGCCACAGTGTCCTCGGTGAAGTCTTTGTCTGCCCAAAAGTCGCATTGAACTATATTGAAGAAAATGGGGGCCTTGCTTCTGAGGAGATCTCCCTCTATGTCGTACATGGCCTACTTCACCTAATCGGCTATGAGGATCACACGCCTGAGATGCTCGACATGCAAGAAAAAGCAATAAATTATTTAAAAAAAGCTCATCTGCTATTATGGGAAAAGATAAGCTAATAGGTCTATGACGCACTTTTTCACACTCCTTTTATGGACTATAGTATCTGGGATTGTATTTGCCTTTAGATGCGCGCTTTCTCATATCCCCCAATCGATATCTGAGCAGGCTCTTGCGGATCCCAAAACGCTTTTTTTCTATTCTCCTTTTCAAAAGCGTTTTTTTAATCCTTATGAGGCCCATGTTTTAAAGGCTCTTTCGTCTCTGACTGGGGTGCTCCTCGCTTTAGGCTTTGGTATTGTTACTCTTACATCTAGCTCTTATTTGCTTCAAGAAGAGCGCCCTACCCTCTATGTTATTGTCATAGTCTTATGGACGCTTGTTTTTGGAGCATTCAAGCTTCTACTTGAACTGTTTGCTGAAAAATACGCTAAAAAGGCCCTTAAGCTTGCAGCTCCTATTGCAGCCGCTCTTTTTTATCCTGTAAGTCTTATCTTCTATCCCCTGTTGCAATTACACAAAAACTACTGTGCCAAGGTGACTGAAGAAGGCGGTTCAAACCACCATATGGAAGAAATTCTAGAAGCTATAGAAGAGACGAGCCCGACTTCTGTAGAAGAGGCTGACCGGAAACTGATTCGCTCAGCGCTCTCTTTAAAAGAGACAAAAGTGCGCGAAATCATGATCCCCCGCATTAACCTTTTTTGCTTAGAGTCTTCTCTATCTGTAGGAGACGCTGCGCGCCTATGTCATGAAGAGGGCTATAGCCGCGTACCTATCTACACTACAGACATCGACCACATCATTGGGATTCTTATGGTCAAAGACCTTATTGAAGTCATCAGCAAGCAAGAAAATGGCACAGTGCCTAAAGCTGAGCTGGATAAGCCTATTGAGACTTTAGTAAAAAAAGTCCTCTACGTACCCGAAAGCAAAAAAATCTCTCTACTTTTGCAAGAGTTCCGGACAAAGCACACTCACCTAGCTATTGTAGTAGATGAATATGGCGGGACAAAAGGGGTCGTCACTATCGAGGACATCCTAGAAGAGATCGTTGGTGAGATTGAAGATGAGTACGATGAGGAAGAGACTGACTTTGTAGAAGTGCCCTCAGGAGGGTGGATCGTCTCAGCCACTATGAGCATTTTTGACATTGAAGATAAACTCGGTATCGACATTCCCTCACATGGTGAATACGATACGCTTGGAGGGTATGTATTTCATAAGTCAGGCATGATTCCCAAAAAAGGTTTTGTCATCCATTCAGACGACTTTAAGCTCGAAATCTTGAGCTCAAATGACCGCAAAGTCGAAAAGGTGAAAATTACACCTATAGCTAAAGCTTCTTAAGAGAAATCAGGTTTATTCCACTATCTTCCAGGAATCTAAACCCTCTGATGAGATTTTTAACCTATCAAAAGAGCTGCTTTTTATTGCATCTCAAAAACGCGTTTAGCCTCTTTGCTCGCCTCAGCATGATTAACTATTGGAAAAGGGTATGTCTTACCCAGTTCTATTCCAGCGCTCTCTAAAACCTCGCTTGAACAAAGCCAGGGCGTGTGGATTTGCTTACTATCTAGCTTTGCTAGCTCAGGGATATACTTTTTGATATAGATGCCTTCAGGGTCAAATTTCTGTGATTGCAAAATAGGATTAAAAACTCTGAAAAAAGGAGCAGCATCTGGGCCCATGCCACCTACCCACTGCCATCCAAATGTATTATTTGCAAGATCGGCATCAATAAGCGTTTCCCAAAACCATTTAGCTCCCTCTTGCCATGAAATTAAAAGGTCTTTCACAAGAAAAGAGCCAACTACCATGCGAAGGCGATTATGCATCCACCCTGTTTGCCAAAGCTCACGCATCCCGGCATCTACAAGTGGATAGCCTGTAAGACCTTTTTGCCAAGCCTCTAAGTGAGCCTCATTTTCTTTCCAAGGAAATCCCTTAAACTTTTCACTGAAAGGCTCTTTTTCTATCTGAGGAAAATGGTCTAAAAGATAGGCTGCAAATTCTCTCCATATGATTTGTCTGATAAAAGGATCTGAATTGAGCTCTTGCTTATTCTGACTAAGGCTTTTTTTAAAAAAGTGATACACTTCATGAGGGCTGATAAGCCCTAAGGCTAAATAGGGAGAAAGCTTGGATGTTGTGCGTTTTGTAGGGTCATTTCTATCCTGCTGATAGTCTGAAACTAATAGCTTAAAAGAGCTTAGCATTTTTACACCCGCTTCTCTTGTTGGGATAAAGTGCTTCAAAATTCTTTTTTCCCAAGGAGCCTTACTATGAGATCTTATTTTTTCATCTAAGGCGAGAGCCGCTATTTCAAAAAAACCAGTAAGCTTAGCACCTCTTAGCCCTGTAAGAGCTTTTTCTAAAGGCCTAATATGAATGCTTTGTAAAAAGCGCTTATAAAAAGGGGTAAAGACCCTCAGAGGAAGGCCTTGATTGTTAGTAAGCTCTTGTCCTGACATTAAGCGAGCTCCCTCTACAATAGTGAGCTTAATACTCCCTTCGCACTCCCCTGTTTGCTGAGAAAAATGCTTCTGTAACGCTTTAATATGCGCTTTTTTCTTAGGTTCGTGGCTATCTAGAGTATAAATATGAAGACCATCAAATTGAGTCACAGCCTCTTGAGCTATCTCAGAAAAAAGCTCTTTTAGATCTATAGGCCTATCAGAGCCTATGTCAAAGTATAAAAGGGATGAGCTGAGCTTACGGTAGTAGCTTTGCAAGTCTTGCAAAGCCCCGAGTTTCCAGCTCTGCATAGCAGATCCTTCTAAACCTTCATCTATGTAAAGGCCGCAGACAGGCTCTTTCTCTTTTGCCGCTAAGGTTAAAGCAGGATGATCAAAAATTCTAAGATCGTTTGTGTGCCAGACAAGATGAAGAGGCATGATTACGTACTAAGCTCTAAAGCAAGTGGCGGCATATCAGTTAAACTCTTATCTCCATAAAACTGAATAGGACCTGGGCAAAGGTAGTTGTCATCTAGGCGCCACGCTTTTCTTTTGGACTCAAGCGCTTTAAAAGGACCGCCTTTAAGATCGACAAGCGCTTTTTCAATAACAGCTTTTTCTTTGCCGTGGCGCACTTCCATGTGGAGCATACTTGCAATTGGCACTCCCATAGGCTCCCAATGATCAGAGGCTTTTTTTAGGTTTTTTATAGCGCAAATATAACCCGTCTTATCATGAACTAAAAGAGCTGCAGCTATTTTACCTAAAGCGTAGCAATACGTCGCATCAAAATTTGAGGGAAGAGCGGCTCTTCCTTCATAGCCAAAGTAGTGATTAAGGGGTGAGAAATTGCCTTTAAAGCCACGTTTTTTAAGCGCCTTTACAACCATCTCTATTAAGAGCTTTTCGCTCTCTATTTGAGCGACTTTCACATTCCCATGAGGATCACGATCGAGCAGCAATTGCTTTTGGATAGAAGCTGGTAAACTTTCAAAGCACTTCTTAGAGCCTGCAGAAAGCCTTTTAATAGCAGATGTGTCCGAACCATTAGCGAGTAGACTATTGAGCTCTTGAATTAAGACTTTCATTTCAGGAATAAACTCAATAATCCCCTCAGGTATAAGGACTATACCGTACTCTTTACCTGCTTTTGAGCGCTCCTCAACTAAGTCTGCTAAGTCATCTACGATTTTTTTGAGACTCCACTTGGACTCTGCAATCTCTTCACTAATCAAAACAGCATTGGGATGGGTTTTTAAAGCGCATTCTAAAGCGATATGAGATGCGGATCTTCCCATAAGCTTAATGAAGTGGGTGTATTTTTTAGCAGATAAAGCATCTTTGCCAATATTGCCCACTAAGTCACTGTAAACTTTGCACGCTGTGTCAAAGCCAAAAGAGCTTTCGATGTATTCTGTTTGCAAATCCCCATCAATCGTCTTAGGAACGCCTGCAACTTTTGTTTTAAGCTTTAAGCTTGCAAAGTGCTCAGCTAAAACAGCTGCGTTTGTGTTAGAGTCATCACCTCCGATAACAACAAGGCCATCTAAGTTAAGCGCTTCTACAGACTTTGCAGCCTCTGCTAACTGCTTCTCTGTTTCTATCTTTGTGCGCCCTGAGCCAATCAAATCAAAGCCGCCTTGATTTTTGAAATTCTCTAGAGACTCTTGAGTTAAAACGCGGCTTTTTTGCGTGCAAATGCCGCCAGGACCTTCTAGAAAACCGATGAGCTCTGAGTCTTTATGAGCCTCCTTTAAAGCGTCATAAAGTCCCCATACGACGTTATGTCCTCCTGAGGCTTGGCCCCCAGAAAAAACGACTCCAATACGTTTAGGAACAAGGCTTTGTTTTTTCCCTTTTTCAAGTCGAAGAACCTCTTCATTTGAAGTGTTAGGAAATAGAGGCGCTACCTCTTTAAGCATAGAGAGCTTTTTATGAGACTCAAATGTAAGGATCGAGATATCTTTTAAAGCTTCAGGAACCTCAGGAGTGTAGGCTTTTCTTGCTTCTTGAAGGGGGCTGAGTATTTTAGTCATAAAAATCCTTAACGCATAATAATCTTATAAAGGGTGATTTTACCTGAGCTTAAGTGAATAAGTCAAAAGAGCCCTAGATATAAGCACCGAGTAGCCAATCACCTCTATTTTCTTTTGGTATAAAGAAACTGCGCCTGCATTGCAATTAACCCTTTTTTCACTTTAGACTAGCTCAAGATTCAACTGATGTAAAATGCACCTGGTCAAAGGAAGTTTGATGGGCGCTTGGTAAGCTTATGACAAAATATATACTTGGCCTTATTCCTGCCCGATTTCAAAGCCAAAGGCTGCCGGGTAAACCACTTCGAGATATTGCAGGCAAAACGCTACTTCAGCGCACGTATGAAAATGCCCAAGAGATGGATATTTTTGATGAACTTGTGATTTTAGCTGATGATGAAAAGATCTTAGAGCATGCGAAAAGCTTTGGAGCCCGTTGCCTTATGACGCCTAAAGAGTGCGAGACGGGAATGGAGCGCTTATCTACTGCAGCTAAAATGTACCCTGATCTAATAAAAAAAGCTGACCTTATTGTGCATGTCCAGTGTGATGAGCCAAATGTAAAGGCTGCTTCTATTAGAGCGCTGATTGAAGCTCATAGCTCAGACTGTCCTGTTACCACACTCTGTACAGAAATTAGTCTAGAGGAAGCTCAAAGCCCAAGTAATGTCAAATGTGTTTTTGATAAAAACAAAAAAGCGCTGTACTTCAGCCGTAGTGTAGTTCCTATGAGTAGAGAAGGTTCAAAAATCCCCTACCATAAACATATAGGAATCTACGCATATCACCCCAATTTTTTATCCCTTTATGCTACACTTGCCCAAACCCCCTGTGAGCAAGCGGAGTATCTAGAGCACTTAAAAATTTTAGAGCACGGACTTGATATCCAGCTAGCCCTTGTCAATGACCACCCCATTGGTGTTGACACAGAACAGGACCTAAAAAAATTAGAGGAAAGCCTATGCCCGCTAAATACATCTTTATAACAGGAGGCGTTGTCTCCTCTATTGGCAAGGGTCTTACCTCAGCCTCTATAGGAACTCTTTTAGAAAGCCTGGGCCTGAAAATTGCTGTCTTAAAAATGGATCCCTATCTCAATGTTGATCCAGGCACTATGAACCCTTTTCAGCATGGTGAAGTTTATGTCACAGATGATGGAGCAGAAACAGATCTTGATCTCGGGCATTATTTTCGCTTTACCCGCGCTAAGATCTCAACAGACTCTAATGCTACTACCGGACAGATCTATGAGACTGTGCTTAAAAATGAGCGAAAAGGTGAATACTTAGGAGCCACAGTCCAAGTCATCCCGCATATCACAAACGAAATCAAAAGACGCATTGCTAAATGTGGCGAAAATGCTGATATTGTCTTAGTAGAAATTGGAGGCACTGTTGGAGATATAGAGTCTTTACCTTTTCTAGAGGCTATTAGGCAGTTCCGCCACCAGCATAGTGATAATAGTTTAAACATCCATCTCACATATGTCCCTTATCTAAAAGCTGCTGGAGAAGTAAAAACTAAGCCTACACAGCACTCTGTACAAGTGCTGCGAGAAATTGGCATTATCCCTGACATTTTACTCTGCCGCTCTGAAGACCCTTTAAGCCAAGAACTTTTAGAGAAGATTAGCCTTTTTTGCGGCGTGCCTAAAAATGCAGTTTTTGATGAGCCTGATGTGCAACATACAATTTATGAAGTGCCAGAGCAGCTGCACACTTCTGGCATTGATAAGCTTATATGTAAAAAACTCAATCTCCCCTTCCACAAGCCTGACTTGTCGGCTTGGAAAAAAATTGTAGACGCTGTTAAAGAGGCAACGGAGATAGTCACAATTGGTATTGTTGGAAAGTACTTGCAACACCAAGATGCCTATAAATCAGTCTTTGAGTCATTAGAACATGCTGCGATTAGCCTGGGTAAAAAGCTTGTGATTAAGAAATTTGACTCTGATGAGATCGATGAAAAAACAAATCTAAAAGATTTTTTCAAAGACTGTGGTGGCATCTTAGTTCCTGGAGGCTTTGGTAAGCGCGGCTGGGAAGGCAAGATTTTAGCTGCTAAATACTGCCGTGAAAATAAAGTGCCCTACTTTGGGATTTGTTTAGGAATGCAGGTGCTTACAACCGAATTTGCAAGAAATGTAGCAGGTATCCCTCAAGCAAACTCCACAGAAATTAATCCCCATACTAAAGATCCTGTTGTGAGTCTGCTCAGCGAGCAAAAAGGGATTGAGGATCTTGGAGGCACAATGCGCCTTGGCAGCTATGAATGCGCCCTTGATGAAAAATCTAAAAGCTTTTCTATCTATAAAAAGTCGATAATTCATGAGCGCCATCGCCACCGTTATGAGTTTAATAATGCTTATAAGATCCCTCTTAGCAAAATGGGCCTTGTATTAGCAGGCAGTTGCCCTGAAAACCACCTCGTGGAAATTGTTGAAATTAAAGATCATCCTTGGATGATTGGAGTGCAATTTCATCCTGAGTTTTTATCTCGTCCTATAGAGCCCCACCCACTCTTTGCTAGCTTCACCGAAGCCTCTATTGAATCTAAGAAAAACAGGGTCTCATGAAAAGAGCTGTAGGTATTGATTTTGGCAAAGCGCGTATAGGCTTAGCTCTTTCTGACCCAGGCCAGATGATCGCAACTCCCTTTAACGTCCTTTTTGTTGATAAGAGTGACGCTCCTAAAACAACGGCTCAAAAGCTTATGAAACTCTTAGAGCCGTATCAAAACGAGATTGAAATTCTTGTCATTGGTCACCCTTTAGAGCTTTCAGGCAAGCCTGGGCCTATGGCCAAAGCAGCTGAAGCATTTGCTGAAGTGCTTGAAAAGGAGTCTTCACACAAGATTGCTCTTTGGGATGAGCGCCTAACCACAGCTCAAGTAGACCGAGGCTTTAAAGAAGCTGGCTTTAGCCGTAAAAAAAGAGCTTCTCTTGCTGATGCAGCTTCTGCTTGCATCACATTGCAGAGCTTCTTAGACCAACCTAAATAAGCTTTTTATTGATTAAATTTAGATAAAATTCTTTAGCTTTTTTCTCTGTCGTAAAAGCTTTTGTTTCTATACAATTGCTATAAAAATTAAAACCTTACGAATCGAAATAGAAAGAAAAATATTATGGCAACAGCAGCAGCATTAAGTGGCCCTAGTAGAGCTAGCCGAGCCAGCCCATTTTTAGACTCTCCATTAATTGATGACATAAATAATCTTGCTCCTATAGGCGCCTTTTCTACAATGCGCTTAGCAAGAGCATTTTTTTTTGAAGCGCAAAGCATCGAAAGCTCAGATAAGAGCCTGTTTAATGGCGCCTTATTTAATAACCTTCACCTAGGTTCAAAAGAGGGTATAGAGCAAGCTCGCGCAGATCTGCGAACAGACTTTACTCATGTCAGGGATGCAGCGTGGAGCTCAACGCCTATGTGGCTCGCAAATCGCTTTTTTGAGGTGATCACGCGTAATAACTTAGAAGCTGCTTACCTAAGACTCGATACAGCACTTGTCGCCAAGGTCATTGACCTTCGTCCAACGGAAGAGGACATCTCTCAAAAAGATTTTAATGATGCAGAAAACCTACTTGATCCTAAACAATTCCCCTCACCTGACCGCTTTAAATTCGGTGTAGGCACATGTGAATACCAGGTTTCGGGTAGAGACAACTGCCCTGACAGCCAATGGGCGCACTTCGAGCCCGGCCATGTGCGCGAAGCAAATTTATCAGGAAAAGCAGCCAATCACTGGAATCTTTCTTTGCGAGATATTGAGCTGCTTAGACAACTTGGAGTCAATAGCTACCGCTTTTCTGTAGAATGGAGCCTTATTGAGCCTAAAGAGGGTGAATTTAATCAGGAGGCAATTGATCACTATGTGACCCTTTGCCTCGAGCTTAGAAAAGCTGGCATTGAGCCAACAGTGACTTTGCACCACTTTACCCACCCTCAGTGGTTTGAAGAGAAAGGTGCTTTTGCAAATGAAGCTAATATCAAGCACATCGTCGCATTCTCTGAGAAGATGTATGACGCTCTTCACCCTTACGTAAATACTTGGTACACGATCAATGAGCCTAATATCTATGCGCAGATGGGATATCACGGGGTTTTTGGCAGCTTTCCTCCTGGAAGAGTTCTGCGCATTGGCACAATGATGCAGGTGCTATGCAACCTCTTTAAAGCGCACGATAGGATTTATGACGCTCTACATGCAAAAGCTTTAGCTGAAGGGCACAACAAACCCTCTATTGGCATCATCCATCAAATGCTCCGCTTTCAGGCAAAAAGGCGGTACGATCCTATCCGATTTTTTGCAGACTATATGAGCTGGATGTTCTCACACGACCGCACAGCACATTTTCTTAGATCTGGAGAGTTCAAATTCTGGGCACCTGGCTTCGGGTCTGTGAGCTATACCTCCGATAAGCCTAGACACGATTTTATTGGAGTCAACTACTATACAGTACCTCTTTTACAAAGTGGCAACCCTCCTTGCACAACTAATGAAGGAGAGGTCCTAACAGACATGGACTTTAGAACGCACCCTACAGGCCTTTATACAGGGCTAAAAGAGATGGCCACTCTTGGCTACCCTCTTATGGTTACAGAAAATGGTATAGCAGATTCCGAAGATAGTAGAAGAGCGCGCTATATTCAGGAAAATCTCTATGCATGCCAAAAAGCTATTGAAGATGGCGTTGACTTAAGGGGTTACTTCCACTGGGCGTTTTTGGATAACTCGGAATGGGAACACGGCATCAAGGTCAAAAACTTTGGCCTCTTTGCAGTTAACTGGGATACTTTCGAAAGAAAGCTCCGCGATGGCGCGCAGCCTTTTATCGATTTTATAGCTATATGGCGTAAAGCTAGTTAAGATTTAAATAGATTTTTTAAATCCGTTGTCGAATTTTAATGCTCTCTCTATAGTGAAGTTTTTACTACCTGTGACCTAAAAGAGAGCCTTTATGTATTCAGAGAAAGACGTACTCCAAGAAAAAGACATCCCAGCAAAAGCTACAGAACCCTGTATCATGGTGATATTTGGAGCTACTGGCGATCTGACTGCAAGAAAGCTTATGCCTGCAGTCTACCAATTGCACCGCGAAAATATACTTCCAAAGCCTTTTGCTTGTATCGCTTTTGCTAGAAGAGACAAAAACGATGATAGCTTTCGAGAAGAGATGCATAAAGCCGTTCAGGAGCATGCGCGTATAAAGCCTATTGATGAAAATGCTTGGAACTCTTTTGCAGAAAATTTCCACTATTACAAAAGTGACTTTGATAATGATGAAGGCTATGAAGGGCTAAAAAAATACTTAGAAGAAATAGATCAAAAGCTCGGCACAAAAGGCAATCGCCTTTTTTACTTAGCGACTCAGCCAAGTTTCTTTACAACGATTACTTCTAAGCTAAAAGAGCACGGCCTTGTCTATGAAAAAGATGATGAGTCCAAATTCTCTAGAGTAATTATAGAAAAGCCCTTTGGTCGCAACTTAGACTCAGCGCTAAAGCTTCAACAAGAGATCTCTCAACATTTCGCAGAAGAGCAGATCTTTAGAATTGACCACTATCTCGGCAAAGAGACTGTACAAAACATTTTAGCCTTCCGATTTGCCAACTCTATCTATGAATCTTTGTGGAACTACAAACACATTGAAAAAGTCGTGATCACTGCTGCTGAAGATATCGGCATTGGCACAAGAGGCAAGTTTTTTGAACAAGAAGGCCTCATGCGCGATATCGTCCAAAACCACGTAATGCAGCTTTTAAGTTTAGTCGCTATGGAGCCCCCTGTAAGCCTTTCAGCAAGCTCTATTCACGATGAAAAAGTAAAAGTGCTCCGCTCTATTCGTCCTATGAAAGATGAAGAAGTTGATGAGCATGTTATTCGTGGCCAGTACGGCGCTGGATATGAAAAAGGCGAACAGATGAAAGGCTATCGCGAAGAAGAAAACGTCGATCCAAGCTCAAATGTTGAGACTTTTGTAGGCATGCGCCTTTTTATTGATAACTGGAGATGGGCAGGGGTACCTATTTACCTTCGAGCGGGGAAAAGACTTGCTGAGAAGACAACCGAAGTCGCTATCGTATTTCACGACGCTCCTGGAGTCTTATTCAATAAGGTCAAAAAGAAAAGTACACATGCAAACATCTTAACGATCCGTATCCAACCTGATGAAGGCATTTCATTCTCTTTTAACTGCAAAGTACCCGGCTTAGAGCCTAAGCTCCAATCTGTTGATATGGATTTTCGCTATAGCTCGTATTTCAACGCCACACCTCCCGAGGCCTATGAGCGCTTAATACTCGACGGTATTTTGGGAGACACGACGCTCTTTGCAAGGATTGATGAAGTGATCACCTCCTGGAAGATTTTAGACCCTGTTGTAAGCCACTGGGAGAAAAATCCTCCTCTTGGCTTTCCAAATTATGCAGCAGGCTCATGGGGGCCTGATGCAGCTGAACATATGATCGAATATACCCCTATTGTAAAATGTGACCTAAAAAGTGGCCCTAAATAATGAAATATTCCCTATCAGAAGAGATTGAAATAGACTCTAAAAAAAACCTCTGGATTGGAGGCTCAACAGAAAAGACCCTTGATTTTGCTACAGAGCATTGGATTGCTTGTGCGATAGATGCTCAAGATAAGCGCGGCCTCTTTACTGTAGCGCTCTCTGGAGGCTCAACTCCAGCTAGTATTTTCAAAAGACTTACTGAGCATCCTGACAGAAAACGGATTGACTGGGACAGAGTGTTTCTATTCTGGAGCGATGAAAGAAGCGTTCCTCCTACAAGTCCTGACAGCAACTTTGGCTCTGCTATGTCGCGGGGTATGCAGATGTTTGGGGTGCCCCATATGCAAGTTTTCCGCATGGAGGCTGAAAGCCACATTGAAGACAATGCCAAGCGGTATGAAGAGGCCATCCGCGCTCACGTACCTGAAGGGCGCTTTGATTTGATGATGCTAGGAGTTGGAGAAGATGGACACACAGCCTCTTTATTTCCCCACACAAAAGCACTTAATGAAAGCAAAAAGCTCGTTGTTGCTAATGAAGTGCCTCAGAAAAAGACATGGCGAATGACGATGACCTATCCCCTGATTAATGCTTCAAGGTCTATTGCCATCTACGCTTTAGGCGAACGTAAAGGTGAGATTATTGAAGATCTGTTTAAAAAGAAAAATAATGAGTACCCCGTTCAAAAAGTAGGGACTCCTAAGACCCCAGCTCTTTGGATTCTTGACAAGGATGCTGCAGCTCCTCTTCTAGAGGATTAGAAGAGAGTAAAAATTTCTTTTTACTCTCTTTCTTGCTCTACTCTTTTTCCTACCCTTGGATTATTCAAAAAAAATCTAAGTTTCTTAGCTGCTTGCTCTAAAAAACACTCCATGGTAATATTTTTTCAGTTAAAACAAACTAAGGTAGATGAAAATGGCTATATCTAATATTAACAGTAATTATATTGAAAAAGTGCCTTCATGCATCAATGAAGCCTTAGAGTCTATTTCCGCACCAGATACGGACGCTACTATAGAAAAAATACAATTCATTTTTGCGTTTGTATTTCCCAAAAAAGATGCTGATGGGTGGAATATAGAAAGAACAACTAGGACAACAACCTTCCCAAACTCTTTTGAAAAGTCTATTTCTGAATGTAAAGAAGCAATGCTGAGCAAGTGGAATGAGTTAGAGGGAGAAAAAGCTCTACAATCTTTAAAGGTAGTCTTAATCTCTTCTACTCAACACACAAATTCAGAAGGTGAGCTTGTTACATCACGAGTAACTGACACAATTTCATTACCATTATTAGCCTATTGTACCAATCAAAAGTGCGCTAGCTTTGAAACAACTGCCCGTAAGCTAGACCACGCATGTAATGGCTGTAACAAAGTTTTTTACTGCAGCGAAGAATGTCGATCTGCTGACAGCTTAAAGCACAAAGAAGTTTGTGTTCTTTCTGGAAATGGCACAAAGGCTGCATAAGAAAGATCTCAGGATCTTGCTTCCTATGCTTTTTAGCTCTTTTGTACTACAATTAGAGGCCAGGCTATAAAACTTCCTGGCCTTTTTATTTATGACAACTATTTTAGGCATTGAAACAACCTGTGATGAAACAGCAGTATCCATTGTAGAAGATGGGGTGCGTATCTTATCTGAGGTCACTTCCTTGCAGATTGATTTGCACGCTCAATTTGGAGGAGTCGTGCCTGAACTTGCAGCTCGCAGGCATTTAGAGCTGATTATTCCAACTCTGGAAAAAGCCTTAGAACAAAGCTCTCTAAATAAAGAAAACATCGATGCGATAGCTGTTGCTCAGGGCCCTGGGCTCATTGGCGCTATTTTAATTGGGCTAAACACTGCTAAAGCCCTTAGCTTAGCTTGGGATATACCTCTTATTGGAGTAAACCATATTGAAGCCCACCTCTACAGTGCAATGATGAATGAGGCTTTTCAGCCGTCCTCTTTTCTACCTGCTCTTGGCCTAGTTCTCTCTGGAGGCCATACGAGCTTAGTGCTTGTGCGAGCTGTTGGAGACTATGAGCTTTTAGGACAAACACATGATGATGCAATGGGTGAAGCATTTGACAAAGTTGCAAAAATGCTAAATCTCCCTTATCCCGGAGGCCCTTACATCGAAAAAGAGGCTTTAAAGGGAGATCCGAATGCCTTTGCTTTCAAGCCGTGTCAAATTAAAGAAGCTCCTCTTGATTTTTCCTTTAGTGGTCTTAAAACAAGCGTTTCTCACGCTTTAAAAAAGCTTGATCAGCCTCTGCCAGACTCTGCTCTATCTGATATAGCCGCAAGCTTTCAAAGAGCTGCTATTCAAAGTGTCTGTAAGCGCTTAGAGCTTGCTTTAGAAACAACACCTGATATCAAATCAGTCATCCTAGGTGGAGGCGTTACCTGCAATGAAGCTTTAAGAAAAGCTCTTACTCCTATTGCACATCCTTTGCCTATTTTTTGGCCAAAAAAAGAGCACTGCTTAGATAATGCAGCTATGATCGCAGCCCTTGGTTTTCATAAACTCCAGCAAAAGCCTCGGGGCGATTTTTTGGATATGCCAGCGCTGACAACGATTCCTTTTCTATCTTAAGACTTTCTTTATAAACATTATTTTATATCATAAAAGATTTGATTCTAATCGTTATAAAAAATAGAATGTTCATTGAAAAAACTACTAAACACCTCCCAGGTAAAAAATTATTATGACATCGACCCTCTCTCACTATTTTCACCTTCATTCACAAAAGCGTCCTGACGATTTAGAGAGGATTGGCCACGCGTTAAACTTTAAAACATCTACAGCGCAGGCTTATGCACAGGCGCACTATGTCTCTTTCGTTTTTAAAGCTGTATTATATGTCGCCTTGTTACCTGTTGCAGAAACTTTGAGCTTAGTGGGTCGAATATGCCTTTCACACTCAGCCTCTTTTCAAAAAACAGTAGAAAAGCAACTAAAAGCCGAAGCTTTAAATAAACAAGTGCAAGATGTCTTACAAGCCTGGGATCGACCTATAGCTCCTGTCCCAGCTACACCTCTTTCTGAAGGTGAGCCTCACATCGATGAACATCATGAAACATCTATTTCTCTTGCAGAACTTATAAACGATGAAAGCGCCTCTTTTGAAGCTATATGGGTAGCAGCTAGAGAGCGCTTGGCTTCTTCTGACAAATTGCAACCTCTTATAGAAAGCTTTTCTTCTGAAAGGCTCAAAGCCTTTTTGAGCAATCGCCTCATCACAAATTCAGGCACTATCTGCGTAAGCTTAAGGAATCTACCTAACTTTGAAACACTTGACGCTGATAAACAAGCCTTACTTATATCTCACATTTTCAATGGCAAGTACTTTAATGCTCAAGAGGGTTTACAAAGGCTAGTTGCGAATGAAGAGTCCTTCAATCAAGTAATTAGAAGTGAACACCTTGATAAGCGTGCACTTTTAGCTATAGATTACAGTGGGCGCTTAAGCGCTTTAAGTGAAAATGCCATGTTAAAAGCAGTTTTTGCTGAGCTTGAAAAGACTCCAGCAACTTTTGATCAATTGCAAGCTACGGCTTTAGCAGAAGAGGATCGGTTGAATACAGAGGTTACTAGCTTTATAGATGATTGGCTTATGCCTCGTGTAGAAGCAAATATAGCTGAGGGCTTAGCTCAAGAAAAAGCTTATCAAATTATTGCTGATGAACTTGTAACTGAAGAAACAGATGCTCAGCTTCGAGCGTTATTACAGGAGCTTGCCGCACAAACTACGCAACAAACTGCAGCTATAGTATTTAAACAAGCTTGTCACAACGTTGCTACGCGGCTTACAAAAACAGCCATGCAGAGTGCATGTGCAGCAGTAGTGCAGCAGCTTACTGAAGCAACTACCCAAAAAGAGCAGCTAAAAGCCAATTGGCGCGAGGTAAGCGCAGGTTCTGCGGGAGCAAACCCTGAAGCTTTCAAAGCACTTGTCAATAACCCTCAGATCTTTGCTCAAGCTATCGCAAATATAGCTGCGGAAGAAGCTCTGTGCCTAGGTAATGCTTTAGAAGTAGCCAATCCTGAAAAATGCTTAGCTATTCTTAACCTTGTTGATGTAACTGGGGATCAGTTTGATGCTCCCCTAGGAATTGATTTTGTTAATCGATCTGATAAGGTGCAGCTAGCTGTTGCAGGCTTAGAGAAATTTAGCCTGCTTGCGCTATCGAATACTTGGCACCAATGGGCTGAAGCTGCCTCTAAGGCTAAAAAAGGCCCTAAAGGAGCAGATCCCGAAGGGGCTCAAGCAGTGCTTGATGCTTCAGCTCTTGCTCATCTAGATAAGTTCAAACGCTTTATTAACCATCCAAATGTATCAGCTAAGACTATCATTGAGGTTGGAAAAACAATGCACTGGGGAGTAAGTGGCGCACTAAGCATAGCTGATCCTATTAAAAAAGCTGCTATATTGCAACATAGCGATCTAAAGTTTGCTAACTTATCTTTTGTAGATATGGGCTTTATAAAAGCTCACGAAGCTAACAAAATCCGAGCAGCTATTGCTGATTGTCCCCGTTTTACTAAAAAAGTTATAAATACTATTCAAAATGCTCAAGGTTTATATGTAGACTCTCTTTTAAGAGATGTCTCTGCTAAAACTTTTGCGCATATTGTCTTTCAAGGTGGTGGAACTGATCACAGCCTTATAGAACTTATAAGAAACCGTTCATATAACAAGCATTTTATTGCTGCTTTAGAAACTGAAACTTGTCCTAGGAATATTTTGGCGCACTTCAGTCCAAGAGCGCAAGAGCGCATTATCATAGATTGGCAGCCTAAAACCGCAGCTATTTACGCCTTATCACAAGCTCAGAAAATAGAAGGTAAACCTAGCATCCTGCCTCATTTTGAAGAGGTGTTGAGTCTTTGGAGTGAACCTTGCAAGCGAGAAGATATATTGCGAGCAATGAACCTCCTAATGCAACAAGATGGACCTAGAGCAAGTGTTACGGACATTTATCAAACAAGCTTAATTGCCCTACAAAAAGCTGAAGCCACAGCTAACATTCCTAACAGGGTAAAAGAGTTTCAGGCTACTCTAGGCGGTTCTAATCCACTTACGGAAAGTTTTAGTCAGTCCCTATCTGATCTTCCCCGTTGGGCACTGAAAAAGCTCACATATGATTGCACCCAAAATACTCACTTACAAGTACGTCTTATATTAGAGCTAAACAATGAACAACTCATTGATGTGCTTGATCTTGTGTGGACTGATGCGTCGCTTTTACCTGTTTCTAATAAGAGCGCTCAAGCTGTTATTAGCAAAATAAAAAGCCTCATTGCCTACACACAAATACTCGGTGATACCAAAGCTCAAAGGAGCGCTCACCCCTCGGCAGCGCCTGATATGAATTCTCACAATCCTTGCTCACATGTATTAGAAATACTGGCTTATCACCAAACAGAAGAAGGCCAATTTCCTTACTTAAGTCTAGTATTACAAGTTTTATCTGGAGAAACTACACCTGACAATACTCAACTGCTTTATAGGCTTATAGATGGGCGCCTTCGCAAATCTGATAAAGGGTATAGATCCCCAATGAAGTGGTCTCATTCTGTTATGGACACCCCACGGACCCTTATTAGAAGTTTATGTAATCTCTTAACTCCCCAACCCCCAACACCAAGTGCTGATGCTGCTTTTGCAGCTCGTACACCAAGCCCCCGCAGGCATTCTCGATCAGCAAGTGTGAGCTTAAATGGCTCACCCTCTTTTGAGGCATCTCAATTGCCTGCTACTGCATCTGCTTTAAGCCCTATTCCTTGCAGACTTGAGGGACAAGGCGATTTTACAGAAGATGGAGCCACTTTATCAGCGCCCAAAACCCCTCTAAGAAACCTAGTTCTTAGAGAAGAGGCACCTACCTCTTATAGAGCTTTTGTAATTAGCACTATGACCGCTATGAGACCTGAGACAATCGAAGGCTATCTTGCGCACCTAGACGCTCAAGGTGACAAGCAAAACTGGCTAAACCTAATCTCTGTAATACTATCTGCTCAGAAATATGAAGGGCTTGAAAAAAAGATTGCGCTTATACTTACAGCAGCTGAAAAACATCTAGATTTAGCAGAACTGGGATCGTGTTTCTGTGACACTGAATTTATGCGTCTTGCTAATAGTGGAGGAGAATATGATCAAGCTGCTCTAGTGAAGATCTTTATAGGCTACTTGTATAAGGCTGTCGATTCTAGCCTGCTTGCGACCCACATAGAGTTGTTGAACGAAGCTAATGAAAGCTTTTGCAAAGCTGTTTTTATCTTCATTTTTCAGAATCAAGAAAACAGTCAAGTTCAAGAGCTTGCTTTAGCTCTTATCAAAGATTTAAAGGCTATGGAAAAGTTCACAGAAAAGCTTGAAAATGCTCAATTTGATGGTGTTTTTATTAAGATGTGTCGAGATCAGTTAAATGAACCGGGACTTACAGGATTATTAGTCCTTTTAATGGGCATACTTCCAGAAAAAGTTTTAGCAAATTCAGCAACGCCCCTTCGCGGTGTTGCATCAAGAGCCGTACAAGCCCAATTCCCCGACTCACCTGCTGTAAAAAATGACTCATCTAATCCTCCATATTTAAGCAGCAAACAAGTGACTAGCTTCCGCAACAAGCTTATATTAATGAAAATAATGAATGGTGTTGAAGATTCTCAGCGCTTAGTTGAAATTTTACTAGCTATTACAAACCGCAACATGATGGCTGCAGCTCTGCGGGCTTTAAACCGCTCTGAGAACCCAAATAAGTCTGAAATTTTACGAAGTGTTATGCCGCGTGCCTGCGCGCTTCTAAAGCCCATCATAGAAGGTCCTGAAGAAAGCGAAGATGCTCACTACCGTCTTATTGACACTATTACCTCGCCTGAAAGCTTATCAGTGGCCTTGAGCTATTTACAATCAGATGAAACGGCTGATCCTCTTGCGCTACAAGCGCTTTTAAGTGGATGTGGAGAGCGAGGCCAGGCTCCTCTTGAATGGTTAAGCAAGCTTGATCTAACCACTACAACCCTTGAGTGGATATTCTCATCTGCTAATGAGCATATAGCTGATTTTCAAAAAGAGGCTTTTCTACTTGCAACACTAGAAAATAAAAACCCTCAAATAACTATAACCGCCTGGGCAAAGGCCCCTTCTCGTATCCGCGAAAACGCTGAAAGGCGCGTCTCTACTGAAAATCTCATAAGGATTGCAAAAACTCTAGCTGATCATCCGAATCACCCTCTTTTTTCTGTTGCTGTTGCAAGGTCATTAAGAGAGAGGGCAAGCTCTTCATTCTCACTACCTATGGTCGTACAAAGCTCCTCCATTAAGGCAGCTCATATTGTTAAGATCATGGAAGCTTGTAGGCGATCAATTGCATATGAAAGCTTACCTAAGGTTTTGCTAGCCTTGCAATCACGCACAGATTTACAAGGTGAGCTCGACAGCATCAAAACTGCTATTATCAAGTCATTAGAAGGTCATGAGTATTACTGTATGCAGGTATTTAATGGTGCAAGCTTAAGGATGTTTATAGAGGATATAGTAAGACTAAACCCAGATGCCCTAAAAGAGTTCGTAGCTCATTTAAGAGAAGAGGAGCAAGAGCATCTAGCTATCCATTCAAATATTCAAACACTGCAGGCAATAGGAAATGCTTATAGAAAAGGCTTCTCATATAGACAAAAGCTAGATTACATGGCCTCTTGCATTAAAGGGCCTAGATGGCAAGAAGCTGAGCAAGCTGAAGCGCTTCAAGCTCTTTTAGGACCGGAATATATACCTCAAAAAGTCGTAAGGCCGGCTGCAAGCAGTGCTTCTAGTTCTATTTCTCCCCTAGGTTCCTCTCCACAACACATTAGACCTGAAGGATCACCTCATACACCTCTTAGCCGCACGCAACCTCCATGGGGCATAGAACCTGACAGCGGCCACTCTACTGGACATGACGACAGCCTAAACGCTGGAACAATCCCAAGAACGCTCCATAGAACAGGTAGTGATAGCCGGCTAGACGATATGGTGATGACACCTGCCCGCGGAGGAGTTCTTGAGGTAACTCCACCACATTTAAGTCCTAGAAAGACGCGCGAAGAGGCTAAGAGTGTACTTTCGCAGCGCCCCACCGAACCTCTCGCTCAAAGCATGCATAAACGCAGCGCTGCTCAGAGCTTTCAGAAACTAGAAGTTGAAGACATTTTAACCCAGCTGTCAAAAGAGGGCGCCGTAAATGAACCTGCCATAAACCTGTTTATTACAGCTGCCAAAGAGACTCTTGGGCGCGCAGGAGAAAAAACTATTCTCGACAAATTAACAGCTATTATAACGAAGGCGCAAGAATGCAGCGCACTTTTATGCACAGCCCTTATAGTAGGAGTTATGGCAGACGAATCACTAAGGGACAGAGTGATAAACAAAGAGCTTGCGCAAGATCTTATCATGAACCTCGCAGACCCAAATACAGGAAAACTACCTGAAAGCCTAAAAGGGCTTACTCAGTATGCTTTTTCCTAAAAACATGAACTCTAAAGGCTTCTAACTAGGCCTTACTGGCCTTTATCACTTTTATCGCTTTTGTCGCGGTTGCAGCAGCATTTGTGCATACACTTAGATATAAGTGACAAGCTCCATAGACCTGCTAAACCCACAATGGCATAGACTACACGGCCTAAACCGTAGCCAAACACTGAAGTTACAAAATTCCAGTTAAAAAATCCTACAAGGCCCCAGTTAAGTGCACCTATAATCACTAAGATAATAGCTACGCAATTGATCGTTCTTTTTCCTGAACACTGTCCCATAACGGTATCTCCCTATTTAACACCTTAATTTAACTAATACTAGATACAAATGAATACATCAACAAAAAGAGTTAAATAAAAAAAACTAAGTTTAAAATGCACTTAATACATGATATTATTTAGTTTTGTAAAAAATAAAAAGACATACCTAATAGAGATCGTATAAAAACTTTTCTTAAACTCTCTCTTTACAAAAGCCTCCCTCTATTGACGAGATCCCCTAAAACCTCTATCCTGGCAAGGACTTAACCTTAGGAAAGGCTCGCGTGAAAGATATCGATGAAAAAACGCTTGATATTGTGTGTACACTTAGCAAGATTGATCTTGAAACAAGTGAACGTGCAGCTATGCTGAAAAGCTTAGAGGGCATCTTAGCCTATACACACGAACTTGATAATATCGATACAGAAAACACCGAGCCTTGCTACCACGTTCTAGAAGGCATGGAGCACCCCTTAAGACAAGACGAAGTTGATGCCCTTCTTCAAAGAGAGACGTTTTTAAAAAACGCTCCTGATCACACCGGTGGCATGGTGCGTATACCCCCTGTAATTGGCGAATAAAGGATTTTTCTTAGATGCATAAGCTCTCAGCCATTCAGTTGCGTGATCGGTTTTTAGAAGGCTCTGTTTCAGCGGTTGAAATTGTAGAGTATTTTCTAAAAAGGATTGAGAAATTTGATCCTGAGATTGGCGCTTTCCTATGTGTTATGAAAGAAAGATCTCTAGAAAAGGCAAAGGCGCTAGACGAGAAGCTTAAAAAGGGCTTGCCTCTTGGCAAGCTTGCAGCAATTCCTATCGGCATAAAAGACAATATCCATGTGAAAGGTGTTCCAACTACATGCGCTTCAAAGTTCATGGAAAACTATATAGCTACTTTCGATGCAACAGTATGTAGGCTTTTAGAAGATGAAGATGCGATTCTTATCGGCAAACTGAACCTCGATGAATTTGCTATGGGCTCGTCAAATGAAAACTCTGCTTTTTACCCCGTAAAAAACCCTTGGAATACAAAGTGCGTTCCTGGAGGCTCTTCTGGAGGATCTGCAGCAGCAGTTGCTGCAAGGCTTTGCCCTATTACTCTCGGGACTGACACAGGGGGATCTATTCGCCAGCCCGCAGCTTTTTGCGGTGTTGTAGGCTTTAAGCCTACCTTTGGTAGAGTCTCTCGTTATGGACTCGTTGCTTTTGGCTCTTCTTTAGATCAAATTGGACCTATTACGACTCATACAGAAGATGCTGCTCTTATAATGGAAGTGATTGGCGCACAATGCGACTTTGACGGCACAAGCCTTCCTGAAGAAAAGGTGGAGTATCTGCCCGCCCTTACAAAAAGCTTAAAAGGCAAAACTATTGGAGTGCCCTGGCATTTTTTAGAAAACCTTGAACCTGAGATTTTAGACAACTTTAAGGAAGTGATTGAGGCATTAAAAAAGCAGGGATGCACCATTCAAGAGGTCGATCTTGATGTATTGCAATACTCTATTGCCGTCTACTATGTTCTTTCAACAGCAGAGGCCTCTACAAATTTAGCCAAATTTGATGGAGTCCGTTTTGGCAAGCGCTCAGAAAAAGCAACAACGCTGGATGAAGTCTATCGATTTTCTCGCAGTGAAGGCTTTGGTGCTGAGGTTAAAAGGCGCATACTGCTTGGCAACTACCTCCTTTCAGCCGGACAACAAGACGCCTTTTACAAAAAGGCACAAAAAGTGCGCACCCAGGTCATTGAGCATTATGCGAAGGCCTTTACTCTTTGTGATGCTATTTGCATGCCAACATCACCTATTGCTGCTTTTGAAATGGGCGCTTTGCGAGACCCCCTCCAGATGTATCTGCAAGACATCTACACGATTTCTATGAGCTTAGCAGGCTTGCCAACAGCAGCTGTACCTTCAGGATTCTTAAAAAATGGCAAACCTTTAGGCGTCCAATTCATTACACCTCAAAAACGCGATGTTGATGCTTTAAATTTTGCCCACCAGTTCGAAAGTGCTGCCCGCTACCATGAGAAGCTGCCAGCAGGGTTTGACGAGGAGCTTTTATGACTTGGGAAGCCGTAATTGGTCTTGAGATCCACTGTCAGCTTAATACTAAATCTAAGCTATTTAGCTCAGATAAAAATCATTTTGGGGATGAACCCAATACAAATATCTCTCAATTTGCGACAGGCCAACCTGGAACACTTCCGACCCTCAATGCTGAAGCAGTAAGAAAAGGAGTCCAGCTCGGCTGCGCTATTGGTGCACATGTTGCAAACTTTAGTAAATTTGACCGCAAATCATACTTTTACCCCGATCTGCCTGATGGCTTTCAAATCACTCAGTTTGATAAGCCCCTCATTAAGGGAGGAGAAATCTCCGCCCTAGTAGAGGGTAAACTTAAAACATTTGAAGTCGATCACGCTCATCTAGAAAACGATACAGGCATGCTTAAGCACTTTTCTAGCTTTACAGGCATTGACTACAACAGAGCTGGAGCTCCTTTAATAGAAATTGTTTCAAAGCCATGTATGCACTCCCCTGAAGAAGCTGCTGCTTTTGCAAGAGCTGTTCGAGCGATTATGCAGTACTTAGATGCCTCTGACTGCAATATGGAAGAAGGGTCACTGCGCATCGATGTCAATGTCTCTGTCAGAAAACCGGGTGAACCCCTTAGAACGAAAACGGAAATTAAAAATGTTAACTCTTTTAATTATCTGCAAAAAGCATTGACATATGAAGTTGATCGGCAGATCGCCTTCTATGAAAAGACGCCTGATGCGCCTTTACTTTCAGTCACCTGCCGCTGGGACCCTGTAGAAAATAAAGCAATTGTGCTGCGCAGTAAAAATACAGATGGAGACTATCGCTATTTCCCTGAACCCAACCTACTTCCTTTAAAGCTGAGCGCTGAATATATCGACTCTATAAAAAACTCTTTGCCTGAACTCCCACTTGCCCGCTGGCAAAGGTATCAAGAGGATCTTGGCTTAAGTGAATACGCTGCAAGTATTCTAGTTCAAGATAAGCTCCTTTCCGACTACTTTGAAAAAGCGCTTAGCTATCACAATAACGCAAAAAGCTTATCTAATTGGATTACTGTAGAATTTGCAGGCAGGCTTAAAGAGAAAGGGCCTATTTACCGTTCAGCTATCCCCGAAGAGCATATAGCCCACTTAGTACAGCTTATTGATTCAGGCAAAATTACAGGTAAGATGGCTAAGCAGATTGCTGATGAAATGATAGCCTCCCCTGACAAAAGCCCAAAAGAAATTGTAGCCTCTAACCCAAATTATCAGCCTATCGATGATAGTGCGGCCTTAGGAAAAGTAGTTGATGAGGTCTTACAAGAAAACCCTGATTCTATCGCTACTTTCCTATCAGGACGCGATGGCGCCTTTGGATTTTTAGTAGGTCAAGTGATGAAAAAAACAGGCGGCAGAGCAAATCCAAAGCTCGCAAGCGACATGCTACTTGCCAAGATTAAAAAATAACTTACCCCTCTTTTATCCTTATAGCCTGATTCCTAGGCCCTCAGAGGCACTTTTAATGACACTTTAATAACCATTTAACGGCATTTTAATGTTGATTTAACGGCATTTTATCGGCATAATAAGGTTATATAGGAAGGATAAATAAGGCCTTTTAATGCCCAAGTTCAAGCCCATCTACACAATAACCCCTAAGATTGCTCAGTTGCTTATGCGGATAGAAGCGGCAAAGGAAAAGGTCTATGCCCTACCTCTGACTCCCACTGTCCTTGCATCTTTACGCCAAAGCGCAAAACTCTATACCGCACACTATTCTACAATGATAGAGGGCAATCGCCTAAATAGTGATGAGGTTCAGGAGGTGATTACTCTTAAAGGACACTTTCCAGGTAAAGAACGTGATGAACATGAGATAAAAGGGTACTACGCAGCTCTTGAGCGACTCGAGCATTACAGTGCTAAAAAGAGCCCTTTAAGTGAGAAAGTGATTCAAACTTTGCATGCTCTTACAATGAGCTCAGGTAAAGGCCTTATAAAACCGACCCCTTATCGTGATGGACAAAATGTGATCAAGGACAGCTCTACAAGGCGTATTGTATATATGCCTCCTGAAGCAAAAGATGTCCCCAAGCTTATGAAAAACCTTGTCAACTGGATCGAAGAAAACCGCAACCTCCCCTGCCCTATTGTTGCCGCTATCGCCCACTATGAATTTGCTACAATCCACCCCTACTACGATGGAAATGGCCGTACTGCAAGGCTTTTGACTACTTTAATACTTCACTTAGGGTCCTATGACTTAAAAGGCCTTTATTCATTAGAAGAGTACTACGCCAAAAACCTGACTGCATATTACAGCGCTATTGGCGTTGGCCCCTCTCACAATTACTATTGCGGTAGATCTGAAAGTAGTATCACAAGCTGGATTGAATACTTTTGTGGAGGGATGGCTGAAGCCTTCGAAAAAGTTTCTTATCAAATGGCCTCATCTCAAAAAGAAGGGACCGAAGATCAAACAAAAATCATTCGCAAACTTGACCCTAAACAAAGAAAAGCACTTGAGCTTTTCAGAAGCTTTGAAGAAATTACAAGTAAAGATATTGCAGGCTTTTTTGGCTTTCGCCCAAGAACAGCAAGCGCTCTTTGCAAAATGTGGGTAGAGTCTGGCTTTTTACAAACTGTAGATACTTCAAAAAAAGGGCGTAAATATCAACTTGCTCAATCCTTTCAAGCTTTAATATAAAAGTACAACTTTCTGCTAATATAACGTTATGTCATATAAAGACCCTTTTGCCTTCTACCTTACTATTGAAAGAGGCCTTGCTGAAAAAACAGCTGAGGCCTATTTGAGAGATATTGGAAAGTTTGAAGCCTTTTTATCTGAAAAAAAAGTGCCTCTATCAGAGGCTACCGAATCTGACATCCTGGGCTTTCTAGGGACTTTAAAGACAAAAGGCCTTTCTTCTGCCTCTATCTGCCGTACGCTAGCTTCTATTAAAGTCTTTTTCCGCTTCTTGAGGAAAGAGGGCTTAACTAGCCATGAAGCCGCTAAGCATATTGACAGCCCCAAGCTCTGGCAAAAAGTCCCTTCTGTCTTAAGTGAAAAAGAGGTGGAAAAGCTTTTAGAGCAGCCTGACCTATCTACAGCTATAGGCGCACGTGACCGCGCTTTTTTAGAAGTGCTTTATAGCAGTGGCCTAAGAGTCTCTGAGGCATGCGGACTTAAAATAGCGGATGTAGATGACACAGCCATTAGAGTGATGGGTAAGGGGCAAAAAGAACGCATTGTGCCTATTGGGAAAAAGGCTCTTTTAGCCATTGATGATTATCTAATTCGTTTTCGCACTGAGGGAAAAAGCCCTTATCTCTTTTTAAACCAAAGAAATCAACCCATAGACCGTATAAGTATTTGGCGGCGAATCAAAGAGTATGCAGTCTTAGCTAAGATTACTAAAAATATATCACCTCACACACTGCGCCATTCGTTTGCGACTCATTTACTTGATCATGGAGCAGATTTACGTATCATTCAGGAAATGTTAGGCCATGCGAGCATTGCAACTACAGACAAGTATACTCACGTAGGTAAAAGCAACCTGAAAAAGCGCTTTTTAGATTTTCATCCAAGGACATGAAAAGAGCCGTTTAGGCGTCTATAGGTCCTGGATTTTCAATAACAGACTCTGAGCCTGGAAGAGCGTATTCAGCCTTTAGCCAAGCAAGTAGATCGGCATCTTGGCAGCGTCTAGAACAAAAGGGGCCAAATGCCCATGTGATTCCCTCAAACACTTTAAATGACTTTTTACAAGATGGGCATTTTTTATGTGGAGAGCTCATAGATAAATCTACCTTTTATTAAGACTTTAAACACACGAGTTTTGAGGGCTTTACCCCTATAACCGCATATTACCAAAACCCCTTTTTTCAGCATCAAAAATTGAAAAAAATCGCCAAGTCACTAATAGGCAAGCAGCTACCTATTCAGGCTCTTATTTTGACCTCATTATATCTATTAAACTAAGAAATTTTAGGCTGCTGAAGCAGCACCTAGATAAGTAATATGGCGCTTAGCAAAGCCTCGGCAGATGCGGGTAATTTCATCATCAAATGAATCCCCTACATTAAAACCCATGGCTGCCAGAATATTATGGCCTTCCATATGAATAGAGGAGCCCATTTGTAAGGCACTAAAGCTTCCTCTAATTGCTGTTACTATAATACCACCAGGAACTACAAAGCCTACTACACTGATAATACCAGAGCCTAAGTTTGCCACAATACCCACGACTTCACTTAGACGTGTTGATTTGTACTCACCTTCTATCTTGCTGTAGAGGCTGATTACCCCCCACTGATGGTGCCTTAATTGAATATTGACCTCTTTGCCCTCTCTAAGCATAAGCTCAGAAAACTTCTTGGAGCCAATTACTTCTACATCTTTTGCTTTTGCGCTTTCTGCACTAGAGGTTAATAGTTTACGCTTAGCGGCTACAAGAACGTTTTTGCGCCCTTGAGGATTTAGGCCATCCAACTGCTCAGTTAAAGTCTGTCTATAATTTTGAATTTTGAATTTTTTAGACTTAGAATTCCAAAAATGCCAGCCAAGCCCTGTTTCAAAGCTCTTAACCAAATCACGGATTTGCTCATTTTCTGCTAACCCTGCAAAAGCTGTAGTTTTCTGCTCTATAGCTTGCATATCAGGAGTTACTTTTCCATGAATAGCCGTCCAAATAGCATCTGCTTTACCCGCTATAGCATCTACATCGGCTCTATTTTCAGCACGCGAGATCGCTTCATTTGTGCTGCTAAAGAAGATGCGTCTTGTATGAAACGTAATGGCTCCTTTCACACCTGTAGCAAAAGAAGATATTCCCAAAAAGAAATCTCCAAGCTTTGTTAAAAGAGCTACTTTAGAAGCTAATTGAGCAAGGCGCATGCCTCCTGATACTGCAGCAGCTCCATACCCAGCAGCATTCAAGGTATTTTCAGTAATAGAAGCAATCGCTTCTGCTTTTCTAGCTAAACTAGCCTCTTGTATTCCAAGAGACTGTAGATCTTCAATAGCTGAAAGTGTATTAACGGCCGCTGCAGCTACTCCAAGGACCCCTGTAAGGTTCAACGCGCCCGCAGCAAAGTTCATATTTCGAGATAACTTACTCTCTTCTGCTGTATGTTCTATTTGAAGTATGCTTGCTGCCGCTTTACTTGCTTGGTGGACATATTTTGATTGAGATATGCGTTTAGCCCACTTGCCCTTAAGATCTCCTGACCCTTCTTGAGCATTAGGCATTTTTGAGATGCGCTTTGAAAGCTCTTGTTTAGATTTAGCATGTTTGTACAGGGTATCTGGTCCAGTCCCTTCATTGATAGTTTCTGTATGACTACCGATCTGATCTGAGAAAGAAAGATGAACCACATCCTCTCCCTCTGCATTTTGCTCTGCAATGGCTAAATGCACATTAGCCCCTTGAGGCAGGTTGCCCTGGACAATAGCTCTTTGAGTAACTGTACTTATATGCCTATTCAGATCTTCAACTGCAGCACTAGCTATAAGCCGTTCGCTCTTATCAGCTGAGCTAAACGTCGCAGACCTTCCGTTGATATAAATAGACATAATTATTCCTTTCTTATGCCTCCATTTTACCTTTTTCATGTTCATATCTATTTAATATGAGATTAAGAGTTTATAAATTTCACAAGCCCTCTTAGAATAAAGGGCTTATGAAATTTACAATTGGAAAATAGCTGAAAAATTATAGAGCTAAAAAGAATCTGAAGCTCTTTATCTCGCTAAAAGAGGAGTCAGGTGATTAAGAACATCCTTAAGAACAAAAAGAGGACCCTGAGCTGCATTAATGGTAATCAACTTTTCCTTGGGATAAGCTCCCATCACTTTAAGCGTTTTGCCTTCAAAAACATTCATTCTCTCTTCTAAAATAGACATAGAAGTGTCATCTGCTCGGCCTTCAATAGCAGCTCTTTTAGAGATTCGCTCCATAAGAGCCTCTTTACTGCCTACATCAAAAAAAACAACTTTTTCTACTTCTACT
>JBDNIV010000051.1:0-6181 GCA_041688145.1 Chlamydiia bacterium | reverse complement strand
GAGCTGTTGCAAGCGCTTCAGTGTGATCAGCAGGTGCAGGAGTATCTTTTAGAGTTTGCAGCTCTGTGCGTAGAGCAGCAACTTGTGCATTTGCTTCATCAAGTTGAGCTTGAAGTGCTGCAAGCGCTTCAGTTTGAGCAGCAACTCGTGCATTTGCTTCATCAAGGTCTCTTCGAGCTGTTGCAAGCGCTTCAGTTTGATCAGCAGGAGCAGGAGCAGGAGCAGGCTTTGTGTGAGCCTTGAGTAAAACACTTAACACTTTTGAGTAACTACACCTGTTGCGAATGTCACAAGAGCTACAACAGCAGTCAGTACTGCATTTGCTCGTAGAAGGTAGCTTGCTGCACTTGTAATTGCTGTGACAGCGACAGTTGCGCCTAGTTGGTTGCGTGCAGTGTTGGCAAAGCCTGCTTTTTGCATGCTTGCATATGAGATGACATGCAGGAGTGCGCCTGCTTGAACAGCGATTAATAAAGTCCCTTTTGGGAGAGCTCTTAAAGCAGCTGGAGCTTGGCTTGCGCAATCCTTAGCCGTTTGTTGCATTTGAGTGAAAGTAGGAATGTTAACCATAATAAAACCTTAGTTACAATTTGATTTAAATTTAAAGACATCTTATCGAAATAGGCTTTATTAGTCAATATTTCCCTGTAAAATTATTTTTTTTAATTTTAAGGGAGTAAATATTTTACTTGAATTGAGTGCGCATAGATAACAAAAAGCTTTCTTAGTCAGCGTGAGCTTCGAAAGGATGGAGTCCACCTTCTTTTTGCTCACAGCGCGTCTCTTTAATAAAAAAAGTCAAAATGAAGCCTATAAAACAGGCTATGGGAAGAGAAATCAGTGCTGAACGAAAGTCTTGAGCTGTGTACTGAGTTAGAGTTTCACTATCGATTCCTATAGAGCCTTTTGCTAATAAAAGACCGACTACGGGCTGCATAACAGAGCCTCCAATCATCGTAACAAAGTTATTGAAAGCAAGAGCTGAGCCTTTCGCGGAAATGCTGTTTATTTCTATTGAGATAGAAAAAGAGAGCAGCTGCGTTCCGACAGCTAAACCAAAGCAAAAGAGAAGCGCATAGAGCGCGAAAAGCGAGAGGTGCGGAATAAGCACAACGCAGCCTATGAAAATAGCAGCAAAAAAAGCGCCAACAAGTATGACAGGCTTTCTTCGGCGTAAGTGGTCTGAGAGTACGCCTACAAGTGGGCCTCCCACAAGGAAGCCTAAGTAGATCATGGAATTCGCATAACCAGCAGTAGTGCGATCCATAGAGTAAGCTGTTTGTAAAAACGAGATGCCCCAAAGCTCAGCAAACACGGATATGCAGAGATAGATCATCGTAGAGTATGTAGCTACAATCCAAGACTGCTTATTGGCTAAAACAGTCTTAAAGCCTAAGAGTGCAGATGCTAAGGTCGGTCTTTGTTTTGCAGGCAGTTCATGCTGTTTGGGTTTATTGCGTATAATAAACCATATAGCAAGCGTGAGCACAAAGCCTATCACAGCTAATGTGTAATTAGCGTAGCGCCAGCTAGTGAGCTTTACAAACTGTGCCATAGGGCCTTGCCCACAAATACCTCCTACAAGTCCTAAAGAACTGGCAAGACCAATTAAAAGACCAATGCGTTTAGGTGGAAACCAGTGGCTAATCAGATAGATCAAGCCTACCCAAGCAAATGCTGAGCCGGCGCCAATAGCAAAGCGGCCAGCTAATATGTAGCCAAAGTGTGGAGCAAGTCCAAATGTTAAAGAGCCTAGAGCAGATAAAAAGCAGGCGAGTGTAAGCAAGCTGCGTGCACCAAAGCGGTCCATGAAAATGCCTACAGGTAGCTGCAGGGGAGTATAAGCATAGTAGAAAAAAGCACTTAAACTCCCAACTCCAAGAGTAGTGAGTGAAAAAGTTTCCATAAGTTCAGGAACAATCACACTTGGTAAAATGCGCATAACAAGCTCATAGAGATAAAAGCTTGAAGCTAGCGCCCAAATAATCCATGCGCGAGAGTTTTTCATGAAAATTGACCTTGTTGTGCGCATTGTACACAGCTTATGGTATGGATGCAATACTTGGGAATATAAGTAATAGAACAAACTTATTAAGTTTTTCTCAATGTGAGCTTAAGCTTTTTTTGACAGTTGCTTTATGAAAAGAGCCGCCCTTTTTTAGAGCGGCTCTTTTAATTGTGCCGGGTTAAAAAGCGCAAGCGCCTTAAGGCTTGTCTATTGAACAAGTGTTGATTCAAATGCCTCTTCCCAAGTCTGGGCCTCTTCGCCTTTTGTGCGCAGAGTTTCAGTAGCTTGATTATGAATGATTTTTACACATTCGTAAGCCTTTGGATCTATGATTTCAAGTCTGCCTTTAAGTGATGGTGAAACTTGAACGCGGCTCCAGTTAGCTGCGAGAACAGCATCACCTGAGACCTGATCTCTGTAGTAGAGGTCCATAGTATCTGCATATTTCAAGAAAGTATCTTGTACGCGTTTTGTGACTTCTAAGCCTTTATCACGCACATCTTCAGGTGTTGTCTGGACAAATGTTTTGTCTCTTTGCTGAATTGACTTATCTCGAACTTCGTCAGGAGCGCTTACGTGGATTATATGGATCTTGTAGCCGTGCTCTTTTAGGTGCTCATAGAACTTAAATGTGAAGGGGCTCTGGGAAGTGGTCCCAAAGAAAAAAGGATAGCGACCTTTTTCGTTTCCTTTGATGAGGTTGCCAAGCAAGATATGGTTTGCTGCATTTGATGCAGGGCGCCACTTGGTGTAAGCAGCGTCTTTGTTCATGCCCCTCTCAATATCGGCTAGGTAAGTTTGGGTTTGCCCTTTGAGACACACATCATCTGGACACACGTAGGGAACATGTTGCCCTTCTTTTATTTTATTCATAACAGTTGTTTTGCCTGCTCCAGGAGCGCCAGCAGAAATAGTTGCTACGAGATCTTTATGACCTTTTGGAAGTGGTTTTGCGTCTGCAATAATCTTTGTCCAAAGTGCTTCGATATCAGCGTTTACACGGGCAGCTTCTTCTCGCGTATATGCTTTTTTGTGGTCAAAAGAGTCTCCACTTAAAAAGGTCTTTAAAACTGGCTGTGGAAGAGAGTATTGATAATCATCTGTATACATTCTAGATAGATCGCAGATGCCTGAGATACCTGATGCTGCCATATTCTGTCTCCTTGGTTCGTGTTTAGCGCCCTCTAGCGAAGAGCAATTGATAAAGGCTAAAGTAATTAGTAAGCTGATGTGAAGTTTTGTAAATTTCATGATGTGAATTTAACTCAAGAAGGTTTTTTTTTGCTAGGGCAATGATCTAGACCTGTGACTATGTTCGAGATCCTTGCAGGTGAATTTTTTTTTCGCTATAAGCGCTTATAAGGAGGCGCTAGGTAGGCGCTTACAAGTTTTATATGAGAAAATACCCTTTTGTTGTAATCGGTGCAGGTGCGGCTGGCCTCGTGGTAGCTATTGGTCTAGCTAGAGCTAAAAAGCGCGTACTTTTAATCGAAAAAGGCGCTTTTGGAGGCGACTGCACAAACCTTGGATGTATCCCTAGTAAATCGCTTATTGCAGCGGCAGAGGTCATGCATGCAGCGCATGTGCTTGGGAAGATGGGTATTAAGTCTAAAGCTTATATAAATTGTGAAGATGCCCTTAAGTATGTACACAGAGTTGTAGATACCATAAGAAAAAAAGAAGAGCCAAACGTCTTAAAAAAAGAGGGTGTTGAGACTTTATCAGGGGCAGCTCGCTTTATAGATAGCAAAACACTTGTTGTAGAGACTGCAGAGGGCTGTCAAATCAAAGTACAAGCAAAAAAGATTATTATTGCTACAGGTTCAAAACCGCGTATTCCTGATGTGGTAGGCCTTGACACAGTGCCCTTTTTGACGAATGAAAACATCTTTGAGCTCAAAAGTGTGCCTAAAAGGCTTGCCATAGTGGGCGGAGGCGCTATTGGATGTGAGCTTGCTCAAGCATTTCGAAGGTTGGGGGCTGAAGTAGAGCTTATTCATCCCCACAAAAGAGTACTCGATAAAGAAGAGCCTATAGCAGCAAAGCTTATCTTAGAAATCTTCCAAAAAGAGGGGATAAAAATGCATCTAGAAACAGATTTTCAAGAGGTGCAGTATCACAAAGGAGTCTACACGCTTTTTTTATCGAGAAGAAAGGTTGAGGCTGATGCTCTTTTAATTGCGACTGGAAGAGAGGCAAGGGTTTGCGGCCTTGATCTTGTGAAAGGAGATATTGAAATTGGGCCAAGAGGCATTTTGACAGATAGTTATGGCAGAACCTCTAACCCTAAGGTTTTTGCCATAGGAGATGTCGCAAGCTCTTTAATGTTCACACATACCGCTGAAGCTTCTGGAAGAGCCCTTGTGTTTAACTTACTCATGCCGTGGCCCTTTAAAAGAAAAGTAGTTTCTACAGATGCAAATCCCCATGTGACTTTCACATCTCCTGAAATAGCGGGTATTGGCATGACACAAAAAGAAGCAGAAGAAAAATATGGGGAAAAAAAGATTAAAACCTACTTTGTTCCTCTTGATGAAGTTGATCGTGCTATTTGCCAAGATATGACAGAAGGCTTTGTTTTTATTGTTACAAAAAAATGGTCAAGCCGTGTACTTGGCGCAACTATTGCATCATCGCGTGGTGGAGAGATGCTTATGGAAATAGGGATGGCTATGACATTTAATGTGCCTTTAAGAAAGATATCCAATCTACTGCATCCTTATCCTATCTATAACTTAGCGATTCGAAAAGCTGCTGATCAGTGGCTTTCTGATATTATTTTGAGGAAGAAAAAAAAGTGAAAAAAGCTGCGCTTTTTCGATTTATTCCACTTGTTTTGCTCATCATCTTAGCGGCTACTTTTTATTTTTTAGGCTTCTTTGATTTTCTTGATTTTACTTATTTAAAGACGCAAAGGCAGGCGCTTAGCTCTTTTGTAAAAGAGCATCCTTTTAGTGCGCCTGCTCTATTCGTGGTAATCTATACCGTAGTGACTCTGCTTTCTATACCCGGAGCTACCTTCTTGACTCTCATAGGAGGTTTTTTATTCCCTCAGCCAATGAGCACTCTTTATGTCGTTATTGGAGCAGGCGTAGGTGCAGCGCTTCTTTTTTTAGTAGCAAGCTCAGCTTTAGGTAAAAGTTTAGAAAAAGGATTTAAGAAAAAAGCAGGGAAAAAGCTGAAACAGCTAGAAAAAGGATTTAAAAATAACGCTGCGAGCTACTTACTTTTTTTAAGGTTCATTCCTCTATTTCCCTTTTGGCTTGTTAATTTAGCGCCGGCTTTTTTAGGGGTGCGCTTTTTTACATATGTGTGGACGACATTTGTGGGTATTATCCCCGGAGTCTTTGTTTATACGCAGCTTGGAAGGGGCCTCAGCGCTCAGTTTGAAAAAGAGAGTCTTTCATTTTCATCAGCTTTTAACGTCCATATGCAAATAGCACTTATTTTGCTCGCGCTATTTTCACTTCTTCCTATCGCAATAAAATACTGGCAGCGAAAAAAAACAAAGCGGTAAAATGTCTTTTGAGTCCTAAGCTAAAATAGACTAGGATAGCTCAAAAGAAGGCCTCAAGGAGTGGGTATGTTAGAGACGTATTTAAGAAAGCCTTTTCAACGTTTATTTGTAGATAAAGTAGCTGATAATATGAGCTGGACTAACCCTAATGCTATCACACTTGCATCAGCCGTTTTAGGAGGTTTTGGGGCGGGGTTTTTGATCTATGGGTATTTAGGTGTTGGACTTTTTTGTTTTTTACTTTCAGGCTATGGGGATGTGCTAGATGGATCTATAGCTCGTATTAAAGGATCACCAACTCTCATAGGTACAGTTCTTGACCTTTCTTTAGACCGCTTTGTAGAGTTGATGATGGTGCTTAGTCTCTATTTTCTAGGGCTAGATCGAGGACTTGCTTGTTTGTTTATGCTCGGATCAATGTATCTGTGTACAGCATCTTTTTTTGCAGTTTCTATGTGCACAAAAGGGGGAGGAAAAAAAAGCTTTTACTACAGCCCTGGACTTATTGAACGCGCAGAGACATTTATTTTCTTTTTTGTAATGGTTCTATTTCAGGGAGTCTTTCTTGAGCTAGCCTATCTATATGCAAGTCTTGTCTTACTTACAACGTGTGTGCGGCTTGTAGAGTTTATACGCTCGCAAAAAGCCCTCGCTTC
>JBDNIV010000050.1:0-2662 GCA_041688145.1 Chlamydiia bacterium | reverse complement strand
GATTAGAGAGACAGATATGCCGGCTGTTTTAGTAGAAGGGGGATTCATTACAAATAAGGAAGAAAGAATGCTTTTGCGGGATAAAACTTATTTGGATAAGATTGCCTATGGGGTCGCAGAAGGCATTGATCTATACCTAAAGAGATAATTGCAATACTCCCTTTGGGGGTCGATTTTGATAATTTTTGTGTCGGTTCGGTTTTTTGCAAGTTTTTGTATTCTATTGGACATAGGTGGCTTGTAAGAAAGCCGAATTCAGAGATAAAAGTACAAAATCGGATCCAAAGGGCGTTTTACAATTGCCTCTAAAAAGAAAGGAATAAATATGGAAGCGGATATTGGGTTAATTGGACTTGCAGTGATGGGACAAAATTTAGTCCTTAATATGAATGATCACGGATTTAAGGTGGTTGTATTTAACCGCACGGTCTCAAAGGTTGATGATTTCTTAAAGGGTCCTGCAAAAAATATCCAGATACAAGGGGTTCATACGCTTCAAGAATTTTTTAAACTTTTGAAAAGGCCTCGCAAAGTTATGCTCATGGTGAAAGCGGGTGCTCCTGTCGATGATCTTATAGAAGAGTGTCTTCCTTTTTTAGAGAAAGGAGATTGCGTCATTGATGGAGGTAACAGCTTTTATCTTGATACAGAAAGACGGGTTAAAGATCTTGAGAAAAAGGGCATCTTATTTGTAGGCGCTGGGGTCTCTGGTGGTGAAGAAGGAGCAAGACATGGACCTTCCATTATGCCCGGAGGCAATCCTCAAGCTTGGGCTTCTGTTAAACCAATTCTGCAAGCCATTTCTGCTAAAGCAGAAGATGGTTCTTCTTGCTGTGAGTGGATGGGTAGTGGGGGGGCAGGACATTATGTGAAAATGGTGCACAATGGAATAGAATATGGCGATATGCAGCTGACATCAGAGGCTTACCAATTTCTCAAGGATGTGACAAAGTTCACAGCACCTGAGATGCAACAAATCTTTCTAGAGTGGAACAAAGGTGAGCTGTCAAGTTACTTGATAGAAATTACAGCGCAGATCTTAGGTTTTTTAGACACAGACGGAAAACTCCTGCTCGATAAAATTTTAGATGCCGCAGGACAAAAAGGAACAGGAAAGTGGACCGGCATTAGCGCCTTAGAATTGGGTGTGCCTGTGACTCTCATTGGTGAGGCTGTTTTTGCTAGATGTCTATCTTCCATGAAAGAAGAAAGGGTCATTGCAAGCAGGTCTTATTCTGCGCCTCAGTTTAGTTTCTCAGGAGATAAGAGGGCTTTTGTAGGGCACTTAAAAGACGCTCTTTATATGGCAAAGATTATTAGCTATGCTCAAGGGTTTATGCTTATGCGTAAAGCTGCAGATGAAATGCATTGGGATTTAAACTATGGCTCGATTGCACTCATTTGGAGAGCGGGATGTATTATTCGGAGCGTCTTTTTAAATAAAATTAAACGGGCCTATGATCAAAATAAAAATCTATCCAACCTTCTTCTAGATCCATTTTTTATACAGGAAGTCAAGAGATGTGAAGGTGGTCTGCGGCAAGTTGCAGCTACCGCTTGTGAAGCTGGTATTCCAATTCCTGCACTTGGAACAGCCCTCTCATTTTTTGATGGGTATAGATCTGAAAAAGTACCGGCTAATATTATTCAAGCTTTGCGAGATTTTTTTGGTGCACATACTTATGAGAGATGTGATCAACCAAGAGGTAAGTTTTTCCATACCAACTGGACAGGGACAGGTGGCGATGTGAGTTCCAGCACTTACAATGTTTAAAATGACCTCTACCACCTCACAAGAGGGGGCATCGAGCAGAGGATTGCCTCTGGATTGCCTCCTGACTTAAACCCAAATTGTGTGCCACGGTCATAGAGTAGATTGAACTCGACATAGTGAGCGCGCATTTCTAATTGCTTTTCTTTTTCTTGCCTTGTGTAGGGCTGAGAGACTCGTTTTTTGTAGATGGGTAGGATCGTTTCTAAAAAACTAGATCCAATAGCTTTCCACAAGTTAAAATCATTCTCAAAATCTCCTGTATCTAAGTGATCAAAAAAAATCCCTCCGACACCACGTTCTTTTTTCCAGTGATGGATAAAAAAATATTCTTGAGCTTGCTTAGAAAAAAGAGGGTAGATTTCAGGTCCAAAGGGATCTAAGGTTTTTTTTGCCACACTGTGAAAATGTTCTGTATCTTCACCGTAGGGAAATCCCATAGGTGTGAGATCATAGCCTCCACCAAACCACTGTTTATTATCTGTTTCTAGATAGCGAATGTTCATATGAACAGTCGGCGCATGGGGGTTGTCCATGTGTGTAATTAAACTAACACCGGTTGCAAAGAAAGGTCCTGACTCATCTTGCATGGGAAAGTTGTCTCCAGAAACAGCCGAGAAGTTAACAGCTGCCTTTTCAAAGACGCTTCCACGTAAAATAGCCATATCACCACCGCCACCTGTCGGATGTTGCCACGATTTGCGCTCAAACCGGGCATAGGGCTCGAAAGCTTCAAACTCTGCGATAATCTTTTCTCTGAGCTCAAAAAGAAAGGGAAGAATGAGATTTTTTTTTGGCATAGGTAGCTCCTATATTTTTTCTGAAGTGTTAGGTTTAGTGTAGGCCTGATCTACACGATTTGGTTTATCCGGATAACGCAGCCGGAGGAGG
>JBDNIV010000049.1:0-10142 GCA_041688145.1 Chlamydiia bacterium | reverse complement strand
AATCTGCGTTTGTGATGTTTAGTGTAGAGGCTATTAAAGAGCCGACGTTAATCACAGCGTCTTTACCGATAAAGATGCCTTGTGGATTTAAGATGTAGACATTGCCTTGTGACTCTAGTGTGCCCATGATGCGGCTCATATAAAGCCCATATGCCACAAGGCTTTAAAAGGTGTCAAAAAAAAATTAAACTTTTTTAGACCACACTACATATTAAGAAAATCTAAAAAATTGCCCAATAAAAAAGACCTCTTAAAAAGAGGTCTTTTTACTCTCGCTAGTCAGCGAGTAAGCTTTTACGTTGTGGGCTTAAAAGCACATCAAATGCAAAGTTTAGCTTTTTTTCTGGTTATCTTTAGAAGTGCTTTCAGTACTGTCTGCAATTTCAGCTTCATTAGCTGCTACTTCAGGCTGAGCTTCTACTTTAGCAGGCTCTGTCATAGCGTGTAGATCAGCATCTGTCATACCTTCACCGCGGATCTTCAGCTTTAAGAAAGCTTCAACATCTTCTTTCAGCTTTAGGTTTACAGTGTGGATACCTACTTCTTTGAAAGGTGCGTGTAAACGCACAAAACGCTTGTCTACATCGATACCTTTGGCTTTTAAAAGCTCTGAGATGTCAGCTGAGCTAACAGAGCCGTACATTCTACCATCAGGATCGATTTTGACTTCTGTCTCAAGAACCATGTTTTTAACTTGCTCTGAGATTTTTTTAGAAACTTCGAGGTCGATCTTCGCTTGTTTAGATCTTTCTTCTTGCAAACGAGACTGCATACGCAGCGTGCGTTTATCAGCGCGAAGGGCTTTTTGCTGAGGCAAAAGATAGTTATGAACAAAGCCAGGCTTAGCCATTACTAAATCTCCAGTGCGCCCTAAGCCCTCAACATCTTCTAATAATAAATATTGTGGTTTCATGGGTCGCTCCTTTAATCAGCTGCCACAAACGGCAAAAGCACTATATAGCGCGCGCGCTTGATCGCTGTAGTTAATTGTTTTTGGAAATGGCGTGATACGCCTGTAATACGTCTTGGGATGATCTTGCCACGCTCTGTGATAAACTGTTCAAGCGTGTCGATATCCTTGTAGTCAATGTGCTTCCAACCTGCAGACTTAAAAGGGCATGCCTTTTTAGGACGCGAGGTGCGGAATCTACGTTTGTTTGGTGGTGATGATTGTCCCATTTTCGGCCTCCGTTAGCTGTTTTGGACTAGGGTCTTAAATTCAAGCGACTCTTTTACTTCCTCTGCTGTAGAAGTCATAAAGCGGATGAGATCTTCATTTAGACGATACTCTTTCCACAGTTTGTCAACAGCTAAGCTGTCTATAGTGAAGTAAATGAGGTAAAAATACCCTTCACGGTGACCCGACACTTCATAGGCCAGCCTGCGGCGTCCCATTTCATGCAACTTCTCAATCTTTCCGCCTTCAGCTTCAATGCCTTTGACGATTTTATCACGTACACCAGACCTAGCATCTTCGCTAAGCTGTGCACTTATGATATACATGCCCTCATAGAGGCGTTTTTTTCCTTCCATAACCGGTTATCCCTTCAATTGTGTGGGGCCTTCTAAGATAGCGCGACAAGCTTTTCTTGCGCTTTTACCATCCCTTCGGTCGCCCAACAGGTTACAATTTCGATGGCCCGTCCACAGATATTAGGCAATTGAGCCTCCTCCTCTTTAGAGAAGCGTTCAAGCACATAGCTCTCAAGCTCTCCTAGAGTCGGCTTCCCAATGCCCATCCGAAGACGGGGATAACTCGAACTCGTTAATTTTTCTGTTATGCTTTTTAAGCCGTTATGTCCTCCTGACCCTCCCTCTGCACGCAGTCTTAGCGTCTCAAAAGGGATGTCAGCATCGTCACATACGACAAGCATATTTTGGGGTAGGATCTTAAAAAAGCTTAACGCTTTTTTTACAGCCTCCCCACTCAAATTCATGTAGGTCGTTGGCAAGAGCAAAAAGAGATCTAAATCCCCTAACTTTGCCTTAGCCAAGCTTCCTGAAAACTTACTTTCTGTCTTAAAGCTTATGCCGATTTTATCCGCAAAAGCTTTAAGAACCATAAAACCAAAGTTGTGGCGAGTGTCTGTGTAGCGCATCCCTGGATTACCAAGACCTACGATAAGAGACCTCTTCTCCTCCACACTTACCTCTTCGCAATAAGGACAACCACTTCACCTGCAGCTGAAAGCATACGCACGCCTTCAGGCACATCAATGTCGCTTACGCGTTTAGACTGCTTTACTCCCAAGGAAGCTACATCCAGTGTAAAATGCGTTGGCATATCTTTAGGTAGGCAATTTACACGTACAGAGCGAATCACACGGCGAAGAACACCACCTAGCTTAATACCTACACAGTCCATATCACCTTTGATGCGAATAGGCACATTCACATTGATTGTAGCTTTTTCATCTAAAGCTTCAAAATCGAGGTGCAAGATGTTGTATCCTATACGTGAATATTGAATCTCTTTGACAACAGCAGGCTGTTTTTTGCCAGCTATATCAAGCTCAAATTTCGTAGTAGAAAGGCTCCCTTTAGGGATTTCACGAAGCACCGCTTCAAAAGCAGGTAAATCCACAGTAATATTGAGATTTTCTCCTTTCATTCCATATAGGATCGCAGGAATTTTTTTACTGCGACGAAGGCCTTTTGCCTCACCTTTACTCTTAGCTAATCTATTTTCTGTACTTAAAGTTACCATAACTATTTTCCACTGTATGACAAAGTTGGGGTGGAAGGATTCGAACCTCCGCATGGCGGTACCAAAAACCGCTGCCTTACCGCTTGGCGACACCCCAGTATGACGGGTTGCAATTAAGCCAAAAGTGTAGCGCTCTTAGCAATTAATGACAACCGAAACTCCCATGAAACCTCTCGGGCCTTGCATTAAAGATTTTACTGTGCTTTTTTAACGAAAGCAAGGAACGTTTTATGAAAGTCTTACATCTCGCCGCAGAGCTCGCACCTATAGCTAAAATTGGAGGCTTAGCGGACGTTACCCTCGGCCTTCCTCTAGAACTTGGGAAAAAAGGTTTAGACACCTGTGTGCTCATTCCTAAGTACGACGTGATTGATAAAAAAGGATTGAAGGGCCTAAAAAAACTCTCTTCTTTCAAAGTTTTGTTTGATAATCAGTGGCATAAAAATACACTTTGGCAAGCCCATATTGGCAGCCTTAAAGTATGGCTTATTGAAGAGCACACCCAAAAACGGTATTTCAGAAGAAAGGCTATCTATGGCTGCTCTGACGACATGGAGCGGTTTTTATACTTTTGCGCTTGCAGCTATGCTTTATTTGAGCGCTACAAACCCGATGTAGTCCATATGCACGACTGGCATACAGCTGCGATCGCGCCGATGCTCAGCTTTGCAAAAAGCCCAATTCAAACTATTTTTACAATCCACAACCCCGCTTACCAAGGCATCTGCACAAAAGCCCTTTTCAAAAAGTTAAATACGCTCAAGTCCACAAAAGAGTGGTCTTGTGGCCTTACAAAAATCAACCTCTTAAAAGCAGGCATTATCTACTCTGACTTTGTGACCACCGTCTCTCCACGCTTTGCTAGAGATATGCTCTCAAAGAAAAGCACCTGGGGCCTTTTTGCTCTTTTAAAAAAGAAAGGCGCTCATTATAGCGGCATCTTAAACGGCATTGACTACCACACTTGGGATCCTGAAAAAGACCCCTACATTAAAGCGCGCTTTAATGTAGGAAAAATCACACGTATTTTTGGCCGAGCAAAAACAGCTTTTGCAAAGATCAAACAAAAAAATAAACTCGATCTGCAAAAAACGCTCCATCTAGAATCAAATGCCAAAGTACCTCTTATCGCATGCATCACACGGCTGGTTGAACAAAAAGGCTTAGGCCTTATTGAACACGCTATTGAATATACGCTTAAAAAAGGAGGTCAATTTGTCCTTCTAGGCTCTCGAGCCTCCAAAGAAACTGAGCGTGACTTTGAAGAGCTAAAAAAACAGCTCAAGCCTACAAATAGAGCGCATCTGCAGTTTCATCATAATGAAGAAATTGCCCACAAAATCTTTGCCGGAAGTGATATGTTCATCATACCTTCTCTTTTTGAACCGTGCGGCATTACACAAATGATCGCTATGCGCTTTGGAACGATCCCTATCGTGAGAAATACAGGCGGGCTTGCCGACAGCGTCTTTGATCTAAAAGACAGCTCTAAGAAGCCCTCAAAGCGCAATGGCTTTACGTTTTCAAAACCGACAAAAGCCTCTATTGAAGAAGCGATTGATCGCGCTCTTCTATGTTGGGAAAAGCGCCCTACAGAGTGGGGACGCCTTGTGAATAATGCACTTAAAGCGCCTTACGATTGGGAAAAATCTGCTGAAGACTATTACAAGATCTACAAGAAAAAGCCTTAAAAAAACTAAGCTCTCTTTAAAAGGCTCCGAACTTTTGATAAATCAACATTTTCACCTGGCATAAAGGGCAGAAAATAAGGCCGCTGCCACTCTTGTGTTTTTATAGCCATTTTTGATGTAGGATGAGTCGACGGTGCATAGAGGCGAAAAGCAAGCTTCCCCCCTTTCATGCTCTTTGAAAAGATCCCTTTTTTAAGCAAAATCTCTTGATCAAAGATAAACTGCCCCTTAGATGCGCCATCACAGACATTCACTATAACAAAGGCTATCTCATCACTCTCATCAAAGGGTGTGATCGGGGCCTTTGGGCAAGCGCGCTTCCATAGAGTTACAAATTGCCCCACTTTAGTTGGCGTTGTTTTTGCTATTCTAAATAAGATAGGTGAATCATTAAGAGCAAAAGATGCTGCCCCATATTCAGAACTTTCTGCAGCTTTTATAGGCTCTTTTGTTACTCGCATTCCAGCAGGGATATAGACACCCTCAATAGCAATAGCTAAATCCATTATTCTTTGAGCTCAATAACCATAACAACAATCGGCTCATCAGATGTATTTGCATCAGAATGAAGAGTGCCAATAGGATCTTTCTCAAACCAAATAGCTTTTTCTGAAGGAATCTTAATCATAGATTTTCCCCCAGTCTTTTCTACTTTCTCTAGCACGCCTCCTTGCAAACCAATAACAACTCGGTTTCTTTCATGACGGTGCATACCTAGAGGATCTTTTGCTGAAATGGTAGTCTTCCAAACTTTTACATGCTCGTTTTCAAACTGCAGCTCCCGAGTAGCACAAAAGCTATGGGCGTAAAAACAAGAAAAAGCGACAAGGTAGATAAAAATACGAGACATAGAAATCCTCCATTATTTTTTTCGCTTAGACTCTCGCTTAGATAAAAACGCACTTTTGATATAGCTGTAGTTCACAACAATATACTCTACCCCAGACAAAATAGAGTAAATAGCAGCTACAGTGACTAGCCAAAAACTCCATACTTGCACAGCCTCAATAGAGATCCAATTGCGAGTTTGTCCTATCAGTAAAAAGAGAATCGCAAATGCTACAACAGCCAAAATCACAGCTTTTAGCTTCCCGCTTCTACGAGCTGCCAAGGCAAACCCCTTAAGGGCACAAATAGTGCGCAAAGAGGCTATAATTGAGTCGCGATACAAAAAGACAAAAATATAGATAATCGGCAGTTGTACAGGAGGTAGGGTGAAAGTCAAAAAGACGCAGATGCGTGATATACTATCAGCCATAGGATCTAAAATCTTACCTACATCGGTGACTTGATTGTATTTTCTCGCGATGTGTCCATCTAAAAAATCAGAAAGCTCAGATATCGCTAGAAGACCGATTAATAGATATATAGCTGTTGGAAAGGTGATATTAAACCAAGAGTAGTGCGTATATATTGCATAAAATATAGGGCACACCAAAAGGCGAAAAAGTGTCAAAATGTTAGCAAATCCCAAATCTAGATTCCTCAGATGTAGATATAAGACTTCACTATGCATAAGTTAGGAAAAATGCGCAAACACCTTTGAAAGCTTCTATGGAACAGAGGCTCAAAAACAGCTTAATTAGCCCATTTGACTCGAAGACCAGTTAGAAAATACTTCATTTTCTAACTCTTCGAGTGAAGTAGCTGTGCTCTTTTGAGCAGCAGTCCTAAGAGCCTCTCTTCTTACAGACGCCTCACCCTGGCCTAAAACTTGACTTTCAGTGCGCTCTTGTAAAAGAGCCTCTTTTTTCAGCTTGGCGACTAAAGCGTGTGCGCTTAAAGCGTGACACGCTTTTTTAGCCTCATCAGACGCAAGGGGCGCGTCGCCTAAAACAGCGCTATTCTTAATAAGAAAGCTGCCATCATCATTTATCTCAAACATGTATTTTCCTTCGTTTCTTTAAAGTATCTTAATATAAATCCTATTAAAAGTCAAGAATTTACTACACTTCAGCTGTTAAGCGCTGATCTTCTTTATAAAATCCTGTATGCTGAATCCCGTATCTAAAAATAGACAACATGTTGATACTAAGTAAGTAAGATATTACCTTGCGGAGACCGAAATGACGATAAATAATTTTAAGCGTCTCCATATGATAGCCTATGTAACGGCCGTCGATTTCAAAGGCTGTATGGTGCTGAGTTAATACTCGGCTCATACTCACAATGCGAATCTGAGGCTTTAAGGCAGCCCGGCATATAAGGTCAAAACCTGCTCGCACCCAATACCGCTCATCAAAGCGCCCCTCATCTAACAAAAAGTCCCTCCGAAAGCATCTTGAGGCTAAGGGCGTCTGAATCACCCCTGCAGCCAATTTTCTTGATGAAAGTGGAGGAGAAATAATAGCCTTTGCCTCTAAGTCTGGATTGTAAGCAATTGCAGCTGACACAATCCCATGAGGGTTATCCGTGAGCTCTATCATCTTATGAAGCTCTTCAAACGCATATATCGAAGAGAGCACATTACCTGGACGGAAAAATAGGACATACTCCCCTAAGGCGAGCTTTACACCTTTATTTAGCATATTGTAGTAGTGGTAATAGAGCACCGTGTAGACGCGGAGGCGTCCTGAAAAAAGGTCTTTCGCTTTTTTTAGAATAGTATCTGATGTGCCTCCATCGATTAAGATCACTTCAAAGTTTGTCAACGCCTGGCCTGATAGACTGACTAATGTATCCATCAAAAGGCCTTCTTCTTTAAAACACGGCACTATAATTGTAAAAAAAGGCTTTTGTCCCATAACGCCAATATATCTCTTATACCGATTTAATCGACAAGCGCCTCATGTAAACATCTTCATAATAGAGATGTAATAAAAGCGCAGTTTACCTTATAGAAAAGATTGTGGACTCTAAAACTATCTTAAAGACTGGAGGATAATTTTGGGAAGAATTGAAGGGAAAATTGCGCTTGTAACTGGAGGCGCTAATGGAATTGGAAAAGCTATTTGTGAGCTTTTTACAAAAGAAGGTGCGCATGTCTTTCTGACAGACATTAATGAGAAAGAAGGTAAAAAAGTAGCAAGTGCTCTTCAAGGTGGAGGCAAAAAAGCCGATTTCATCAAACAAGACGTGCAAGATGAAAAAAAATGGGCCTCTGTAATAGATACCATCCTAAAAAAAACAGGCCATCTTGATATTCTTGTTAATAACGCAGGCGTTATAGGCTTAGATCTCGGCCCCCAAAACCCTGAAGAAGCCTCTTTAGATACCTGGAAGCTCGTACATTCTATCAATCTTGATGGTACTTTTTTAGGTTGTAAATATGGCATTAAGGCAATGAAAAAATCTGGCGGCTCGATCATCAACATGTCATCACGCTCAGGTATTGTCGGCATACCCGGAGCTGCTGCTTACGCCTCAAGCAAAGCTGCTGTGCGCAACCACACAAAAACAGTAGCTCTTTACTGCGCTGATCATAGCTACAATATTCGGTGCAACTCACTACACCCCGCAGCTATTATGACCCCTCTTTGGGATCTTTGCTTAGGAGCTGCAAAAGATCATGAAAAGCGTCTCAAAGAAGCGGAGCATGCTATCCCCCTAAGACACTTTGGAAAGCCGATCGATGTAGCTTATGCAGCTCTATATCTAGCAAGCGATGAGTCGTCTTACCTCACAGGCTCTGAGATTACAATTGATGGAGGCGTTTTAGCTGGAGCTGTTGCATCCCCTGCTAAAGATTGAAATCCTAACCGATTTAATTAAGGCATGCTTAGTTCAGGAAAAACCAGCTTAGGTAAGCTGTTTTTAATCTTATCAAATGCGCGCACAAGCTCAAGCACCTCTTCATCAGAGCACGCTCCGCTTTGAATCTTGAGCTTGATAGCTTCACGCTCTTTGAGCCACGCCCTTTCTTTAAACTTTAAAAGCGCTTTTTCATACAGCACTTTTGCTTTATCACGATTCACTCGCTTTTTAGAGAGCTTGTCAATAAGTAAAGAGATCTCATCATCAGCCTCGCTACATAACGTAATAAGATCTAGACTTCCTTTTTCTTTAAAAAGCATGACGCATAACTCAAATAGCCTTTGGCAATGCACATCTTGAAAAGCCTCTTTTTCTATGTTGAGCTCTGCCATCTCAAAGAAAAAGGCAGGTCTCATACTGCTGTGAATCAGCCAATAGACGATGTCTTCATCAACAGCAGATACGCTAGGGCTATCTGGATTTGATAACGACTTTATGACTTGAAGACGCCTTGGCGCTACTTCTTGAAGAAGATGAAGGGGCAGGTGGGCTTTTTCAGCAAGGGCCTTTAGAGTCTCATGCACTAAAATCGGATCTTTCCATGCACGAATAAGCGTGGCTAAGCTGTGCGCTGCTTGCACTTTTTGAGCAGGTTCTTTTGCAAAAACGCCATAAGCCTCCATAGCAAAGGATAAAAAGTCTTCTGCTTCTTCTATCTTTTTTTCAAAAGCATCTTTTCCTTTCAAGCGAATGAGTGTATCGGGGTCTTCTGATTCCTCAAGCTTGCAAACTAAAGTGACAAGTCCCCTACTCTGCAAAAGATCTCCCGATTTCAAAGCCGCTTTTCTCCCAGCTTCGTCTCCGTCCATAGCAAGAATAACTTCTTTTACACCTAGCTTAACAAGCTCATCTATGTGCTGCTCCCCAAATGCTGTCCCAAGCGTCGCTACTGTGTAATCAAAACCTGCATGAATAAGGGTGAGTGCATCAATTTGCCCTTCCACAATGAGTGCTTTTTTTGTTTTGACCATTTTTTTTCTAGAATAGTTTAGGCCAAAAAGGAGCTTAGACTTCGTGAAAAGGGGCGTTTTGGGAGTGTTGATATATTTGCCTCCCATTTGGCTCTCTTCAATTTTACGTGCAGAAAAGCCGACAACTCTGCCCATAGCATCACACACTGGAAAAACAATACGCCCATAAAAAAGATCTCTATTCATCGATCCTGCGTTCGAAACAACTCCAAGCTCTTTAAGGGTTTTTTCACTCATACCCATTTTTTGCATTGCTTTACTAAAAAGGCCTGGAACATCAGGAGAAAAACCTATTTGAAAAAATCGGATAAATTCAGTTCCAAGGCCTCTTGCTTGCAAGTAAGCGCGCGCTTTTTTACCCGCTTCTGTTCTAAGCAAAATAAAATGATAAAACTCAGAGACCTGGGCAAGCGACTCTTTCATAGAAGAAAATGAAAGGCCCGTTTTGGATGCATTGTCACCTTTCTCTTGTTCCATGACAATACCTGAGCGCTCAGCTAGATGCTCGATCGCATCGGTAAAGCTATACCCCAAGTGCTCCATTAAAAAAGCAATCGCATCTCCATGAGCTGAGCAGCCAAAACAGTGGTAGTGACTCTCTCCTTTTTGCACTACAAAAGAAGGACTCTTCTCATCATGGAAAGGGCAAAGAGCTTTATAAGCTGTTCCCATGCGTTTCAGGTCTATATGCGATCCAATCACATCTACCAAATCAACACGCGATTTGAGCTCTTCTAAGCTCTCTTTTGTATAACGGGCCATAATTTAGAGTTGCACTCGTGAAAATTTCATGATAGAAAATACCTTGATTATATAGCAGTGAGAAAAGTTTTTTGTCTAAAGAATCTAATTTAATGGCTCAAGCGCCTCTGCCACTATCTGCTCTTCCAAAAAGAGCCTCTTTAACTCCTATGATGCAGCAGTGGCACGACTGTAAAGTAGATGCTAAAGAAGCGCTACTTCTTTTTCGTATGGGAGATTTTTACGAAGCTTTTTATAAAGATGCCGAAGATTTGGCTT
>JBDNIV010000011.1:0-7676 GCA_041688145.1 Chlamydiia bacterium | reverse complement strand
TCATCATGTCATCAGGCCCGAGTTCCCCTTTATCCATATAACCATGAAAAAGCTTGCCGAGTTCAGAATCTCTGGGCAAATCTCGCAAAATCTCACCCGAAGAGATATGAAGATGATTTGTGACCTTAGATAAGAATTTTCCCTGGGTCCCTTTTCCACTACCTGGGGCACCGAAAAGCACAAGAGCTCGGTATTTTTCCATCATAACCTATTGAGTTTAAAAATATTACAGAAAATTGATCCAAAGCCAAGAGCATACGCTATTTTGGATTTATCAGCAATTTGGACTAATCAACTAATTGAACCATCTTTATAATAAGTAAATAGTAAAAATGATAAAATTATTATATAAAAGACAAGGAATCAGGAAATGCCATCTGTTAATGACAACTTTTTCAATGTGACAGTCCAAGGTGATTATGGAAGCCGCACCTATAAGGTAGCTGCCGTGAATAACAGTGGTGAGCGTATTCGCCTGCCTCAAGAACATATAGAAAGCCTCACTCCAGAGCTACAAACAATGCTCCAAGGCATGCTCCATGCTACGACACGAGAAACTAAAACTCGCCTGAGTCAAGCTCTTAGCCAATCCGGAGGGGGTTTAAGATTCGAAAAAGATCACTCAATTTATGCCTACACAAATAATAATCCTTCAGAGACGCTTCAGCATATAGAAGGAATCGTGAATAACTATTTCCCTACATCTATGACTGATGGTGATGAAAGCCCTTTACTTAGACCCATTCAAAGTCCTGCGGAGTCTCCTTTTTTCTTTGAAAGGCCGGCAAGAGAAGACGAAGTGCTCTCTCCTTTTGATGCATCCCCTATCCCTACAGACTATGTAAGACCCCACGCCAGAAGAGCATTTGTTGAAAGCCCTGAGATACAACCAGCTCCTCCTGTCGTGCCTATAGCTCTAGCAGCTAGAGCTGCTTCTGTGTTTGATGATGTATATGCGGAAGAAGATGACAGTGCTACTAGTTATGCAGAATATCCATATACTCATGAGCAAGCGCAGCCTCCTTTAATCCCAGATTTATCTGAAGCAGATGAACCAGCTTCTACATTATCACTTTTTATGGCTGAAGAAGATGATACAGCATTACAATCTACGCAGCGCAAGCCCCCAGGAACTAAATCTTGGTACAACCCTATGAAATACCTGTCTCGAAAAACAATCTCCCCAAGAGCTGACTTACCTGACGCAAATGCAACTTTTTTCTCGGCCTTAGATCAAAGAAGCGCACGCAGCCCATCTTCTGCATCAGCGCTAGATGACCGTCCTTAGTCAAACGACTCTTTAAGACTCAAAAAATTTTAAAAGAAATAAGGAAAGCAAGGTCAAATTTAACCTTGCAGCATGTCCCATTTGATATATAAAAGAATCGGAGTAGAGGGATTCGAACCCCCGACCTACTGCTCCCAAAGCAGCCGCGCTAGCCAAGCTGCGCTATACTCCGAAAAGAATTCCCGAAGTTTAACTTGCTTGCCTGTATTTTTCAAGTCTCGTCTGCAGGAGGCCTTCTTGGAGGCATTGGAGGGGGCGGCATATCATCATCAAGAAGCTCTTCAATAGCGAGCTTAAGGCTGTCAATTCCCTCTGGAAAACCAAAACGGAGCAAGAGCTTATTTAGATAAGCCAGCTCTGCTTCTAAAAGATCAACTTTGCTCTCTAATGAGGCTACAACCATCTTAAGACGGTTTTGATTTTCGTCTGCCATAGTTTATATTATATCTCCCTTATAAACCTCATAATAGTAACTAAAATCAACTAACACAAACTAATTATAAAAGTTTTGCAAACCCCTACAATTAAGGCGGTTCCAGGCTTTGAAAAAAAGAGGAATTTCGCTACGATAGACAAGAAAAACAAAGAGCATTTTTATGGCAAAACTCATCTTCAATGAAAGTGACGAAATCGATGTAGAAGACAACGAATCTATTATCGAGGCTTGCGAGTCTGTTGGCATCCCTTTTGGCTGCACTGAAGGGTGCTGTGGCACATGTATTATAGAAGTGACAGAGGGCATGGAAAACCTCTCTGCTTTCACAGAGGCTGAAGAAGATTTCTTGGGCGAAATGGAAGAAGAGCGCATGGCCTGCCAGTGCTCTATCAAAAAAGGTACAGTCAAAATTAGGTATTAATAAATTTATGGAAAAGCGACCTGATATATCTATAGAAATGACCATCGATGAGATCTTTGCGACATACCCTGACTACAGCCAAAAGCTCGCTCAGATCTTAAGTGATTTTGGCCTACATTGCCACGGCTGCTCTGCAAGTTCTTGGGAAACCCTAGAAGCGGGTGTCTATGGCCACGGCATGGATGAAAATATTCTAAAAAGCCTTACTGAAAAGCTCAATGCTGCTGTTCAAGAAAAAGTCGACCGCTCTAGCATCACCCTCACAAAGCGCGCAGGTGAAAAATTCAAAAGCCTTCAGGAAAAAGAGGATAAAAAAGAGTGGGGATTGCGCTTTGCTGATCAAGCCTCAGGCTGCTCTGGTTTTGAGTACCTCTTAGATTTTTGTGAAAAGCCTGAAGAAAATGACACAATTTTCTTATCAGAAGATGTGGAAATCTATGTGAATGAAAACTCTGTTTCCAGGCTAATGGGATGTCAAATCGACTATACTGATGGACTAAAGGGCGCCGGCTTTAAAGTATCAAACCCTAATGCTAAAAGCTCCTGCGGGTGCGGCTCTTCTCATGCCTATTAAGACAATATCTACTAAGTCTAACCAGAACATAAAAAAAACCTGCTAAAAGCAGGTTTTTTAATTGAGCAGCCCTATGGCTACTTCTTGAGATAAGGAAAAGCTCTAAGCCTTCATCCCCATACCACCACCAGGTCCCCCTTGAGGGCCCTTACCACTTTGAGGCGTTGGAAGACCGCCTGCAGGAGGAGTTCCTAAATGACCTCCAGATTTGCGATACTGCTCTAAAGGAGAGACAATATCGGCCTCACGTCCTTCGCAAATATCACGTGCTGCTTTTCTCCACTTCTCAATAGTTTCTACATAAAGAGGAGCAAAAGCGCGAAGCGCCTCTGCGGCAGCGTGAGCCATGTCGATAGTGCAGTGCATAAGGATAAGACCTTCCTGAGGAGCTACTCCCGCACCTCCACCAGCCATCTGACCACCAAGCATAGAGCCTTCTAAAAGCTTTTCATAAAGCCTTACTTTAGTTTCATTATCCTTAGGAAGGCCATCAAGTATAGGAGAATAGACATAAAGCCTATCAGAGTTTGGCTCGTATGTAAGGTGCATCGAAAACTCATCATCGATCCCTAAGATACAAGTATTATTTTCATCAAACTCTAGACCTTCAAGACCTAATTCTTTCCCAAATTCTTTCAAATTAGCCTTAGCATTTTCAAATGACATAGTGCTCTTTCCCTCCTTGAGGATCATAGATTGCAAAACCCTGATAATACTATTCTAAAGCACTTAATGCCAAGTTTTATCTCTTGAGGGTAAGAAAAAATTCAACAAAATATACCCTTAAATTATAAGGTTACTTGTACGATTTATCCTTGTTTGCTATCTTGGCCTTTAGGTTTTAAGCTAGACTCAAAACCTTAAATCCAGATTTAAACTCGAGTACACCGCGAAGGTTCTTATGAAAAAATGCGCTTTTATCCCCCTGATCCTGACTACACTTGCTTTTGTTGGCTGCTCAAATAATGCAACAAAAACAAAAAGTGCTTCGCAGGCCTTTACCTTGCACCATACTGATGGACGAACCAAGCCCTCTTTACATGTGCTCCCTGTACACGACATCTCAGGTTCTGACCTTAACTGGAGTTTGTCTTCAGAGATGGACTCTACCATACTTGGCAACCTCTCTGAAGAAGGACAGGTCTACGTCTTCCCTAAAGAAGAGACTGAGTCGTGTGTAGCTCAGCTTGCAACAAGCGATCTCACCTCTCGCCTCAATGACCTTGTTAAAATTTTTCATCCAGCTGAATTTCTCGTAGAACTTGAAGTTGTGGATCACCATGAAGAAATAGCGAGCGCAGACTACAAGCTTCCAGCGCACATGGAAGGTGACTCTGTAAAAGTTATTGTAGCTAAAGTGCGTGTGCGCCTCTTTGATCTTCGCTCAGCCAAGTCCAAAATGATCCTGCAAGAAATTGTAGAAGTGGATCACTTTGTAGATCGCAATAAAACGAGCGCTCGCTACGAAGTAGCTGGCCTTGGCACTAAAGCATATAAAAAAACGCCCCTTGGGACAGCACATCGAAAGCTGGCTGAAGAGGTATCAGGCCGTATTGAACAGTATATAGCTATAGCAAAAAGTAGGCGCAATGCCCCATGAGCCTAGCTTAACATCTTTGATATTCCCGCTCATATCAACCTTTGTGCTTACAGGGTTTATGTGCATTCTTCCCTATAAAATGCATTTTTTTTCTTTAAGCCCTTTTGCTAAACCAGCCCCTTTGCCCCATACAAAAGCTGTTAAAGATATCACTGGCTTAGAGCAGGTGCGTTTTTGGCATGTCTTAGTCGGCTTTTTTCTTTACATAGGGGTTGGCTTTATTTTGCCCTATGGAGCTTTTTTTTTTCCCCCCCAAAGCGCATTTGACTCTTTTTTTGGAGCGACTCTTTTTCTTATTAATGTTTTTGTAACCCTTGCGCTTTTCTGGATCTTTTTTAAATCAAGACCCTCCCCTTTTGCAAGCAGGGTCTTTTGGTCAAATAAGCCTATGACGCGCGAGCGGTGTCTAAAGGACATTTTAGTGGGAGCTGGCAGTTGGTTTATTGCTTTTCCAGCAGCTTTATTTGTCTCGCAAATCGCCTATACCCTTGTCATGCTCTTTTTTAGCGCTTACAAAGCTCATGCCCAACTAGCAATTCACCACTTGAAAAGCACTTCTTCAAACCCTCTTCTCTACGTTTTAACGCTTATATGCTTTGCCTTTTTAGTCCCTATCATTGAAGAGACCCTTTTTAGAGGTCTGCTCTTGTCATGGATAAAAAACATCACCCGATCAAGAGGCTGGGCAATCGCTCTATCTGGTATTATTTTTGGTGCTTTTCACTACAGCACCTCTCAAGGCATTACGAACCTTGAGCTTGTATCCTCACTAATGTTACTTGGGGTCTTTTTAGGCTTTGTCTATGAAAAACAAGGCTCTCTTATCGCATCCATTTCTTTGCATGCGACTTTTAATACGATAGCTCTTATTCGGATTATAGTGAGTGGCTAGAAACTTTAGGCCTCAACCTCTGAGCTGTTGTAACTACGATATCTACCGCTTTTTCCACTTCTTCTTTTGTAGTAAAACGGCTAAGAGAAAAGCGGACAGAACTCCTAGATAAAACAGGGTCTATTCCCATATTCAACAAAACCCGAGAGACTTCTAAAGTCCCTGTTGCACATGCGGAGCCCAGACTCACACTTAAGCCAGCTAAGTCTAAGCTGAGTAGTAGCGAGTCGCCCTCAATGCCTTCAAAAGCGATATTCGAGGTATTCACTAAACGACTCTCTCTCCTATTTTGATCTTGCTCTGTTCCATTGACAGTTGCAAAAGGGCATTTTTCTAAAATCTTTTGTTCTAGAAAGTCACGTAGCTGCCTCATTCTTTCAAAAGCCTCTGTACTTTTCTGAGCTATTTCTAACGCTTTTGCTAAGGCGACAATCCCCGCTACATTTTCTGTGCCAGATCTGCGAGCATACTCTTGACCTCCTCCTGTAGATTGAGGATAAAGGTCTAAGCCCTCTCGAATCACACAAAAACCTACACCTTGAGGACCATGAAATTTATGTGCTGAAAAAGCAGCACCTGAAATCCCTTCAGGAATTTTCACAACTTCTTTACCTACAAGCGCTGTCCCATCTAAGATAAAAGCAGCATTGCAAATCCCTGCTACCCGACTAAAGGCCTCTATATCGATTTTAACCCCTGTCTCGCTGTTTGCGGCTGATAAAACCACTAGCTGAGGCTTTTGCAGCTCTAGTCCCTTTTTTAAGGCTTTTTCAAAATCGCTTAAAAGCGGCGCGCCATCAAGGCCAACAGGAAGATATATAAGCTCACACATCTTAGCCTTTTCTAATCCCTTTAAAGTATTGAAGACAGCTGAGTGCTCAATAGAGGTTGTAATGACTTGATAAGGAGCTTTACTGCTTTGATTAAACACCATCCCTCGGATCATAAGATTCAAACCTTCAGTAGAACCTGATGTGAAAATTATTTCATGACTTTTAACACCTATTAACTCTGCAATTTGACGCCTAGCTTTTGCAATAAGTGTTTTGGCCTCTTGGCCTTCTGTGTGAATAGAAGAAGGGTTTAAAGGAGCTTTATCAAGCGTCTCAACAAACACCTTCTTAACTTGAGGATCGACTTTTGTAGTAGCATTATTATCGAGATAGATTCGCGTTAGCATAAGCTTTTTCCGTATAAATGATCAGCGCTGTGATGTTGTCTTTGCCCCCAGCTTTTTTAGCCCTATGGATAAGCTTTGCTCCAGCATCTTCTAGAGTTTTTGACTGTTTAAGTAAATGCTCTATTTCTTCACGCTCTAAAACGTCGCTCAAGCCATCACTACAAAGAAGAAAAACATCCCCTTCTTCAAGCGCTCCTATTTCACAGCTTGTGCTCACGCTTGGCATTGTACCAACAGCTCTTGTCAGGATACAACGAGCACGCCTAATCTCTTTTTTATGAAGTAGTATCCCTGAATCTTTCAATTCTCTTAATAGGGAGTGATCAGATGAAATCTGATCAAGGCCTTCTTTTCTAAAGCGATATAGCCGGCTATCGCCTACATGGGCGCAGATATAATGCCCCCTCCAAAATAGCAGAGTCAAAAGAGTGGTTCCCATTCCTTTTAGGCTAGAATCACTTTGCCCCATCTCATAAACATGAGAGTTTGCTTTTTCTATAAAACCGACAAGTAAATCTTTGACTTCTTCTGCATTTTGAGCCGTATTAAGCTTTTCCTCCAGAGTTGCACGCGCCTCGCAGCACACATGGTGAATAGCCTGCGAAGCTGCTACATCGCCTCCCTTATGTCCGCCCATACCATCAGCTAAAATATAGAGATTCAACGCTTTAAGCTGAGCCCAAGCGTCTTCATTTCGCCTTCTAGCAAGGCCCAAATCCGATAAACCATATGAGGTGAATTCAAAGTCCATAACTCCACACTATAGCGCTTTTTTCCTTTCAAGGCTAGATCGAGAATTTCTTGAAAGTGCTTTTTTTAATAAACTTTTAATAGAAAAAACAGTATGATAAACGTTATGACAATAAATTTAATAGTTAATTCAGCAAAATCTGCTCAATCATCACTATTTCGTATTGATAGGGCAGTAGGTGCATTTATACCTAGAAAGGTACTTCTATGTGCTACAGCGGCCCTATTCACTCTTAATTGGAGTCGGATGCAGAGCTCAAAAAGCTGGGCAACGCCTGCTTTTCTAAGCTTAACTGCTCCATGTGCTTATATCTCACCTACTATTGGATTTGTAGCCCAAGCTATATCCTTCATACTGCCTATTAAAAGAAGCTCTCCACATAACACTGTGATATTAGAAAATAACCCTGTGATATTAGAAAATAACCCTGTTATATTAGAAAATAACCCTGTTATATTAGAAAATAACCCTGTTATATTAGAAAATAACCCTGTTATATTAGAAAATAACCCTGTTATATTAGAAAATAACCCT
>JBDNIV010000048.1:0-11031 GCA_041688145.1 Chlamydiia bacterium | reverse complement strand
TAGAGCAAAGTGGGAAGAAAACCACCTATACCTATAAGCCTGGCACAAACCTTCTTTTGAGCCAAATAGTCCACTTAGAAAACGGAAAAAGGCGCACTTTTTATGAGTACGATGCTGATCATGTCCTTGTAGGTGTTGTTGAGGATGATGGTTCAGCTGAAAACCCTGCACAAGATTTTTCTAATGTGACTTTCAGAAAATCTGTGCAAATTAAGCCTAGACAAAAGCAGCCGGCACTAAGCATGCCTGAAGAAAAATCTGTTTATTTTTGGGACCCAAAAACAAATAAAAATAGCCTCGCAAAAAGGGATGTGTTTTTTTACAACTCTCGCCATAAGCTCATCCAAAAAGATGTTTATGATGCTAACAACAAACATCAGATTACTCTTCACTGGACCTATGATGATAAAGGCCGCTGCACTTCAGAGGCGGATGCTTTAGGTTTTGTTACGCGTTATACATATGATGCCAACAACAACCTAGTAGAAAAGCTCTTGTCAAATGGTCTTAAAAAGACCTTTGAATACAATCCTATGAATCGCCTGATTTCAGAAAAAGCACATGCGCCTCTAGAGGTGAAAGAAAAGAGATATCAGTACGACTCTTTTGGCAATAAAACAGCTTACTGGGAGTTTGTTAACGGCAAGCGTACAGCTCACTCTGTGTGGGCATACGACCACAGAAATCGCCCCATACATGAGGGACGATCTGGACTTATAGGAAGGGACTCAGAAAGCATTTGGTGTTTTGAGCACTACAGCTATGATATTTTAGGCAATGTGATTGTGCGCTATGCTCCTGTAGGTTCTTCGGAAAATAGCGATATTTCTGATAAAAGCCCTGTGACAAAAACAACGTATACCATTCGGGGGTCCCCCTGCCAAAGAGTCTATCCCGATGGCACAGAAGAAAGCTTTATTTATAACCTAGACGGCTCGCTAAGAGCTCACAAAAAAACAGACAAAACCCTTGAGACTTTTAGCTACGATCTTTTGGATAATGTTATTTGTCAGAAAATAGAGAACGCTTCAGGAAAGCTTGTGAGCGAGTCTAGGGCCGCTTATGACGTTTTTGGAAAAATCACCTCTAAAACAGATGCTATGGGAGTGAAAACTCTTTATGAATACGATGGTTTTGGAAGGCTTTTTTCTGAATCTATTGAAGGCACAGGGGGCCGAGTTGAGTATGGCTATAACGCTCTTGGTCAAAGAGTATCCACAAGTTATTTTGAGAAAAATAATCTGCAGTACGTTGAGAAACTCTCATACGATCTTTTAGGTAGGGCTATTTCCTCAGCAACCATTCTTCCGAGTGGAGATTTTCAAGAAAAAGAAGATTTGGCCTATGACTCTATGGGCAATGTAATCAAAAAAACAGCCTATGGCAAGTGCGGCCCGGAAGAGACTTTTATAGAGTATGATCTTTTTGGTAGAGCAAGAAAGGTGCAAAACCCTCTTGGCGCGAAGACCTCTATTGATTATCACCTTGTAGATCTAGGAAGATGGGATTTTTGGTATATCTCTAAAGTGACTACAGATCCTTTAGGAAGAAAATCAGAATTAGTGTTTGACGGTCACGGCAACCTCAAAGATGAAAAACGGTATGACGCTTTAGGCGCTCTTATATTTCATAAAACTAAAATATATGACAGTCGCGACAATCTCACTTTTGAACAGCAAAAAGACCCCAAAACAGGAACCGCTCTTTTTGAAGTCGCCTACAGCTACAGTCTCGCAGACAATCTCTTAGAGATGATAGAGGGTTATAAGAGCCAATCTGAGAAAAAAGTAAGCTTTGTTTACAACAACTTAGGCCAGCTCATAAAGAAGATAAAGCCAAACGGCTCTAGATGCTATGAGCACTCTAAAGAGGGCCTTATTTCTCGAGTATATAGCGAGGGATTATCACACGGCCCCATTGATTATAGCTACAGCTACGACCCCCTCGGCAGGGTTGTAAAAGCTTTAGACTCTTCAGGAAAAATACTTTTAAATCGCTCTTATGATGCTTATGGCAACCTTTCTCAAGACAGCTACGGCGGCTTAACTATTAGCCACACTTATTCTCCTTTAGGAAGAAAGCTTTCCACAAAACTGCCAGACAGCTCTTCTATTTTCTACACTTACGAGGGTGCTCATCTCAAAAAATCTTCCTATAAAAACACATCTACTGAAATTGTAGAAAGGGATCTTTCAGGACGCATCTGCTCTGTAAGGCTGCCTTACAATTTAGGGTTTATAAAAAGATCAATAGACCCTTTGGGTAATCTCATAAAAATTGAAGCCCCTTATTTTTATGAGCAAAACACATTTGATAAAGCTGGACGCTTAATCACAAAAACGGTTAAAGATCCTCTAGGCCAGAATCAAATCCATTACCACTATGATGACTTAGACCAGCTCATTTCTGAAGAGGGAATAAAGCCTCACACCTACACTTATGATGCCATCCAAAATCGCATATCCCACAATGAAAATACCTTTCAAATCACAAAGCTGAACCAAATCAGCTCTTCTGAAGATCTGGATATAGAGCATGACTCTTGGGGCAATGTAGTCAAAAAAACAAGCGATAAAGAGCTCGAATTTTCCTATGATGCTTTTGATCGATTGATAGGCATTGTGTCGCCTGGAAAGTTCTCATACACCTTTAGCTATGACCCTTTAGATAGGCGCATTACAGAGATTCACGATGGCAAAAAACGCACTTTTATTTATGACGAACAGTGTGAAATAGGCTCTATTGATGCTCATGGAAAAGTCCAAGAACTCAGAGTCCCCCTAGAAGGTATAGAAGCTGAAATAGCCAATGGCCACCACTTCATAATTGAAGGTGAAGACTACGTTCCCATCTACGATCATAGAGGCAATGTGACTGTGCTTCTCTCTGGATATTACCAAAAGCCCGCTATGGCATATCGCTACACAGGCTTTGGAGAGCGTACTTCTTTAGATGTAGCATACAGAGACGCATGGCTCTCATTATCTAGACCAAGAAAAAATGTGAGCCCCTGGCTTTTTTCCTCTAAAAGATACATACCAGGAGCTGGGATAACCGCATTTGGAGCAAGAGACTACGACCCCAAACTCGGCAGATGGATGAGCCCCGATCCCCTAGGGTATGCAGATGGCATGAACCTATATGCCCATGTCCACAACAGCCCTATTATGCAGTACGATGCTTTTGGGCTTTTGGGAAGTGGAGGTGGTCCTCTAGATACGGGATATGAAAATAGTTCATCTATTGTTGCTGGCAATATGTCTTCAGATAGAGAGATCCGCTCAGCAGTAGATCGATTATCCAGCGATAACACTAATTACTTTCAGACATCAAGAGATAGAGCTATTACCACCCTAGGCACAGCAGAAGGTATAGTTAGAGAAGCAGGAAGCGCACTAGTAATAGCTCCTGCTCAGATGTTGTATAATGCTTGCTGTCTTGGACCTAGATTATATCAAGACTTTTACGGCACAATAGGAGGCATAAGGCAGTCTATAGTTGGCAAATATGAAAGTACATTGGACTTTTTTAGCAACATTGGAGAGCATGGTGATAGTTTTGCTAGAAGTTTTGAGACCCAGAGCCCCAGAGAAATTGGAATCATGGGCGGAAGAGGGCTTTTTCACACAGTGACTTTAGGGGCGTCTGGAGTAGCCCTAGGAAGGAGCGTAGGTAGATTAGCTAATAGGGCAATCAGTGGTGCTAGAGGGAGTTTTTCCATTCGATCTCCTAAGGCAGGGATGGTAGCCAGAGGAAAAGATTCTTCAATTAACCAAAAGGCAGTGCAAAAAGCTTTCGGTCAGGTAGAGGAATATCTGGGAGATGGCATTAGGGGTGTTCGAAATGAACATAGTGACTTGGTGTTTAGTTCTAAGTGTGAAATGAGGCAGGTTAGGTTTGATTTTAATCACCCACATCCTCATAAAAATCCACATATGCATGTTGAAAAATTTAAGGGCTGGAGAAAAAACAAAAAAATTGTGGGTATTGATGAAAGGGTATATCCGATAGGGGTAAGCAGAGAATAATCATGGAAGAAATTGAAAGGTATAAAATGGTTGGGGAGTGTACAGATTCTTATAGATCCCTGGATACAGCTGACGGCACTGCTGATATTAATATGATTATACCGGCTAGATTCAAAAACTTGTGGCTGTACAAATTAGAACAGCTGTGCACAGATGATCAAGAGATCGCACATTACAGTGATATAAATCAGGATAGTTCTTCAAAAAGCAAAACATATCATATGATAAAAGATTGTGTTGAAGAATTTCAGTCTGAAATTGGAGAAGATGGCCGCTTTTACATACACATAAAGGCGCCTAAACAGTTTGGCCTAATTTGGGAGATTAAATTTTCTGACCTTTTTACTTCTATGGATGAAATCCAAAAATTCCAACCTAGCGATTGGGACTAAGCACATAACAAGTGGTATATTGTTGTTAGTGACCTTTCAATCATTACAGGCCTGACCCCCATAAAAACCCACATATGCACATATTAGTAGTGGGATAGGAAGCCATAGAATAGACAATCTTCTTGGTGGTTTTGAAAATCAATTAAGTAGTTCAGATGGCCTTTTTGTGGGGGTTCCTAATGCTCAAAGATATTTATCAGAGGAAAATGCAAGCCTTTCAGAAACAGGCTATGTATACGGATCAGTAGCAAGCGAAGCTCTAGAGGCTTGCGCTCGCATGGGAGAGGTAGGGTGGACACTTTGCACCTTGGGTTCGGGGTCCTTATTAACAAATACTGTTCGAACAACCTACTTTTGTGGTAAGTCATATATTCAGGATAAGTTTCGTCAGTTCGTTTCAAGAAATAGAAGCACATCTGTTATAAGATCGCCTAGAATAGAGATGGGCTCGAGGGTAAAAAATAAACTTTTGCCAGATCATCAAGCTGGAGGCCCCCATACGAGGTTTAAATATGGCAGCTCTGGAAGAGTAGAAAAATATACAACATTTGAAAAAAACTCCGTAACAGGTAAGTTTGTTGAGGTTAAGCGTTTTAGGGGTGTTGGTCAGCCACATGGAGAGCAGCAACCCCCAATTATTTATGATAGGTTGAAAGGAAGCGGTCCTGGAAAGTCTCTAAAAGGCAGAAAGCCTGAGAAGTGGGAATTACCATCAGGGTACTAGGTAATGGTTATGCATCTATTAGAAGCTATAAAAGAAAAATATGAATATATAGACACTAGTCAAACTTTTGATGACCCCTTAGATTTTATACATACTATAGGCAGCCCTATAGATGCGCTGCTTTACTATGAGCTTTTATTTCCTAAATTCACAAAAATTGATGAGTGTGTGTTTCTCGCATCTAATTTACAGGGATTTAATGCTAAGATTAAAGCAGAACAGTGTATAGAAAATTATAAACGCGGAAAAATTTCTTTGGACCAGTTTAAAAATGGAGTTGCTAGCTTTAATTTTTATGAAGTAGCATACGTTTTTAATGACTTAGACTGTTCAGCAGAAGCTCTGGATCTTTTAGCTGATTGTATGGCTAAGTCATGGCAGTTAAAGCTTGAGTCTGAATTTCCTCAATATACTTTTAAGGTGGTTGTAGAGCCTGATGAGGATAAGCCTGGGCCTGATGTTTGTATATACCAGAACTTAGACCACATTAAAAAGTCATAGAAAATCCCCTTCAAATCATTGGAAAATTGCTATCTACAAAACCCAAACAGCAAACAAGAGCCGTTGCTAGCCTTAGCTTAAATCCTTTAATCGTTAAAATAGATCCTGAGAATTACAAGCCTCTTTCGATTAAAGACCTTTAGTAATTCGATTTTTTTGGGTAAGCTATGTCTTTTATATCACTATATAGCTAAAAAAATTAGGGCATCTTATGGATAAATCTAATCGGCCTAAAAGGTTTAGTAATACTAATCCTCAAAACAAGCGCTCCTTTATGGATCTGTTCAGGTTTCTTACTGGACAACACAGCGATTCTTCTGAAGAGCTTATTTCTCCTTCAGATTTTGCTTTAGAAGAGAATAGAACTAGTATCAACGGCTCTAATCGGGTTGTTTGGTTTGGACATTCGTCATTTATGATCGAATTAAAGGGATTAAAATTTTTGACAGATCCTATCTTCAGTAGACGCTGCTCGCCAGTAAAAGGCTTTGGCCCAAAAAGACAAGACCCCCATCCAAATATCGACGAATTAGGAGACATAGATTTTGTCTTGATTAGTCACAACCATTATGACCACTTAGATAAGCCCACAGTTTTAGCACTTCATAAGAAACTTCCAAATATCACCTGGATTTTACCAGAGGGGCTGAGTAGGTGGTTTCGGAAATTAGGCATAAAAAATACGATAGAGATTCCATGGTGGAGCTCCTTCCAAGACAAAAGATTGGACAAGAGTATTTGCATCACAGCTGTGCCAGCGCAGCATTACTCAGGAAGGGGCCTTTTTGATAGGAACAAAAGCCATTGGGCAGGTTTTGTAGTGGAGGTAGGTGAAAAGCAAAACTTAAGACGGTTCTATTTTGTGGGGGATACTGGGTATAATAGCAAAGACTTTCAGGCTATTGGCGATAGATTCAGATATATGGATTTAAGTCTAATTCCTATAGGCGCTTATGCGCCGCGTAAGTTTCTTGGTCCTGTTCATGTGGATCCCAGTGAGGCCGTTAAGATTCATCAAGAAGTAGGCTCCAAGCTGAGCATTGGATGCCACTGGCACACGTTTAAGCTGTCCTTTGAAGATAAGCTTAGACCTGCTTATGAGCTTATGGAAGCTAAAAAGCAAGCTCAGCTAAATTGTTCAGAGTTTTTAGTCCTCCGTCCTGAGGAATCAGTTAATTGGGGGGATAAGCTCAGTCTTTTGAGGTTTTCATTGCCCTCCCCTTTAAATTTATTCAAATAGAAATATTATATTAATATTTTCTTTATTTTTTTGTTTTAAAATGGAGTTATACTAACTAAATATTTTTATAATAGGTGATATTATGGTTACTCCAGTGATTATGCAGGGCCCAGGAAATATAGCCCCTCAGATTCCCATAAATACTTCCTCTAAGCCCCCTCGAGAAGGCGGGTTCTATATTCCTACTTTGGAGTTTGTTTCCGTGACCTCTTTAACAGTTTTAGGGGGCATATCCCAGGCGGGTGGGCACCTAGGACATATTATCGATAAGATTAAGCAAGTAGCTTCTGTTTGTGGTGTTGTAGCGGGCTATATATCAGGAGTCACTAACCTCGTGACAGGAGCTTTTGAAGCTTACTGGCTTGTTAAAAAAGTCAGCTTCCACGGCAAGATCGACAAAGGCATCAAGCAGGCCAATACTACTGAAGAAAAGGCTCAAGCTATCTGGAAAGTCTATTCTTCTTTTTTTTCAATAGATGAGACTTCTATCAATAAGAAAATGAGTAAGCTGTCGGGTAAAAGCCTAGAGGATCAGAGCAAAAGTCTTTGGAAGACTTATGATGATGAGATCAATGGCTGGGGAGATTACTTTGGAGACATAGGCCACAAAATCAAGGCTTATATACATAAAAAATTTGGCCAAGAATACGCTCTTAAGAATTTGGTCAAAGAGCGTCATGATAGCATAAAAGCAGATAGAGAAGCTTTTATCGATGAGCTATTAAACCCCAATCTTACAAACGAAGATAAAACGAGCCTTATTGCGAGCAAAAAGCGTGAGCTTCTTGTGAAAAGAGCGCAGCGTGCCCAGCTGACGGCTTTAGAAAAAATAGTCTCACCTACATTTGCTCATGAGCTTCATCTGAATAAAGAGGGTATTGATCTTAGTAAATCAGAGCACCAAGATGCCTTAATTGCCCTACAGGGCCGCGTATCGACAAACTACAAGTCTAACCTCTCTGCTGATGTGTTAGAGTGTGTAGGGCACGTTGCAATCGGTATTATAGGTATTGCTAGTATGGTTTTTGTGAAAGTGGCTGCGTTAAAAGTCATTATCTCAACAGTAGGTGCTGTTGTGACCATGAGAACGGTCTATAAAGCGACAAATGCATTTCGCAAGTTATTCGGAGCCGAATTGCCTAAGACCTTTGCCGAAGATACCTACAAACTTTTTGCAGCTTTTAAGGCTCGTAAGATTACACCTATTATTCCTGGTCAATCCCAAGCTGCTTAAGCCGCGGCCTGGGGTTTTTTACGATTACTTTCAAAGAAATAATACCCCCTTGTTTTTACCCACCTTTTTTTGTAAAATCACGGATCAGTGATTTTCCAGAACAGATTTAAGTTAATAAAGAAAAAGGTGAAAAATTATGGATAAAGCTAGTTTATTTGAAAAAAAAGAAAAAGCTAAAAAGTTTTGGCTTTTATATTTTGTTTCATCGATAGCCCTTAATTCTTATATGATCATTATGGATCAACTTTTGCAAATTAAGTTTCATGCGAACGCTCTTCCATTAAATTGGACTTTGTATGCTCTTGGCTGGGGCCTTATTTCTATGGCAGTGGCGTGGTTTATTTTATACCGCTGCGCTTACGCTAAACCAGGAACTAAGTATTTGAAGGTTGTGATTGTTGCAAATTTTATAATGCTTCTTGCTTTGCCTTTCTACCGCCCCCTATTATTCACGCCAAAATGGCTGACAATCCAATCTCCTATCGACTGGGGCATTAGCGGAGTTTTTGTTGGACTGAACTTGTTACTAGCAGTTGTGGGGCTCTATGCTAACTTGAGACTTCATAATGCTAATATGCATTACAAGAAAAGTTTAAAATCTAATTAAGCAAGTTTGCTTAATTAGGTTTTTATCTGGGACAGGAAATACAGACCCGAGATCATACGATTATGCGGGTTGTATTTGGTCAAGATCTAAACCTTTTCTCTCTTGAACTTCTATAAGCTCTAGTTCAAGAGATTCAATTATCTTTTCGATTTCGGATTCTGGGGTACAGCCCATGATGGTTTTATAGGCGTTTGCAAAATCCTCCATAGAGTGGACAAGCTCTTTATCATCACGTTTTGTTGATGCGCTAATCACCCTATCAAAGGTTTTTGAAATATTGCCAAGAAGTTCTATGAATTTAAGGTCATTTTCAAGCTCAAATTCTGAAGATGAGCTCAAATAAGAGCCGGCTATGTTAGAAGATGAAAACGTCTTAGTTTTATTATACTCCGCGCTGAGCTTGTCTGTTAAAGAGGTAGGCTCTCGTCTAAGATATTGGATTTTTTCCTCTAAATCAGCTATTTTTTTGGCATCTTGTTGATACTTACCGATTACTAGATCAAAATCTTCAGTAAAAAAACCTCTATTTCTTAATACGTCTTCGACCTTGTCTAAAGCGTTTTGTAAAATAGGCAAGACTCTTATGCCAAAAGCTTCATAACGAGCTTCATCAAAAAGATCGACATCTGAGAGTTTCCTAATAGCACTCATATGAGGCACAAGCTCGTCAAAAGCTTCGTATGCAAGATTGAGGTCCGAAGAAGAAATAGGATTTATAGACATATAGCCTCCAGATTAAGTAGTTGGAAAACAATTGTAACTTATAGCTCTCTTGGAGGCAATCTTGTACATTACACTTTTTTCTAAATCAGCCTTCATTGACAAATAAAAAAAATTCTTTAATTCTCTAAGGCCTAAAATCTAACCAGGAGGCAATTATGCAGATAGAAAATTATGGTAATGTATTAGGTCAATATAATTTTAACATTGCAGATTTACCTTTAGAAGAAACTGTAGATTGGAATGGCAGGAAAGTTTCACAGCGCCCTTCTAGTAAGTACTTCATCTCATGCAAAGACAAGGAATCAGGAGGAGGGTCAGTGACTATCAAAGGAGGGGGAGATAGTGATGGTAATTCTCATCTAGGGGCGGAAATTGAGTATAAAGGTAACGGTGGTGGTCCTTCGGTCTCTATTGAAGGCAAGGTTGAAAGACACGGAGGAGAAACAAGAGCTTCTGGTGAAGGCAAAATTAAATTTGATTTTAATCATTAACAGAAAAAATTATATTGTGTCCTTTGTAAAAACGTATTGGAGATACTGCTCAGCTTTTGTCATATCATTTTTTTGCATAGCTGCCCTGCTTCAAAAAGTAAACTCATACCATGTGTCAGTGCCAGTCAAATTTGACTTGAGTAGAATCCCGTATGTTGATGTATCTATTCAAGAAAGTTGCTATCCAATGTCATTAGATCTAGGGTCAAAGCTGGAGTTGAAACTTTTATCTGACCATATACGAGGTCTTAGGAAAACTTCATTAGAGCTTCAGACATACAAGAACTTTAGGGGTATAGAATACAAGCGCTCAGCATACTGCTTAGAAAAAGCGCAAATAGGCTCATTTGTTTTTAACAACTCAACTATTGTCGAAGTTTATCCTGTAGATGAAGAAGCATATTTAATCTATTCAAATAGGTCAGATAAAGACCCTCCTGATCCAGTGGGCACTATAGGAAGGGGCCTTCTGAAAAAAGTGAACCTACTCCTCGATTCAAAAAACTCGAAGCTCATTTTATCAAATAGCTTTTTCAAGCTAAAGCAAGATGGGTATGATCTTCGAAAGTACTCTAAAATACCTTTTGAGATGACCCCTAAGGGCATCATTGTGAACGTCTCAACAGATCTAGGTGTATTTAAGATGCTCTTAGATACAGGGTGTACTAGGGTGATTTTGCATGAGTCGAAATATCCTGGAGATATTAGCAAGGCAGAAAGACAATATAACCTGCCCATCATGCAGTCTAAGACATTTTCCATTCAGGGCTTAGATTATGGAGAAATGGATATTCTTTTTATCAAGATGACAGAAGAGATAAATGATGTTGATGGCATTCTAGGAATGGACTTCATTAAAAATCATGTCATGTACATCGACTTTACAAAGCAGCTGATTTATATTGAGAAGCCTTGAGAGCTAATGAATTGAGCGCGAGCGTAATAGATAACGCTTAATTCAGATTAAAAAAACCTTGTTATTTTAAAGTTAGGAATACAGAATCGACCCAAAGAATCTTTATTGAGGGTGATGTTATGCTTTGGCAGCGAATACTGAGCTTCATGCTACTAATTTCTGTGCCTACACTTGG
>JBDNIV010000047.1:0-13015 GCA_041688145.1 Chlamydiia bacterium | reverse complement strand
AGTTCTTCTGAAAAAAGTCTATATTTGGAATTTGCTTATCTCAAGTTAGCATTAGAAAAGAACCCAGATCAAATTGATAAAATTATTGAGTATTTACATCGAACTATCCGCAGATTTAAATGCCCTGGTTCAGAGACTGCTGACGACAAAAAAATTTCCCTAATACACCAAGCTCTTTTGCTCTCAAGTGGGCGAATCAACTATCCATTATATGAATCCGTCAGAAAAATAGCAGAGGGCAGCTCTAACGAGCAGATAGCTGAGTCTATGGATCAGATGATAGGCAGTTTAGAGCATGGGCTGCGTATGCCAATGAGTGAAGCAGCTAGTCTTTTGATGCGAGAAGATTACAATGGGGGGATTAACCTGAGTGCACACTCTTTACAAGAGCACTTTGTGCTTTTAGGAGTGCTTTTGCAATTGCCAGATCGTGAGCATGTTTTAGCCAATTTTCTGCAAAATCCTTCAGTAAAAAAAGATTTTGATAGAGTCCGATTGGTTTTACAGTTGCCAGACCATGATGCAGAGATAAAGCCTATTGCCCATCTCCTCTCTTCAGATCCATCTCAAGATCCATTCCGATTATCTCGAGCTCCCAATTGGGCGAAGCCAATTTTAAAAGAGCATCTTATTACTACAGAGCCTAAAATCGCTTCAGGTGCAAAGCCTGAGATCAATAGCAGATCAGATAATTTAGAGAAGCATTTTCAGGTTTTAGGTGCAATTTTAAGGCTCCCAAATCGGATAGAGACTTTACATAGATATGCAGCCTATCTTCACTCTCAATTATTACAAAATCCATCTGTAAGTGGTTTTATTGAAACATTTCAATTAGATAGCGCTCCTAGTTGGGCTCAGTCAGTTTTGGCTGAGTATGGTTTTTTTGCACGAGTAATTCAGGTTGATATGCAGGATGGGAAAGCTAATTTTACAGAAAGTGGAGCTTCAGATATTCCATCAGCAGTAGTTATTAATGGGCCAAAGCAAGAGGTCTCAGTATTTGATGGGAAGGCACTTCCAAATCTAAGCGCAACAGCAGCTGTCTACAAAGGGCTATCAGCATATTGGGAAGGGTGCGGCTCTCTATTTAATGAGGTACGTTTTTTACAGTTAGAGTTTGTTAGAGGAGATAAGGAATTAGAGCGTTCGTTAAAACACTTACAAGCTCAAGTGTGTGTATCACTTGTTGTGAAGCCAGAAGGGTCTTCGGATGAGTCAGCTGCTAGCTTTCAAGGAGCTTACGTTAAAGGTGAAAGTTTAGCAGATATAGTTCGTGGATGCCCAAGGTTAGAGCACTTGCATCTAGAGGGGATTTTTCTTGACCCTCCAGGTTTAGCGCAAGTAGCTAACGCGTTGTCTTGTGACTCTAAACTAAAAGAGCTTAGACTAGGTTTAGCTTTCCCTTTAGGAAATGAAAAAGCATTTCAGGCTGCAATAAAAGTGTTTACCGATGCTTTGCGTAATTCTGAAGTTCGCAGGCTCTACTTAGAACTAGAGTTTCCTCCAGATCAAAAGGTGGTTCCAGAGCCTGATGAACTAGACTCTAGTCGAGTAACAACACAAAAAGCTAAAAACTTAGATGCCGAATATGAAGAAGCTTACGATGCTCAAGAAGCTGCTTATGGGCAAAGAGTTCAGATAGCGCGGGGTTGCATAAGTGTTTTATTAAGGGGACTGCGAAATCAGAGCTGCGCAAAAACAATCATGGCTCCTCAGTGGCCTTTGGATTTATTGCGAGATCTGCTCAAAGGAGGAAAGGATGTTACTCTCTTATGTAACAAGTTTTTCCCTGGCGAACCTGTTATGCAGCAGCCATTCTTTCACCCTACAGCTGCTTTTAGGTTAGGTATTTTAGGCCCAAAAACACCTGAAACAGCGAAGGGAACCTTAGAGGCCCTTAAAGGCCTTTTTGCAGGAAGCTTTGAGCTAAATACACTTTCTCAGATGCGCGTTTTAGATTTGAGTGGGATGGGCTTAAGAAGCGAAGGTTTAGAGGAATTACGGGAACTTTTAGAGCTTGTAGAAAGTTTAAACGCATTAGATTTATCTCATAATTTATTGGGTCCAGAAGATTTAGACCGTATTTTGGCAATCATGGATCCTGAATTTTCAAATAGATTAATGTCTTTAAACCTTGCAGGTAATGATTTAAGTGTAAAACAAGGCGCTCCACTACCCCCTTTAAGGGGTTTTAAAGGCTCAGATCATGCGCCCCTTTTACCGCCAAGAAATATGCCTAAAAAAAGTGAAAGATGGTCTACTTTTCTTAGAGAACTGCCTGCAGGTTCTGGAGCAAGTGCAGTCAGCCAGCCTATATATGAAGATCTAGAAGCTGCTTTGCGTGCTGCAGGTCTTAGATTGGGCGAAGATGATATTTATCTTGATCCCAGAGCCACAGCAGTGAAGCAGCCCTTATATGATCAGCCTGTAGATAGTGTTGTTCATGTGTATCTTGAGTTGAATTCGACTCCAGCAGGTCCGGAGGGCAACCTGTATGGAGATGGTGTTGGGCTTACAGTAGAGCAGTCACTAGCTGCTAAACAAAAGGCATCAGAAGAAGGTAGTTTTGGTTTTGGGGATGTAGCAGAACCTGAGTATGACATACCTCTTTTATTAGAAGGAAATCCTTCGGATGAAGAGAAGCCTCAGTACTTGACACGTACCCAAATAGAAGAAGGTAGCTTTGGTTTTGGGGATGCAGCAGAACCTGAGTATGACATGCCTATTTTGCCAGAGGGTGGAGGTTCTTCGTATCCGGCGGAATCGCAGTACCTAACACGTAAAGAGGCAGAAGCGCAAGCTGCAGAAGAGCTTTATCAATGCGCTCCAACGGATGCGTCTTCTAGTTTAGATTCTGAGCAGGCAGCAAAGGACGCTTTTGCTGCTGCAAATCAAGGCGCGCAGCCTCTTTCTTCTGACACTAAAATTGTGTTTACGAAAGAAGCTATACCTAGAGCTTGCGCAGCTAAATCACCAGGTCTAGAAGATATGCAAGGTATAGACGCTGTAGAGAAAATTTTAGAAGCTGCAGTTAAGTGCTCAAGTCTTATCTCTTTGCGCTTGGCAGGTTGCGGCTGGACACAAGGTGTCCTAGAGGCATGTGAAACTCTTTTGCCTCAAATTAAGACCTTGCGCGTTCTAAGTATTGGCAATGAAACAACCTCAAAAGATGAGGTAAGGGCACTTATGAAAATTTTAGATGCTACAAATGTGGAGCATCTTGAAGTGCCTCATCAACCTCCAGATGTTCAAGGAAAGATCTATATGTGGAATGCTGAGCGTTGTCGGGCAGCTTTAAGAGGAGGGGCAATGGAAGAGGCATCAGAAGCGTAAAAAAGCTTTTATATTAAACAGCGCTCTTTTGGCGGATGCAAAGTAAGATAAGCGCTATGCAAGGCATCTTTTAAGGCTTTGAGACCCTCTTCAGAGCTTGTTGAAATTACAAAAATCTTTTCATCGGGAAAAGCTTTTTTAAAGGCTGAGATGTGCTCATGAGCCTCTTCTAAGTCAGCTTTGTTTAGAGCTATGATTTTAGGACGGCTGAGCAGTTTTTTGTCGTAAGCATAAAGTTCTTTTTTGAGTATAGAGAAGTCTGACATAGGGTCACGGCCATCAACGCCTCCAGCATCTAATACAAAGAGTAAGATCTCGGTGCGTTCAATATGTCTTAAAAAGTCGAGGCCAAGGCCTTTATTCTCACTGGCCTTTTCAATAATACCTGGAACATCAGCAATAGCGGCTCTTAAGTAGTCTTCAAACTCCATAAAGCCAATATTAGGGTGCAGTGTAGTAAAGGGGTACGCGCCTACTTTAGCATCACTTCTAGATAAAGCGCGGAGTAAGCTGGATTTTCCAGCGTTGGGGAAGCCGATAAGGCCAATGTCAGCAATGGTTTTTAGCTCTAGAATGACCGTTCGCTCTTGGCCGGGCTTACCCCTTGTGCAGATATTGGGAGCTCTATTGGTAGGGGTAACAAAAGTCGCATTGCCGCGCCCACCGCGCCCAGGTATACAAGCAGTCCATGTATCCCCATGCGAAGAAAGATCTTCTAAAAGAGCGTGGGTTTCAGAGTCTCTAATAAGGGTGCCACAAGGCACTTCTATTGTGAGATCACGTCCTTTTTGTCCGGCTCTTTTAGCTGTGCCGCCATCGCTGCCTTTTGGAGCTTTGATTTGGCGCCTATTTCTTAGAGAATCTAATGATATGAGATGTTCACTGGCTTTCAGGGTAACAGCGCCGCCAGCGCCGCCATTGCCGCCATAAGGACCTCCTTTTGGGAGGTACTTCTCACGCCGCCAAGCAACGACTCCATTGCCACCTTTGCCGGCAATGAGCTTCACTGTTAAATGATCTGTAAACATAAATGTTTGTATCCTATCGAAAGCAATCGATGAGGCAAAAAGCGCGTTTAAGCAGGGGTGATAGAGACGATAGTCTTTTGCTGTTTACGGTAGGCTACAACACCTGGAGCGAGAGCAAAAAGGGTATCATCTTTGCCTCTTCCAACGTTTTTACCTGGATGCCATTTTGTTCCGCGTTGGCGGATAATGATTGCTCCAGTATTTACCTTTTCACCGTGTGTGACTTTTACGCCTAGTCGCTTGGAATTGGAATCTCGACCGTTTCTGGATGCGCCTTGCCCTTTCTTATGTGCCATCTCGGAGAGCCTCGGTTATTTTTTATCGGTTTTATTAGCTGCAGGCTTTTTTGCTGCTGCTTTAGAAGCAGGAGCTTTTTTAGCTGCAACTGGTTTTTTATCAGCTACTTTAGCTTTTTGAGCAACTTTTTCTTCTGTTTTTACTGAAGCCTTAGGCTCAGCTTTTGCAGCTGCTTTAGGAGCTGATTTGCCATCAGAGATAGCAGTAATTTTTACACGAGTGTAATGCTGGCGATGGCCAATCTTCTTCCGGCAGTTTTTACGGCGCTTGCGCTTAAAGCTTACTGTTTTAGGGCCCTTAGACTCACCTAAAATTTCTCCTTGTACATTCCAGCCCTCGACAAAAGGTGTGCCGACTAGAGCTGTATCCGACTGAACGAAAAGCACTTCGCTAAAAGTATGATCGCTTGAGAAAGTCTCTATAAGTTCGACGTTAATTTCGTCTCCCTCTTCAACGCGATATTGTTTAGAACCGTTTTGAATAATGGCGTACATAATCTTATGTCTCATGTGTTCGTATATAAAGGAAAAAATACCTCGAATAGCCTTTTGAGTCAAGGGAATTGTGCTCTCAAAAAAGGTGTTAACGTTTGCAAGCTCACTTAACCTTGGTGGCGCAAGGCTAAATGTTGATGAAATGGGGCAAATCCCTTATAATGAGACCATCAAATTTTTGAGCTTATGACTAAAAAAACTTTCAAATTTCTTCTTTGTATTCTGGCTTGTACAGCCCCTTTTTTATCTGAAGCAGTTAAGCCTCTAGTCCCCATTAAGGATGTGCATAAAAGAGAGAAAAAGCTGATTCAGGTTTGGACATCACTTGCTCCTCATATATCTATTGTACGCGCTATTGGCGGTTCTTTAGTTAATGTGGCTTCAGTAGTGCCCCAGTCTTCAGATCCCCATAATTTTGAAATGCCCCCTTCTCAGATTGAAAAATTGTCAAGCTCAGATGTATGGTTTGGGGGAGGGGATGGGTTTGAGCGCCAAGCAAGTAAGGCTATTGGTGCGCGCGTTTTATTTCGCGACTTAAATAAAGGCAAGCCTCATGGCCTCCTAGATCCTGATAGTCTAAAAGACCAGGCTCGGCAAGTCGCCGATATCTTGAAAAATCTAGACCCTGAAAGCGCCCTTTATTTTGAGAGAAATTTAGGGGAATTTATCGATAATGTAGATCTTACTGATCGAAAAGTTAAAGATATCTTGGCCAGAGCTAAAACAAAAACCCTTTTAGTCATGCACCCAGCTTTCACTACCTTTTGTGAGTACTATGGAATTGAGCAGCTCAATGTAAGCACCTGTGATCAGTGCACTTCTATACGCCATATTGAACATGTTGAAAAGCGCGCGCACGCGCTCAAGCTGAAAACGCTCTACATTCAGCCTCAAGAGCAAAGTCTAGCCGCTATTGGAGCCGCAGAGAAGCTAAAGCTGAAAATGGAAATCTTAGATCCTTATGAAGAAGATGTTCTTAGCAATTTTATCAAAATAGCGCAGGCAGCTGCTTTATGAAAAAGGCTGCTGTAATCGAGTCTGAAGGCCTAAATTTTAGTTATGGGACAGATTCTGTTATTGAAAATGCAAATTTTTCAATCTATCCTGGAGAATACATCGGAATTATTGGCCCTAATGGTGGTGGTAAAACTACGCTTTTGCGCCTTATGCTGGGTCTATTAAAGCCAACATCTGGGAAAATAAAAAACGCGAGCGCAAGTAGCGTGGGTTATGTGCCTCAGCAACTGCATTTTGATAGAAGCTTTCCTATTACAGTTTTAGAAGTAGTTTTAATGGGGCTTTTATCCAAGATGCGCTTTTGGGGAGGCTTTTCCAAAGCAGATAAAAAATCTGCTTTGGAAATCATTGAGCATGTAGGTCTTAGTAAATATGCTCACGAAAGTTTTTCTAAGCTTTCTGGGGGACAAAGACAACGGGCGTTAGTGGCACGCGCTCTTGTAAAAAAACCAAAAACGCTTTTTCTAGATGAGTCTTTTGCTTCGTGCGATGCGACTTCTAAAAAGTGTATATCAGATCTTCTTTTAGACCTTAAAGCTGAAAAAAAGACGACTATTTGCATGGTCACTCATGAGCTTGCTCATGCTGTAGATGTTGTAGACCGTGTGCTTTGTGTAGAAAAAAATGTCACCGAGTTTAAAGCAAGTGAGGTTTGTGAACACTTTGCTATGGGCCTTTATCATACGCCGCTAAGTAAATCGGATTGTCACCTTTCTAAAAATCGCAAGAAAAAAGGCAGCTCGTGAGCACTATCTTCATATTAGCTTTAACCCTTGCTCTCTTGTCTTCTATTGCTAGTGGAGTTGTAGGCTCTTATATTGTAGTTAAAAGAATTACAATGCTAGCAGGCAGTATTTCTCATAGTATTTTTTCAGGTATGGGTCTTTGTTTGTGGCTACAAAAAGTACATGGGCTTACTTATTGTAATCCGCTTATAGGTGCGCTTGTTTCGGGCGTGATAGCTGCAGCTATCATGGGCTTTGTGCACATTCACTATCGTGAGCGTGAAGATGCTATCTTATCTGCTATATGGTCTATTGGGATGGCAATTGGAGTCATCTTTATTTTCTTAACGCCCGGTGGTAGCTCAGATTTACACGCGTTTTTATTTGGTAATCTTTTATGGGTGACTCCCTTTGATATATGGCTAATTGCAGGCATTGATGTCGTGATTGTAATACTTGCTATGATCTTTCATAGACGCTTTTTAGCTATTTGCTTTGATGAAGAAGCTGCGCGTTTAGAAGGCCTTTTTACAAGAGCTCTTTACATCTTTTTACTCTCTTTGGTTGCCCTTGCTATTGTGGCACTTATCAAAGTAGTCGGTATCATTTTGATTATGACTCTGCTTGCTATTCCCCCCATGATTGCTTCTAACTGGGTTAAAACCTTTTCTAGGCTTTGCGCTGGAGCTATTTTATTAGGAGCTCTTTTCGGGAGTGTAGGTTGTTTTGTCGGATACGGCCTTGATTGGCCACTTGCTCCTACTATTGCGCTTATTGCGGGTGCGGGCTACCTTGTGAGTTTAGTGGTAGCCCGTAAAAAAGTATAAAAACCTCTCATGTCAAAACGTATCAATAGCCTTTTTCTGTTTACAGGGATCTTGTTACTTCTAGTAGGCTTTTTTGCGATTTTTTTAGGCAGTCCCTTTTGGCAAGCGCATTATTTTCCTTTTGCGTGGGTGGGGTATTTTTTTGTAATAGATGCCCTTTGTTATGCTGCTCGGGGGACTTCTGTTTTGAGTCAGTTAAGACTCGGGACAATAGCTCTATTTATTATATCGGTCCCTTTTTGGCTTTTTTTTGAGGTTCTTAATCAGGATTTGCACCTTTGGACCAATCGAGCCTCTTTTGGAGGGGCGCTTTCTCAGATGCTCTATGGCATTTCACACTCTTCAGTAGTGCCTGCTTTTTTAGCGACACTTCTATTTTTTTGCCCAGATTTAAAAACACTTATCCCTGATAGGCAACTCTTACCAGGGCTGAAGAAAATACTTATTTTTTTAGGGGTTTTGAGCTTTTTTTTAACACTGATAGCGCCTCATACCTTTTATCCTTTAGTGTGGTGTTTTCTAGTGTTTATTTTAGATCCTATCAACTGGTCATGTGGGCGCTCATCTGTTTTTCATATGGTTTTTTCTGGGAAAATAAAGCCCATATTAGGGTTTTTTATCGCAGGCTTTGTCATTGGTCTTTTCTGGGAAGGGCTTAATAGCTTAGCTCCTAGCGCTTGGAGCTATCATTTGCCTTATGGCAATCATATGCATCTTTTCCAAATGCCACTAGCTGGGTATTTGGGATACGTTGCATTTGGGTTCAATATTTTTGTATTTACCGTCTGGTTTTCTTCTTTATTCGACCGTAAGCTCGTTTGACTTTTTCTAAATCCTCAAGCAAGATAATGCCCCTAAGTTCCAAGGAGAAGTGTCTGAGCGGCCGAAGGAGCACGCTTGGAAAGCGTGTGTACGCGAAAGTGTACCGTGGGTTCGAATCCCACCTTCTCCAATTTCTTTAAAAGGACTGTCTCTCCCTATTTTCACTCCTATAACTCATAAGTAGTACGTTTTATGAGCTATAGAGAGCCGCCCTATAGCTCACTTTACCTTTGCGAGTTAGAGTAAGTAGACCTATAAATCAAAATATGGCATATATTTGAGTTATAGAACGATGTGAGAAAGCTCGATATGGTTTGGAATTGGCAATTGCCTAACTGGCCTAATTTTTTTTACAGCTCATCAGAGGTGGCCTCTTTAGAAAAGCGCTTTCTTAAGGGAGCTGGAGGCAGTTTTGCTATCTTAAAGCACCTCAAAGAAAAAGATAAAAAAGAGTTTGTGATTGAAGTTCTTTGTAATGAAGGGCTTAGCAGCTCTGAAATTGAAGGAGAAATTTTAAATCGAGCAAGCCTGCAATCTTCTATTCAGCGTCATTTTGGTCTCTTAGATAATGTACAGAAGCTTCCTTTAAAAGAGTTGGGAGTAGGTGATCTAATGTGGAAAGTCTATGACAGTTTCCATGAGCCATTGACGCATGAAATGCTAGGGGAGTGGCATAGGCTCCTTATGCAAGGTGAACTTAAGATTACAGATATTGGCAAGTATAGAACTCATGATGATCCTATGCAGATTGTTTCTGCACGTTATGATAAATGCGAGATTTATTTTGAAGCTCCTCCTTCAAGATGTGTTCATGAGGAGATGACAGCATTTATCGAGTGGTTTAATGAAGCATTGGATGAAGGCTCTACTTTAGTAAAAGCGGCTGTAGCTCATGTCTATTTTGAAAGCATCCATCCTTTTGAAGATGGTAATGGGCGTATAGGACGCGCTTTGGTTGAAAAAGTGCTTTCTAGAGACCTAGGATGTCCTACTTTAATAGCTGTGTCACAGGTTATTGCAAGAAGAAAAAAAGACTACTATAAGGCTTTAGCAAATTGTAATAAGACGTTAGATATTAGAGCCTGGGTTCGGTTTTTTTCAGAAGTTATTCTAGAGTCTCAAGAAGAATCAATAGCTTGGATCCACTTTTTAATTGAGAAATCCCAAATGATGCATCACTTAGAAAGTAATATTAATTCCCGTCAAAAAAAGGTGTTATTGCGTCTATTTTCTGAGGGGATAAAAGGGTTTAAAGGGGGGCTCAGTGCTGAAAACTATACCACTATTACAAAAACATCTAGAGCGACAGCTACGCGTGATTTGACAGATCTAGTTGAGAAATCAGCTCTGTATAAGACTGGGCAATTGCGACACACACGTTATTGGTTGAATATAAAAGGCCCTGCAAAAAATTGAGATATTTATGAGTTGTAGAGTGTAATGCTATAGTGCGCAATATCAGGTTTAGCTAGGCATATTATCTTAATTAACTTGGAAAAAACCAATCGATAGCTAGTTTTTAATTGTAGGTTTTGTGTTAAGTTGTAAGTAGTCAAAATAGACAAAGTTGTTTTGTTATGATGATCTTCTCTAGAGCTAAAAAAAGAAACCTCTGTAAGAGGCGCTTTTTCGAAGTGGAGTCACATAAGGCTCTATTTATTCGAAAAACCACATTGCAAGTTGTGCCTTACGTGATCATAAAAGAGAGTGTAGAGGCAAAAGAGTGGCAAGTCCTTTTTGACAAACGTCTTGCGTGCTCTTTTTTAAAAGAAGCTATTTTTCATAGCTGGCCTATTGAAGTTCACGGAGTATTTATAGATTTGGTATTAAAAGACCCTGCAATTTTGGGTCTTGATTTTTTAGAGCCCCTTAACTTTTCGATAGATAGTGGAAAGTATAAAAAAATAGGGCCTAGATATTTCAAGGGATATAAAGCAGGGGAAGCTCATCTTATTGTGATTGTGACTCCAGGCGCTCAAAGTGTCTATTATCACGCTCATTTAATCGCAACATACCTGGACTATATTGCCAAGAGCAGTGAAGCTCTTTTCGCATTTAATTATCCTGATTTAGAAGATAATTTAATCTCAGTTACTTCCTTAGATGCTTCAGTAGTCTCCAAGAAAGATATTGTTTTGATAGGCTTTGCTTTAGAGCTGCAGAAAATGGTTGTAGGCAGCCTTGCGTGTTCTTTACTGAGTGAAAAAGAGGGGCTTCATTATACTTCAAGACGCTATCACTTAAAAAGTGGCTACACGTTGAACTTCATAGAAGTGCATTACGATTTTATAAGTGATAATGGTAAAAAGCTCGCAGCCCAGTTTGTTCATTTAGGCGCTCAGCATGTTATCTACTGTGGCCGCTTGCGCACTTACGAAGATGTAAGTAATTATTACACACGTATTTTTTCTCCTGAACGTTATATCAAATTAGAGGGATCAGATCCTGTTCGCTATATTACTGAGCTTGAAAATCCTTTTGCCTCTGCTTTCCCAGAGACAGCAACTAAGTGGCATTTATCTCAAGACCGATTATCTGCTCCTGAAGCTTTAGACGAAGTATGCTGTTCTGGAGATGTAGAATCTTTTGACCACGACCTTGCAGGTATAGCAGCCGCTATTGAAGATGCAAATCATCTATTTGGGCGCAGTACCTCGTTTTCTCCTGTGCATTTTGCGGTAGACTCTTTTGATAGCCGCTGTCACAAAAGTCGTCCTTATCCTTTAATAGATCGGGATAAGCAGCACTATGCGCTGCGTTTAATAGGCAGTTACCTTTCAAGGTACTTTAGCTCTCTTTAAGAAAAATAAGAGAACACATTTTTAGCTTAAACGGCTAGCGGATAACATAAATTATTACCGCAGCCGTTCCTTCTTGGAATTAACTAAATTCTTTGTTATTTATAAAGTCATATGGATACAAAATACCTCTACCCAATGTGTTGCAATCCCATCTTTAAAGAATATCTTTGGGGGGGAGATCGTTTAAAGCGTCTTTTCCATAAAAAGGTCCCTTTTGATGTATGTGCTGAGTCTTGGGAAGTCTCAGACAGAAAAGAGGGTCAAAGTATTATTGATAACGGCCCCTATAAGGGCAAAACCCTACACGAGCTTTTAGAAACACTAGGCTCACAAGATCTTTTGGGTCATGAAGGTGTTCATGATTTCCCCTTGCTTATTAAAATGCTTGATGCGCACAAACTTTTAAGCGTTCAAGTCCACCCTTCTGAAGAGCAGTCTAGTGAGCCTAAAACAGAGATGTGGTATATCCTAGATGCAGCTAAAGATGCTTTTGTTTATGTAGGCGTAAAATCAGGCATCGATATGCCTACAGTTCGAAGAGCGCTTCACAACGCAGACATTGAAAGTGTACTTGAAAAGCTTCCAGTAAAATCTGGCGATGTTATCTATATCCCAGCTGGCACCGTTCATGCTATTGGTCCCGGCTGTCTTATCTTAGAAGTTCAGCAAAGCTCAAACTCTACCTATCGCCTCTATGACTGGGAAAGGCTAGGTCCTGATGGCAAGCCCCGCGAGCTCCATATCACAGAAGGTCTTGCCTGCCTCAACATTGAGGCTCCTTGGACAATCACGAAAGAACGCCCCATCAAAGAAAAAGAGGGCTATACAGTAGAAAAGCTTTTGCAAGCTAAATATTTTAATTTAGATAGGTTTGTGTTTTCTCAAGAGACTCGCCTCCAAGCAAATGGTGGCGCTCAAGTCTTTTTTGTTGAAGAAGGCCGCTGTGAGATCCACTCAGGTACAGAGACAGCCATAGCTAAAAAAGGGCAATCAGTCCTTGTGCCCGCAGGCTGTGAAGGCATCATGATTACTCCTCATAGTAAAGCTAAACTGAGTGAAGTGACCCTCATTCGAATCTGCATTCCTTAAAGGAGATACAGATTCAAAGAGAGTTTACAGCTAATCCGGGCTTATTTGTGAGCTGCTGCTCCGCCTTGAGCAGCATTCAACTCTTTGAATGCTGGAAGGATTTCCTTGGCTACTATGTTTGCTAGCTCTTGTCGAACAGATCCTGTGCGTCCTTGAGTCGTATTATAATTACTGTTATCGCCTGCAAATGTTTCCAATCTTTTAAGAAGCGCAGTGAGTGCTATTTCTTTCTCACTTGGAGTTTCAACCGAAGCACTCGCTCCATCCTGCTCTTTTAGAGCGCTTAGTTGTGCTTCTAGATCAGCAGCTCGTGCATTTGCAGCTTGAAGTTGAGCTTGAGCTGTTGCAAGCGCTTCAGTGTGATCAGCAGGTGCAGGAGTACCTTTTAGAGTTTGCAGCTCTGTGCGTAGAGCAGCAACTCGTGCATTTGCTTCATCAAGGTCTCTTTGAGCTGTTGCAAGCGCTTCAGTGTGATCAGCAGGTGCAGGAGTATCTTTTCGAGTTTGCAGCTCTGTGCGTAGAGCAGCAACTTGTGCATTTGCTTCATCAAGGTCTCTTCGAGCTGTTGCAAGCGCTTCAGTT
>JBDNIV010000046.1:0-34941 GCA_041688145.1 Chlamydiia bacterium | reverse complement strand
TACCCTCTTCTGGAGATTCGGATGAGATATGGTAGGTGATGGTGGCTATAGGATGCGGGGCGCTGTCTATGGCTCTTGTGGGGGCCATGAGCTCGTGGACTTGGTCGGCCTTTTCGTTTTGATAATTTACCTGCAAGGCTCCACCGGGCCAAGAAATTTTTCCAAGCCTATCTTTATTGTGCTTTCTCTCATTTGTAGAAAAGTCGCTATACTCATACTCTTCCAAAGGCGCATCTACACCTTCAACGCCCATAAGCTGAGACAAATACTCTACCCCCCTTTCAAGGTCATCCCACCCCTCTTGCATCCTGTAGACAAATTGACGGCTGTCGCTTGTACGCACAATCACATCTCGGCACGTCTCCTCAAATGGAGCGCTGTCCGCATACTCAGGGTACTCTAAAGAAATCCAACTAAGCTCTTTTCCGCTAGGGCTTTTTAGCGTCATTTTTTTTAAATAACTGCCTCGCTTAAAGTCATCCCCACAAGGAAGGAGAGCTCTTTTAATTTTTCTTCCAGCGTGTCCCATAGAATACACAAATTTCCCAACCAAAGTCTTGGCCGGCTTTTTACAATCCTTGTGCTGCCTGCTTTTTTCATAATCTCCGTACTCATACTCAATAGAGTGGCCTGATGGCGTGGTCTCTTTTTGGATGGGGCGGTAGTCTGCTTTTGGAATATCTGCGTATATGGCGCAAGTTTTATCAGGCCTAAAAAAGGTCATCCCCTGAAATTTGCCATTCTTACGGTTTGTTCTAGCAGACAAAATCCCTTTATGAAAATTGGTTGTCCCCTTTGCTATACCTATTTTGTATATAGAGTTGCGCTCGGGGCTAATATAACTACTGCAGCTCCCCCAGCCGTCACTTTTATAAAACCCTGGCTTATAATGAACTTCGGAAAACTCCTCCCCAAAGTGAGATAAAAATTCAGGGGTTAAAAAGTAAAAAGCCTTTCGAGTAGAGGCACCCACAGAAACCAGCGACCTATTAATGGGCAGCGGAATCGGGCCTGGAATTACATGATCTTGGTAAGACTTAACAACGGCCCCAGAAACGGGGTCTACGAGCCCGGAAATTAAAACATTTGGGGTTGCAGAGCCAGGGTTTATATGAGGCGGCGCATCATCATCGCTAGAAAAAGATGCGCTTACAAAAAGAACAACGCTTAAGATGATCCACTTTTTCATTCTGACAACTGCCCTGATAACGAAAAACCTTACCCTCTTTGTTTTTTTTGTAAAAGACCAAGATCAAACTTTTGGCGGCTTTTGGCAAGTAACTGCTAAAACTGGGAAAACCTAGGTTATAGATAAATTCTTTTGTAATTTTCTTCTTCTTCTAAGCCTGTGGGATTGTTCATAACTTCTAATAGACTCCCTTGAGAAAAGGGTTGTTTAAAAGAGCGCTTAAAAAGAACATTCTGTCTAAAGCTTTTCTGGAAATAGGTCTTCTTGTCTGGTTTTGTGGTTGTTTGTCGACAAAATAAGCAGAGTTTTGAACATTTTTTCCACAGGTCTTTTTCCTTGCTACAAGAGCCTCTCTTGTGGCACCCTGTTTAGGTCTACCTAAACAAACGCGCGAGGAACCATGATCGAAGATTACGAAACATTTACTGAGAGCCAAGAAAAAGTATTAAGGCGTTTTGTTAGCAGTACAAAAAGCAATGTCTTTGTACTCAGAAATCTTCCAGAGGTGATCAAAGGAGCTTTATTTTCTAGATACTCTAGAACAACACTGGGTCTGAGATCTCTTTTGCTTAAGGAGTTTATATCGAGCGAGGAATTGGCTTTTGAGTCTATTGTGGGCGAAGAGGCTGGGGGCGTGGATCAGGCGATCGCTATTCAAAAAGCACAAAATTTTTACGATCGAATTTTGGATGGATATGGAGACGACTCTATCGGAGAGCTTGGGGGAGCGCACTTAGCTGTGGAAAATGTATCGATGATGGCGGCGAAAGTTATTGAAGACTGCAGAATCGGTGGATCTCCTTTAGAAAAGTCTACGCGCTATGTTTACTTTGATCAAAAGATAAATGGAGAATATTTGTTTTATAGAGACCCTGTTCTTATGACCTCGGCCTTTAAGGAGCAGTACTTAGATCTTTGTAACGATCTTTTTGATACTTATAGCGCTTTAATTGCTCCAACAACAGAGCTTTTGCAAGAGCGATTTCCTCAAGAAGAGGGCTCTTCTAGTGGGGCGTACAAAGCTGCGTTAAGGGCTAAGGTCTTAGACTGCTTAAGGGGCATTTTACCAGCAAGCACACTTACGAATATGGGCGTTTTTGGCAATGGCCGCTTTTTTGAAGGGCTTATACAAAAACTTAATGGCCAGAGCTTAAGCGAGCTGCAAGATGTGGGTAAAAAAGCATTTGATGAGCTCAGCAAAACGATCCCTTCTTTTGTGAGAAGAGCTGAACCTTCTAACCGGCACTATAAAACTTTTGCCGAGTTTAGGGAGACCATGCAAAGTGCTATTAAGCTAACTACAAGAGAGTTTGCTTCTGAGATTACTGAAAAGCCTAAGCCTGGAGCGCGCCTTATTCGCAGTGATGAAGATGCGGAAAAAAGGGTAGCGTCAGCTCTTTTGTTTTCCGGTTGTGATAAGCCGCTTGCAAGTCTAGATGCTATGTGTTCATCTCTTTCAGATGATGAAGTGGACCGTATCTTGTCTTCTGCGTGCGTAGGAAGAAAAAACCGCAGGCACAAATCTCCAAGGGCTTTAGAGCATGCAACTTTTACTTTTGAGATTGTAGCAGACTTTGGGGCTTATCGAGATTTGCAGCGTCATAGGATGCTTACTCAAGATCGACAGGTTTTAGGGTGTGATCTAGGCTACTATATTCCCAAAGAGCTTGTGGGGACTAAAATGGAAAAAGAGTATCGCTCGGCAATGGATCGTGCGGCAAACGTCGTTCATCTTATGAGTAAAGAATTGCCTGAAGAGGCTCAGTATGCGGTTCCAATGGGATACAACATCCATTGGTATTTCCACTGCAACTTAAGAGCGCTTCAGTGGATGTGTGAACTGCGGTCTGCTCCAGCTGGACACGCTGTTTATCGCTACTTGGCGCAGGCTATGGCTAAAGAGGTCACTGAAAAGCATCCGATGTTTGAGCGCTTTTTTGAATTTGTGGACTATGAAGGCTATGAGCTAGGAAGGCTTGGACAAGAAGAGAGAATTGAGAGGAAAAAAGTTGGAAGCTAAGACGAGCGTTTTCGGGGGCATTTTGCTCATGTCAGGCTGTTGTATTGGGGCGGGCATGCTTGCTTTCCCTATAGCAAGTGGCTTAGCGGGTTTTTTCCCCTCTATGATTTCTTTTGCAGTGGCTTGGGCTTTTATGACACTTGCCTCTTTTTTACTTTTAGAGGTGAACCTCAGATTTGGGTGTGAGATAAGCCTTGTGACAATGGCAGAAAAAACTTTAGGCAAATTTGCTCAGGTCGTTACATGGGTAACTTTTCTTTTTCTTTTCTATGCGCTTAGCATTGCTTATATTACGGGGACTACAAGTCTTGTAGGTGGCGTTTTTAAATTTCACTTTCAATGGGATGTTGCTAGTTGGAAGATAAGTGTTTTTTCGGCTTTATTTGTGGGAGTGATCATTTTTTTAGGTAAGTGGTTGACTGTTACAATTAACCGCTTTCTTATGTTGGGGCTTATCATAGCATATGTAGGGCTTGTTGTTTTTTTAGCGCCCCACGTTCAAACAAGCTATTTAATGCATCACAACTTTTCGAATGCAGTGCTTTCTTTGCCTATTATGATGGTCGCTTTTGGATTTCAGAATCTGATTCCAAGCCTTACAGACCTTTATGGAGCCGACAGCAAGAAGCTTAAAAAGGTTATTTGGGGTGGCGGGCTTTTGGCTCTTGTTATCTACCTTTTTTGGCAGCTAGTAGTTCAGGGTGTGGTTCCCTTAACAGGACCAAATGGTATTTTAGATAGCCTACATAACGGAAGAGAGGCGGCTCAGTCTTTAATACATATTACTAAAAGTGAAATTGTTGGGAACTTTGCTTGGGGTTTTGCTTTTTTTGCGATAGGCACTTCTTTTTTAGCGCAGTCTCTTTCTATTTTTGACTTTTTGGCAGATGGTCTTCAGATAGAGAAAGAGGGATTTTTAAGCCGCGCTATTTTGGTTGCTTTGTCGATTACCCCTCCCCTTGTAATTGCTCTTTGGAAGCCGGGCCTCTTTTTGTCAGCTCTTAGTTTTGCTGGTGGTATTTGCGCTATGATTCTTTTTGGTATTTTGCCAGCGCTTATGTGCTGGGTTGGGCGACGGGAAAAAGTGCCTTTGCAGTTTAAGGTTTCTGGAAAAAATACTCTTTTGGGTTTTGTAATTGCCGCTTCATGTTGTGTTATAATCATCGAGCTTTTGCGTGAGCTTGGCGTTTGGAAGATGTCTTTATGAAGTCTTCAAAGCTGCTTGGTTCCATTGGACTTGTTTCTGGGACATCTATTGGAGCTGCTATGTTAGCTCAGCCCATATCAGTGGGTCTTGGCGGCTTTTTTCCTTCTTTGATTATTTTATTTTCTGTGTGGCTTTCGCTTATGGCGTCGGCTTTTCTTCTATTGGAAGTTGAGATGAAGTTTCCTAGAGGATCTAATCTTCTTACAATGGCCGAAAAGTCTTTAGGTCCTATGGGCAAACTTACATGCGCTATAACCTACATCCTTTTGCTCTACTCGCTGATATCGGCGTATCTTGCTGGCGGCTCGGGTATGGTTTATGCAGCGGCTGAAAGCGCTTTAGGAATAAGCGTGCCTTTTTGGTGTTCTGCTATTGGCTTTGCAATTCTTTTTGGCGCCTTTATTTACTTTGGTACAGCGAGTGTAGACTGGCTGAACCGTTTGCTTATGATTGCTTTAATACTCTCTTATATCTGGCTTGTTTTTCAGTCTAGTGGATATGTAGAGCCTCACCGGATTCTTAAAACAAATTGGAGTTTAATCTGGGTCAGCGTGCCTATGATTATCACCTCATTTGGTTTTCATATTGTAATACCTACGCTTAGTGACTACTTAGACAGAGACGTTTCAGCACTAAAAAAAGTGCTGTGGATAGGCGGGTCTATCCCGATGATCATTTATCTAATCTGGGACTTTCTTGTGATAGGTATGCTTCCCTATGAGGGCGCTTTTAGCATTACCTCTGCTTTTAAAATGGGGCTAATGCCTCAAGAGGCTTTAGAGCAGGCTAAAGGAGCTCATCTTATATCTACTATTGCGAGCTTCTTTGGATTTTTTGCGATTATCACTTCTTTTTTAGGAGTGGCTATGAGCCTTTTAGACTTTATTGCTGATGGGCTCAAAATTAAGAAAAATCGCATTGGCCGTTTGATTTTATGTATGCTTGTTTTCATCCCTCCTGTAATTTTTGTTATTTCTCAAGCAAGAGGTTTTTATATAGCGCTTCAGTTTGGAGGGCTTTTTGTAAGTGTGCTTTTAGGGATACTCCCTTGTCTGATGGTCCTTTCTATGAGGAAAAAGAAGATCAAATCTCCTTTTAAAACGCCAGGAGGCTCTGTTTTAGTATGGAGCGTTTTCACAGCGTTTTGTGTGGGGATAGTTGTGTGTTTGGTGGAAACTTTTGTTTCTGTTTAGTTTTTAATTTTAAGCTTAGACAAGCCTAACTAGCTTTTTTTCAAAACAAGGCTGTGTATACTTAATCCCAATGAATACCTTCCAACTTGTATCAGAATTTGAGCCGAGCGGCGATCAGCCAGAGGCTATTAAAAGGCTTGTAAAAGGTGCGCGAGCAGGTGATAAGTCTCAGGTTCTTTTGGGGGTCACGGGTTCAGGCAAGACCTTTACTATGGCGAATGTCATAGCAGAGCTAAACCGGCCAGCTTTAGTGCTTGCTCACAATAAGACGCTCGCGGCTCAGCTTTATGAGGAGCTCAAAGAGCTATTCCCTAATAATGCGATAGAGTATTTCGTATCGTACTACGACTATTACCAGCCAGAGGCGTATATAGCGAGAAGCGATACGTATATCGAAAAAGATATGTCGATTAATGAAAAAATCGAAAAGATGCGCCTTTCGGCGACGCGTTCTCTTTTAGAAAGAAGAGACACGATTGTGGTTGCATCGGTCTCATGTATCTATGGCCTGGGCTCCCCTGAATTTTATAGAGAAATGAAACAGTCTCTTTTTTGCGGAATGCGAATAGATCGAGACGATTTGCTTTTGAAGCTTATCGGCATGCACTACAAAAGATCAGATCTTGATCTTGCTCCAGGTACGTTTCGTGTGCGCGGTGATGTGGTTGAGATCTTTGCGGCTTATGAGGAAAAGGTTGCGTATAGAATAGAATTTTTTGATGATGATATAGAAAAAATTGCTTTTATTGATCCTTTGACAAATCGTCTTATTGAAAATGTGATGAAAGTCGTTTTGTATCCAGCTTCTCACTATGTGGTTCCTGAAGATGTAAGAGAAAATGCACTTGTGACTATTCGCGAAGAACTAAAAGAGAGGCAAGCGTATTACCAAAAAGAAAATAGGCTCATAGAAGACCAAAGGATTTCTGAGCGGACTCGCTATGATGTTGAGATGATTAAAGAGATTGGCTTTTGTAAAGGAATCGAAAACTACTCAAGGCATTTTAGCGGAAGAAAACCTGGAGAAGCCTCGCCTTGCTTAATTGATTATTTTCCTGAAGATTTTTTAATTTTTGTCGATGAGTCACATCAAACAATTCCTCAGATTCATGCGATGTACAATGGGGATAGAGCGCGCAAAGTCTCTTTAATTGATTTTGGGTTTAGGTTGCCATCAGCGTTTGATAATCGCCCTTTGAAGTTCGAAGAGTTTTATGAAAAAATCAATCAGGTGGTTTATGTATCAGCGACCCCTAGCAAATGGGAAGTAGAAGAGGCCGGCGGTATTGTCGTTGAGCAGGTGATTCGTCCGACAGGCCTTTTAGATCCTGAGATAGAAGTGCGGCCTGCAATAAACCAGGTAGATGACTCGCTTGCAGAGATTAAGGCGCATACAGAAAAAGGCGGAAGGGTACTTGTGACAACGCTTACTAAGCGCCTAGCTGAGGAGCTCTCAAACTACTTGAATGATTTAGGAGTGCAAGCAAAGTATCTACACTCCGATATAGAGACGCTTGAGCGCTCTGAGATTATTTTAGATCTTAGAAAAGGGAATTTTGATGTGCTTGTGGGGATCAACCTTTTAAGAGAAGGCCTTGATATTCCTGAAGTCTCTTTAGTCGCTATTTTAGACGCCGATAAGCAGGGATTTTTAAGAAGTGCTACGGCGCTTATTCAGACATGTGGCAGGGCTGCTAGAAACGAAAAAGGCCGCGTTATTATGTATGCGGACAAAAAAACAGATGCTATAGAGCAGACGCTTCTTACGACAAAAAATAGACGCAAGCAACAGAAAGCTTATAATCAAGAGCATGGCATTACCCCAAAAAGCACAACTAGAAAAATGAATTCAGAGCTTGCAGATAAAAATGAAAATCACGATTTGCCTGCTTTAGAAGGTAGATTGTCTCCTCGGGAAATCGAAGAGAAAATTGCTTACTACAGGAAAGAGATGAAGAGAGCTGCGAAAGAGATGCAGTTTGAAGAAGCAGCTAAACTTAGAGATAAAATGCACTATTATGAGCAGATGGAAATTACAGGCTAAAAAACGCAGCTACCTTCTTATAGAAGCTGTTTTATCTTGCGCTCTTATAGTGACCAGTATTTCTTTTTTAGGGCATTCGATTTTTTCTCAGCAGAAACTAACAAAGAAAATAGAGGCGTTTGAGCGCGATGTGCAAATAGATGCATGCATAGCTTATGTGAAAAGAGCTCTTTCAAAAAATCCAAACCTCGCCTTAAAGCTTGCCCAAGAAAAAAGCGTTGAGCTCGAGATTCCAGCTGAGGGCCACTTCATTACAAGAAGAGGTCAAAAAATTTACCACGTTTGTCTTTTCCAAGAAAAAAAAAGCAGATCTGAGCGGTTAAATTACGCTTTAGTGCGTATGAAAGTAGGCAAAGAGGCTAAGAAAAAAGGCCCTCTTATTCGCTTAGCTTTGTCTAAAGCAATATCTATTCAAAAATAAACTTCAAAATCCCTTGCTTTAAGCAGCTTTTTTGCTTTATATCTGGAGAAAATAAGATTTAAATTCTCAGAGGATTTTTGTGGCAACGTTAAAAAACTTTAAACCTTACATTGCATGTAATGATAACAGCGTCCGCGAGCTGACAATCAGAAGCGTTGTTTTAGGCTTAATCTTAGCGGTTGTTTTTGGTGTCGGTAATGCTTTTTTAGGTCTCAAAGTAGGAAGCACGGTATCAGCTTCTATACCTGCTGCTGTAATGTCGATGGCTATTTTGAAGATTTTTTTCAAAGATGTCTCAATCTTAGAAAACAATATTGTACAAACAATTGCTTCTGCGGGAGAAGGCCTTGCTGGTGGCGTTATTTTCACGATTCCAGCACTTATGTTTATGGGTCTGCACCCCTCTAAAATGCAAATCACCTTACTCGCTCTTTTAGGTGGGATTTTAGGCGTCGCTCTTATGGTGCCCTTAAGAGAGCATATTGTAGTTGCAGAGCACGGTAAGTTGCCGTTTCCTGAAGGCACTGCGTGCGCTGAGATTTTAAAGACGGGGCAAGGAAAGCCTGAAGGGGCTATGCCGGCTTTAGTAGGTCTTGTTATAGGCGCTTTTTACCGTATCAGCATTAGCATTTTTCATTTATGGGAAGAGACAATGACGTGGGTTTTTCCTTTTTATGAAAGAGCGCAATTTAGTGTAGATGCGACGCCTGCTCTTTTAGGTGTAGGCTATCTGATAGGCCCTAGAATTTCTGGATTTATGTTAGCGGGAAGTATTTTAGCGTGGTGGGTCCTTATCCCTACAATTAGTCTTTTCGGCTCAGGAGCAGCGGTTATTTTTCCAGCCTCACAAACCATATCTGCTATGTCTGCAGATGAGATATGGTCTAACTACATCCGCTATATTGGAGCGGGAGCTGTTGCTGTTGGGGGTATTTTAGGTTTAGTTCGAATAATACCCGTTATGGGACGTATGGTAAAAGCTGCTTTTAATGAGTTTCGAAAGTCGCATATTAAGAAGCCTGTAGAAAATCGTTGCCATCGAGATATAGATATGAAGTATCTAGTCGGCGCTTTTGTAGCTATTATGCTGATCCTTTGGCTTGTGCCTACATTTCCTCTTAATGCACTTTCTGTTGTGATGATGGCAGTGTTTGCTTTTTTCTTTATTGCAGTTACTTCTTTTACCGTAGGCTTTATTGGGACTTCTTCAAATCCTCTTTCAGGGATGATTCTGACGACTATCTTGATCACCTGCTCAGTCTACTATGCACTTGGATGGAAAAGTACTTCATACCTCGTCTCGGCCATTACTTTGGGTAGCTTAGTCAGCATTGCAACAGCGATTGCAGCCGACACAACTCAAGACTTAAAAACGGGACACCTAGTCGGAGCTACTCCTTACAAACAGCAGTTAGCTATGCTTATGGGGGTCGTTGTTTCAGCTATGGTTATGGGCTCTGCGCTTTATCTTTTAGATAGCGCTTATAAGCTCGGATCTTTAGCGATGCCTGCACCGCAAGCAACGCTTCTATACCTCGTTTCAAAAGGGGTACTTCATGGAGATCTTCCTATGACACTTATGGTGATTGGTGGAATGATCGCAGTCGTTATGCGCATTATCAAAGTACCTGTTATGCCTTTTGCTATGGGGATGTATCTGCCTCTAGCACTAAATATTGCTGTTGTATTTGGCGGTATTGTAGCAGGAGTACTTAAGCATAGGATGAGTAATGAGCATGTAAAAAAGCGTGGCATTCTGATTGCTTCAGGTCTTGTTGGAGGAGATTCTATCTTAGGTGTTGTAGCAGCTTTTCTTACAGTGTCGCACTTGGTAAAGCCTTCTGCGAAAGCATTTTTCCCTTCAGAGGTAGGCTTTGTTCTTTATATAGCTATAGCTATTGTCATGGGTGTTTATGCAGCTAAGACAAAAAAAGAGCCTAAAGGTCCAGCTAAAAAGGCTTTTAGGAAATCTGTGAAGAAGTAGCTTTTATCTTTACTGTTTGCAAATTTTTCTTGAAGTTTCCCTAGGCTCGCTTTATTTAGACTCTTTTTATAGAATAAGCTCTCCAAGTTTAGGTTTTTTTCTATGAAAAAGCGCTCTTTTACTCTTATTGAAGTAGTTGCAAGCATCACCATTGTTGCTATGTGCTTTGGGCTTGCTATGCAGGCGTTAGGCACAACAAAGCGCCTTTGGACAAAGCAGTCTACTGAGGTTGAATCGGGGCTAGATAGGCTCTATGTGCGCAACTTCCTTATTGAGACTCTAGGGCAGGCAAAGCCTGCTTTTTTACCTGTAGGAATTTTAGGGGACAAAAAGGGAATAGCTTTTTTCTTTGAAAATTTTGCTGACCCAGATGCTAAGCTGTGCGGCGGTGTTATTGGTCTTTTATCTTGCAATGCAACTGGGGTTTTATCTTTAGATATTCGCGAGTTTGATGCTAAGAATAATCTTGTAAAATCAGGTAGAGCTACATCTTTTCTTAAGGGGATAAAAAGCTGGAAGTTGGAAGTGCTTGATTTAAAAAAAAGTAAAGAGTGGGTTCAAAAGCGTTCGATTGTGCTCAGTGATTTGTGCGATGCGGTTCGCTTAACGTTTCAGCTAAAAGATGAGAAAATCATGCTTGTTGTAAATTTGGCGTATGCTCCTGAGGTTACGCTCGGAGCAGCTGCAAAAGTGAGCGCACAAAAAGATGAGGAGCGCGGTTAGTGTACGTTGTGATCACTCTTCTTTTTTGTGCTTGGATAAGTCTTTTTTGTTTTGCAAAAACAAAAGAAGTCCGCTCATATCATATGCGACTGCAGGGTTTTAAAGAGCAAAGCGATCTTCAGAAAAAAGCGCAGCAAAAAGTGGAAAAAATTCTTTTTAAAAAAGCTGCTATCTCTTTAAAGAAAAAACCAAAAAAGAAAAAGCAGACTGAAGAGGTCGCTTTATTAGAGCTGTCAAAAGAAAAAAAACAGGGCTATCTAAAAAAGGAATCTGGAGATCAGAAAGGTATAAAGCTAAAAGAGCGCCCTTTGCCAAAATACCGCTTAGACCTTTCAGCGATTTTAAGTGAGTCTGGGGATAAAGCTTTAGAAAAAGCTTTTATCCGCCTTGTTGAAAAAGTATATCTTCCTCACCTGAGTTTAGCTGTGGAAAAAAAAGAGCGTTTTGCAAAAGAGCTTATTCAAAGTATCAAAACATTTAGCTCAAAAAAAGAAGGGCACTTTTGTGAAGAATGCTTGGATAAAGTAGATTTCCAAGATTTTGAAATGCGCCTTGCTTTTTGTACGATTCTCAAAGCAAACCCATCACTACTAGAGTTTATTTCTTTCAAAAAAAGCCCTCTTTATTTTTACAATCTGTCTTCAGAAATTCTAGAAGCTCTTTTTGGAGAAAAGGCTTTGCCGGGTATTTTAGCACTGCAAAAAAAACAGGATGAAAAGCCCTCTTTAAAAGAGGAGCTTAAAAGTCTGCTTAGGAGCCTGAATAAACTTGATTATGAAAAAGAGCATTTTATAGAGAAGATGCGCTTTACTAAGCGGCGAGCTCCTGACAAAAGGGCACATGTGCGCATCAGCCTAGATGAAAAAAATTATGGGCTGTGGAGAGCAAACCCTGGAGGGCTATCAAGCCTGTGGGGCGGCATTGAAAATTAGAGTGAATGTAGTGCCTTCACCACAAGAAGACTGTACGGAGATTTGCGCCCCATGTTTATCGAGTATGGTCTTGGCAATGGCAAGGCCTAGGCCAACACCTCCCATGTGCCTTGAGCGGGCTTTATCAACGCGGAAAAAGCGTTCAAAGATATGTTCTAGGTCTTTTTTAGGAATACCAACACCTTCATCTTGAATGTCGAGTAAGATATGCTTGCCACGGCGTTTAAATATTATTTTTATCCGAGGGATCTCTTTACAGTATTTAGCTGCGTTATTGAGAAAATTAAAAAGAGTGAGCTCAATCAGATCAGGATGGCCTAAGATTTCAAATTCTTTTGGAATATTTTCATGAGGAACAATTTCTGTTTTAGCATTTGTGTGTACAGAGTTTAAAAAATGAATGCAGTTTTGTGTAATTTTATAGAGGTCACATCGTTCGATAAATTGTTCGAAGGGAATGTTTTCAATTTCTGTTAGCGTGAGCAAGCTTTTGATAAGAGTGTCCATCCGTTCACAGCTTCTTTCTATTTTAGCTGTGATTTCTTGGCGCTGTTCTATGGGTAGATCGGTGTGGTCATGCAAAGTTTCAGCAAAGCCGCGCACAATTGTAATAGGTGTTTTTAATTCATGAGATGCGTTTGCGACAAATTGCTTCCCGAGTTGGATGACCTGAAACTGAGAGGTGCTATCTCTAATAGAAAGAGTGGCTCCACGCATTTTTTTGTTAGGAACCATGGTGATGACCACCATATACCCTTCATCTAGATGCAGGGTTTTTTCTACAGAATTGTGTTCTGTTGAGTCAATATCGTGAAACATTTCTGCAATAGTTTGAATTACAAGGTTTGAGCTTTGTTTTTCAAGCTCAAAGATAGATTTTCCCTCTAGCTGTTGTTTCGATAATTTAAGGAAATAACATGCGGCAGCATTGATATCAGATAAGTCCCCTTCGTGGTCGATAGAGATGATGCCTTCATGAAGGGATTCGAGAATAGACATCTTAGTGTCACGCTCTTTAGTAATAGAGCTTATCTGTTGTCCAATGCGTTCAGATAAGCGGTTAAGGGTAGCTGCAAGTTGAAAGAACTCATCTTTTTCTGTATTAGGAGGTACTTTGATTAGAGGCAGGTGGTCGATGTTGCCTTCTTGATAGGGAGTAATTTGAGCAATAATCTTGCGAATAGGGCGCGTTATATGATTTATAACAAGCCAAGTCATAGAGCCAAATAAGATCAAGACAAGTGAAGCTAATGCCATAAAGCCTATTTCGAATTTTCGACTTAAGTGGTGCACATACTTTAAAGGAAAAGCCATGCGAAGGACATACTTATTGCTTTGAAATTTAAATGCCTTAGCTACATAAGCAAAGTTTTCAGCAAAGAGTACAGAATATTTTTCTGAATACCCTTCACCTTTTTTACTATTAAATGCTTCTAAAACTTCAGGGTGAGCTGTTGTATAGCTTCTAGAAGCTTTTTTACCTGTTAAGCGTTCTAGGTGAGAGTCATAAAGAACATGGCCTTCACTATCGATGATGCTCATGCGGTGAACAACAGCAAATTCACGCTCTTTAAGCTTGTCGATCATATCATCTAGGTTTGAAGCTTGTTGCATTTTTTTGATCAGTGCATCTTCAGTTTGAAGCATGTTGTTTTGCATGATCAAATCAACAGTTTTAGGCACAAAGGGAAAGAGTAAAAGGAAGAAAAAGAAAAACAGCAAAAAGTAAGAGACTGTAATTTTTTGGCTAAAGCGAATAGAAAATTCAGTTTTTTTCATGCGAGTGCGCGTCTCTAGTAAAGCTCAAACGGCGTTAAGTTTTTGTGGCCTGAGGGCGTAATCAGCACTTGATTCTCTAAACGAATACCACCAAGGCCTGGGATGTAGATGCCTGGCTCTAGAGTAATAACCATGCCTGCTTCCAAATGCCCGAGACCCTTTTTCCCGGAAACAAAAGGCAGCTCATGGACTTCTACCCCAACACCATGCCCTAAAGCATGCTGATAACATGAAAAGTCTTTTTCTAAAATGGCACTTTTAGCAGCCTGGTCCAGAGAGGAAATAAGAGCTTCTGGTTTACATAGTTGCATCGCGTCTTCTAGAGCCTTTTTAACAGCATTATATGCATTTAGGATCTCTTCTGGAGGTTTATCACAAAAAAAGACGCGTGTCATATCTGAGCAAAAACCTTCAATCTTGCAGCCCATATCAATAAGGGCAATATCGCCTTTTTTTAGTGTAGCTTTTCCTGGTGTATAGTGTGGCATGGCGCTATTTGCTCCAAAAGCCACAATAGGATCAAAACTTAAGCGCGCTTCATGCTGCAAATAAAATAGCTCGATTTTTTGCGCGACTTCTTTTTCAGAGACACCTACTTTTAAGAGGCTTTTCACATAAGACATGGCTGAGCATGCGAGGTCGCACGCTTGTTTAATTTTTTTTATCTCAGAGTTTTGTTTTATAAGCCGTCGTTGCTTTCCCATATTCGGGCAAGGCTTCCATTTTACATCACCCTTGCTAAGTTTTTTTAGAGTAGAGAGGCGCTCACATGAAGTGGTTGTGCTATCAAAGCCAATAGCCCCTTTTGGGAGTTTCATTTTAGCTATCAAGGCTGCCTTCATGGGCGCTTTTTTTAAACAGGCTTCGATATAGCGAGCATCTACAAATAGCTTAACATCGCGTTTTGTAATAAGGAGTGTGCCTAAAGAAAGATGTATGCCTGTCCAATAAAAAAGATCAGAAGGATCTTCTAAAATAGCTGCGTGCAATTTTTTTGACTTTAGCCAGGTTTTTGCTTGGCTGTATTTTTCTTCAAAAGAGGTTGTATTCATAATGAAAAGTTTAGCACCTTTTCAGGCTTGATTATTTTTGCGACTTCTTCTTCTGTAACTGCCATAAAAAGCGCTTCACCTTCAGGGCAAAGAGCAGGCAAAGATTTTTCCATAAGAGATTCTATAAATACCTTTTTTTCTTCCCTAGAATTTGGAATCATCCTAGCTGATTTGCGAGCAAGAGCTTTTGATATAGATCCTCTCAATTTTTCATTCTGGATTTTATTGTCATTTTGTCCAAGGTCAGAAGATATAATTTCTTCTAAAATTAAGTTTGCTGCTTCTAGAGCAAGCGATTCATCCATCGACCTTGGCACAGAATCAATAAAAAAGGATCTTGGGCCTGCAGCGCGTACATGCAGTCCTAAGGATTCAAAAAAATAGGCAAAAGATTGTACTAAAGCAGAGCGGCTTGAGGGCACTTCCCATATGATAGGGAAAAGAAGCTTCTGAATAGTCGGTGTGCTTTTAAGAAGGTCTTCATAAAGCGCAGATCTTGAAGCTGCTTTGAGGTTGCAGAGGACCGTTTGGCTTTCAGGTCTATTAGGATGGGCTTCAAGCTCAAAAAGCACATAGCTGCCTATGCAAAAATAAGATGTGATTATTGGCTTCATTTTTTGAGTCATTAAGCTTTGTTCAAAAAGAGGCAGCCTGGGTACTTTGTTTTCTTCGAGGTAAGATGAAGATTCAGAGAAATGGAGGGGAGCTGAGATTTTAGAAAAAGAATTTTGAGAGGCGCCTACAAATTCGAAGGCATTTTCCTGCGCTTTTTTATGGAGCGCTTTTGCCATGTGCTCAGATAAAGCGCGCTTGAGATTCTTTGGATTTTTTAGTTTCACCTCTTTTTTCTGAGGATGGATGTTCACATCTATTTCTTCAGGGGGCAAGAAGAGGTGGAGGCAAAACTGTGGGAAGCGCCCTTCAGGTAGGCTAGAGCTTAAACCCTCTTTAATAGCATTTGAGATCTCTGGGCATTTGACAGACCGCTTATTTATAAAAAGGCATTCTCCTACGCGAGTTGGGCGACTTAGAGAAGGCTCTTTTAAGTAGCCTGTTAAGTGAAATCCTTCTTTAGATATATCGATTTCTAAACTCTCTTGAATATAGGAGGCTCCAAAGACATCTAGGAGGCGGCCTTTGAGCTTATCTAAAAAAGGTGCTTGTTTAGAGCTAGGTGCATTTAAAATAAGGCGCCCATCAGAAATAAGTGTGAAGCTAACATCAGGATTAGCTAGAGCTAAGAGCTCTACTGTTTTATGAATTTCAGATGTGCAGGCATTAAGAGATTTTTGGAACTGCTTGCGCACGGGCACATTAAAAAAAAGATCGCGCACTTCAATACTTGTACCTCCATCTCTAGAAGCCCTTCTTTCTTGAGTAAGTTGTCCGCCTTCTATTTCAATATGGGTAGCTTGAGTAGAGTTTTTAAGGCATGTGGTTAACGAGACTTTGGAGATAGAGGCAATAGCAGCGAGAGCTTCTCCTCGAAAGCCCATCGTGTGGATAGAAAAAAGGTCATCTGCACTTTGGATTTTTGAGGTTGCATGGCGCTGAAAGCAAAGGTGGGCATCTTCAGGAGACATGCCGACTCCTGAGTCAGAGACTAAAATGAGCTTCTTGCCCCCTTCTTCTATCTCAATAATTATATCAGAAGCCTTGGCATCAATAGCGTTTTCTACAATTTCTTTTAGGCAAGAGCTCGGTGATTCGATCACTTCGCCAGCAGCTATTTTATTGATGGTTTCACTCGAAAGTGCACAGATAGTCGGCAAGAAAAGCCTCCTCTTCGTTTATACTTATTTTGCCTAGAAGAGCTCTAAAAAGCAACGAAGCTCTATAGAGGCTTGCACTCGGAAAGACATTAGTATATAGGGTTAGGAAAACTTGGAAATAAAGGATTCGTCTTAGTCAAATGGTATTAGTAGATCCAATAGCTTTGCAAATTATTGAGACGCTTAAAAAAGCTGGACATACGGCTTTGCTTGCAGGAGGCTGTGTCCGTGATTTTCTTTTAAATCGAGTCGCGCCTGATGCCGATATTGCTACAAGCGCTCATCCTGAAGAAATCTTCCAAATATTTCCGAGGTGCCTAGAAGTAGGAGCTGTTTTTGGAGTTGTCCACGTAGTTATAGATAAAAAAAATTATGAGGTTGCAACCTTTCGAAAAGAAGGCACATATAGTGATGGGCGCCATCCTGATCAGATAGAAAGCGGCACGCCTGAGGAAGATGCAAGTCGAAGAGATTTCACGATTAATGGGATGTTTTTTGATCTTGAAACAAACGCTATTTTAGATTTTGTTGAAGGGAAAAAAGATATAGAAAAGCGGCTTATTCGCGCAATTGGCAAGCCCATAGAGCGCTTTCAAGAGGATCGCTTAAGAATGCTTAGGGCTGTACGCTTTTCTGCCACGTTGCAGTTTGATATTGAGACAGAGACTGAGCGTGCTATCATAAAAGAGTCCAAGCACCTTTTTCCTTCAGTATCACCTGAAAGAGCGCTTGATGAGCTCAATAAAATGGGTAAAAGTGAGCACTTTGCTGAAGCGATCGCAAAGCTTGCTGCATACGGCCTTTTAGAGCAGATTTTTCCCCTTGTGAGTGGAGATGGGCTTTTGCAGGGATTAAAAGCTCTGGAAAAAGTAGATGTAACTGCGCCTATAGTCTTAAAGCTTGCCCTTCTATTTTTAGATCGTTCTCATGAAGAGCGCTTGAAAAGCATACAGGCTTTGCATATCCGCAAAATCGATATAAGACTGCTAGAAATTTTTTCAGATTTAAAAAAGCTTTTAGAGGAAAAGGAAAAAGCCTCCTTAGCTAAGGCCGCACTTATTATGGCAGATGAGCTGTCAGCTGTTTGCTTGCGAGCTCTTCAGGGCTGTTTTGAAGAGGGGGCTTTTTGGTATCAAAAGATGCAAGATCAACTTGCTTTTCACATAGAAAAAATTAAGCAAAAAAAGCCACTGATTGCTTCTCAAGATCTGAAAAAAGAAGGCATCGCTCCGGGTAAAATCATGGGTTTGCTTTTAAAAGAAGCGCAAACACTTTCAGTAGAAAAAGACATAAAAGATAAAGCCATTCTTTTGTCAGAGCTAAAGGCTTTGCCCTTTTGGCCGACTGATAAGTAAAAGTGTTAGATCATCAAAGCGATTTTCATCCCCTTGAAAAGTTGTGAAAGCTGTGCAGATGTTTTCTAAAACTTCATGAGACTGTGTGCTTTTAGCAAACAATTCTTGTGTACGTTCAAGGCCAAACTCTTCTCCGCTAGCATTGCTTTGCTCAAACAGGCCATCAGTATACAGCAGCAAAGAGTCTCCTTTATCAAAAGAGATTTTTTTTGTTTCAAAGTGTGATTCGATCCCAAGAGCTGGGCTATCGGTGTTAAGGGGTTTTATCTTCCCTTCGGACGTTTTTAAAAAAGCCGGAGGGTGTCCACAGCTTGTATAGGTAAGCTCAAAAGTTGTGGTATCCATAACCCCTACCCACGCTGTTACAAACATACCTGTATGCTCAGCATCTTGAGTTAAAAGGTGGCTCGTTTTACTTACAGCATCTTCTAAAGGGAGGCCTTGATCTATCAAAGCTCTTAGAGCGCTGCGTACACTTTGAGAAAACAAACATGCAGAAATGCCCTTGCCTGCGCCATCTGCTATTGTGATAAGGAGGCGGTTGTTAGAGAGGTAAAGATCATAAAAGTCACCACTGACCTGATCTGCGGGTTCAAAATGAGAAGAGATTTTAAGAGATGTGACCGCGGGCAATTTTTTAGGAAAAAGGCTTTCTTGGATTTTGCGCGCGATTAAAAATTCGCTTTGCAGTTTTTCTTTAGCGATTCTTTCTTTCTGGGCGGCTTCTATATGAGTCTCTAGTGCATCTAAGGTGTGATTGAATTCACGCCCAATCTGGCCAATCTCAAAGCCGCCTATATTTTCAGGAACTCTTGCTTGTAGATTGCCTGAAGCAAGCGCGTCCATTACAGCTCTAAGCTTTTTTAAAGGTTTGGACATCCTTTTGCCGATGAAAAAGGCAATCGCAATCATGACAGCTAGGCAGCTAATTGAGATCCAGCCCATACGGTATATCCAAGACTTGTGCAGTTGAGCGTAAAATTTCTCTTTGGAAATAGAGAGGACAAGTTTGTAAGGCAGAGCCATAAGCTCTTTTTCAAAAAAGAAGCATTTAGAGCAAGGAGCTGGAGGCTCTTTATTGAGATAGACTAAAGAAACACTTAAAGGGTAAGGCTTTTTTACAGAAAGATCCGCGTCTATTTTAGATAGGGGCTTAGCTAAAGCGATGATGTATTTAGGGCTTGTTTTTTTAGAAACAAAAAACCATGAGCTATTTGCCTGACCTATCCAAGTGCTTTTTTGAGATTCTCTTGTATCTGTTTTTGAAAGCTCTTTTTGTTCTATAGCTGCCTCGGGAAAAGCTTTGTGAGAGCTGGCGACTAGCTTCCAAAGGTCTCCTTGTTTTTCAAAAATAAGTGAAGTTAGCGTCTCATCGACAGAAAACCTTCTTAAATTTTCCTCAAGGGTCTTAGTATCTACATTGTCTCCATAAGACAATGTCTCGCTGAGTTCTTGAATAGTAGTGTAAAGGCTGTTGTAGACCTTAATAAAGCGCATTTGCGCTTCACTAGACTCTTCAATCAGCGCATATTTTGCATTTTGCTCAAATTGCTTTTTGTCATTTTGATATAAGAGAAAGCCTATTGCAATGAGAGGCAAAGCAATAAGGATGAACATAACTAGAGCTACGCGGGTAACTAAATTAGGGGCCGGTCTTTTCATAAGGCGAATGAGCGGTTTTTTTGCTCCTACTTCTTCCGTTTAAGGTAGCCAAGCATTAATTCGCAAATGTTTGTATACTGAGCTTTTTAGAGGAAATGGTCCTATATGAGAGAAATTAAGAGCCTAGCTCACGCCTGTGTGAAGAATTGGAGACTCTTGCGAGAAAGTAAATCAGCGCGTAAATCATCAAAAAGCATTGTGCTTTTTGGTGAGGATGCAGTTTTAGAGCTTGGAGAGGGACTTAAGGTCACGGCTTTTTTTTCTACGAGAGAAGATGATTTGAACTTAGATAAAGAGCCACAAGAGCCTTTATTTCCTCACTTATCAGGCGAAGCGCGATTTCATATTACAGGCCCTATCTGGAAAAAAATATCAGGGTTGAATTCCAATGAAGGGATGGGAATAGAAGTTAGCTTTGATGTACCTGGTTTCCAGGAGGCGCTTATAGAAAAAAAAGAGGGCTATGGTAACAAGTTGCTTGTTATTGATGGAATAAGTGATCCAGGTAACGTGGGAACGCTTATTCGCTCAGCAGCAGCCTTTGGTTTTCATTCTGTTTTTTTTATTTCAGGCTCTGCTGATCCCTTTAATGACAAAGCTCTTCGCGCTTCAAAGGGCCTCGCGCTTAAACTTGAGCTTATTGAGGGGACGACTGAGCAATGCTTAGAGCTTTTAACAAAAAGAAAGTATTTTATTATGGCTGCTGATGCCAAGGGAGAGGCGCTTATGCCTGCGATAAAAAACATTCCAACAAAGGATAAGAAAGCTTTGGCTCTTGTAGTAGGTAATGAAGCTCGCGGCGTAAATCCCGCTTTACTTGAGCAAAGTTTTCAAGTGGCTATCCCTATGGAAAAAGGCGTTGAATCACTTAATGCAGCTGTAGCAGGTAGCCTTCTTATGTGGGCTGTTATGGGGGAAAAAGCGTAGTGGGATTGCATGATATATGGGAAAATTTTTTTTCCAAGAAGGATAAGCAAGATAGCAAAGAGGCTAAAAAGCGCAAACAGACTCAAGATCGATCCCAATTCAAAAAGAGTGATCAAGACAAAAAAGCAAAGCTTGAGGCAAATGGAATTACGCCAGCTGAAGGAACTGTCAAGGGCCGCGTTATCTCTATAGGCCCCAGTCAAGCAGAAGTCGTAGCTGAAAAAAAGACCTACCTGTGCACAGTCCGAGGACGCCTTAAGCAAAAAAACGTAAAGCTTAAGAATCTGATTGCTGTTGGAGACTATGTATATATTACTCCAGGCAAGTGTGACGCTAAAGACTCAAAAAGAAAAAACAGTTTGCCAGAAGGTGTTATAGAGTCTGTAGAACCTCGCGCTACACTTTTGGGTAGGGGGGAAAATTTATCAAGGCATAAGCAGCAGATAATTGCAGCGAATATTGATCTCGTGATGGTTGTTGCAAGCGTTTATGCGCCTGTTTTTAGGCCTACCTTGATTGACCGATATCTCATTGCAGCAGAAAAAGGGAATTTGCAAGCTGCTATTGTGATTAATAAAGTGGATATGATCCAAGAGATCGAGCCAAAAGAGCGGCAACTTTTTGAAGATTTTTGCGAATTATATGAGGCGCTTGGCTATACCGTTTTTTTAGTAAGCAGCAAATCTGGAAAAGGTCTAAACCTTTTAGAGGAGCACATGGATGGAAAGGCTTCGGTGTTTTCAGGACAATCAGGTACAGGCAAAAGTTCGTTGCTTACGGCTGTTACAGGGCAAGAACTTTTAGTAGGGGATACAGTTAGGCGTACCCATAAAGGTAGCCATACGACAGTAAAAACGCGGTTAATCCCCTTAGCTTCTGGGGGTTTTTGCCTTGACACGCCAGGTATTAAGAGTTTTGGGATTTGGGATTTTAAATTAGAAGATATCAAGAGACATTTTTTTGAGATTAGCAAACTTGGTGAAGAGTGCCGCTACCCAGACTGTAGCCACAGGCATGAACCAAGCTGCCGCGTAAAAGAGGCCTTGGAATTAGGAGAGGTTTCTGCTATAAGGTACCAATCTTATGAAGCACTTCTAGAAGAACTTTATTCAGAGCACAAGCGAAGGTAGTATTATGACAACGATTGAAAAAATAGATGCGATTGAAATTTTAGACTCTCGGGGAAACCCTACAGTAGAGGCTATGGTTACTCTTAAGGGAGGCGTTCAGGCTAGTGCCAAGGTGCCTTCAGGTGCATCTACTGGAGAGCATGAAGCGTGCGAGCTTCGAGATGGGGATAAAAAGCGTTACTTTGGCAAAGGGGTTTTAAAAGCGGTAGAAAATATAAAAGGACCTATTCAGAATTTGCTTTTAGGTAAAGAGGTTCGAGATCAAGCGAAAATTGATCACCTTATGATTGAAGCTGATGGCACAGAAAATAAAACAAACTTTGGTGCTAATGCTATTTTAGGAGTTTCTATTGCATGTGCCCGTGCGCATGCCAAACTAGAAGGCGTAGAGCTTTTTGAGCTTATTCGGGGCATCTATGATCCTGCAGCAGGAAAAGGGAAGCCTTTTATATTGCCTTGTCCGATGATGAATATCATCAATGGGGGTGTGCATGCAGACAGCAGCTTAGACTTTCAAGAGTTTATGGTACGCCCTCATGGCGCGCCTAACATGGGAGAAGCTGTACGCTGGGGCTCTGAGATCTTTCATACTTTAAAAAAGATTTTAAAAGACAAAGGGTGTTCAACCTCTGTAGGAGATGAAGGGGGCTTTGCGCCTAACTTATCTTCTGATGAAGAGGCTCTTGATACAATTATGCTCGCAATTGAAAAAGCCGGTTTTAAACCAGGTAGCGAGGTGTCGATTGCTCTTGACTGTGCAAGTACTGAGCTTTTTGATCGTGAGAAAGGTGTTTACTTTGAAATGAAAAAGAAAAAATCAGGACAGGCTTTCAAAGAGTTTGGATCAGAAGAGATGGTTGACTATTTAGCTAAGCTTGCAAGTAATTACCCTATCGATTCTATCGAAGATGGCCTGGATGAAAATGATTGGTCAGGATGGCGTCTTCTAACAGAGCGTCTTGGCAAAAAAATCCAAATCGTTGGGGATGATCTTTTTGTGACCAATAAATCCTTTTTACAAAAGGGTATTGAGACAAAAACAGCTAATTCTATTTTGATTAAGCTGAATCAAATTGGATCTGTTACAGAGACCCTGCAAACGATTCATCTTGCCCACCAAAATAATTACACGACAGTGATTTCTCATCGATCAGGGGAGACGTCTGATACCACAATTAGCGACTTAGCAGTAGCTACCGGTGCGGGGCAGATTAAAACAGGATCGCTATGCCGTAGTGACCGGGTGGAAAAATATAACCGGCTGATACTTATTGAGGCGATGCTTGGAGATAGGGCCGTTTTTAAAGACACCAATCCTTATGCTAAGTAGCAGCAAAGTATTCTTCTAAGCCTGCATTGCTGGGTCTTAGGGCTTTTTTCCCAAGACTCCAGTTGGCTGGACATACTTCTCCATTTTGTTCGAAAAAGATGAGTGCATCAAGCATACGAAGCGCTTCATCACATGATCGTCCAAGAGGCAAATCATTGATGAGCATATGGCGGATAATACCCTCTTTATCAATCAAGAAAAGGCCACGATATGCAATGCCTTCGTCTTCTTTTAGAACGCCATAATCTTTTGCGATCGTTTTATTGATATCCGATACAAGTGGGTAGCTTACGCCTTCAATTCCGCCTTTTAGCTTAGGTGTATTTAGCCAAGCTAAGTGGCATTGAGCGCTATCAATTGAGCAACCTACAACTTTGGCATGTCTTTTTTCGAACTCTTCTTTGTATGCTTCAAATGCGTGCAATTCTGTGGGGCAGACAAAAGTAAAGTCCAGTGGATAGAAGAAGAAAAAGACATATTCACCTTGAAGTGAGGTTAAAGAAAAATCGGAGGTAATATGACCATCGATAACGGCGTTTGCTGAAAAATAAGGGGCGGGTTTTCCAATAAGTGACATGGGAGATCTCCTATGAGTTTAAACGTTTTTCTGGATGTTGAATCCAGCTTTCTTTTTCGATAGATGTTTGTGGTCCGTGTCCAGGTATCACAACAGTATCAGCGGGAAGTTTTGATAATTTTTTTAGCGACGCGATCATAGGCTCTTTTTTAGCCTGGGGCAAGTCAAGCCTGCCATAAGAGCCTTTAAAAAGAGTATCACCTGATATTAGCAAGTGCTCTTTTTCAATATAGAAACAAACCCCTCCCGGTGTGTGGCCAGGGGTTTCAATAACTTTTAAAGCAATAGTGCCTACTTTTATGATGTCACCTTCACCAATCATGTGAGAAGGTTTGAAGCCGGCGATAAATACGGGAGAGGTGAGGCCATCAGATCCGGGGTGCTCCACATTAGGGGCATCATGTGTATGTACGTAGACATCGAGGCTATACTTTTGGGCAAGTTCTTTTAAGTCTGCAATATGGTCCCAGTGAGAGTGCGTGAGTAAGATTTTAGTGGGCTTAAGAGCGTGTTTCTCAATGCAAGCTGTAATATGTGAGGCGCTATCTAAAGAGGGGTCTATAATAGCTGCATCTTTTGTCTGAGCGCAGTAGACAACAAGTGCATTTGTTGCGACTGGGCCACAAGAAAAGACTTCAATCATTAAAACTCCTGATAACAGTTTTTTGTTTTATCCTTTGGTATCACATATTTTACTGTTTAAGTGAACACGTGAATGTGCCCTCTTGCTTTTGAATTATTTAAGTGTAGAGGGGATAGGATAAAAAAATGCACCGGAGAGGATTCGAACCTCTGACCTCCTGGTTCGTAGCCAGGCACTCTATCCAGCTGAGCTACCAGTGCGTACTTCAGACCATTGTCCACAAAAAATCACTTTTGATCAATCGTGAAATTCTTTTAAAATGCTCTTAAACAGTAGATAAGGAAAAAAACATGCAGGCTTTTTTGGAAAAACATATAGCGCCTTCATGGATAGATGTTTTAAAAAAAGAATTTGAAAAGCCCTATATGCAAGTACTTTCTAGTTTTATAAAACAAGAGCGTGAGGGACTAAAGCCTATATATCCCCCTGTGGATCAAGTTTTTAACAGCTTGCAGTTTTGCCCATATGACCAGACTAAAGTCGTGCTGATTGGTCAAGACCCCTATCATGGCCCAAGTCAAGCGCATGGGTTGAGCTTCTCTGTGCAAAAAGGCATTCCCATTCCACCTTCACTTCGGAATATCTATAAAGAAATCAAAAGTGACTTAGGGTTAGAGCTGCCGAGTCACGGTTGTCTAGAGTCGTGGGCAAAGCGCGGCGTCCTTTTGCTGAATGCAACGCTTACTGTACGTGAAGGTGAGCCAAAGTCTCACTTTGGACAAGGATGGGAAGCGTTTACAGATGCTATTTGCCAAAAGCTTTTTCAAAGAGAAAAGCCTCTTGTTTTTCTTTTATGGGGAAAATCGGCTCAAGACAAAGCGGCGCATATTTTGAAAGGTAATACGCCTCATCTTATACTCAAAGCTCCCCACCCTTCACCTTTTGCAGCTCATACGGGCTTTTTTGGGTGCCAGCATTTTTCTAAAGCAAATGCTTTTCTAAAAAACACGAGCCAGCTTCCCGTGGACTGGGCGATTCATTAAATAAAGACTTGTCATTTATTAACATAATCTCGATCTGATCATTAAATGAGCTAAATCTAACTCTACTAAAATTAGGGTATGATTTAACCAAGGAGGATATTATGAAAGAAGATTTAATAATTGAGATGGGAGAGGAAAAAGGCATTTTTACAGTGCATGATGAGCGTGATGCTTTAACTTTTGAGACACCTGTCTTAGAGCAAGTCGAGTATATTTCTCCAAGCGTAAAAGAGTATGTTGCTCAGGCTAATAAAGACAGATATTTAAGCGCCCAGGGGCTCTTTATTGACTTCGAAGATAATACTTTTTATTTGAGAGGAAGTTGGGATTTTTTAGGTATTGGCGCTGAAGAATTTGATAGGCTGCTTATCTTTTTACAGGAAAATGCTTCTGAGATTAAAGAGGCCCTGTATAAAGCATGCTGCCAGGATCTTGTTTACATGGTGGCCAATAAAGCCTATGCGCAGAATTAAATAAAAATATTTTTAAAAAAGAGCGCTTTTAAAGTACACTTACAGTCGTGAAATAAGGAGAATGTAAGTGCCTCTTGGATATTATTGCCCAGTTGGAGGTCCAAAATCGCCCCCTGAGAGGGTGGTTGGTAGTATAATGGCCGATAGTAGCGCATCTAGGGTCATAGAGATGCTGCCTAAGCTTGGGGTTCTTCGGACTATGTCTGCCATTGATAGTTTGCCTTTGCTAGAAGTTCAAAAAATACAGCAAGCGTATAAAGGACACCTTCTGTCTATTCAAGAAGCTGCTAATGAGGGTCTCTCTACTTTAACCGTTGAGGCTCAAAATATATACGGACAAGGCATCGATCAAGTTTGCATTTGTTCAGGGCAATATCAAGCAGCGAAAGAAATAACAAAAATTGCGCTATTTCTTTTATCAGGAAAGCTTGTTGAGAAGCCTCATGAAGAGGTGGAGGTTTGGGTACAAAAGCAGGTGCATATGCTTGATCAGCAAGAAAAATGCGCTCCTGAAAATTGGACAGAAGGAATTGCTTGTGTGCGGGAGCAGTTATATGCGTTTTTAGATCAACAAGTTGATCAAAAGGTGACAGCTCCATTAGAGAACCCTAAGAGCTCTTTAGGGGGGTTAGAGCCTGTTGAACAAACGGGGTTAGAGGATGTAGACTGGGAAGTGATTTCCTTACAAATGGAAGAGGATGCAGAAGCTTGGGAGCAAGCTTCAAAAGAACAAAAAAACACCCATCGTTTAGCTCTTATTTTTAAAAGCTTGTATCCTCTTGCAGAATTTAATCGTTTAGAGAGAGCTAAAGATGAGGGTGAAAGCGTTCTTTCTTCCTCTCGAAAACGAGCACTTGCGTCAGCACTTTATGATGGTGAGACATTTTCTTTTAGCGACCGCGATTTAAGAAAGCTGCATGGTGAGGTGTATGAGCAAAGTTATATGGTTGGGCATTTCAAAGAGGCTATTAGTCGCCTTTGTCATATTTCTAAAGTGGGTGATACTTTAGGCCAAGCTAAGCAAACAGCTGAGCCAAGCCTGGCTCTCGTTTATTGCTTAACACTTCTTGGGCGTGCACATTTTAGAGAAGGCGATTTCGACAGGGCAGCCCAAGTGTTTTTAGAAGCGCTTTATACAAAAAATGTTTCTGGCGAGCGCCTATCGCATCCGATTGAGCATGAAATTATGGGGCGTTTAGCCGGTGTTTATCTAGCTTTAGGAAAGCTTGAAGAGGCTCTAGATTATGCCATTTTGTCTGCAGACCACTTTAAATTAGGTACAAATCGCAGATATGAAGAAGGTTTTGATGCGCCAACATATCTAGGCCGCTGCTTTAGACTGGCAGCTATTCAAACAGGGGACGTTTCTGGTAAAGGATTAGTACCAGATTGTATTTCAGAGCAAGATTTTTTCTTAGCAGCCGGGCGTCGTAGCTTTGCTTTAGCTACACGTTATCAAAGTAAAGCTAGTGAACAAAGAGTGGCCGACGCTGGGGGTCAAGAGGCTTATATGCGGTGCCTTCTTGGCAAAGAAGGCGCATCTGCTTCAACAGCTTCATTTGAACAAAATATCTTAGAAAAAAAAGCGCGCAGATTTTATAGCGCTGCTTTTTCTTTTCTTGTGCAGATGTGGGCGCGTACAGGCGGCATAAGGCCAATAGATAAGAGGCTTTTGCCTGAGAATCATTTCATTGAAGAAATTATGGCCGTTTGTTTAGTGCGTTTGGGACGTGTTGATAATGCTAATTACAAAGGCAGCTTTAATCTTGAAAATTTTGTGGTGCAGGTAGGCAGCTATAGCCCTGTTTTAAGTGAAGTACTCAGTTTTTTTCGACTTTCTTGGAAAAGTGATTTTGAAGGTATAAAAGAAGCGCGCAAACGCCTTTATAAGCTCGCAACAAATCACACGCTTAATGAAGAGCATCCGGATTATGCACAGTTAAGAGAAGACTTGCCAAAAGTTTTGAGATTCAAAGCACTATTTGGGAAAGATACTCAGACGATTGCAGGATTTTTGAGTATGCATTTTTTTTCACCCTTAGAGGAAATATTGAGAAAAGAGAGTCGAGATAAATAAAAAGTTTGAAAAATTGTGCAAGCTGTGTAAAAATTTTTTTTGATATTTAGTGCGAGGTGAAAGCAAAACTATGTCAACATTACGCCCCCTATCCCCTTTCGAAAAAGTGTGTGCAATTTCTATGCAAGGCCCTGCGCGCACAGCCATCGTGACTCTCGTTGAAGCAGCTTTTAAAGCAGGAGGCAGTCTTGTGGCTCTTCAGGGTATTTCCTCTTTAGGAGGCGCTTTTAGAAACTGGGGCAGGATGGAGAGTTTGTTTTTTCTTCCTGCAAGCGCTGTTCAGTGGCATCAAGGCAAAGACTGGCAGTACCATAAACTCTCTAGTGTATCCTTTGGATTATACAGCTCAACAGATCTTGCTCGGTGGGGTTTAAGACACGCTCAGGTCACAATCAAAGGTAGTCCTATTGAAGGCGCCCTTGATTTGATTGAGCATGTGGGTTGTCTTGGTATTTTCGTGAGCTCCGCTTTAGGTATAACTCAAGATATAGAGCATATAAAAGCAGGGGCTCCTGCACCTACTGGGCAAGGCTCTAATCCTGAAGCTTATCGAAGACGTTGTCAATTGCAGATAGCAATGAAAAGCTGTGATATTGCAGAAGTAGCATTAAAACTAATAGCTCAGCAATTTAAGTGGTATAAGACAGCAGACCTTTGCGTTCGTGTAGCTTCAGCCGTTTTTTGCTTAATGCATTTATGGAGTTCACCAGGTGCTTTTGCTGGAACAGGGGGTCTTTTTGGAGGAGATGATGGAGGTGGAGATGATGGCCTTAAGAAGCCGCAGAAGCCGTCTCATACAGAAGCGCGTCCAGTTAGGCCGCCTTCCACAGCAACAACAACAGAGACTGCTGCACAGCCTCCTTCTGGAGAAGAATCTGCTGACGGTGATCTTGGTGGCAGTACTGTAGTGGTGCCCCCTGGTGGTGTGTCAGAAGGCGAAGACTAAAAACGATCACACGCAAAACCAAAGTTAACGCGCAGACATAAATCTTTTTAGCTGAGCTTGGGGCCTTGACGACTTAAGTCACTACCTTCTTTCGTCAACTACCCTAAACTAGTCCCAAGCTTAGCTATTTTTTTAATTGTTTTCAAATTCACTTTTATTTGCTACAAAGAGATCACTAAAATCTATTTGAAGATCGTGTATGTTTTCGAAAAGTATAGTAGCGCTTATTACTCCCTTTGATGCTTTAGGGTGCGTTGACTACAAGGCTTTTGAACGTCTTGTTTTTATGCAGCTAGAAGCAGGCACAAGTGGTCTTCTTATTTTAGGTTCTACAGGCGAGGGGTTGAGTCTTTCTTTAGAAGAAAAACAAAAGCTTATTCAGCTTGCAGTAAAGGCGGTCAAGGGCAAAGTCCCTATTATGGTGGGCGCGAGTAGTGCAAGTGCTACGATGTGCTTAGAGATGCTTAGGCTGATTAAAACGCACAAAGCAGATGCAGCTCTTGTAACACCTCCTTTTTATGTATGCCCAAGTCAAAAAGGAACACTTGCTTATTTTAAAGAGCTAGACAAGTTTGGTTTGCCTATAGTGCTCTATCACCATCCTGGAAGAACGGGAGTAACCTTAACACTTGATACTGTCCAGCAGATAGCGAGTCTTAAGTGTGTGATAGGTATTAAAGAGTCTAGTGGTAATGAAGCATTTTTTTATGAAGTGGCAAAAAGTGTGCACGCTCCCCTGTTTGTGGGAGACGATGCAGCTATGCTCAGCTTAAGTGCTTATGGAGCTGTAGGCTCTATTTCTGTTATAGCAAATGCTTTTCCTAAAAGGTGGCTTTCGTATGTCGAGCTTTGTTTAGCAGGAAAAAGAGATGAAGCTGTGAATGATCAGGCATCATTTATGCCGCTTTTTAAAGCGTTGAGCCTAGAGAGTAATCCTGTCGGTATTAAATATGTGATGCACCGTCTTGGGCTATCAGAACTTTATACGCGCTTACCATTACTTGCTCCTGAAGAGAAGAATGCTCGTGCATTAGATGAAGCGTTAGATATGTGTTCGCTACACAAGCTCTTCTAGACTTTTTAAAAGCGCGTCAATGCGTTTTTTTTGCGTCTTAGTAAATCTGGGCTTTGTACTTTTTAAAGAGCTGTAGGCTCTTTCAAGAAGCTTAACCCAGTTTTCTGAGATGTTTTGCTTACGTTTGTCGCCTTCATCTAATGGAAACGTATGGCGAATCTGATCAAGCAATTGCTGCTTGGTTTCTCCAGAATATTGTTTTACAAAGCGTTGCTTTTCTTCTGTAGGAATAGCGCGGCTCGCTAAGCTATAGATAGCTTGCCTAGGCATTGCATCGATAGTCGGATGAAGTTTTTTAGGCATCTCTGTATAAAATTCGTAGTACTGCAAAAGATTGTAAGGTGTTTGCCGGTTGCCATAGGTGTCGATGAGCCATGTAGTAAAAGCGCCTTCACGGTATGCCTTTAAAATGGTTTGCGCTCTTTGGATGCGCTCACCATGTAAAAGAGCTGCTTGGTTGTTGATTGCTTTTACCTCAGCGGTAAGTAAGCATAGAGATTCAAAATCTTTTTCGATAGAAGCATTATCATCAGCGTATTTTTCTAAAAGGCTTTTAAGGCTAGCCATCTCTTTTTCACTGATTTTATATTCGCCAAACATGCTGCCAAAAGTACTGAGCATCCCATCGCCAGAACGCTTAGCAAGCGCTTGCATTTTGTCGATTTCAGGTTTAGTTTTTAGGCGGTCTTGTAGAAGTTGGACAAGTTTCATAAAGGTCTCAAATATCGGTGTTAAAAAGTGTTTGTTATTATCCTAGCGCGCATGTGTTTTTTTTTCGATGCGCGAAAAAATTTCCTCAGTCAATGTTTGAAAGTCTGAAGAAGCCCGGCCTTTGGGACATGTATCAAAGACGGGCTTTCCGTAAATAGAAGCTTCTTGGATAGCAACGTCGCGGCGTATTTTTGAAGATAATAATTTTCCAGGAAATGTTTTTTCAATTACGTCTAAAAAAGCGTCATTGTTTTTTCCGCGGCGATTCCAAAAAGAAAGGACGACTCCCAGTACTTCTAAAGCATGGCGTTCTTTAACACCTTCTAAGAACTGAGATAAGCGCAATAGACCTTTAATAGAATAAAACTCGGCAGTTGCACAAATAAGTGCATAGTCAGCTGCGATTAGAGCAGATTCGCTAAGCCAGCAAAGAGAGGGCGGCGTGTCGATAATCACATAGTCATAAGGAGCCCCTTTCAGGGTTTTTGCAAGCTTTTCATGGGAATAGCGGTCTGAGGCAAGAGAGCCTGTCATCTCAACGCGCTCAAGCCATGTGTCGCCTGGAACAAGGTCGAGGTTTTCAATATGAGTTGACAAAATGACGCTACTTAGATCTTTTTCTCCTTGCAAAGCAGCCGACATGCTGTCGTAGCTATCAGGGTCAAACCCAAGGCCTGCCGTGAGATTTGCTTGTGGGTCAAAGTCGATAAGAAGGACGCGTTTTTTTTGAAAACGAGCTAAAGCCGCACCTAAATTAAGCGCGGTGGAGGTCTTAGCGGTTCCTCCCTTGAAACTGCTGATGGCAATGGTCTTCATGGCTTTTCGTTGTGTAGGGGCTGTCAGCTTTTTTATTGCGAGCTTCACAGCCAATCTTTTCTAAAAAGGTATCTAATTTTTCTTCGTTAAAAACGCCGCCTGTGCGGGTCCTTACAGCAACAGTATGGCTTTCACACTCTTTGTCGCCTAGGGTCAACATATAATTGACTTGGCTCATTTGCGCAAGTCTCACTTTTTTTCCGATGGTTTCTGCAGAGTCATCGATCTCACATAAAAAGCCCGCTTCTTCAATGTGTTTTTGCACAACCTGGGCATATTCTATATGGCGATCAGCAACAGTTAAAATGCGCACCGGTTTTGGTGAAAGCCATAAAGGAAAGCGTCCTGCATAGTGTTCAATTAAAATACCCATAAAGCGTTCGATCGATCCGAATAGAGCGCGGTGAATCATAATAGGACGCTTTCTTTCTCCATTATCTGCAGTATACTCTAAGTCAAAGCGCTCAGGCAATGACATGTCAAGTTGAATCGTGCCACATTGCCATGAGCGTCCAAGCGCATCTTGAATATGAAAATCAATTTTAGGACCATAAAAAGCGCCATCACCTGGATTAATTTTATACGGAATTCCAGAAGTATCTAAAGCAGCTTTTAAGGAAGATGTTGTTTTTTCCCAGTCTTCATTTGAGCCAATACTTCCTTCATCAGGTCTTGTGGAGAGTTCAATACGGTATTTAAGATCAAAGGCTGAATATAGAGCATCTGTGATTGCAAACACAGCGAGTATTTCGTCTTTAATTTGTTCTTGCATCATGAAAATATGAGCATCGTCTTGGTGGAAGCTGCGAACCCGGAAAAGGCCGCTAAGTGCTCCTGAAAATTCGTGCCTATGTACATGCCCAATCTCGCTGATACGCAGAGGGAATTCACGGTAGCTGTGGAGGTGGGATTTATAAAAAAGCATACAACCTGGGCAGTTCATAGGCTTTATAGCAAACTTTCGCTCCTCTACTTCAGTCACATACATATGCTCACTATAATGGGCCCAGTGTCCCGACACTTCCCAGAGCTCTTGCGACATCATAGAGGGTGTTTTGATCTCTTGGTAACCTGCTTTATTATGGAGGTCGCGCCAAAATTCAATGAGTTTGTTCCAAAAAACCATGCCGCTTGGATGAATAAAAGGGATGCCAGGAGCTTCTTCTTTAAAAGAAAAAAGATCGAGCTTTTGGCCTAGGATGCGGTGATCCCGTCTTTTAGCTTCTTCTATGCGAAAAAGGTATGCTTTCATCTCATCTTGAGTAGGAAAGGATATGCCATATAGGCGAGTGAGCATTGCGTTCGAGCTATCGGCTCTCCAGTAGGCTCCGGAAGTTTTTAGGAGTCGAATAGCTTTTATTTTTCCGAGGTTACTTAAGTGAGGGCCTCTACAAAGATCTGAAAATTCTCCTTGAGTGTAGGCCGAAATGACGCCTTCATCAGGTAAGTTTTCAATAAGTTCTTTTTTATACCGATTATCTTTAAAGCGTGAGACAGCTTCTTTTTTAGAGGACAGCACTTCTCGTACGGGTTTAAAATTTTCCTTGATGATTTTTTTCATCTCTTTTTCTATTTTAGGAAAATCTTCTTCTGAGATTTTTAAATCAGCAAAATCGTAGTAAAAGCCTTCCTCAATAGCCGGGCCTATTGTGGGCTTAGCATCAGGATACAGGCGGAGAACTGCCTGCGCAAGCACGTGAGCGCTTGTATGCCAAAATATATATTTCCCTCTAGGATCATCAAAGGAAAGAAATTCAAGGTTATCGCCTGCTTGAAGCTCAATAGAGGGGTCTTTAGCTTCTTCATTTACTAAGACACCGACAGCCAAATGAGGCTCGGTCAATTTTTTTTCTTGGGCAAGTTTTAAGGCTGTTGTACCTGCATCAACTTCGATTTTTGCACCATTTAAGTAGACTTCCATGTTTTTGACCTGTAGATAAGATTATTTTTACCGAGTATAAGGGTAAATAGCGCTTCTAAACGCTTACTAAAGTCTACACCACAAAGAGGCAAAGTGCAAATAGACGAAAGCCCACACGACGTTTTGAATAAGGCGTTTTTACAAGTCAAAAAAAATTGAGAGAGGAAAAGGGGAGCATCTCTTTTTCTCCTAAAAGTCTTTTGTTTGATTTTTTAGAGACTAGGAAGACATCTTTTTTATCAGAGCACTTTTTAGAAAGTAGTCTTGTGATAAACCGTTTTTTATGCGATTTACTTGCTGATTTTTTGATTGATGAGAAGGGCTATTTTCTGATGGATAGGCTAGCGATAGCAACTCAGGCCCTGAGTCAAATGACAACAGGTCTTGGTGCGGGTTATACAACGCCAAGAACGCTAAATACACTCAGCGCTTTGAAAAGTTTAGAAGATCCTGATTGTGTAAAAGAGCTTATGCGGTTGCATGCACCAGTAAAAGGCACTTTTGGCTATAGGCTCATTGAAAGTTGTACAAAGTTAGATCGGGGCGCGTCTTTAGGTCCAGCAGACACAAAACGTGCTGTTTTAAGCGCTTTTTTGTCCGACTTAAGACAGCAGATAGGTTCTTGTTTTGCCACAGCTACAGCCCTATTCGTACGCACGCGATTGCCTGTTCGATTTTTTCAAGATGTAGCGGAGTTGTTATATAAAGGTGGCTTGAGTCGTTTGATCCAGGGGCATGAGTATCAGGTGCCTGCAGCGCCTTCATGGGGCCATGGCGATTTAGATGTTCTTTTTGATTTATTTGAACAAAGACGCCTTGTTACCTATGTGCTTTATGAGACGTTTAGCAAAATAGAGATGAAAGATGAGCCCTCCTTTTTAAAGGTATGGCATTTTGTTAAAAAGCAAAGGGCTCAAAAAACGAGCTTGCGCGCTTTAATAAAGCTCTTTTTTACAGAGCATTTTCACTTGCCACTTTATGTGTGGAAAGCGCACTTGGAAATTTCAAAAAAGTCGATTGATTCCAGCTGGTCTGAGGTAGCTGATTTGTGGAAAAGAGCCATTGGGTATATTTCAATGCTTACGCTCCACCCTGTTAATAAAACGTGGGAGTATGCGCTGGCTTCTTTTTCAGATGTGAAGCTCGAGTTTTTTCACTGGAATAGTTTTTATGCTTTAGGTCTTTCTCCAGATATATCAGGGGGGCTCGCAGCTTTTTTAGTACAAGGTGTACAGGGCCGTATGGATGAGCTTAGAAAGCATATCGAAGAGATCCAATCAGATCTTCAAACTACGAGCCACTATATTAACACACTGAACTTGCGGGCGAAAAACGCAACGAGTGAGCACGATTTAGCGCGTATGCGCTCAAGTGCTAATGGACAGCATGCACGCCTTAATCGTTTGCAGTCAGAAGGCCGGGATTATGCAAGAAGAATTCAAACACTTTCAAGTATGCTAAGTCCATTTGTTAAAGGTTTATCAAAGCATTTTCAAGAGCATTTCCAAGAAATCTATGACCCCACCTTGGCTCATAATAGTGAAGATGAAGTGCGTGATGATCGGATTGCAGGTTTTCGTTTAGCGGTTAAAAAAGGTCTCAAAGATCCGAGTTTATGGACGCTTATTGATTCAGATGAAGAGTATGTAGTTGAGCTATCCAGATTTTTCCAGAATTTTTTTGCAGATATGGATCGCATAGAGGGATTAGAAGATATGCATTCAAGAGATATTAATAGTATTACGTCTTTAATAAGTCGCTGGCTTTCTGAGGGAGATTTTTTGCAAAAAGCATACGCTCGCGTTCAAACCACAAGACGCGGAATACTTTTTGATAAGCAGTTTTTAAAGCCGTGGAGCTACCTTGCAGGGGGCTCTTTAAAAGCGCTTTTATCTGTTTACTTTGAGAGGGAAACTGCATTTAGTGAATTAGAAAAAAAACCAAAAAGTGCTGAAGAGTTATTTGCTTTTTTTATTGAGACAAGTTTTGAGCTCCCTTT
>JBDNIV010000045.1:0-4550 GCA_041688145.1 Chlamydiia bacterium | reverse complement strand
GTCTGGAATCCTGGGTCTAAAACTTTTTTCCAAGCATATTCAAAATCATAAGCGAGTATAGGATCTTTGTTTGACCACGTAGCCTGTCTTAGTGAGAATGTATAGGTAAGTCCATCTTCTGATACATCGACACTGCGTGCAATAGCAAAAGTAGGGGCGCCCTCTTTATTCAGTCGCATAAGGCCATCATAGAGCATTCTTTTTACAATGCCTGATTGCTGGTCGCCCCCTATTCGTGGATCTAGAGGTCCAATGCCATAAGGCATATTTAGCTTAAGTACCTGTTTTTGTGCAGATTTAAGTGACCAGTTGTTTAACGCTTCTTTTGCTGTATTGATAAAAAGGCGTTGGCGTGAAGGGTCATGATGCCTATAGATATATGCAAAATAAGAGGTACCATCAAATTCTACACTTGCTGAGGCCATATCGAGATCACTTAAAGCTACTTGCTCAATATTTGTAGAGATATAATCTTTTAAACTAGGATTTGAAGAGGCGATAACGAGCATACAATGTTGGCCATCAAAACAGCTTGAAAGGTCATCTTTTTTAGAGCCAAGAGCGCGGTTTTTTATAGCCTCTTGCACGAGTATAAACCACTGCTTTAGAGGGCTAGGAGGCAAGATTCCTTGCATTGCAATCGGAGAGATTGAATAGAAGAAATTTTCGAGTAAAAATTCATCTGCTGCAGACAAGTCTTGTAAAAGAGTTTTTAAAGAAGAAAAAAGCTCAGCTTGCTTTACAATCATACCCCCATTTACATCACGGATATTTCCTGCAAGGCGAGTCAGGTTTTCTACTACAAACTGTCTTGCCTTGAATAGATCAATAGAACCATTTTTTCTTAAGAACATTGTTTTACCAACCGAGGTTGATAAAACATTGGCTTCTTTAGGATGGATATCTCGCAAGTGCCCTACGATTTTCACTAGGTGAAATTTGTGCTCACACCAGTTGTCACACTCTTTAAGCATTTCTTCCAGTGAGGGATCTCCAGGTTTTAGCACTCTTACAAGCACAACTGAAAAGATAAGGCTTTCCGTTTCTTGTCGATCAAAAGAGATCATGACCTGGGGGATGTCAGTAATTTCTTGGAGCTCACAGCTTAGTTTTGTGATGCGGTTAAAAAGGGCTTCATCAGACCTAGGCATAAAGACAGGGTGGATTAAACGCTCTACACGCATCTTAAGCTCACTTGCTAAGCCTTTTCTTAAAGCAGCAATATCCATCCGGTTAAATGAGGTGGCATCGCCTTTCTCAATTTCCAAATATAAAAGTTTTATAGGCGCATGATTAGGATAAAAAGCAATATAAGAATCGGGAATGAACTGCGCATTTGGAAAAAAGGTTACAAGGCCTTTCATGATGTGTGCATCATTAAATAGCTCGCGTTTTTGCAACTTATTGATCGCTACAATAATCCCTAAAGCAGGTCTTTTCCCAAAGGGAAAATTGAGCTCTGCAGGAAACAGACGAATGACCACATGACGTTCATTTGGAGATTCTATGCAGCGCGCACAGGTTTTTTCGTATAGCACATGCATAGTTGCTAAAATCCGCGCTAGATGTCTTGAAGACCTAGGATTCTCAAAGTTTTTTGGGAAAAAGGCACTTTGCCAAAAGATTACTTTTAGAAGATCTTTTTGGAAAAATCGGGAAAAGCGCTCAGTCAGCTGCACAAGCAAATGGTGCGCTTCAATGGCTTTGGGTTCAAACGTGCATCCTTTTAAATGACTAATGCATTCAGTGTATTCGCTGCAGCGCGTGTGAAGCTCAAGCTCTTTTCTTAGAAGATTTAAGTTTTTTTCTACCTCAGGCAGGTCATCTAGAGGTATTTCTAGAGTCACTTGATGTAAGGAAAAAACAGTACCTTTAACCATATGAAAGCGGAATTGAATGCTTTGAGAAGAGACGATCTTAAGATGCTTGCCTGGCACTAAACGGTCACTTGTCAGAAGTGAGAAAAGAGTCGCATTTCCTTTGAAAGGTTCGCTTGGAGTAAAAGCAGATATGCAGATAAATCCTGACTTATCACGGCTAGTAACCATGTGAATAAGAGGTAAGATTTTTTCTAGCTCACTTTTGAACTGAGCTTGTGTCATCTTAGGGCCGAGGCCTTCTAAAGTTTCAATAAGCTTTTCTGGTAAAATTCGATTTAAAATTTTCTGCGTGCAATCTAAGCGGGCATCAAAACTTTTAGCGTATTCCTCAGGAAAACAAAGTACAGGCTCTAGATAAGTAGTCATAGTTGATGCCTTCCAAAAGGCTTTTTTAGCCTCGAGACCCATTCTAGGCTATTTGGCCGAATTTTTCCAAATTTTTTCCGATTATTCAAAATAAGCTTTACAATTTATGCTTATTTTTTTTATCTAAGGTTAGAAGGCCCAAAAAATAAGGATTAGGAAATGAGACGCACATTATTATTTTTCTTGCTAACACTTTTCATATCAGCAAAAAGCTTTTGCTTAGACCTAAAAGGGATTGCTTTAGTGGGTGATCATGAAAGTGTAAAAAAACTAAACGAAACAGAAGGAATCTCTTTTGTCTCTTTTACTTGTCCAGAGCAAGTAGCTTTAAAAAGCTCTCTTGAAGAGTATTTAAATAAGCCATTCACAGAAGAGCTTCTAGTCGATGTTCAGAAGAAGATAGCCAATCACTTTGAACAAGCGGGCTTTCCCCTAGTTTTAATAGGTATACCGGAACAAGAGATTTCTACAGGTTGTTTGCAGTTGACCGTAGTTGAAAGTAAGCTTGGTGAAGTGCGTGTAAAAGGAAACAGATATTTTTCTAAAGAATCCGTTTCAAAGCGTTTAGATCTTATTCCTGGCGAGTCTATTAATGAAAAAGCGTTACTAGAGAAAATCGCTTATACCAACCGCAACCCCTACAGAAAAACGCAGTTTGTCTACACTCCAGGTCAAGAGCCAGAGGCTACAGACATTGAGCTGATTGTTCAAGACAGAGAGCCTTTTAAATTTTACATTGGGTCAGAAAATACAGGCCGCAAACAATTAGGTCGCACTCGTTTTTTCTCGGGATTTCAGTGGGGCAAAGCTTTTGGCTTTGAAGACCATGTTCTCTCATATCAGTATGCTACATCTGAGAACTTTGTTCACTACAAAGGTCATACACTGAACTACACTATGTATATGCCTTTCAACCACATCCTACAGATTTTTGGGGGATACTCAAATGTTCATGCGATGCCTGTTGCAGGCATAGCTCAAAGCAGCGGCTTTACCCTGCAAGCAAGCTTCCGACATGACGTTCCTTTAAAACCCTTAGAAGATTATATACATGACATTACATTTGGTTTTGACTTCAAAAGGATGAACACAACGACTGAATTCGTTGTCCTCGTAACACCTAGAAAGCACAATGTAAACATTACACAGCTTGCTCTTTCATACTTAGGAAGTCTAGACACAGAGCGTTTTGACTTAAGTTTAGAAGTGAATGCTTTTTACTCTCCAGGCGCCTGGCTTGCAGATCAAAAGTCTTCAGACTACCAGCAGCTGCGTCCACATACAAAGCCTAACTACGCTTACTGTGTGAGTAAAATGGCAGCTTCTTATCTGCTGAAGTCTGACTTTACTGTAGCGGCTATGATACAGTCTCAACTTTCTAGCGGAAACCTTTTACCTAGTGAGCAGTTTCCTCTTGGTGGCCACAACACAGTCAGGGGTTATGGTGAAGGGTACTTCAGCGTCGATAAAGCGCTTGTTGCAAGTGTTGAAATAAAGACGCCCTCTCTTCGCTTAATCAAATCCAATAAGCCGTTTTGGAGAGACTCTTTCCAAGTGCTTGGTTTCATGGACTACGGTCAAGGCTCTAACCACATCACAAGCCCAGGTGTAGAGGCGAAAAAATGGCTACTCAGCGTAGGTCCAGGTATTCGCTACAACATCAGCAACCACTTCTCATTAAGAGCAGATTGGGGCTTTAGACTTCATGATGGTACTTTGAAAAATAGCCAAATCAGCTTTGGTACAATTATTGTTTTCTAGTCTACTGACTTGAAAAATCAATAAGGAAATAGAAGATAAGATCAGAAAAAAATGGTAGATAGAGGCCTTAAAACACACATTAGCGAAAGCTCCTAGTTTTTAAGGTCTTTATTCTTAAAAAAGACAATTTAAAAGGATCCCCCCTCATGTCATTAAGAAAATTATTCCTCACATTTTCAGTTATGCCGATGCTAGGTTTAGCATTGCCTAGCTCTCCAGTTATTGAAGCCGGAGATGCTTTTCTAAACAGAGTAGATCCTGCTACCATGCACATCACCTGTCAGGACAAGACAGTGATTAACTGGGACACCTTTTCAGTAGAGAGTCATGAAGCGTTAAAGTTCATTCAATCAGTAGACTCAACAGTCCTGAACCGAGTGACCGGCCATATCACCGGAGGTGATATGAGCCGCATCATGGGCACACTAGAGTCACAAGGCAATGTCTACATCTTAAATCCACAAGGCATCTTTATCGGTAAAGACGCTGTGATTAACGTCGGCTCTTTAATAGCCTCTACACTAAACATCACAAACGCAGATT
>JBDNIV010000010.1:0-2935 GCA_041688145.1 Chlamydiia bacterium | reverse complement strand
GGTCAGCTTCCAAATGAGTGGCAAGTACAAGAAGTGATAAATAAGCATTTTGAATTAGAAGAATGTGAAACTGTCCATCCACCTATTGTGGCTACACGAGAAAATGCAGCTAACCCTCACTACTTCCCAACAAAAGAAAAGAGTGCAGATCTTAAAGTAGGAGATCTTTTGCTCATTGATCTTTTTTGCCGTAAAAAAAGAAAAAGCGGCATCTATGCTGATATTACAAATATGTTTGTTATTGGAAAAGCGCCTAATGAGCGTCAGCTTGAAATTTTCAACCTCGTTAAAAAAGCGCAATCAGCAGGCCTTGATCTTATTCAAGAGCGTCTAGAGAAAAAAGAAAAAATCTGCGGCTATGAAGTCGACAGTGCCGTGCGCCGTGTCATTAAAGATGCAGGCTATGGCGATCAGTTTTGCCACCGCACAGGCCACCATATTGAGTCAAAGCTCCATGGTGATGGCGCTCACCTCGACAGTGTAGAGTCCCATGATGATAGACCTCTTCTTCCAGATACCTGCTTTTCTGTGGAGCCTGGCGTCTATATAGAAGGGGAGATTGGAGTGCGCCTTGAGTGTGATGTTTTTATAGATAAAGAGCATCAGATGCATATCACAGGAGGGCTTCAAAAAGAGCTGCCTTCGATAGGAATGCCCGCTCGATCTTAGAGCATTTCAAAAAACTTTTTGCCTTGCTAATTAGGTCTTTTCTCTGTAAAATAGTTCTTTTTACAAGAGCAAGAGCACTTAATTTATGACAACAGCAGCAATTACACTAGCGGGAAAATACTTGAGAATTAGTGGTGCAAGCGCTTTTTCGCAAACGGCAAGCCTTGTGCTTTATGCGCATAGTAAAATTCATGATTTTGTAAGTAGAGCTCCCTCTTTCGTCGGTATAAATTCTAAAGGGGCGGCTTTAGCTCAGCAGGTCTCTAATGTTGGAATAGAGGCACTTAGTGTGTCCTTGACTGCTTGTGGAGGGTATTCACTTCTTTTGCGCGGAGCCAAGCAAATACCTTTTTATCGTCAGACCTTTCAATCTGCCCTGAGTTTACCTAGACGCGAACTTGCTGTTTTACTAGGAGCTGTCGCTGTCTATGAAGTTGCTTATAAAGGGATATTTTCTCTTATAGGCTCTTCCAATAGTCTTTTGAAAAGCGACAATTTGGACCCTATATTAGCGGGTCCTCAGGGGATATTCGATAATTTTGATAAAAAGCATGCAGAGCTTGGAGCTTATCTTGCACCTTATATAGATGAAAACTCATTACGCCCATTAAATCGAAATCAAAACGAAGCTTTGAGGGACTTAAAGATTTTATCCGACTCTATATTCAACCAAAAAGTTATGGGTTTACTTTCTCTGCTTGTTAGGTCCTATTGCTTGGGCTTTTTTCAAGCTCCTTTAATAACCAGTATTACTGGAGATTTTTGGAACGTTCCCTATAGTTTACTGTCTCATTTGGCAGATGTGAACAGTCAAAAAATAGATACTTCTTATACAAAAACCTTAGCTACAAACATATTAGCGAATAAAAAACCTATTTCAGTTGCTCTTGAAGCAATTGCTTGGGTAGGGACCTGTTTTATGTGTACATATGCTTTAGGGATGAATCGCCAAGATGCTTTAAAAATGGTAGGAAAGCTTTTTGTATATTCTATTTTAGAGCGCTTAGCTTCTTATGGATTAAGCAAGGGGTTTGAGCCTCGTCGCCCCTCAACAATTGAAGGGGTTCAAGGTGAACCTATTATAAGGCCAGGAGAGTCTTTAGGTGAATGTATTAAAAGACTTCAAGAAATTATAAACGGAAACTAGCCATAACTTTGGCAAGAGTGTCATGTAAGTGCTCAAACTCGATAGCAGATACATTTAAAAAAATTACTGGCAAGAGACTAAGACTTTGAGCGCTTCTTGCTGCATGCGGGTAAAAATAGCGCTTAGGCCGTTTGATCTTCCAGGGGTAAGCGCCCCCTCTAACCCGAGCTTTTTCAGATAAGTAGGGGGGCATTTCAAAAGCGCTTCCGGAGGTTCACCACTATAGACCGCAGTCACTAAGTAAGCGAGTCCAGCAGATATCATTGCATCAGCTTCAGCATTAAAGAAGATGAGCCCCTCTTTAAAAATCACCTCTAAAAAGACTTGGCTTTGACAGCCTGAGATTTTATTTTCAGGGATTTTAATGCTTTTAGGAAGTTTTTGCTGCTTTTTACCCAGCTCTATTATCTGGGTATAGAGCTTGTCGGCAGTTGTACAGTCCTTAAAAAGCTTCAATATATTTTCTTGCTTTTCTAAGCAGCTTTTAAACTCTTCCATAGGGACTTATCTTAGAGAGGTTTTTCTTAAAATTCTAGTGTAATTGAAGTAAATAAGAGTTTTTTATAAAAAAAACTTTTATTTTTTCCTTTTATCCATAAGATGAGGATTAAAAGGAAAAAAGAATCTAACGCCTAGAGTGTTAGTAAATTCTTGATCAATTTAAGGAAGGGCTATGAATACTAAGATTCTTTTGATAAGTGGTGTGCTTTCATTAGCAAATGTTTTTGGTGGAGGGCTTGCGCCTGGCTTTGATGCTCGAAGAAATGTGCATGTTGGAGGAGGGGTAGAACGAAAGTCTTCAGATGGGCCTTCTGAAGATAATGGTCAGCGTCAAACGCGCACTTATCGTAAAAGCAAAGAAGACAATCAAAAGTCTAGAAGAAGAATTTATACAAGCTATCGCAATCATACAGTTGAGCAGTCTTCATCTCAGCCTGCTTGTGCTGGGGAAAATAGTCTTTTCTCAGAGGCGGCCGCGCTTTACTTATGGGCTAAGCAAGATAATATGTACCTTGGTGAAACAGTTTCAGGTGATACCCGCACACTTTTAAATCCTAATTTTCATGCGAACCCAGGATTTAGAGTGGCTTTTGGCTATCGCAACTATGAGTGTGATTG
>JBDNIV010000044.1:0-8616 GCA_041688145.1 Chlamydiia bacterium | reverse complement strand
CTTTTTATTTGAGACTGTTTCAGGCAAATTCTTAGCGAAAACAGAAAAGAAAATAGTAGAGTTTATGACAGAAAGCTTGCCTGCTTTCCAAGATATTATCCACTTTGATTGTCCTCGCAATCTTTTAGACCAATTCATATATGACAACACAGAGTTTAAAGTTCACCTTAAAGAATCGAGTGATCAAGTGTGTGCTTTTGAGGTAGATGTTACAGTAGAAGGCAGCCTATCTGGAGTAAGCATGGACCTTTTATGGGACTGCGTTGCTTCTAAAAAGACTTTTATTGAGTCAGCACCTAAACAGAAAAAAAGACGCAAATCAGGGCCAAGCAAGATTTTAGTACTTGAGCTTGAGCGTTTGAGCTCTGTGATACAGATATTCGATGAGATCGGTATTTCTCGATTTGAAAATCATAAAGCTATTCGCCCCCTTTGGAATTTAACTCATTTGACAGACGAGCGTTTTGAGTCTTTACCAGTCGCTTTTTCTATTAGCGACAGGCTTCTAGATATACAAAAACAGATGGTAGGAGATGCGCCTTATGAGAGTTCTAAGGTTCCAAGTGAGATTAAAGCAACTTTGCGTAGTTACCAGACTGAAGGTGTTGCATGGTTAGAGCGTCTTCGCAGTATGCATCTCGGTGGTATTTTAGCAGACGACATGGGTCTAGGTAAAACCTTACAAGGGATTATTGCTGTTACGATGGCTCATAAAGAGGGTAGAGCAAAACAAAGCCTTATTGTTTGCCCAACTTCACTGCTTTATAATTGGAAAGAAGAATTTAATCGTTTCAATCCAGAGTTAGTGCCTCAAGTTGTTGATGGCCCGCCACAAAGGCGCCATGAGATGATTAAAAATAGTGATGATATTGATGTGATTATCACGTCGTATACACTTTTGCAAAAAGATATTGAAGAATACAGGAAGCGCACCTTTTGCTATCTTATACTTGATGAAGCTCAGCATATTAAAAATCGAGGCACGCGTAACGCTAAATCAGTCAAAATGCTTAAGGGCTTGCATCGTTTGATCCTTACGGGAACACCGATTGAAAACTCTTTAGAAGATCTGTGGAGTCTTTTTGACTTTCTTATGCCGGGACTTCTTGGATCTTTTGAGCGCTTTGTTGAGAAATATGTACGCCCATCTGAGGCTACAAGCCAAAATCTCGAACATCTTAAGCGTAAGATCTTTCCCTTTATCTTACGCCGCATGAAGCAAGATGTGCTCCAAGACTTGCCTCCTGTTTCCGAAATTATTTACCATTGCCAATTGACTGATCTTCAGCAAGAGCTGTACCGCTCATATGCAGAGTCTGCAAAAGAAGAACTTTCTAAACTCGTGAAAAAAGAAGGGTTCGATAAGATCCGCATCCACGTTTTAGCTACTCTTACACGCTTAAAACAGATTTGCTGCCACCCTGCTATTTTTGCAAAAGACACGGCTGAGCGTGGAGATTCAGCAAAGTATGAAATGCTTTTTGATTTGTTATCTAACCTTGCTCAAAATAAGCGTAAGGCTGTGATCTTTAGCCAGTACACTCGTATGTTGCAAATCATGAGACATGATTTAGAGGCTATGGGGATCACGCTTTCATATCTTGATGGTACAACGAAAAATCGCATGGAGATTGTTAAAGAGTTTAACGCAAATCCCAATATCACAGTTTTCTTAATATCCCTAAAAGCTGGGGGTGTGGGCCTGAATTTAACAGGCGCAGATACGGTTATTCATTACGACATGTGGTGGAACCCAGCGGTTGAAAGTCAGGCTACAGACCGCGTACATCGCATTGGTCAAAAGCGCAATGTCTCTTCTTATAAAATGATCACACTAGGCACGATTGAAGAAAAGATCTTGTCAATGCAAGAGCGTAAAAAAGGCTTAGTTAAGCAGCTCATTCAATCTGATGAAGAAGCGATCGGCAAGCTCACATGGGATGAGGTGTTAGAGCTTTTAAAGACCTAGGGTTATAAAAAGCTAAGTGCACTATTACGCTCTTTGTTTGCATCTTTTCCCCAAACTGCTAGACTCCGCTTTAGTGCTATAAAACAAAAACACACCCCCTAAGCTTATGACCCATTTTGCAACCCTTGGCAAAAAATTTTACCACACTTTGCGCAAGCAGGCTTCATCTCAAATCGGCCGTTTTTCAGGATTTTTTGCAAATGACATTGGTATCGATTTAGGCACAGCCAACACCCTTGTCTACATGAAGGGAAAAGGCATTGTTTTAGCAGAGCCTTCAGTTGTAGCTGTTGACACGCAGACAGGCGCTGTTTTAGAAGTCGGTCATAAAGCAAAATCTATGTTGGGAAAAACGCCAAGAAAAATTCATGCAGTGCGCCCTATGAAAGATGGGGTCATTGCGGACTTTGAAATTGCAGAAGGGCTCTTAAAAGCGCTTATCCGCAAAGTTACGCCTCCGCGCTCTCTTTTTAGGCCTAAGATCTTAATAGCAGTGCCTTCTGGAATTACAGGTGTAGAAAAGCGTGCAGTAGAAGATTCAGCTATGTGCGCTGGTGCTCAGGAAGTCATCCTTATTGAAGAAGCTATGGCAGCAGCTATTGGTGTAGGTCTGCCTGTGCACGAGCCTACAGCAAGCATGATCATTGATATTGGTGGTGGTACGACTGAAATTGCTATTATCTCTTTAGGAGGTATTGTGGAGTCGCGCTCACTGAGAGTGGCAGGTGATGAGTTTGATGAATGCATCATCAATCACATGAGACGTGCTTATAATATTATCATAGGCCCAAGAACAGCCGAAGAGATTAAAATGAAAATTGGCTCGGCCTATCCTTTAGGGGATCATGAGCTTGAGATGGAAGTGCGAGGTCGTGATCAGATAGTAGGACTTCCTGTGACCAGAAGAATCAACTCTGTCGAGATTAGAGCGTGCTTGTCAGAGCCAATTGAGCAGATTATTGACAGTGTAAAGCTCACCTTAGAAAAATGCCCTCCTGAGCTTTCTGCAGACTTAGTCGATCGCGGTATGGTGATGGCTGGGGGAGGCGCTCTTATTAAAGGTCTTGATAAGGCTCTTATTCAAGCTACAGGGCTTCCTGTGTTTGTTGCACCAAGCCCACTGCTTGCTGTTTGTATTGGTACGGGAAAAACATTAGAATTTTTAGACCAGTTCAAAAAGTACCACAAAGCAGCTCGATTCTAAGAGCACTTTTTGCCTTGCGTCTTTTCTGATAGATTCGAAAGAAACCTTGCATGCACCGGTTTTGTCAATATATCTAGAAGAAGATCCTTCTAGTAGATCCATTGACGTGGCTGTTTTTTTTTGCTAGAATGCTCTTTATTATTACTTAAAAACCTTCAGGAGAAATGCAGCATATGTCAAATAAAGAGTCGACTCTATCTATTATCAAGCCCGATGGCGTCAAAGGTCGTCACATTGGAGATATCATTAACCGCTTTGAAAAAGCTGGCCTTTGTGTAGCAGGAGCTAAAATGGTACAGCTGACTGAAGAGCAAGGGGCCCATTTTTATGCAGTGCATAAAGAGCGTCCCTTTTTCTCTGAGCTTGTTAAATTCATTAGCTCAGGTCCTGTGATGGTCTTAGCTTTAGAAGGTCCTAATGCGATTCAAAAAAATCGTGAGCTTATGGGAGCTACTAACTACAAAGAAGCTGCTCCGGGCACTATCCGCGCAGACTTTGCTTCAGGTATGACTGAAAACGTAGTGCACGGATCAGACGGCCCTGATACTGCAAAAGAAGAGATTGCACTTTTCTTTAGCAATGAAGAGATTCATGCCTGCGCTCTTTAAGAGAGTGTAATTTTGCAAGTATAATGGCTTAAAAAACCTAGTTTATTAAAGCTGCCCATCAGGGGCAGCTTTTTTATTGTGCGGCCTATTGCTTTGCTAGTGGCCGGTTGTCTTGCGTCTATAAGCACTTCTAAGAAGTTGACTCAGATTGTATTTGAGCCGCCTTTTGCTCAGCTAAGCGCATCTCTTGCTCGAGGCGCTCTTCAATAGCATCGACCATCCAGCTTTTAAGAGAGTAGCTGCCGCGGACCTTGCGAATAAGTTCTACGCGTTGATCGAGGGCATCAGATAAATCAGAGTCAATTTCTAAGAGTATTGTGCCTCTTTTAGGCAGATCAGGAAAGTTTAAAGATTTTTCTTTGTTAATTTTTTTATTTAGCGCTTCCATCACCCATTTGCGTTTGCTTGGACTTGAGTTTTGGATGAATTTTAAGCAAGCAAGATGCTTTTCAATGCGGTGGAGGAGTGTCTGACTCAGGCGCAGAGTGTACTTCTTAGTTTTTTTAGAGGTAGTCTCTTTAGACATATCTGTGGCTGTTGGCATAAATCCTCTCAATTGCGCACATCTCAAACGCAGAATTTTTAGTTATTGTTAGGAAAAGTTAAAATATTCCTTATATAAATACTCATAACCTTAAACACAGTAAAAAACATTATCAAATTAAAGTCTAACTTATTATAAATCAGCTATTTGCATGCGTCTAAAGGGGGATAAATAGATTATATAGACATCAAAAATAGGGCTATTTTGAAGGAATATAAAAAAAATAAGAGACAAAGGCTTTATTTTGAATAATTCAGAAAAAGATTTTAAGAAATCAGGCTGTTTTCAGAAAAGCTTTCTCCTAAGTACGCTTTTTTCACACTTGCATTTCTTAGCCACTCTAGAGGAGGGGCGCCAAAAGTAATTGAACCTTCTTGCATCAGATAGCAGTGGTCTACAATAGTGAAAATTTCACGGGCATTGTGGTCTGTGATAAGTACGCTAATGCCTCTGTTTTTTAGGTGGCGGATAAGCTTTTTCATCTCTTGAATAGTGAGGGGGTCAACATTAGCAAAAGGTTCATCAAGAAGAAGAAGCTTGGGTGTTTTAGCAAGGGCACGCGTAATCTCTAGGCGCCTGCGCTCGCCTCCAGAAAGGAGGTCTGCTTTTCTTTTAGCTAAGTGAGAAAGATCTAGCTCGTTTAAAAGAGTGCTTAATCGTTTTATTTCGTCTTCTTTAGACAAAGCGAGCGGCTCTAAGACGCATAAGATATTTTCTTCCACAGTAAGACCTTTAAAGATAGAGGGCTCTTGTGCTAGGTACCCAATGCCAAGGTGAGCGCGTTTATGGATAGGCAAGCGGGTAATATCATTTTCTTCAAAAAAGACTTTTCCTATGTCAGGGTGAACCAGACCCATGATGGCATAAAAAGCAGTCGTTTTTCCAGCTCCATTAGGCCCTAAAAGGCCTACGATTTGGCCAGGTTGAATAGAGAGATTAACACCGCGTAAAATACGCTTTTTTCGAAAAGCTTTATGAAGATTGTGGACGGTGAGTATTGTCATAAGAGCGCTTTTTGCTAGGGTTCAGAAAAAAGGTTTGCTTGAATGCGGCTTGTTTTTAAATTAAGGCCTTTATCCAGGGAAAAAGTAAGGTTTTTTGATTCACCTTCAGCAACTAGGTGTGTGCTTATAGCTTCAGGTAAAGAGCCTTTAAGAGGGGATTCAAAAATAGAGAGGATCGCTTTTGGGAGTTGCATATGCATACTTTCTATATCACATCTGCCAGAAGGAGCTTCTAAGTAACATATCTGCGCTTTACCCGAATTAGATAGCATTTCTAGAGTGCCTTCAATAGTTTGGAGGTCTTGGATAAGATGCCCTCTAGAGGTAAATAAAGAAGCTGACTTGAAATTAAAAAGGTAGTGACTATGGTCATTGCGTCTTCCTGCCCAGATCTCCTTTTTCCCATCAAGACTTAGAAGTATTGGGGGCACTTTGGTAAGAGGCTTTATTTGCTCTTCCGAGGTGTTTGGGCTATGCGTTTGCGTATCTGTTACAAGCGCCTTGCCTGGGCTAAAGAAAAATAGCGCTGCTAATAAAAAAGCAGCAAGCGCAGGAAGGGAGTAGATGAAGCGAGTCATTCTTGAACGCCTAAATTAGAAAAGCTTTGAGTAAGTGTGTAAAGCGCTAGCACTTCATCTAAAAATGCAGGAAGTTCCTCTAAAGGGAGTTGAGAAGCTTTATCGCTGATAGCTTGGTCAGGGCAGGGATGACACTCAACAAAAAGACTATTTGCTCCTATGGCAATAGCTGCTTTGGCTAAGCTTTTAATATAAATGCGCTCGCCTCCAGACTCAGTCCCTTTTGCCCCAGGAAGTTGTACGCTATGCGAAGCATCAAAGCAGACGGGGACTCCAAGTGATTGCATAATAGGAATAGAGCGCATGTCACTTACTAAGTTGTTGTAGCCAAACATAGTTCCCCGCTCAGTTAAGATAATTTGATCATTACCGCACATCCGGACTTTGCTAACCGCTTGAGCCATATCCCAAGGAGCTACAAACTGCCCCTTTTTTACTTTGATAACGCGACCTGTATTTGCAGCAGCTGTAATAAGATCTGTTTGGCGACATAAAAAAGCTGGGATTTGCAGTACATCACATACTTCAGCTACAGGCTTGGCTTGTTCAGGTAAATGGATGTCAGTAACTATGGGGAAGCCAAAGATATCTTTGATATCAGCAAGCACTTGAAGGCCTGCAGCCATACCTAATCCTCGCTTAGATGAAAAACTCGAGCGGTTTGCTTTGTCGAAGCTCGATTTAAAAACGATATTACAGTTTCTGTTTTGAGTTATTTCTTTGATGAAATGTGCTACTTCAAAAGCGAGCTCTTTACTTTCTAAGGCACACGGCCCAAGAAAAAGACAAAGGGGTTCGCCTTCTCCAACAGTAAAACTTTTAATAGCGACATTTTTCATAATGCATTAATCTCCGATGTAGTGCGGCTGTATTTTAGGCCCCTCGACCCTTTTTCAGCAAATAGAGCCCTTTCCATTATCACTTGTTCACGCTATACTGACGAGATACCGGACTGGTAGCTCAGCTGGATAGAGCATCCGCCTTCTAAGCGGAGGGTCGAAGGTTCGAGTCCTTCCCAGTCCATCTTCACCTAATTTGGATATAGAAAGTTATGGCCGAGGAAAAAAAACGTAAAAGCGTGAAAGGAAAAAGGCTAGGCGATTTTGAGCCTGTCCTAGAGGTTTTTCCTCGCCTAGGTGTGATTTTCAAGCGGTTTTCAGGAAAAAAATTCCAAAGTCGAAATTTTCAACAGAAAATAAATGCAGTTAGTTTAAGTCTTTTAGGGCTTATAAAAAAGTCTAAAGCGCCGGCTTTTCTGCTGCCTGCAGTCTTAGACTATATTACAAAAGTTGCAGAAAAAAAGGTTCTTCCAGGTTACAACTTTTCACAATTTGAACTTTGGTTGAATCAGTTCTCAGACCTTGATGAGACGCAAAACTATCAAGTGCGCTCAAAAATTGTAGGTAAATACCTTCCTCGTGAGGAGTACCAGGAACTTTTTCCTATTGGGATGGATCGCTGGCATAAGGGTACGCATTTTGTAACAGCTCATAGCTCACCAGATCTAGATACAATTGTGGCCTCTTTTTGGGGATGGGTCGATGCTTTTGGAGCGCGGGTTACCCGCGGGCTTCATGTGTGGAATGTGCCAGGAGGTCCTCCTAAGTCTATTGTAGAGCTAGAATTTACCTTCCATCAAACTTTTGGAAAGCGGGTTTTTGAGTTTGCTTCTAAAGACCGTACAACCCTTTCTATTACGGCTATGGATCTTACTACTTTAAAAAATGTGATGCGCAAAGAGCTGAGCGATCCTACAGCAAATGTAGAGCATGAGCGTTATCAAAATGCTGTTGTAGTGGTAGATAAAAAAGACAATTACCGCGGGGATTGGCGTAGTTCGGATGTTGAGGGATTAAGCCAAATTACGGGTATGTTTAACCACTTTTTGCGCTGGTTTGAGATTAATCTGCAGGCTAAGCTCATTTCGCTTTTAGCAAAAAAGCATCTTAAACAAGAAGATTTACCAAAGTTTGTAGATAGAATGTTTGCTATGAAGCTTACAAGTTGTGAGCCCCTCAAAGAGTTTACTGAAAAACAGCGTTTTCAGCTTAATGAATACCTCATTCAGATAATAAAAGCGCGTAAGGGGATCAAAAGTACTTTTTATGAATGTGCTTCTGCTATGCATAAGCTGGGTTTAACAGGACTTCGTGATTTCAAGCAGATACTTGATCGTTCTATTGATGCTCGCCTTTTTGATAAGGCTGGCAAGTTTATTGAAGATCGTCCGCGTATTTTTAATGCGCTGCATCGGGTTATGCATGCCTTGCATGTAGCGACTAAAGAAGTGAAGCAATATCTCGACACTTTAAAAGTCGCCCTAGATATGAAGGAAAAAGTATTTGGCCACCAGCCTCAATATGTCTCTTTGCGCTCTACTGTAGAAGAAATTAAGAGTAAGATCGGCAATCACCAGCACGTCTCTGTTGTCTATACGGATGAAGTTGGAGCAAAAGTGCCTGTGGGCGTTATTTACGCAAAAGATCTTGCTGAAGAGACTTTAGGGACTGTGTCAGTGCGTGATTTTTCTAACCGCACTGAGGTGAAAATCCCGTCATATCTAGCAGTTATCAGCGCTTTTGATCACCATAAAATCTCTTTAAAAACAGAATTGCCTTCAACTATTTCTGTTGCGGATACTCAATCAGCAAACGTACTTGTGGCTGAAAAAGCGCTGCTTATGAGTGATCGCTATAGCTTAGGTGGGAT
>JBDNIV010000043.1:0-14164 GCA_041688145.1 Chlamydiia bacterium | reverse complement strand
TATTTTTTAATTAATTAGTCGCGTTTATGGTTGATCTATGTTTTTTAGGTTTTAATTTTCTGGGTCTTAGGTTTTTATTGATCCACATCGACTAGCCATGCTAAGAGTGTGTATAAGTAGCTAAAGAGCATAAAGGGTATTTTGGTCTATGTCTTACCGGATACTTGCATTCGATGGGGGAGGGATTAGAGGGGCACTCAGCCTTAAAATCTTAGAGCTTATTGACGCTAAAACTCCTTTTCTCGATAAAATCGATCTTTTCGCAGGCACATCGACGGGATCTTTTATTGCTTTAGGTCTTGCTATGGGGCTAAAACCAGGGGATCTTTTGCCTCTATATACTACAGAAGGGCAAAACGTCTTTGTTAAAAGCTCACATCCTATAGAGCGAGTGCTTGGTTTTGAAGCTAAGTACACAAATGAGCCTTTGAAAAAGGCACTTGAAAAAGCGTATAAACCTAAGATTACTTCATCCAAACCCTTATCTGACCTTCCTAAAAAAGTGGCTATCCCGACATTTGAGCTCAAAAGCCCTGAGAAAGAAGGGGAGCATGGTAGATGGGAGCCTCAGGTGCTTAATAACCTCAAGGGTTCAACAACAGCTCATGTGAGCATTATAGATGCAGCTATGAAAAGCAGCGCTGCACCGACGTACTTTCCCTCATATAAAGGGTGTGTTGATGGAGGCATCTCGGCAAATAATCCTTCAATAGCAGCACTCTCTTTTGCTGTGGGCTCAGGCATCCCTTTAGAAGAAGTGCATCTGCTCTCAATAGGTACAGGGTATATCCCTCATGATATCAAAGGAAATGAGAGCTGGGGTAAAGTTAAATGGGTAGAAAATCTCTTTGGGCCTATGGCCGCAAGCTCACATCCTATTTTAACCCTTTTCTCCGATGCGGAAGAAGAGATGACAACGCTCAATTGCTCTCATATTTTAGGAAAGCGCTTTTGTCGTCTTAATCCAGCTTTAAATAAGCCCATAGCCCTTGATGACTGGAAGTCTTCTGGGGAGCTTGTAGAAGTGGCTGAGCATTTTATGGCAGGGACTCAGAATAAAGCTAATATAGAGAAGTGGATTAAAAAGGTTATTTCCTAAGAAGCCTTAGCCCATTCAAAGCCACGACTACCGTGCCCCCTTCATGGAGCACTACTGCAAGCCATAAAGGGATAAGGCCAATAAGTGCCATAGAGCTAATAACGGCAATGATACCGGTAGCAAAGATAAGGTTTTGTCGCACAATCCGTGTGCAGCTGTGAGCCTTTTTTACAAGCCAGGAAGCAAGCTTTAGATCGTCTTGTAAAAGCACAATGTCAGAGGCTTCAATGGCAGTGTCGCTACCTAAATTACCCATAGAAAGGCCGACTGTAGCCTTAGCAAGAGCAGGGGCGTCGTTGATGCCATCTCCAAACATAGCGCATGGATTTTTTTGCTCGAGCTTTTTGATAGCAGCCATTTTGTCTTCGGGGCGAAGGTCAAAATAAATGTCTTCTATGCCGACGAATTTAGCAACGCGTCTTGCGCTAAATTCATGATCTCCTGTGAGCATACTCACATGTAAACCTTGCTCTTTGAGCTGTTTTACTAAGGTGCGAGCGCCAGACTTGATTGTATCTGTAAAGGTGAAAAAAGCAAGAGCGCCCTCAACAGAAAGGATGCATAGGATGAGGCCTCTTTTTTTGATGTCATCAAGCTTAGCCTCTAAGGCTTTTTTAATATTTAGCCCTGATTTACTCTCTTTTTCAATGTGGCCTCCATGCCCAATAGAGACGATTTTTCCTCCGATATGGCCTTTAAGGCCAAATCCAGGCACTTCTTGAAAATCTTTTACGTCTAAAAGAGGTAGGCTTTCTTTTTTAGCAGCGAGCAATATCGCAGAAGCTATAGGGTGTGTGGAGTTTTTTTCTAAGCTTGCAGCTATTTGTAAAAGGGTGTTTTTAGAAGATTGATCAATATCATCTCCTTCAATATCAATGAGCGTAAGCTCAGCTGTTGTGAGCGTGCCTGTTTTGTCAAAGACAAAGCTTTTACATTTAGCGAGCGCATCTAAAATAACACCCCCTTTAAGGAGCACACCTTTTTTTGCGCAGCTAGAAATGGCGCTTAAGTAGGCCGTTGGCACTGCAATAATAAGTGCACAAGGAGATGCTGCAATCAAAAAGGCTAGACTGCGGAAAATAGAGCCTTCAGGGCCAAAATAAGCGCAATCAGTCATAAGAGGCAGGGTAGCTGCAAAAAGAGCAGATAAGCTAATAATGATGAGCGCATACGCTTGGCTAAATTTATCAAAAAAGCGCTGAAGCTTAGGCTTTGAGCTTTGAGCTTCAGTGATGAGGTTAATGATGCGCGCTAGAGTAGAGCTAGAGCTTGTTGTTGTAACTTCAACTGTTAGGCTGCCATCTGTAGAAATAGCGCCTGCAGGAACAAGGTCCCCTGGGCCTTTAGAGACAGGGACAGGCTCTCCAGTAAGATGGGCGAGGTTAAGCTCACATCTCCCTTCTAAAATCTTGCCATCAAGAGGAATAGTAGCGCCTACTTTGATGAAGATCTTTTCACCGGGTTTCACATCTTCTGTAGCTTTTTCCAAAAACTCATCTTTGCCCCGAATAACAAGAGCTCTTGTGGGGGTGAGTTTATGGAGGCTTTGGATAGAAGCTGTAGTTTTTCTCGAGGTCGCCTCTTCCATAGCTTCAGAAATAGCAAAGAGGACTAAAAGAAGGCCCCCCTCAAAAGGACTCCCAATAATAACAGAAAAAAAAGCTGCGAGTGTCATTAAGACATCGATATTGATGCGCAGGTGAATAAGGTCATCAATTGACTCAACAAGAGCATGAGTTCCTGCAAAGATATAGACAAAGAGCAGAAGCAGGTTAGCGATAGGAGGGTGCGTAAGATGGGTGAAAAAGCTTACAATGAGAAGAGCGCCTGCTAAAAGCGCCGTTTTTAGTCCTAGATTTTTGCTTAAAAAGAGGCTGTTTTTCTTTATAAAAGGGCTATTTTCTTCAGCGTAATTGGAGTTGATATAGGTTTCTAAATTTTGAGAACTTTCGAATGACTTGTCGGCCGTTTTCATAACTATAGCGCTTTAATAAAGAAGTGTAAAAATCCAAGAGTGGCGACTGCAATTGCAAGTTGCCATACGACACTCCCAATAAAGGGTGCACGCTCGATTTTAGCAATAGCTGAGGCAGATAAAACAAATAGGCCTAGCATAGTAAAAGTAGCTGGCATAAGAGGTAGATATGCAAAGCAAAAGGCAGTAGCGATACCAAAGATAAAAGCGCCCAGGCCCGCAAAAAAGCTTTGCTTAATAGGGTGCTCTTGGCTAAAGCGAGCAACTCCTAGCTCCTCTTCGAGCATAATTTGTAAAAGGCGGTTTTTATCTGAGGCTAAAACTTCTACAACCTCATCCAAGAGTTTTCCCTCAAAGCCTTTAAGAGCATAGATGTCTTTGAGCTCAGATTTTTCCTCATCGCGGTTTTCTTCAATTTCACGTTTTTCTTCAAGCATCACGCGCTGCATCTTTTCTAAGCGAGACTTAGCTATAAAAAAAGATCTTCCTGTTAGCCAAAGGGTAAAAGAAATAGAGCCGGGCACAAGCAAGGTAAGAAGCGCAGAGGCATTTTGCAGTGCAGGAATAGATATAGAAAAGAGAGTAGGTATGCTTAGAGTAAGAAAAGAGAAAATGGCTATAAAAACTATGCTTGAGCGAGCGCTATCCCAAAAAGCACGGGCTTTGCCGGATAGCTCAAGGCCATGCGGCTCAGCACCGGCGCTGTAGCCTTTACTTCTTGCTTCAAGAAGGTGACCAAGAGGATCTTGGCCTTTGTAGTGAGAATTGCAACACGATCGGCTCATAAGGTCTCCGCAGGTATAGTATTTAAGCCTTTTAAGTAAGGTTGAAGCACTTTAGGAATAGAAATAGATCCATTTTCTTTTTGGTGCGTTTCTAAAAGCGCTACCATAAGGCGTGAAGTAGCAAGACCTGAGCCATTGAGCGTATGCATAAATTCAGGGCTATCAGTTGGGCTTCTTCTAAAGCGTGTTTTCGATCTGCGCGCTTGAAAGTCTGAGCAGTGGGATATGCTAGAGCATTCGTAATAGCGATGTTGTCCTGGTAGCCATACCTCTATGTCAAAGGTTTTAGCGGCTGAAAAAGGCATATCTCCTGTGACAAGGTGCATCACGCGGTAGTGCAAGTCTAAGCTTTTTAAAATGCCTTCAGCAACCAAGACCATACGATCAAATGTCTTGTCACTTTCTTCAGGAAGTGTAAAAGAAAACATTTCTACTTTGTTAAATTGGTGGGTGCGGATAAGACCGCGTTCGCTTATGCCTGCAGCACCTGCTTCTCTTCGGAAACAAGGCGTGTAGGAAAAGAGGTTTTTTGGCATCTCACTTATATCGAGAATCTCATCACTATAAAGCCCGCCTAAAGCAGCTTCTGATGTAGGTATGAGATAAAGGTCGTCATCTTGAATGCGGAAGAGTTGGTCGGCAAATTTAGGCAATTGGCCACAGCCATACATAGTCTCAGACTTAACTAAGTGAGGAACTAAACGCATCTCAAAGCCGGCTTCAATTTGAAAGTCTACCATGTATTGAAGAAGAGCCCATTCGAGCCTTGCGCCAAGGTCTGTATACAAAGACCAGCCTGATCCCGTAATTTTCGCAGAGCGCTTAAAGTCAAAAAGACCGAGCTGGTCGCTTAGCTGGAGGTGGTTTTTAGGCTCAAAAGAGAAATTTGGTTTTTTCCCTTCAGTGTGAACACAGATGTTCTCTTCACTGCTTTTGCCAATAGGCGTAGTTTTAAAAGGGAGGTTGGGTAGGCAAGAGAGTTTATCTAAGAGATCTTTTTCTGAAGAGCCAAGTTTCTCTTCAAAAGCCTTGATTTCACTGCCTATCTTACCCATAGCTTCGATAGACCTAGAAGCATCTTTTTGGGCTCTTTTGAGCTCTGCTATCTCTTTAGAGGCGCTGTTTCTCTCGGCTTTTAGCCCCTCTACTTGTGTCTTAAGCTCTCGAACTTGAGCGTCAAGATTCAAAATTTCTTTTATATTTATACCAGGTTCTTTTGAGCAAAGGCGCTTTTCAATCTCGCTTGGGTCTTGTCGTAATTCTTTGATATCTAACATATTTTTGAATGGGGGTTAAAAAAAGAGGATACTAGAGCAGATGTGAGAAAGTCAAGGCAAGAACAGCTCTTAAGAGGCGCCTCTAAACCTCTACTGAAACTATCTTTTGGATAACCACTTTCAAAAAGATCCTATGCACTTAATTGTCAGTATGTTAAAAAACGCTTTTAGGCACCTAGACAAACGCTCGCTTCTGGGGTATAATAGTGGCCTTTAGACCCCTTTAATACTGGAACACATCATGCCTAAAGTTGCTATCAGAGTACCTCTTATTCTCCGTTACCACCGCCTTATGGACGCTTTTGCCAAGTCAGATGACGAGCGCGATTTTTACCTCGATAGAAACGAGGGATTTTTACTTTACATTGACTTAGAAAGGTCTCAAGAGGAACTTGACCGCGTCATGAAGGTCGTTGAAGAAGACGAAAAACGATTGGTTTTGGTCCCTAAGTTGACTTCTTACGAAGTGAAGAAGATTATGGAGGGTTTTGTCCATGAGAAGGTGTATGACATCGACACAAAGGAAAAACTGCTCGATATCATTGCTTCCAAAGATGCTCGTGAGCACTTTTTGGAGTTTATTTATGACCATTTGCCTGAGCTTGAAAAATGGCAACTTTACTACCAAGAGCGTTTCCGTGTGCGTGTGATTGAGTGGTTAAGGCAAAATGAGTTTTTCTTTGTGTTTGAAGAAGATCTAGGTCTGGGTAAATCACTTGTAGAAAAAGTGAAAAAGACTTTTGGAGATAAGCGCGTTTCTACTGAAGTTTCTGCTATACGTCAAGTACTTGAGAAAAAAGGGGAGACGTACTACTCAAATGAAGCGCTTAACCCTCGTCCTAAACGTGGCCGTCCTCCAAAGCAGGTGACAAAAGTAGAATTGGTACCTCAATTTTCGGACGATATTTACACGCAAGTGCCTCAAGGCGCGCGTGCTTTTGTCTACTTGCCCGATATTACGAGTGCCTCTTCAGTAACATTCTCTTCACGTTTTGAAACAGAAGAGCAGTTTATCGCAAACCTTAAAATGACAGGTACGCGTGTTCAGGTAACAGACAAGTTTAGAAAGCTTACTGATCGTCTACACTCTCTAAAAACGCTATCTGATCGTCTTATGGTTTTACAATCTGAAGGAACTGTTGGAGATTTACTTACAAAATCAGAAAAGCTTGCACTTAATGTTCAAGCAGATACATTGCCGACAGAGTCTGGCGAGAAAGTGCGTAGTATTGCTAAAGGAGTGCTTCCTCAAGGTAATACAAAAGGGATTCAGGGTGTCGGAGACGACGGTCTGTTTAGTCGCACTCGCGCTCCTAAACGCCGCAAGAAAAAAGAATAAGCAAATAATAAAAGATAATAAATATAGACCTGGCCAATCGAACTTACGATGATTGATGTACTAGAAAGCAGGAAATGGGGCCTTGTTTTAAGAATAAAAAAATAGGAAATTAAAATTATGGCCACCTGCGCCTTTGCCCCAAGTCCCACATTTATGGAAAAGAGCTTAAAACTTTTAGATGCGATGCTGCGCTGTCGCGCACTTGATGAGAAAACGCTTAAACTCACACGCCAAAACAAGGGAGGGACTTTCCATATCTCCACACAAGGCCATGAGATGATTGGCTCTAGTTTTGGCCTTGCTTTAGAGTCGAAAAAGGATTGGGGCCTTGGTTATTACCGAGACCGTGCTTTTGCGATGGGCCTTGGAGCATGCCCTGTAGAGCTTATTGGTACATCTTTAGGAAGAGCTACTTTAAACCATTCTAGTGGCCGTATGATGCCTGAGCATTTTGCAGACCCTGATTTGCGCTTGATTTGTCAATCTAGTGTGGTGGGTTCACAATTTTTACATGCTGTAGGTGTTGCTAAAAGTATTCAGTTAAAAGGTCTTGATGAAGTTGTTTATGTATCAGGGGGGGAGGGGTCAACTTCTCAAGGTGACTTTCATGAAGCCCTTAACTTTTCGTGTTTGCACAAACTGCCGGTCATTTTTGTTATTCAAGATAATGGTTGGGCGATATCGACCCCTTCTTATGAGCAGACAGCTGGAGGTGACATTGCTAAGGTGGTATCAGGCTTTCCTGGTTTAAGTGTCCATAGCGTTGATGGAGGCAATTTTCAAGAGCTTGACATTGCGGTATCAGCCTCTATTGAGAAAGGTAGAAAGGGTGAGGGGCCATCACTTGTAGTTGCTAAAGTTCCAAGGCTTATGCCTCACAGTATCAGTGACGACCAGCTTAAATACAAAAAGCCAGAAGATATTGAAGCGGAAAAAAAGCTTGATCCTATCACGCGTCATATCGATTTTTTACATAAAGAGTATGGCGTTTCTCTAGAAGAGATTGAAAAGCGCAAAGAGGCGATTTTTCAAGAAATTGAAGAGGCCAGTTTAAAAGCGCAAGAGATTCCTTTCCCAGATCCAAGCTCAGCTCAAGATCATGTTTTTAAACACGCACCTCAAATAAAAACGCTTAAAGAAGATGTGCCTGCTGAAGAGAAGATCGTTATGGTCGATCTGATTAATAAGGCTTTGCATGAAAAGATGGCTGAAGATCCTAGTATGATCGTTTTTGGTCAAGATGTAGCCCGTGGCAAGGGTGGCGTTTTTGGAGCTACACGAGGCCTGACTGCAAGCTTTGGGGATGAGCGCTGTTTTAACACACCTTTAGCAGAGTCTAGTATCATTGGTATCGCTTGTGGTATGGCGATGAGCGGTTATCACAAGCCTGTTGTAGAGGTGCAGTTTGCAGATTACCTTTGGACAGGTATCAACCAGCTTTTCAATGAAGTCTCTAGTATCCACTACCGCTCTAATGGACGCTTTTCGTGCCCACTTGTTATTCGTATGCCGTGTGGAGGCTATATCCAAGGTGGTCCTTACCACTCGCAAAACATCGAAGGGTATCTTTCACATTGCCCAGGCCTAAAAATTGCAATACCTTCTAATGCAACCGACGCAAAAGCGATGCTTAAAGCAGCTATTGAAGATCCAAATCCGACTATTTTCTTGGAAAATAAAGGTCTTTATCGCCAGCGTTACTTTAGCGCAAGCCGCGAGCCTGCAGCTGGAGAAAAGCTGCCTCTAGGAGAAGCTAAAATTGTGACTACTGGAGAAGACTTAACAGTTGTTGCTTGGGGTATGATGGTGCCGATGGCAAAAGAGGTCATTGCTAAACTTTCAAATGAAGGCAGCGTTGAGCTCATTGATCTGCGCTCAATCACACCTTTAGATGAAAAAACGATTCTTGAATCTGTAAAAAAGACGGGTAAAGTGCTTATCTTACAAGAGGCGCCTAAAAACAGCGGTTTTGGTGCAGAGATCGCAGCAAGAATTGCAGAAAAAGCCTTTGATTTTCTAGATGCACCTATTCAAAGAGTGTGTAGCTTAGATACACCTGTGCCTTACAGCAAGTCTTTAGAAGAGGCCGTTTTGCCGCAGTCATCTGATATAGAGCAGGCAATGAAAAAGCTTTTGCGCTACTAAGTGATAGGCTTCTGAAAAATCTCTAAAATGCTATCAAAATGTCTAAAAAGGCTTGGTTGATAAAGTACTTATCACGACCTTTTTTCTGGCAGATTAAAATCCCAGCTTCTTCAAGTTCTTTTAGATAAAGAGAAGCTGTTTGTCTTTTTGCAATCCCAGCTTTTTCTAAGAAACTAATTTTGCAGTACGGGTGAGAAAACAAAAGATTTACGAGGTCCTTGGAATAGATTTTAGGAAGTTTTTCATGGATGAGCTTTTCTGTTTTTTCAATAAGGCTCTGAATTAAACGTATTTTTTCCTGAGTTTTTTGCGCTGTTTGAATAACGGCATCTAGCATAAAAGAGGTCCACTCCTCCCAGACTTTAGGATCAGAAGACTCTTTAGTTACTTTTTGCAGTAAGCGGTAATAATCTGGCTTATGCGCAATGATGTGTCCCGATAAATAAAGTACAGGAAGGGAGATGAGGTCCATTTCTATTAAATAAAGAATATTAAGAATTCTTCCTGTCCGGCCATTGCCATCATAAAAAGGGTGAATGGCTTCAAACTGGTAATGGATAACACCGAGCTTGACCAAAGGGTCAAGGCTATCTTCACAGTAGATAAACTGCTCTAAATTTGCGAGCATATCTCTTAGTCTTGTCTTTCCTTCAGGGGGGATATATACAGCTTGCCCATGGCTATTAACAAGTTTTGTGCCTGGCATAGTGCGCACACAGCCCTTAGACTTCGTTAAAGCTTCTCCAATTCTTTCAAAAAGAGCGGTATTTAGGGGTCTTTTTTTCTTTTTAAGCCAGTCGTATCCTAGCCATAAAGCATCTTTATACCTAAGCACTTCCTTGGTTGCAGGATCTGCAATTTCCTTATTGTCCAAAGCCCTATAAAGCTTATCGTGGGTAGTCACCACATTCTCAATTTCTGACGAGAGCTTAGCTTCTTGAAGCCCTATTACTTGTAAAAAGATAAGCTGGTTAGGGATAAGAGAGGTCATACCTTTAAGCTCGCCTAAAGCTTTATGAGCAAGAGCTACTTTCTTCAAGACAGCTGAAGACTCAAGCTCTACCTTAGGGGGTAAGAAAGGGAGGTCATTGTGGGGCTTTTCCCATGTCATAGGCAGCTCATATCCAATATGTTTATCTAATCGACATATTAACATAATATGTCGATTTTTTGCGAAAAAATCGACATATTGAGCTGTTTGTATAGAAAGTTAGAAGAGGGGGTCTGGCTTATTAAGTAGAGGTGGGCCTTAATGCAAGGCTACTCTTAAGTTCCACAAAATCTGAAGCTTTATATTGGTCTGCAATTTGGATCTGCAGCTCTTCCATGTTAGCGCCCTCTTTTTGGAGACGATCTTTAACTGTTTTTAGCGCTTCATCTGGGCGATTACACTCTTCAGATAAGTGGGCAAGAAACACATGTTTAAGATCTGTGTGGTAGACAGAAGATATTAAATCGGCACATTGTCCATTAGATAGGTGGCCAAAGCGGCCAATCACTCTTTGCTTATACGTCATAGATCGCTTAGAAGCCCATACAAGTTCATGAGTGTGGTTTGCCTCTAGGACAAGAAGGCTGCACCCTTCTAGATAGCTAAAAAGCAAAGGATTCACGAAACCTAAGTCTGTGCAGATCCCGACTTTTAGGCCTGCGTATTCTAAGCTAAAACCGACAGGATCAAGTGCATCGTGTTGGACGGGAAAAGCAGTGATTTTCATACCTTTAAATTCAAAAGGATCCCGGTTTGTGAAGATTTTAAACTGAAAATCGGCAAAGCCTGTAAAAGCTGCGCATATCCCTTTAGCTGTCTCTGCATTGCATAAGATAGGCAGGTTATATTTAGAAGATAAAATCTTGAGCGCTCGAATATGGTCTATGTGCTCATGCGTTACTAAAATAGCATCTAAAGTGGTTGGACAGACGCCTAAGGTATCTAAACGCTCTAAGATGCCTTTAGCGCTGATTCCCGCATCGATCAAGATGTTGCACTCAGAAGAGGTTACAAGATAGGCATTTCCCTTAGAGCCTGAAGCAAGTGCGCAAAATTTGTGCATAAAAAGAGTAGGAAAGTTTCAGGGTTTTAACGCTGGGTTCACAAGCTAGGCTAATGCTTACTCTTTTGTACTGCAAACCATAGATAAAACTCTATATTTTACTTGAGTAAAGATTTTTTTAAGTCATATTTTAAAGGGACGAGAAGCGGCCTTGAGCTTGGGTGAAACAGCTGTAAGAGTGGATTTTTAATTTTAAATAAGACATACTCACGTAAAAAAAATGAATAGTAGAAAAATAGTAAAGCAAATATTTTATAAATTGAAGTTTTAGAGTTTTTTAGTTAAAATAGACGCATAAAAACAATAAGTAATTTCAAGTTTATATAGTTTAAAAAGGATTCATTCTTATGGCTACAGCAGTTCAAATTCCAGCTGAAAACCGCGCAGCTGTACTTCAGGCTCTTCAGGCTCTTAGTACACAAAGTGCTGGAAATAGGAAGCTAACTTCTAAAATAGCTGTATATGCACAAATGATTTTACAGAATCTTGTTTCGAAGACTGACAGTATAGAGCGCGCGCGCAATGCACTTGTAAGTGCACAAGACCCTAGCCAATTGAATATATCTCAGCAAGAAGCTCAAGACTTAGTCGCTCTTATGCAAGCTAATACACCTTCTAAAGGGTGGTTTGGGTGGCTTACACGAAGTGATGGCTCGAGTGCTAGTGGGGGAGTAGGTAGTGGTTTTGCTGCGCAAGCAGCTAGTGTCCTTTCTCAAACGCTTGAGAGGTTTGTTCCTGGATGGGATAGAGTCACTCGAGTGATTGAAGATCAAGGTCCTGCGCTTGCAACTACTCTGACTGGGCTTGGAGACGAACTTCAGCCTCGAGTTAACAGGATGATTACAGATGCTATAGCCATGCTCACAGGTGAAGCTAAAATTTCTTTAGAAAATTGGGAGCGAGTTCAGCTGCAAGTGAAGACAATCATTAATTTTCTAGAAACAGGAAACGGCTGCTCAAGAGATCAAGTACAATTAAATAAAGACCATTTAATCACATTTACCGAGCAGCTTTTAAATGGATCTGATCAGGAACTTGGCTTTACTTTATCAGCGGATGAAGCTGGAAAGCTTCGGGATTTTTGCGATTTCTTAGTACGGCTTAACCTGGAAGATGCAGATTCTTTAGTGCAATATCGCAGAGCTCCTACGCCAAATCCTACAAATGCGTCAGGATTAGAAGGCGACGAAGCTAGGCCTTTGAGTAGACAGGGCTCTGCTTTAGCAAGTGAAGCGGGTGACACACCTAAGCCGCCCATACATCCCCTCACTGAAGGTTTAGATGTCATCAAGGGCTTAGAAAAGCGTTATGTAAGTTTACTGGCACGTATAGGATCATCTTTAAAAGCTGAGCCTAAAAAATGCTACTTAGAGTATTGTGCAGCGCTCCAGTTTTTATTGCAGCAGTTGGAGCGGAGCCCTGATGAAGGAGATATTGAGCTTAGTGGAAAAGATGCCGAGATGCTTTTAGGAATTGAAGCTGCTATTGAAGCAGCAACAAAAGAGCCAGGTCTTAATGATAAGGATGGGGTTTTAGCGGGTCTTCAGTTTGTTGTTTATAGTAAAGAGCGTGGGCCTTTGCTTTGTAGAGCTGGTGAAGGTGCTAAGCTGACCATTACGCCTGATATGCGCAGGATGCAAGATGCTAAAATTAAAATTAAGGCTGCTTGTGATTTCTTCAAAGGAAAAATCACAGAGGAAAGTGGTTTTGTGTTTCTTGCAACTGAGCAAGGTGGTCTGCTTTTTCAACAGTCTGAAAATTATATCCGAGATAAACTTTTTAAAAGACCTGAGGAAAAACGCTTACTTGAGGTTCTAGAAGCTCTTCAGGCTCTTAAGCGTTTGAATCCTCAAGACTCTTATGTGCGCAGTGAAGCAGAAAGAGAGATCATCCGTCTAGGGATAAAAGCTGCAAGAGACTTAAACGGGGATATGACAAAGGTGCAGTTTACTCAAGTTGAGGGAGCTGTAAATTTTCAAGGCCGTATTCGAGGTATTAATGGGAACTTAGCTCAGTTAGGGCTCAGATATGGCTGGCTGGGTAGTTGGTTTAGTTACCCTCATGTAGTAGGGCTTCTAGAATCTGACTTAAGAAAGCTGCAAGTATTAGATGCAGCTATTACAGACTATAGCACATTGATGCGTGAAAATGGAGAAGGCCTGGCCACAAGAGTTGAAAGACAAGGACACGAGGCTGCGCGTTTTGCATCTTCTGAAGTAAGATCTCTTTTAGACTTTACCCTTTGGAAAGTAGTTAAAACTGTAGTGGTTATTGGAGTTGCATTTATCGCCTTTGACTTTGCTCTGTATATTCTTAGAAGACGAGTCTATGACCTTGCTTTAAGTATGCTACCTCTTCGGGCATTCTAAAAGAACGAGATGCAAAAAAAACCAGCATAAGAAAAAGAGATTAAAGGCGCCGGTCGTGGTAGCCTTAAATCTCAGAAGCTTCTTCCTCTGCATTTTTATAGAGGACGCGCCTAGGCTTAGAGCCTTCAGGCGCTGAAACAATCCCGTGCTCTTCTAATTCATCCATAAGACTTGCGGCTCTTGCATAGCCAATTTTAAGCTTTCTTTGTAAGAACGTTGTTGAAGCAGAGCCTGTTTGGATGACAATGTCTTTGGCTTGATCAAAGAGATTATCTTTAGGCTCAGGATTGCCATCAAAGAGATTTGCAGGGTTATCAAAAGAATCTATGAGGTAGTTTGGTGGGGCTAAGCTACAGATATGGTTTACTACTTTGCGGATTTCCTCGTCACTTACGTAGGAGCCTTGTGCACGTATCGTGTTAGAGGTGCCTGGAGGTAAAAAGAGCATATCACCGTTGCCTAAAAGGCGCTCAGCGCCTGTTTCGTCTAGGATGATTTGGCTATTGATTTTACTCGCTACTTTACACGAGATGCGCGCTGGGAAGTTAGCTTTAATGAGACCTGTAATCACTTCTCGAGAAGGCCTTTGTGTGGCAAGTATTAGGTGAATGCCTACAGCCCTTGCCATTTGCGCTATACGGGCAATCGGCGTTTCAATATCAGAAGGTGCTGCCATCATGAGGTCAGCTAGCTCATCAATGATCCCTACGATGTAGGGCATTTTTTCTGGGATCTCTAAATTAAGGGCCTCTTCTTTTTCTTTATCACGCTCACGGTTGTTAAAGGATAAGATGTTTCTTAGGCCTAGCTTTTTTAAGACTTCATAGCGCCTTTGCATCTCTTTCACAAGCCACTGGAGCGCTGCTTGTGCACCGTGAGGCTCTGTGATGACAGGGGCAATCATATGAGGCAGTTCTGAGTAGCCTGTGAGCTCTACTTTCTTAGGGTCGACCATAAGAAGTTTTACTTCATCAGGACGCGCATTCATCAAGATTGATAAGATGATGGTATTAATACAGACAGATTTTCCAGACCCGGTAGCACCTGCTATTAAGCAGTGAGGCATCTTTGCTAGGTCTGCTGTAATGATCTCACCACTAACAGACTTTCCAAGCAGCATT
>JBDNIV010000042.1:0-3430 GCA_041688145.1 Chlamydiia bacterium | reverse complement strand
TAATGTCGCTACAATGACAAAATCGCAAATTGTTTTTGCAGTTGTAAAAGCAAAAGCAGAGCACCCTACAGAAGTTTTAGTAGGTGAAGGTGTATTAGAGGCACTTCCTGACGGTTTTGGATTTTTGCGCTCTCCTAACTACAACTACTACCCTTCAGCCGAAGACATCTACGTCTCGCCTGCTCAAATCAGACGCTTTGATCTTAAAAAGGGTGATACGATTTACGGCACGATTCGCGCCCCTAAAGAAAAAGAAAAATACTTTGCACTTTTGCGCGTTGACAAGATCAACTTCGAGCCTCCTGAAAAAGCTAAAGATCGCATTTTATTCTCTAACTTAACGCCTCTATATCCAGATGAGCGTTTAGTGATGGAAACGCGTAAAGAGCTTCTAACCACCCGCGTTATTGACCTGGTTGCTCCTATTGGTAAAGGGCAGCGCGGCCTAATTGTAGCTCCTCCTCGTTCAGGTAAGACCATGCTTATGCAAAACATCGCACAAGCAATTACTACAAATAATCCTGATATTACTCTCATGATGCTTCTTATTGACGAGCGCCCTGAAGAAGTAACTGATATGGAACGCATTGTAAAAGGAGAGGTAATCTCGTCTACTTTTGATGAGCCTCCTGAACGCCACGTGCAAATTGCTGAAATGGCGATTGAAAAAGCGCGCAGGCTTGTTGAGTATGGCCATGATGTTGTCATTCTTTTAGATAACCTCACCCGTTTAGCTCGCGCTTACAACACTGTCCAGCCTCACTCAGGCAAAATCTTAACAGGTGGAGTCGATGCAAATGCCTTACATAAACCTAAGCGATTTTTCGGAGCAGCTCGAAATGTAGAAAATGGCGGGTCCCTAACTATTATAGCTACTGCATTGATCGAGACAGGTTCACGCATGGATGAGGTGATCTTTGAAGAGTTTAAAGGCACAGGTAACCAAGAGATCATCTTAGAACGCAAACTGGCAGACAGACGCATATTCCCAGCCATTGATATTATTAAAAGTGGTACACGTAAAGAAGAGCTTCTTTACCACCCTGATGAAATCGATATGATCTACAACCTACGCCGCGCGCTCAGCGACCTTTCTCCTGTAGATGCAATGAATCAGCTGTTGGATAAATTGAAAAAGAGCAATAATAACGTAGAGTTTCTCTTATCCATGAAAAGGTAGAGGTTAAGTTTTAATGATTCGGGGCCTTTTTTCTTTAGCAATGACATGTGCAGTTGGCTATGGGGGGTATGTTCTCTACCAGAACAATCCCGATATAGCTGATTCTGCTATCCACTTTTTCCAAAAGAAAATTAGTACTAAAGAATTTCAAACGCTAGAGCTTCGTTATAGTCCGAGCCAAATCATATCTGCACACAGACGTGATTTGATTAAAGACAAACGCTACAAGCTATCAGATCCTGTGCTCAAATTTTACCCTCATGTTTTAGTGGAAGTGAAGTACAGCGTAAGTCCTGAAAAGACCGCTGAAGGCATTATGCTATGGAGCCTCGTTAATGGTGAGATGGTACTCAACATGCGCGACTGGTCAACAACTCATGGCTATGAAGATTGCTTAAATGCTCGCACGAGTAAAGCAGAGTTTGTCATCTTGAATCTGCTCGCTAAAAATGGCGGTTTTATGGACAAAACCCAGCTCTTAAGCCACCTTCGCGCCCAACCTGCTGCTACTGAAAGCACTCTTTTAAGCTGCCAACGTAAAAAGCTTATTGTACAAGCTGGCAAAGGCATCCGCCTCCACTTTGAAAACCCCCGTTTTTGCACAAGCCCTTCTACAAATGTCGACCAGTGGCTTGTTACAAAACCGTATAAAGGGATGCAGTGTGTGGATAAAAAATACAGCGCCTCTCAGATCAAGTCTTTAGTGAATTCTGCTTTTGGCTATGACTTTGCCATCCGAAGGTCTGCTGAAGTCTACTTGCCTGTCTATGAGATTGAAGTGAAAAATCCCGATGGAACAGTTTCAACTTCACACTGGAATGCAGTCACAGGTACCCACATGCAAAATGCATCGTACCCCATGCAAAATGAAGGGCTCAGCTTAGAGTCTTTACTCTCGCATAAAGAAAGCTCAATAAACTTGAACGCGCCTCCACTATCTAATTAAACTTGTTCACGAACTGGTAGAGTAATGCCCTCAGTCAGAGCTTGATTCATAAGGTGCATCCAAACGCCGTGAGCAAGCTTTCTACATAAAAACTTTTATAAAAAGACAGAGCAAACTCAAAGTAATAAAATCAAAAAAAATTATATAGGAAAAAATTGAACAAACTAGGGAAGGTTTGGAAAGAGTGGGATTCGAACCCACGGTACCCTTACGAGTACGCGTCCTTAGCAGGGACGTGCCTTCGGCCTCTCAGCCATCTTTCCGGGAAAAGGAAACTGCCTATTTAGCAGTTTTTATTTTACTTGAGAGGCGAGACTTAACACGGCAGGCTTTATTAAGCTTAAAGACGCCTTTTTTCACCCCTTTATCCATAAGGCTATAAACCTCTGATAACTCTTTTACACCCTCACCTGTCTGCACAGCTGCGCTGAAGCTATTCATCGCGGTACGTACAGAAGCTTTAAAAGCGCGATTGCGAGCGTGCTTAGCTTTACTCGTAATAATACGCTTTTGCGCTGTAGGGGTCTTTTTCTTTACAACTTTTTGTTTTTTTTCGTCTGCCATAATGTTCTCAGCTTTAAATGAGTGAAGATACTATAATAGGTGAGCGAGCAAAATTTGTCAAAGATGCTCGGCTAATAAAAAAATCAGGCTATATGAAACTTTTTTTGAAAGCTCCCATGCTCCTATCAGAAGCACTAACTGTTCTTTTCCCCGAGACCTCTAAGCGGTCTTTTTCCCATTGGATTAAAGGTGAGCGAGTGCTCGTGGATGGTGCTGTTATGAAAAGACTTAACACCCCTTTAGAAAAAGGGGCTGAGCTAAAAGTTCGCTCTAAAGCTCAAAAAAGTTCTTATGGTCTGAATATTTTATTCCAAGATAAGGACCTAATTGTTGTAGATAAGCCTGCTGGCATCTTGAGTGTAAAAAGTGATAATGGCCCTAAAAACAGCCTGCATGACCGCGTGAAAAAAGCGTTAAATCAAAAAGTATATGTTGTCCACCGGCTTGACAGAGAGACATCCGGCGTTATTCTCTTTGCTCTTTCAGATAAAGCGTATCAAGATCTAAAAAAACAATTTTTTGATCGCAGCGCTTCTAGAACATATGCAGCTATTGTAGAAGGCATTCCTTCTGAAAATTCCGGACAGTGGACAAGCTATGTCCTAGATGATGCTCTTGTTGTCAAAACAACAAACAATCATCATATGGGTAAAATTGCTATTTCTAATTTTGAAGTAATTGCTAACAGCCAAGTTAGGACTGAGCCTTTATCTCTACTGAAAGTCAAACTAAAGACAGGG
>JBDNIV010000041.1:0-5205 GCA_041688145.1 Chlamydiia bacterium | reverse complement strand
CTAATAAGCCAGGTGTACTTGAAATGCAGGTTTCTGGCCGCGCAATTGTAGGCACTTCTTCAGCAGAAGACTACCCTTTGCAAAAAAAACGACGCTCTCTTGAATTGTTGCGCACAATAGCACATCTGCGTAGTCGCACAAATGCCCTTGGAGCTGCTTTTCGAGTCCGTCATCATCTTAACTTTGCGTGCCATGAGTTTTTTCACAAGCGTGGCTTTTTCCATGTAGCCTCCCCTATCCTGACTGCAGCAGACTGTGAAGGTACGGGAGAGCTTTTTCGTGTGACAACACTTGAGCCAGGTAAACAAGACCTATCGCAAGATTTTTTTGGCAAAGAGGCTTTTCTAGCTGTATCAGGACAGCTGAATGCTGAGGCATATGCGCTTTCTCATTCGAAAGTCTACACCTTTGGTCCGACTTTCCGAGCCGAAAACTCAAATACTTCAAGGCACCTTTCAGAGTTTTGGATGATTGAACCTGAAGTAGCTTTTGCTAATTTGAATGATAATATGGACTTAGCCCAAAGCTTCTTACAACATATCTTCCGCTATGCTCTGGAGCACTGTCCTGAAGACTTAGAGCTTTTTGATAAGTTCATTCATCCAGGCGTAATTAAACGGCTAGAAGAGGCCCTTGTCCCTTTTGAAAGGATTACCTATACAGAAGCAATTAAAATCCTTAACTCTTCAAACAAAAAATTTACTTTCCCTCACAACTGGGGAGACTCTTTGCAGTCTGAACATGAGCGCTACCTGTGTGAAGAGCATTTTAAAAAGCCGTGTATTGTGACTGATTATCCAGCCACTTTTAAAGCTTTTTATATGAGGCAAAATGATGATGGCAAAACGGTAGCTGCTATGGATGTGCTCATCCCCCAAGTGGGAGAGATTATTGGCGGCTCACAGCGTGAAGAGCGCTATGATCTACTTGAAAAAAAGATTGCCGATGGTGGGCTTTCTACTAAAACACTACAATGGTATCTCGACTTAAGACGTTTTGGGTCGACACCTCATAGTGGCTTTGGTGTCGGTTTTGAGAGACTTGTACAGTATGTTACAGGCCTTGAAAACATCCGCGATGTTATCCCCTTCCCAAGAACCCCTGGACATGTAGATTTTTAATTTTTATGAGCACCTTTAAAAAGTTTTTTTCGGCTTCGCTTTTTGCTTTTGCCCTTTGTTTATCTGGCTGCGCTATGCGCGCGCCAAACATCGCTATTCCTGCAACAGAGCCTAGGCCTTTGCAGTATGGTGAAATTGGAGTCGCTTTAGTACTCGGTGGCGGCGGTGCAAGAGGTCTTGCTCACGTAGGGGTTTTAGAAGTCTTAGAAGAAAATAATATCCCAATTGACATGATTGTTGGCTGTAGTGCAGGCAGCATGATTGGCGCTCTTTATGCTGATAAACTAAATGCTGTTGCTGTTCGTGATGTGACGCTACATTTAAAAAAAACAGACCTCTTAGACACCTCTTTTTTAAGTGCTCTTCAAAGTCCTTGGCGTCTAAAAGCGCCTATACAAGGCCATCTCTTTCAACACTTTTTACTCAAGCACCTCGATGCTAAAGAGTTTAAGGACTTGAAAATCCCTTTTATTGCCGTTGCAACCGACATAGGTTCTGGCAAAATCCAAGCCCTTAGAAGTGGCCCTATTGTGCCAGCTGTCCGCGCCTCATGTGCATTACCTCCATTCTTCAATCCCGTAAATCTATATGGAAAAACCCTGCTTGATGGAGGCATTATAGATCCCGTTCCTGTCGATGTTGCAAGGCTCTTTAACCCAAAAATAGTCATTGCTGTCGATGTAGCTACCAACCCTAATAATGAGCTTCCTCGTAATATGTTCAGCCTGACCAACCGCTGTCTGCATATGTGTTACTTAAGGCTATGCGATCTGAGCGCAAAAGAAGCTGATGTCTTTATCCGCCCTGAGCTCGATGGCACAAGTGTTTTTGAAGATAAGCGCAACTTTTTTCTATACGTCGCTGGAAGAAAAGCCGCTTTAGCTGCTCTTCCTGAAATTAAGAAAAAAGTTGCAGCTCTTCAAAAGCAATAAACTGTGCAACTTCTTAATTTCCCATAATAATAAAAATTCGCTACACTGATCATTATGAGTGAATCTATTGGCCCTACAGATCCTAACAGGCATCTACCTCAACCGCAAAATAAAGTTGAAGGTCCCTCCGGCCCTAATGGCAGCACCCCTTTTGGTCCTGTGAGTCCAGGTGACTTAGGCCCTACTATAGATGCTCCAGGATTCGAGGCATTTTTTAAACAGATGCACCTAACAGATCCTCAAAAAAAGCAGTTTTTAAGCAACCTTATTAAGTCTGCAAACAATGTAATCAAACGCGCCATGAATCACTTGGTTCAGACCATGCGCGATCTTCGAAATGAAGATAACAATTAGACTTTAAAGCATTTTATGGACGAACCTTTAGTTGTTGCAGAAGAAGAGATAGGCCAGCGTTTGGACCTATGGCTCAAAAGTCGCTTTCCTGATTATTCACGCACCTATTTTCAAAGCCTTATCGAAAAAAAACTTGTCCTTCTTAATGGAAAGCTCGCTCCTAAACGCACCAAGCTTTCTGCTGGCGATGAAATTGAAGTAGAATTTGCAATCACAGAAGAGATTAAAGCTAATCCTGAAGATATTCCATTAGAAATTCTTTTTGAAGATAGCGCCTTACTTGCGATTAACAAGCCAGCCGGCATGGTTGTACATCCAGCTCCCGGTCATCCCAATAAAACGTTTGTAAATGCATTACTTTTCCATTTGAAAAAAGCGCCTACAGAAGATGCCGTCCGCCCTGGTATTGTCCACAGACTTGACAAGGACACCTCAGGTATATTACTTGCTGCTAAAACGCCACAAAGTCATGAAGATATGGTAAACAGCTTTGCGAATCGACATGTTAAGAAGACATATTTAGCTATTGTAAACGGCAATCCCGGCGTAACACAAACTATTGATGTACCTATTGGGCGCGATCCTAAAAACAGACAAAAGATGGCTGTCACTTCTAGAGGGAAAAGAGCGATCTCTCATGTGAAACGTCTTGATTTTGACGGAGAAAAAAGCCTTGTAGAAGTTGATATAGAGACTGGGCGTACTCATCAGATTCGGGTGCATCTCAACTATATCAAAACGCCTATCATCGGCGACTCTATCTACGGCAATAAAAAGATCAACGAAAAATGGAAAGCGGAGCGTCAAATGCTGCACGCTTACAAGTTGAGCTTGCCCCACCCCACAACCAAAGAGACACTCTCTTTTAGGGCAAGCCCTCCTAAGGACTTCAAAAAGCTCTGCAATCCAGAGCTTCTACTAGAACTGACTTAACACAGAAGCTTAAACTAATTGCGTTATCCAGGGATGCGCTGGACGACCAAATCCATTATCTTCTGGTGCTTGTGGGAACCCTGCGCGACCAAATCCATTATCTTCTGGTGCGATTAAAGACACTGGACGACCTATGCCTTGTGGCTTTGCTCCTCCAACTCCTGATGCAAGCAAAGACAAGACTATTAACACCACCTCAGAGTTAACAGTTGTTGGCCCAATAGAACGACCAAAGCCATTAGCTTTCTTGACATTACCATCACGGCCTATTCCTGGCACGCTGCGGCCTATTCCTGGCACGCTGCGGCCTATTCCTGGCACGCTGCGGCCTATTCCTGGCACACTGCGACCGATTCCTTGATACGTATTAAGTTCACTTCTCATACTCTCCTCCTTATTTTGGAGATTTTCTACACCCCATTCTAAACCTCATAGTTTTTTTTAGACAACAAAAAAGTGTTTTTTCTCATCTTACTAACAAGAAAAACCTATACTTTATATTTTCTTTAAACTTCTTGTAGATACGCAAATAAGCATCTAGGTCTCAACTTTTTTAGAGATTATTTGAATGATACTGCGCGATACGGCATGATACAGCAGTAGGGAGGCCCTTAGAAGGAGCCTTCTTAGAAGCGACACATCAAACACTAGAGGAAATCGCACCATGAAAGAATTTGTCGAATATATTGTAAAGAACCTCGTCGATGAACCTGACCAAGTACAAATCAACGAAGTAGGCGGATCACATACTATTATTATTGAACTGTCTGTAGAAAAAGCAGATATTGGAAAGATCATCGGTAAAAAAGGTAAAACTATCAATGCTATCCGCACACTGCTTATGTCTGTTGCTTCTCGCAATGGCCTACGCGTGAATCTGGAAATCTTGGAAGATGGAAAACGCCGAGGTGAATCTGGACCTTCTGAGCCTTCAGAAGAAGCTCCTGAAAAAACTGAAGAAGAATAAGCTTACTTATTTTTCCTTTTAAAAGAGGAAGTACTAAGAGAAGAAAAACCGTAGCCTTTAGCTGCGGTTTTTTAGTCTATAAGCTCAGGCAAGAAAGGCGAGATCATGGCTTTTCTTGAATTTATAGACGCAGCTTTGTAGCGTAAGATCGCTACAGGTACATTTTTAACCTCACTGCGCTTTATACGAACAGGCAAAAAGCTCTCTTGAAAAATAAGTTTGAGCTCTTTTGCATTTTTTCCTAAACACTCAAGTTCAAACGCATTGCCTTCCACTCCAGGAGAATTTTTAAAAGCGCTTAAAAATTGCTTCAAGTGGATGATAGATTGCTCTGCAGAAGGCACCCAAATCCAAAGCTCATCTTTATGCCAGTAATCTCCTGCTTTCTTGCCCTTGTAGACTGTTTCAGCAGAAGGGACCGTGCTGATCATGTGTAAAAACAGATCAAGCTCAGGTTTATCTCTGTAAATTTGTTCACACTCTAAACACCATCTGCGCTGAATTTCTATGGCGTACTTCTGAAAAGTTGGCATGTTGCTGTTAAAGAGCTTTGTCTGCCCTACTCGACAGCACCCATTTTGTTCCTTAGTATCAAGAAAAAGACTCGAAGGCTTTCCTTTACCGCAAAGCTCTATGTTACATCCGACTTCTTCTTGCTTGCGACGATACACTTTCTCATAGATGGAATACATATCTTCATGTCTTAAAATTCTAGCAGCAGCTTTTTTTGCAAAGTCAGTATTCCGCGGCAAATCATCTAAACAGATGATCTCTACTTGAGAGCGCTTTGAAAGAGACTTCATGCGATTTAAAAGCTCTGCAACTGTTCTTACATCGCGGTTAGATACTTTAGACAAAAGATCAGTGTCATCTAAGATAGCGTAAATATATTGGAGAT
>JBDNIV010000040.1:0-67722 GCA_041688145.1 Chlamydiia bacterium | reverse complement strand
AGGGTTCTCTACAATGGTTCCTTCTACTTCTATAGCGGATCCAATGACTAGGTTTCCAATAAGCTCTGAAAAATTAGGTAAAGAGCTGTCGAGTATGAGCTGTAAGCTTTTTAAGCGTGAGCCGTCGTTGATCTCTACAAAAGCTAAGCTTTTTTGAGCGCGCGTTGTGCGTACCCACCCTTTTACAGTAAGGATTTTTCCAAGATTACCTTGGTCTAAAGCTTCTTTAATGCTTGTGTGCATGTTTTGCTACCATCTGTTGCACCATAGGGATTTCCTCTTTCCACCTTTCAATACCTCCAGGTGTCTCTAAATATTTAGGTAGGGAGAAAATCGCGGGGTGGTTAATAAAAGCTTCAATGCCTTTGATACCGATCTCGCCCTCACCTAAGTGGGCATGACGGTCTTTATGGCTGTCAAAAGGACAAAGTGAGTCGTTGAGGTGAATGGCATAGAGGTGATTTAAGCCAATTATTTTATCAAAGGCCTCAAGAGTGCTGTTTACAGTTTCTTGAGTTCTTAAGTCGTAGCCTGCTGCAAATGAATGACACGTGTCTAAGCAAACACCTATAGGAAGATGATTTTTTGTATGCTCTATAAGATATGCAATCTCTTCAAAATGGCTGCCAAGGGTCGAGCCTTGACCTGCAGTTGTTTCAATTAAAAGACGTAGTTTATGCCTCTCAAGTAAAGGTGCTGTGCCTAGAAGAGACGAGACAATTTTATCTAAAGCAAGATCAACCGGGCTATCTAAGGCTGCTCCTGGATGAAAGTTCATGTAATCTAGGTCAAGTTGTAAGCACCTTTCGATTTCTCTATTGAAAGCTTGCAAACTTTTTTCATGCACTTCTTCTCGAGGGGAGCATAGGTTGATGAGGTAGCTGTCGTGTGACATAATGTGAGTAAAGTTTGTTTGCTCACGCGTTTTATTCCACCTTACGACTTCTTCATCAGATATAGGTTTTGTGTTCCACGTTTTTTGGTTTGCTGTGAAAAGCTGAATACATCCTGCATCGATTTCTTGTCCTTGTAATAAAGCCTTGTGGACGCCGCCAGCAGCAGACATATGGGCGCCAATAGGCCCAAACGGTTTATCCGAATCTGAAAAGGAAGGTGGCTTTTTTTCTGAATCCATGGCAAAAACTATACCATTGGCAAGCCATCAAATCAAGAGGATAGCGCTGAAGTGTCTACGGTAACTACTACAAAAATATTTCAATATGCCCAAAGGTTTTTATCAGGCACGCTTATCTCAAAATGCTTTGGCGTGATGCGAGATATTGCCTTTGCATACGCTTTCGGAGCTTCAGGGCCAATAGCCTCTTTTATGGTCGCTTTTAGACTTGCGCATTTTTTTAGACGCTTTATCGGAGAAAGTGGCTTAAGTGTCGCCTTTATTCCTTACTTTCAAAGGCTAAAAAATATTTCAGAAGAAAAGGCCGCTTTTTTTTTCCGAGACATGCTCATCTATGTATTTATAGCTTTGAGTGTGGGTATATTTATACTCTCAGTCTCTTTTCAAGTTTTAGGATTCTATCTCATCGGTGATTGGTCTCATATTGCATATCTCACCTCTATTTTGAGTATATCGCTTCTTTTCATTGGCCTATACGCTATGAACCAAGCTTATCTCCAAACTTATGGCAGCTATTTTACCGCCTCTATGGCTCCTGTATGCTTTAATATTTTTTGTATTATAGGTGCGCTTTTAGCGCATAAACAGTCTTATATAACGCCTTTTTTCTTCTTAGCAATCATGGCAATTTTTGGCTTTATGGCTCAGTGGCTCTTTACTGTACCCGCTGTACTTAAACGCATCTACCCTTTGTTAAAGGGGCGTTTTCTCCAAGATTTTGGGCAAAATCGCAGCTTAGCAAAAAAAGTGATGACAGCAGGAGCTTTAGGCCTTATGGGAATAGCTGCTGTTCAGATGAATAGTGTTGTTGATGGCCTTTTTGCAAAGCTCATAGACCCGTCAGGTCCAGCTTACTTATGGTACGCGATTCGCATCTATCAGCTGCCTCTTTCACTTTTTGCTGTCTCTATGGCAAGCGCGCTTTTACCCACCCTTTCAAAAGTACATCAAGATAAAGGCCTTTTCATAGAATATCTCAAAGATGTCTGTAATAAAGTCATTCTTTTCATGGTGCCAACCACTTTTGCGATTTTAGTATTGAGTACATCAGGCATTGAGCTGCTTTATGGTAGAGGGGAATTTGGAGTTGAAAGCCTTATCCATACCACCCAATGCTTAATAGGTTATGGATCAGGTCTTATTGGCAGCTGCTTTGTGATTGTCCTTGCTCAAGGTTTTTATGCCAAAGGAGATTATAAAACGCCGTCAGTAGCCGCTCTTATAAGCGTTTTTTCTAATCTCGGCCTCAACGCTTTTTTTATATTTGCTTTAGGTATGAAGTCTGCCTCTATTGCTCTTGCGACAGGTCTTTCGGTAACGCTCAACGCGGTAATCCTTGTAAGAAAGCTAAAGATAGCTTTAAGCCAAGATCCAAGTAATCTCCAGGCATCTTCTGATAGGGGGCTTAGATTGACCCGGCAAGGGCACACCCTTAAAGTCACCTTAGCAAGTATTATTGCAGCCTTAGCTGTTTTATTTCTTAGTGCGAATCTAGCTCAAGATATAACTTGGCCTATTCTTATGGGAAAAGTAGCTGGCTTGAAGCTTTCAAGCTTAAGTGTTCAAGCGCGCATTTTTATTGGCAAAGCTCTTTTATTTCTTATCCAGTTTATGATAATTGCAAAAATACTTCGCATATCTGAAGTTGAAAGGCTTTTGCCTTTTAGGATGAAAAAGTCCTGAAAGCAAGCATTGCTAGGGCAGTATCAAGGTAGTAAGCTTTGTTTCTGCGTATAAAAAAACCTCTTTTTAAAGAGGTTTTTTATTCTTTTAAGCTTCAAGTTGAGGCTCAAAAGTTAGCAAGTGTGCGCTAAGAACTCACATACAAGTGGCACGTTGATAGCAGGAATCGGGATTTGATCCAATTCAGGGAGTAGCACAAGCTCTCCACTAAAGCTGCCCGTATTTAATGAGAGGTACTCAGGCACTTCTCTTGAAGATTCAAGCGACTGCTTGACAAGGAGGCTATTCTTAGATTTTTCTTTAAGAGAAATCTTCATGCCAGGCTTTACGTTAAAAGAGCGGCGATCAACTCGCTTACCATTTACTAAAATATGGCCATGTGAGACGAGCTGTTGAGCTGCAAAGATAGTAGAAGCAAATTTTAGGCGGTAGACTACGATATCTAAGCGAGTCTCTAAAGCTTGCATAAATAAATCAGTTGTCTTTTCTGGACGTTTTGCAGCCTCTTTAAAATAGCGAAGTAGTTGCTTTTGAGTAAGCATGCCGAAAATCGCGCGCAGTTTTTGCTTTTCCTCTAGCTGAAGACCGTAGTCTGACTTCTTCTTACGCTTAGCGCCATGTACTCCTGGAGGATTAGGCTTGTGAATAAGAGGGTTTCTAAGGCGGCCAAAGAGGTTAGCTCCAAACTTTCTAGCAATTTTATTTTTAGGTCCGGTAAAGCGTACCATGAAATCTCCTGAATCAGATCATTTAAGTTTATCCCAATAGGGTAGTTGAGAGTATGATTTTTCTCAAGGGTAAAGCGAGCATTTTAGTTGACTTTCACCCCCTCTTTGCGAAAAAGCTCTTTTTAGCTAGTATTATCTCTATGAATATGCCTTATGAAATGCTCGCTTTTTATCGCTTTACCCCTATAAAAAACCCTAGAAACGTAATAAAAGAGTTTAAGGATTTTTTTGAATCCCTGAAAATGGGACCAGCTAAAGGTCGCGTCTATATTTCAGAAGAGGGAATCAACGGGCAGATGAGCGTTCATGCGGAAGATTTGTCGGCCGCTAAAAGATATTTGAGTAGTATTATAGGCTTATGTGACATGCCTATTAAAACGCAGAGTTATAGCACTCATGGCTTTGAAAAATTAATTATCAAGTACCGTAAATATTTAGTTGGTATAAAAGCTCCTGTCAACCTCACATTAAAAGGTGAATATCTTTCTCCCAAAGAGTGGAAAAAAACGCTAGAAGATGAAAATGATATTTTAATTGTTGATGGTCGTAATGATTATGAATGGGAGGTCGGCCATTTTAAAGGTGCTGAGAAGCCTCCGTGCAAAACCTTTCGTGATTTCCCAGGCTATATCCAGAAAATCAAAAAAGAACATGGCACAGATAAAAAAGTACTCATGTCATGTACGGGGGGGATTCGGTGTGAGCTGCTTTCTTCCATGATGAAAGAAGAGGGCTTTGATAACGTCTACCAATTAGAAGGAGGCGTAATCAACTATGGTAATACTATGGGGTCAGATCAGTGGAAAGGTCGCCTTTTTGTCTTTGATGACCGGATGGCTACTCCTCTAAAAAAGGGTGAAAATCCCGAACCTATTAGCGCATGCCATACGTGTGATACGCTAAGTGACACGCATTATAATTGTGCAAACATGGATTGTAATAAGCTCTTTTTAGCATGCCCCTCCTGCATCGAAAAAAGGCAAGGGTGTTGCAGTGAAGGGTGCAGATCTGCGCCACGTCTGCGTAAGTTCAATGCAAAAGCAGGCAATCTGCCTTTCAGGAAGTGGTATAAATACTTCGAAGACAAAAGCGCTTAAGAGATTTTTTTTAACGCGTCCACATAAAAAAAATAAAAAACATTTTACGTAAAACTGAATCTCAATTTAATGTGACATTACAGGGATTTTTTCCCTAAATGCGATGAAGGAGGTACCACGTCATGCGCAAATTTAACCAGCTAAGCCTATATATGCTTGGATGCATCGGCCTTGTAAGTATGGTCGGTTGTAGCGAGCAAGAAAATCCAAAGAAAAATAAGTGTTTCCCAAGACACAGCAAAACTAAAGAATGTAATCAGAAAAAGTCTAAGTGGTCTACTGATGACTAAACCCAAAAAAGACTTTGTCATTTACTTTTGATTTAGTCTGAGTTATAACATGAGTGTTCTAGTTAATTGGAACAAAAAGGAGATAAAGATGAAGTTTAGATATGTAATAGCAGCTGTTTGTATGGCATCTTTTTTTGTAGGATGCGGCAGCTCTGATTGCGGCTGTAAAAGTCAAGCAGCCTCTGCTGAAAAAGAAAGTGTACAACTAGATAATGCCCATGCTTCAGAAGGCAAAGCTGCTCAAGAATAGTTGAGAGCCTTAAGTTTATCTTAGTAGCTTTAAAGTGCGCACATAAAGCGCATACAAGTTAAGCATCAAAGGTAGACAGGCAAAAAAAAGACCGAAGATACTCTTCGGTCTTTTTTTTATATGCTCACTATTCCATCGATATGGAAAGAGGCAAAGGATCAAAGCTCTTTAGTTTTCAGCGTCTTTTTGCTCATAGGTAAACTCTGTGACTAATCCATTTTCCCAATACCACTCTTTAGGCACATCAGGATGGGCGTAATCTATAGAAGGACCGTGTTTTTGGTCGCGCCTCCAGTTAATCTCTTTGATAAGAACGCCTTTGCGACCTAAGTGAATTTCCTTGCCTTGCTTTTGACCGGATACATAAGGTACTTCGCGTACCTTAACACCTTCATTGAAATATATTGCTGTACCCTCAAGTTTACCTTCATGGTAAGGCTCGACTGAAAGGGGGACGCTAGAGGCTAAGTAAGATTTTTTAAGACCGTGAATGCGGCCATTAACATAAGGAGTGACACTTTTAGGTGTTCCTTCTGGATAGTACTCAGTAGAAGTTTGTACATGGCCATCAGCAATAAGGTCTTTTTTAATAATTACCCCATAGAAGTTTCGCATAGTGCGCTCTCCATGGTAATCAATCACTGCAGTGTAAAGTTTGCCATTTTCATCAAAGTATTGCCCGTCAAATACACGGCCGGAGTCAAATACCTCGATAGTGTAGGGGAAGCCTGCCTTACTAAAGGTTCTTTCTACCGTTTGGGTATCTGACACATACTCTGTTTCAAATAAAGGTAGCGTTGAGATGTCATAGTGAATCTCTCTTGTAACAAGGCCTTTATTATATAGGATAGAGCGTTGAATAGAGTTAGAGTCGGGAAAAGACCACGTTTTAGCGCCTTGAAGTACGTTGTGATCGTAATTTTCAGTAACTGTTACCCCATCTTGCGTTTTTGTAATGACCTGCCCATGCATGCCATACTCTTGCCACTCTTTGGGGCTGAGCTCTACTCCATAAGTATGAACATATTTCTTTTCTACAGAAGCAGATCTAGAAAAAGGAGAGCGTGAACAGGCAGATAAAGAAAGCATTACTAGGGATAGAAGAAAAAAGCGCAGTTGCATGAGAGACCTCAATAGATATCAATTAGCGTAATCGTAGGCGGCGAGCTTGTTTTTAGGCAAGGCCTTCATCCATTTGTAAGAAAATTTAAGCAAATAAAAATCCTTTGAGTTCATCTAAAACGGCAAGCCTCATCGTTTCATGAGCCTTTTGAGCTTCATCAAAGGTTAAAGTGGACTGTTTCCTTTGATAGGTAAAGCGAAGAGTTACATGGTGCTTTTCTGGATCATCATTGCTTCCTGAGTATACGCTTATAAGCTCAATGTCTTGTAAAAGATCAGAAGAGGCTTTGTTACAAGCAGATTTCAGCTTCTCAAAAGGGAGGTTTACCCCAGCACATACAGTCCAGTCTCGTTTTGTAGAGGGGTAGGGTGAAATCTCTTGGATAATAGACGTGCTATTACTAAAACTAAGAGCGTCATTAAGGTTAATCTCAGCGATATATACAGGTTCTGAAATTCCTAACGCTTTTTCAATAAGAGGATGGCAGCGGCCTATTTGACCAAGCACACACCCATCTACATGAATCTCTGCTTGCTGAAAGGTGTGAAAAGCTGGCATGTGTGAAGCAACAAAAGAAATTTCTTTTAGTCCAAGCTTGTCTAAAACGCCTTCTAAAACACCTTTAAGGTCTAGAAAACTAAATTTTGTATTCGTTTCTTGAAAATAAGGTGCATTCGCATTCCCTGTGAGTACAACAGCAGCCATAAGAGGCTCTATGTAATTTTCTTTTTCTTTCATGTGGACAAAGCCAATTTCAAAAGCGCTCAGGCGACTTTCTTGCCGTTTAAGGTTGTAGCAAAGTGATTGCATTAGGCCTGGAATTAGAGAGGGACGCAAAAATGAATACTGTACGATGCTTGCATTGGTTACTCTAGCAAAGGTTGAGGGATCAAAACACCCCTTCCATGGCTCTAACATCTCTTCTGAAATAAGGTTACAGGTCATAAACTCTTCTAACCCAGATTCAATAAAAGCTCTTCGCGTTTTTCTGGAAAAATCAAAAAGAGGGTGGTTAGGGACAGGACTTGAAGCACTTAAAGGCTCTATAGTTTCAAGATTTTGAAGGCCGTAGAGTCTTGCAACTTCTTCTACAAGATCTATAGGAGCTTTCACATCATGCATGCGGCTTGAAGGCACCGTTACGGCTAACTTTTCTTCAGAGTCGACAGAATTACAGGTAAAGCCAAGACGCTCGAGCATCTGCTTTATTTCAGATAGGCTGAGGTTGGTGCCTAAAAGGGCATTTACTCGATCTGTTTTTAATGTGAGCTCACACAGAGGCGCTTTTTGGGGATAACTATCTGCTATCTGAATAGGGGAAGAGGTTACTTTTGCTTTATGAAGGAGCTCAGATACATACCCAAGACAAAATAGCGTCATCTCTGGATCACAGCCGCGTTCATAACGCATAGCAGCTTCTGTTCTAAGGCCAAGCCTTTTAGCCGTTTTACGTACAGATGTTTTATTGAAAATAGCAGCCTCAACGACTAAAGAAGTGCTCGTTTTTTTCACTTCACTGTTTTGTCCTCCCATTACACCCGCAAGGGCTATAGGATGGGCACTATCTGAGATAATAAGATCTTGAGGCTCAAGTGTGCGTTTTTTGCCATCTAAGGTAGTCAAGGTAACGGCTTCTTTCTGCTCTGCAAGAGTGCCTATTTTCAGCTTTTTGCCTTCTAAGCTATTTCCATCAAAGCCATGCATAGGAAGGCCGTAGTCAAACATTGCTGCATTAATAGCATCAACAATAACACCTGCTGAGCGCACACCGTATCCATGCAGTTTACTGCGCAGCCAAAGAGGCGAGGCAATAGAGTTTACTTTAGAAAAATATCCCAAGCTATAACGTGTACATAAACCTTCATTAGAGATGTTATCTTGAATTTCTATAGAAAAAGGAGGCATCTTTGTGTCAGAAGCTTTAGGTGTCAGCTCAGGTTTTGTTATATCTAGAGCTGCAGCAAGCTCACATGCAAGACCAAAGGCGCTTTGGCAGTGAGCAAGATTAGGTGTTAAAGAAATATCGAGGATAGGACCTGAGAAAAATGAAGCGATGTCACTGCCAAGCTTCTCATCAGGATGCAGCTCCCAGATGCCTGCATGGTCTTCAGAAAGCCCAAGCTCTTTTTCAGAAGTAAGCATTCCCTCAGATTCAACACCTCTTAAGCTAGCTTTTTCTAAAGTAATAGAAGAGCCCGATTTATCGAGTACACATGCACCTACAGGGGCAAACGCTAGTTTAAGCCCTTTTTGGCAGTTAGGAGCTCCACAAACAACTGTATAAGTAGATGCTCCATCAAATACAGTCGCTATTTTTAAGGCGCTTGCATCAGGATGGGGCTTTGTTTCAGTAACTTCAGCTACTTTTACGCCAGAAAATCTAGGCTTAGATTCTTCAATATGCTCTACTTCAATTCCGAGGTTTGTAAAAATCTCAGCTACTTCAATAGGGGATTTACTTAAACTTGGTAAAAAATTAAGGAGTGATGCGAAAGAGATTTTCATAAATTCACTTGAGGTAAAGACTTACTTAAAGAGCTCTATCGTAGCAAAATACCTCCAATCGGGCAACTTTCCCTTTTGAGGAATAGGGGCTTTTCATGTATTTTGTATCTAAGAGGCTATTGTTAAAATTTTAGATAAAACGCTTAAGGATGATTTTTGGGATCTCGTGAAAAATTTTTCTCATATGGCGCTAAAAGCTTGCTTGCTTTGAGCCTTTGCCTCAACTTAGGTCTTATGGCAGCTTTTGTAATGCGCATGCGCCCTGAGAGCCCACATGCTAATCCCTCCGATTGGCCTGCTTCAAAGCACACCTCTAATCAAAAGCTTATCGAGCTTTATAAAAAGCTTTCTTTAAAGGACCTTGTACGAGAACTCAAAAACGAAGCTTTGGCAGAAGAAGGTTTTCTGTGTTCTGATATTGCCTTAGGGTGCCTTATTACCTTTTATCATTTTGACCTAGATAGAGCACTTCCCACCCATACAAGGGCTATGCGTTACATTGCTTTTAATGATTTGCAAACTAAAGAACAAAAGACGCTACCTCTTTTTACAGACTTAAGTGTTGGAGAAAAAGAGGCGCTTTTCCATTTTGCTACAGCGCACAAATGGCCCTTAGATAGTTTGGGGCTTTTTCTTGAGCTTAAAAAAATAAGCGCATTACCAAAGAAGATTCCAGACACTTCCTTGAAGAATGCTTTTTTTCGAACAGGAGAATTTAGTGGCATTAAGCGCGCTCTGGATAGCCTAGATGTTCAAGGACAAGCAAAGCATGCGATTGCATATGAAGAGCTTTTAGGTGCTCTTCTAGAAGGCAAATGGGAAGATATTCTCTTGCTGAGAAGGCAAATTGCAAAAGCCTTTTCAGATAATGAAATTGCTCAAGCTTTTTTTGCTTTTATCATTGAGGCCAAAGGAGATAAAGGGAGCGAGCTTTTTCTAAAAGTAGGAATGCCTGTAGCTTTAAAGCGTTTGAGTGATGAAGAGGTAATTAGGCTTATGCGCGTTTTTCGCACGCTTAGCAAAGCCAAAGTTCTTTTCGCTACGCGTCTGCTTTTTTCTCCTAGATCAGATGAAGTGCACTATTTAGCAGCTAAGCTCGTATCTATTGCAGCAAATAAGCCCCTGCCCACTCCTTTTGATCGGCATGAGGCTTTAAAAATGCTTTTCCCGGAGATTGAGAAGCATTCCTCTCAGCCTGAAAAATCTCAAGGCACAGGATCGTAGCCACCTTTACATAAAGGATGGCAGCGTAAAAGACGTTTAATACAAAGGCCGATTCCCAAAAAGCCGTAGCGTTTTAAAGTTTCTAAAGCATACTCAGAGCAGGTTGGAGAAAAGCGGCAGTTAGTACCTATAAGAGGGCTTATTGCCAGTCTATAAAAGATGATAGCAAGTCTTAGAACCCAAATAATAGGGGATGTCAGAATGTGAAAAGCTTTTTTCAAAGCAGTTGTCCTATTTAAGGATAAAAAAAGAAGCCTACCGCAAGGTAGGCTTCTTTTCAAATCGTCTCTTTTAGGAGAGATTAGAATGTGTAACCAGCTTCGATAGACACATGGTTTGTTGCCCATGTAGTCTTTTCGTTAATAAGACGTGCTGTAGGAGCTACGGCACCTTCTGGGTAAACTCTTTTAGAAGTTTGCTGATACTTGAAGCGGTATTTCACGCCTAGTGACCAGTGCTTAGTGAAATCATAACCAAATCCTAAGAAACCCTCAGGACCTTGAACATGACCTTTAGTTATTTTGCCACTTTCAACACCTGCTCCAGCTGCAGCGCTGTAAATGTCTCTACGTGAACCTACGAAATAGTAGCTAGCACCTAGATCCATGAACCAGTTAGTAGCAAACATCCACTTGAACTGAACACCAAGGAATGGAGCCCCTGTTGAGAATGAATCTCCATCGACTACGCTTAGTCGAGAATAGCCGTATCCAAGCTCTGGAGATAACATGAACTCGCCATTGCTAAAATCAAACTGCCATCCAAGAGCAGCACCTAAATCGTAGCAATAGTTTTTAAATGGAAGCTCACCAGTAACTGTAGCAGGAGTTGTCCCTTGAATAGAAAGAGTCTCTTTCGGATTCGTAACTATACCGCCATAGATACCATATGCACGAACATATAGATCATGGTTGAAAGAAACACGTCCACCAAGTTCTACAGTAGCACTTTGTGTCTTATCTTTTTCTGAAACATGCGTAACATCTGGAATGTTAGCAGTGTTACCTGCACGCTTCAATGTATCCCAACGAAAACCGCCTGCTAGTGAAAGACTTGCATCTACATCTGCGAACGCGGCACTAGCTAGAGGAAGTGCACACGCACAAACCACTGCTAGCTTTTTAAATTGATTGTTTTTCATAACTTTGTATAACCCTGATTTATTTTGCCAAAATCAAATTCTGTTCTCATCATGTCCACTACGCCGAAAAAAGTCAACAATTGACACACTTTTTTTTTATAGCATGTCAACACCGCTTTTTTTTGCGAGTGCTTTAATGTGCCGCACGCGGACGATGATCTTTCTTAAGTAGCGATGTTCCATAGGGACATAAACTACTTAGCCTTTCTGTAACACAAGCTTTTTTTATTGCGCAACTTTTTTTAGAATAAAAAGTTAGGGCTCAATGAGATTCTATTAAAAATATAGGCAGGCTGCCTATGTTATATCCTGGAAAGATATGTTGTATTTAAACTGAAAATAGTTTCATTAGAGCGCATGCATTTGCTTGTTATCCAAAGACAAAGACTGCTGGGGTTTTTGCAACACATAAGAAAATTCCATTTAGTCACAAGTTTTGCTAGCTATTTGTGATAGTATAAAACGCCTCTGCAAAGTTTTTATACTTAATAAGTGTACTTGAGACTTAAGTTCACGCTTTGAGAAGTCCACACTGTTTTTAGAAAAGCGAGGCCTCCAAATCCTGTGTTTTCATCACTGTTTGCGGTGAGGTTTCGGTACTGCCAACTTAAGCTCAAATCCCAACGTTTTGCCCAGTGCCATTGAATGCCTGCCTGAGCGCTTGATCCCCAAAAGCCGCCATTTATGAGTTTTGCTGGGGCTACAGTAATGCTAGATCGGGGGATAAATGCAATGCGTTCACGGCGCACTCCGGGCAGGTGAAATTGGTATCCTGCAGTAAGGTCTAATGAATGGTGTAGAGGAATAGTAAAATCAAAGCCCGTAAATAGGCCATAGGTGACCATGCTGTTTTCTGGTGTAATAGAGAGCTTATAAGCGCCTAGGCCTACTTTAGGAGTTATCATAAAGCGGTTTTTGAAAAGCTTAAGCTGCGCCCCTAAGGCAACTTCGGCATCTAGGCCAAAGTCTCTTTCTGTGAATTTCTCGTAGTTATCAATGATCAATTGAGAAAAATTAGTGTTATTAGTGAAAAGAGCAGAAAGCTCTTCTCCAGGATAATTAAAAAATACGTCGTAGGCAAAGCGTCCTGATAGCACAACAAATTGGTTGAAGGTAGCTTGGCCTCCCAGTTCTACTCGCCACAGGTGAATATTTTTTAGTCGGCGAAGAATCTGGTCTCCTTGAACATTGCCACTGACAGCAGGGGATACGGAGATGTTTTGCAAATGTCCTTCTGTAAGAACATTATCCCATCGATAGCCGCTACACATCTTAATTTGCGTTTCTAGACTATCAATTACAGTAGCTGAAAGTGGCGCTATTATAAGAGCCATTATGAGTGTGCGATACATCATATTCCCCCTGAGTCTTCTAGATAACGAGGGGATAGATGATTGTCAACTTTAGAGAAAGTGAAAGACATCCTTTAGGAGAACAAGAACAACTTCGATTACAATAAGATAGATGATCGTCCATTCTAAGCGCGAAGAGTGTTGGTGATTGAGTTCATTGCCTAACATTTCGAACAATTCATGGACAATCATAAGGCGCTTATTGAGCACATCAACTCGGCTGTCTAAATGGAGGTATTGCCGCATACGCACATAAAGCGACTCATAATCCGTATGCTCCCAAAAAAAGTCAGGGATATCGAGAATGTCTGTGTGAAGGTTAATGGAAGAGCGTTCAATAAAAAGAGCGCCCATCTTACGCGCAATAGCGCGCTTAGAAAGGGCAATTTTCCCTTTTGTAGCGAGCTTTTCAGGTAAAAAGCGAGTGTTTTCTATAGTCTTTTCAATAAGGCTTTCAAAGGCTTCAAGCTTAGCAGATTGAGAAATCCCGTATGAAGCTGAGACTTTTGCTAAAGGGTTCTGCGTTTCTAAAAGGATCTCATCCTTATAAATACACGACTTATCTCCATAAGAAAAAAGAAATTGATCACTTATAGGAGGGACTAGGGGCTTAATTTCATAGGGAAGAATGGAGCTAAGTAAAGACTGAACATGTTTTTTTGGCAGTCCCCAAAGAACCATGACACCATAGTCGAAAAGAAAAGCATCACCCACAAATTCACCCCCTTGATGAATTTTGAGGTGCAAACTATCTGCAATTCTTTCGGGAATAATATCGCGACTTAAACTCGCTGCAAACGAATCTAGATCATATTTCCCGGCTGTACAAAAGGTTAGGCAATGCATAAGTCCCTACTATAGAAAATACTTTTTAATAGAGCAAGTAATGTAAAAAGACCTTGCGATTGGACGGGAAAGAACGTATATTTACGGGTTCTAGCTTGCGAAAGTGGCGGAATGGCAGACGCGCTACCTTGAGGGGGTAGTGAGTTTTTACTCGTGGGGGTTCAAGTCCCCCCTTTCGCATTTCTTATAGTCCTTACCTTTCCGAGCTTGGGGGTACACTATCAACCCAGTTATAGACTATCCGCTCATACTTATCACGGAAAGATCCGACAATAATAAGGATCAAATCCACGCATGCCCAAATGCCCAAGCCCCCAAGGGTAAAAATCATCAATAAGCCAGTGCCTATCTTTCCTACATAAAACCTGTGAACGCCGAACATGCCAAAAAACCAGCAGAGTAATAGAGCTGCTAAGCGCGATTTTGGGGATATATGACTCATTTGTTTTCTCTGGGTAGTGATTTAAGAAGATATTAATCGAGATGGTCATTGCTATCTAGATAAGATTTTTCTTTATTTTCATGAAAAGTCATGACATAAGGCGAGTATAAGGAGATAGCTTATGCGTGGCCCTCATGTCTTAATGGTTTTAGCTTTTGTCTGCATTGTAGGCTTAGGCTTTTTTTTATTTGTATATGAGGCTCCAAAGAAGAGCTCTCATCCCAGAAACATTGTTGTAGATGCAGAAGGGCAGCCTGCTTTAGGAAGCGCTACAGCAGCTGTTCATATGGTTATTTTTGAAGAGCCTAATTGTAGCCACTGTAGGCGTTATAATAATCAGATATTCCCAAAGATTCGCGAAAATTTCATTGATAAAGAAACGCTTTTTTATACGTCAGTGCCTGTATCTTTTTTGCCTCATTCTATGTTAATTGCTGAGGCATGGCTGAGTGTCTATCATCAAGACAAAGATTCTAATAGCGCTCTTTTCTTTATCTATCTAGATGCTTATTACAAAGCTAAAGCTTTAGAATTAGACAATCATAAAGATCAGGTTTGGGATAAAGCCATGCTTATAGAACTCGCTAAGAAAACAAGCTCTGATATCGATATAGATTCTTTGAAAAGTCATTTAGAAAAGGGTGATTTAAAAGAAGAAGTCAAAAGCAACACTCAACTCGGCAACAAATCAATGCAGGGGGGGCTTATGACACCTGCTATTTTTATCAATGGTGTTCATATAAAAGAAGTGAGCTTAGAAGCCTTAGAAAGGGCTATCAGTGATGCTTTAGAAAAAGATCAAGCTTTAGAGAAAGCTAAATAGAGAATATCTCAAGGGAAAAGGGGATTTATGCGGTGTTACGGTTTAGCTTTTGCTTGGCTTCTTGCTTGCGTAGCGACTTTAGGCAGTCTCTACTTTAGTTTAGGGCTCGGACTTACTCCATGTACTTTATGTTGGTATCAGCGCATTTGCCTCTACCCCCTTGTAATTACGCTCGGTTTTGCTGCCTGGCGAGCGGATCGCACAGCCGCTCTTTACTTGCTCCCTCAAATCTTTTTCGGTTTTTTTATCTCCCTTTACCAGGTCATTATCCAGCAAGTCCCTAAGTGGGATCCTATTGGTTTTTGTGGATCTGGGCCTAGCTGTTCAGATAAGCACGAGATCGGCCTTGGATTTGTGACTATTCCTATGCTTTCGGCTATTGGCTTTCTAGCTATTGCTTGGATGATCATTCGCGCTTATAGGAAAAATAGAGTTTAATTGAAAAGCTTATTAAGCAACTCTTACCGCCATATCAGGCACAAGCTTCGAGCCTAAGAATCCTGATAAGAAAATAAGAGGAAGACCGCCTAATACCCAATAGGGCAAGTATCCTTCTCCAAAGAAAAGATAAGAAAAAATTCCCCAAAAAAGACCTGTGAAAATGCTGGCAAAGGCGCCTGCTGTAGAAGCTTTATTCCAATAAAACCCACCAAGTAATGCAAAGCTAAGAGCAAGGACTGGGATATTTGCGAGTATGAGTTTTGAGAAAACCTCATCGATAAAGAGGTTTGCGAGTATGTAAGAGATAAGACCGAAGCTGAGGGTTAGAAAAAGGCCTCGTTTAAAGTCTTTTGATTGGGTTTTGCTTAAAAAGTCTCCTATAGCCATAGCGGCCATAGCATTCCATACGCCAGCAAGCGTTGTGGCTGCTGCAGAAAAAAGCAGAAAATAGCCCAGGCCTCGAACACCTACGGGCATGTGGTAATAGATGATATGGCTAAGGGCGTCTTCATGGTGCGCGAGAAAAGTGCCTCTGAGTTGCATTGTAGCAACTACGCCAATGGTATAAAGAACAAAGACGATAAGAGCAGCTAGGATAGCGGAATTTTTAGCGACTTTTTTTGTTTTAGCAGCAAAGATCTTTTGTCCATACCACGGAGCGCTAATGTAGGTGAATAGCATAAGTAGGGTTGTGGATATCAGAAACCAAGGAGAAATCACAGGGGGCGCGCCTAATGGCATGCTAATGATGGGGCCTTTTGCAAAAAAAAGTAGACCTGGGAAAAAGAGGCAGACAAGGCAAAAGCTCAGCATGTCTGTATAGACAATAGAAGTCAGGCCTCGTCTTAGAGTGATAAGTAAGATAAGAGCTATAATCAGAAGGCTGAGCACTTCAAAAGGGGCATTTGGAAAAAAAGGCTGGAAGATAACAGTGATGGATTTTACGTATGTAGCGCTAAAAACAGCCATCGCGCTTAGAAGCATTAGGCTGACTAGTTTTCCGATGCCAGTCCCGTAGCGTTTTGTAAACCACTGCGCCACAGACAAACCATTAAAATCCTTCCATTTTTCTGCTACAGTAAAGGCATAAAATATAAGAGCTGCTAAGAACATGGCGGGTAAGAAAAGTGCATAAGCGCCATGGATATAGCCCATTCCAGAAAAAGCTATGAGTGTTGAGGTGTTAAACTCTGTCATAACTAGAGTGGCGGTCAGTGCAAATGTGTTTAGCTTCCGATTAGCCATTAGGTAGGCATCTTCAGTGCGCACTTTTTGCCAATCCCACAGACCAAGAAAAACAAAAGAGGCTAGAATGGCTAAAAAGACAATCACATCCATGTTTGATCCCCAAAACTAAATATTCACTTAACATTCTGGAACTGTCTACGTTTTTTAGCAAGGTGCTTTTTGCTTTGTCATTTGATTAAAGAGCCTGCGCACTTTGTGGCAAAGTTCTTTAGGTGAGTCAAGTTTTTGAAGCTCTTCGAAATTGCGCAAATCAAATAAGAGCTGTAAGCATTGCATCTCTTCAATCGTGAATAGAAAAGAATCTATAAAACTATGGCTTTCGCACACAGCTTCGCCTTGTTCAATACACGAAGGGGTAGCTCTGCACCGTGCACATGTAGGGGTGATGCGTAAGAAGCTGTCGTGTTTCAGCAGTTTGATTAAGAAGCTTATAAGCAAAATTTCAGGGTCTTCAGCTTCTTCTAGCTTCTTCAGATGTACTTCTAAAGAGCGATACAGAAGCGGGCTTGTTTTATAGGGGAGCTGGCTTGAGCTGAGCGCATTTAGCATAGCGCTTGCTGCTTGCAGTTTTCTGAAATGTTGTCTAAGGGGGCGTTTTGTGTCTAAAGTTGTTACATCATGCAACTTTACGAGCTCACCTTTTGCAGGTATGCAGATGAGCTCCACATGCATAAGAGGCTCTAAAAGACCTCTTTTTTTACTGCCAGCAGCAAATAGAGAAAAAAGTCCTTTTTCTCTAGAAAAAACAGTCACCACCTGATCTCTTGCTCGGAATCGGACTACTTTTAAAACAAAGGCTTCACTTTTTTCTAAAGACATAAATTCTATTGTACACAAAGTAGGTAGACGTTTGTCAATTAAGGTTTTTTGGGGTAAAATTATTCTCTATGCACTGATAGCTCAATCGGATAGAGTACCTGGCTTCGAACCAGGGGGTTAGAGGTTCGAGTCCTCTTCGGTGCAATTTTACATAGCAGTTGCTTAGGATTTATGCGTTTTCAGGATATATTTTGGGACGGGGTTGGATTTTTTTGTAAAAAAGTTATGCAGATCTGCAATTGGATTGCAGATCTGCATATACCTCCATTGATAAAGAGGGTTAGATAAGCTAGATAAGATCTAGAGAAGGAGCTTTAAAGCAGCCACGGTCATGGTCATTAACAAGGCCTACTGCTTGCATATAGGCATAGACAATAGTAGGTCCCACAAAGGTAAAGCCCCATTTTTTGAGATCTTTAGATATAGCTTGGGATAGAGGTGTTTGGGCAAGATTTATGCCTTTAGGTGTTCTTTTTCCTATAAGGGGAGTATGGTCTACAAAATTCCAGAGGTATTTGGAAAAAGAGCCTTTTTTCTTTTGTATATCTAAAAAGCTTTTTGCATTTTTGCGAACACCAAAGGTCTTAAGACGGTGCCGGATAACGCCGGGCTTATTCATGATAACCGTTAGCTCTTCATCACTTAAATTTACGAGTTTTATAGGATCTAAGTTGCAAAAAGCCTTTTTGATTAAGGGGCGCCTTTCTAAGACAGTGCGCCAGCTAAGACCTGCTTGCATCCCTTCTAAGATAAGCATTTCAAAAAGCAGCCCATCGTCATAGACAGCCCGTCCCCACTCTTCATCATGGTATTTTTGGTAAAGGGCGTCGTCTTTAGGTACCCAAGAGCACCGAATGCATGAAGATTCTGTTTTAGATGAGCTCTCGTGCTGGGCCATACTACTTCCTTTAAATTGAAGATCCGCGTTAGGATGAGACAGTTCTAGTTCTTGTATAATAGCTAATGTTAGGAGATAAAGTGTATGAGAGAAGTTGAAATTACCCCTGAAGATGTAATTATCCAAGGAAGACATGTAGAGCTTACCCAAGGGCTCAAAGACCATGTGATTGATAAGCTTCAGCGCATAGAGCTTTTTGGAAAGAAAAAAGTGCGCGCTACAGTTACTCTAGAAGTGGGTAAGCACGAGCATAAGGCAGAGATAGACTTTCATTTTGACCATACTAAAATCAATGTGCATGCTTCAACGCAAGAGCTTTATAGCGCCATTGATAAAGCTTCAGAAAAGCTCACAAGTCAACTGCGTAAATACAAAGAAAGACTTCAGAATCACCATAATCGCCCTTTGCATGCAGTCGATCTTAATGTGCATGTGATAGCTCCTAGTTTAGAGGATGAGATAAATGATCAGATTGAAGAGAAAAACTCTAAGGAAATCGAAAAGCTTTGGGGGCCTCATGCTATTGTATCTACAAGCTCTACCCGTTTAAAGACATTGACTGCTCAAGAAGCTGTTATGAAAATGGAGCTTTCACAGGACTCTTTCCTTATTTTTCGTTCGGAAGAAGACCAGAAAATTAAAGTGATCTACAGACGCAAAGATGAAAACTTTGGCCTTATTGCTATCGAATGAGCGTGAGTATATATGATCCTATCCGAGAAAAGGAAGTTAATGCTACTGCTGAAGAGTGCGTTCGTATAGATCTTTTGCATAAGATGTTTGCCCTCGGCTATCCTAAGCACCTCATTCGCGTAGAGGTAGCCTTAAAGCCGAGCGTTTTGACCCATGCTGTAAAAGAGAGTAAGGCCCCGCGGCGTAGACTCGATATCGTTTGCTATCAAAAAAGTGGAGAAAGCTTTACTCCTTTACTTCTTATTGAATGCAAAGCCTGCGCACTTTCAAATGCGACCTTGCGTCAAGTCATTGGCTATAATTACTATTTAAAAGCGCCATTCATTTGTATTGCTAATGCTTTTGAGATGCGTTTTGGCAGTCTTGAGCTGGAAAGAGTAGAAAACCTGCCCCCTTATGAAACTTTATTAAAGTTAGGAATGAATAATGCCCCACAGTAAGTCAGAAAATGTATCGATGTTAGATCTTATATTTACAAAAGCACGTACTCACCGTACATGGGAAAAAAAGTGTATTGAAAAGGCTTTGCTTGAAGAGATCTATAACTTAGCTAAGCTTGGGCCTACCAGTGCAAATTGCTGTCCACTTCGTGTTATTTTTGTAGAGTCTGTAAAGGCCAAGGAAAAGCTCAAAGGGTGCCTTGATGCAGGTAACATTGAAAAGACAATGGCAGCTCCGGTAACAGCTATATTTGCGCTGGATATGGAGTTTTATGCACAAAAGGGCTTAGGGCTCAATGAGGCTATGCGTGAATATTTTACAAAAGACCCTAACTTCACCTACGAAAACGCTTTTCGCAACGCCTTGCTTCAAGCAGCTTATTTCATGTTAGCAGCAAGAGCTAAAGGCCTGGATTGCGGCCCTATGTCGGGATTTAGTAGAGAAAAAGTAGATAGCCTGTTTTTTGAGGGATTAACCTATAAGTCAGACTTCCTATGCAACTTAGGCTATGGTAAAAAAGAAGATCTTCGTGATCGGAAACCAAGGCTTAGCTTTAGTGATGTGTGCAAACTTGTCTGAATTACCTGGATTATATTTAGGTAGAGGCAATGCCAAGCTTTAAGATATGCGCGACTCTCCAAACTTTTGTAAGTTCTTTCAGCACCTCTTTGACTGCAAGTTCAGTCTCATTGTCCCTGCCTTGAATAGCTAGGCTAATTTTTTGGCATTCAAAAGCCAAGTCTAAGGGAGACCAAGTAGGAGTTTCAGAAGAAGAGTCTTTGGCTTTTGGTTTTATGTTCCATTCATAAAGAATATGTCTACGAAAACAGTCTGCTGTATGCAGCGCTAAATCTGCAGATCCTTTTTCAGAAAGCATGACAACAGCTTCAGCGCAGCGGCTTGTAATGTGCGCAGCAATAAGCTGCGCTGCCAGTGCGATGTCTTGGCTGTCTGAACACAGCTTTGCTGCTCTGCAGAGAGCTTGCCACTGTGCAGACTCTGTAGATAAAGCTAGCCCCTGAACAGCAGCTCGCATACCTCCAGCAACAGAAGTGCCTAAAATAGGAAATAGGGATATTAAGCTTGCTGCACCATTTCCAACAGTAGCAGCTGCATCGCTTGTAGTATTTAGGGCTCTGGCCGCACTTCCCCCTGCAACTGCTTCTATCCCTATGAGAATTCGAAAGATATGTCCCTTTAGCTCGTTATAGAAGTGTCCCGCCTCTGTGTGCGCAGGGCAAGCGCAAGCAATAGCGCGAGCAAGCCCATCTATAGGGTTAGGTTTTTGGTTTTTGATAACTTGTTGTAGTTTTTGTATATGCCTATCTGCATAGGCTTGTACTATACGCGCAGCTTTTTTAATGCTTCCTGGATCTTCGACGAGTTGCCAGCCGTAAGCTTCAGCTAATATTTTTGGAGCGTAGCGGTCATAAAATGGTTTTAGGATTTTATAAGCACCAAAGCAAGCGAGTCCGATTAAGATTGTTTTCTGGGTGACACTTCCTAATCGGCCTAAGTAGGGAATCCTAATGCTAGGCAAAAAAGAGCCAAAAGCATCTGCTGTAGACTGAATTGGGGCCATAGCCTATCCTCTTTTACAGAGAGTCAAAGCAAAACTTGATACCAGGTGGAGGATTGTTTTGGAAGCACTAAGAAAAGAAAAATGTGTAGCTGCTTTAGAAGCATATGACATTTTAAGCTTAGAAGTGAGTATTAGCTGTTCTGATGGTCTTGTAGAAGAGGTGATCCTTGGAATAACAGAGGCTAAAGCTACAGATCACAGCAAGGTAATCGTTCAAAGGCATGTAAGCTCAAGCCTAGATGTGCAAATTTCAGGCGCAGACTTTCAGCTTAAACAGACCCTTATTCAGTGGTTAGAAAACTACTTAGATAAGAAGTCTACTCAAAAACCTTTGCCTTATGATTTCCGAAATTTGACCCCTTTTGAAAGAAGCGTTTTATACGCAATTGAAAAGATCCCTTTTGGGGAAGTGAGAACATATAAAGAGATTGCAGAAGAGGTTGAAAGGCCGCTTGCAGCAAGAGCTGTTGGCATGGCATGTGGCAAAAATCCCTTCCCTCTTTTTATTCCCTGTCACCGTGTAGTTGCCTCTTCTGGAGAAGGGGGGTATACGCCCGATATTGCTATTAAGCGGTTTTTTCTTAGGCATGAAGGCGTTTTATAACACACCTACCCTGTATATGGGGTTTTCATGATGCTCGCTTCATCAAAGTACAACAAGCTTTCTAGTGCCTCTTCAATTGTCGGGTGCTCAATAAAAGGCTCTAGCATTTTACTGGGATAGGCTCTCACAGAATTCAAAACAAGAGAGTCTGCCATCTCACCACCGAGCCATCTTATTAGAAATTTAGGAATCTTAAGAAATAAAGGTTTTTTTAATGTTTTTGCGAGTGCGCTTGCAAAATCACTTTGAGTAGTAGGCTCTGCTGTGATGTTTACAGCAGATGTGATTTTAGAGTTTTCAAGGCAGTGGGTAATGAGCCTTACAGCATCATCTAAGTGGATCCAGCTCATAAACTGATCACCAGGTCCTAAAACAGCGCCGAGTCCAACGCGAAAAAGGGGAATCATTTTTTTTAATAGGCCCCCTTTTTCTGAAAGAATAATCCCAAAACGCATGGGAATAGCTTTTATAGGAGATGCTTTGCATAAGCCTTCAATATCAGATGTAAGATCAGCTAAAAAGCCCGAGCCTTTAGAGGAAGTATCTGTAACAGTCTCATCTCCTTTATCTCCATAGTACCCTACAGCAGAAGCTACAAGAAGTCTTTTAGGAGGGTACTTTAAAATTTTGCAAACGCGTAAAAGCAGCTCTAATCCTTTAAGACGGCTTGATCGGATTTTTTCTTTTTTCTTTTTTGTCCAGCGAAGGCTTGCGATATTTTCTCCTGATAAATGGATAATGGCATCAAAGCCTTCAAGCTTTTCTAAATCGATATGCCCAGCTTCTGGATCCCAAGTAATATCGTGAGTAGATTTAATATAGTGCAGTTTTTGCTTAGCACTTTTGCGAACAAGAGAAAAAACATCGTAGCCTTGAAGCTTTAAGTGCGTACGCAAGCTCGAGCCTATAAGGCCACTTGCGCCACTGATCAGGATACGAGAATTTCTAGGTATAGAGGACATAAACATCACTGTAAGTAGGTTCAATTTAATATCAAAGAGACATTAGCTTTAAAGAGGTGTTATATAAGCTATATAAAAGACTGCCGACGACTGGAATCGAACCAGCACCTTAATCACTTAAGAGTAGAGTTTGAGTCTACCGCGTCTACCAATTCCGCCACATCGGCATGAGGAATAAGGCTTATCATACTTAGAAAAGCGATTTAAGGCTACTTTCTGAGTAAGGTTTTATGAGCTACATTCCAATCGTATAAGACTCTTTTTTTTGTAGAAATATCTTCGCGCACTTGGATGCTAAAATAGCTATAAGGGTGGCTTTGATCAAGATCTCTTCCTTCGCTAGGGTCAAAGAGTTTGACATAGACCTCTTCATTATACCATGGTTTAATAGCTACTCCCGTGTCACTTTTCTCATATCTCAAAAACTGGGTGAATTTTGGATTGTCTTTAAACTTAGGGTGGGTGCGGTAATACTGTTTAATAAGTTTTAGAATTTCAAAAGGGAAATCTTGCATTCCTTCGACATAGAAGGTGACTTCAGCTCCAATCTGATGCTTGGAGTATTGCGCCTTGGGTGCGTAGTTTAAGTACCTATTATGGGTTGGGCACCTGTGCCCTGAAGTAACTATAACCTGCTTTTTAGTCTCTGATTGAATGTAGTTTAAAAGGTTTATGAGGATAGGGTAGATAAATTCTTTTTCTTCCTGAATAGGCAAGCTGTGTTCTTCTATGCCATTACAGTCAAAAAGGGTCTCCTTATCATTAAGATAAATAGGAGGATTCTGTTTGGAGCCCCGGCACCGAAAGAATTCTTTAGTAATTTTGCACAACCCTCCCTTATACCGAGCATCCCACGGGTAGCTTGCAGGCCTAAGCAGTTTAGGTTTTGGGGGGCTATGCAATTGATCACTGCTTACTCTGTAGATAGGCTCACTCTCTTCATTGGCCATGCGCACGCGTTGAGTGTGGCTTTTTTCAAGCGAAGAGCAGCTAGAAAAGAGAAAAAAAGGTAAAATTACTCCAAAAATACAAAAGCTTTTGAGGAGGCTTATGAGCTGGATCCGATCTTTTGATCTTTTTCTTTTTGATTTTGATGGTCTTCTAGTCAACACTGAAGAGCTCCATTTTGAGGCTTATAAGCAGTCTGCGAGCGCCCGCGGGCTTGAGCTCGACTGGGATATGGATGAGTATGGAAGGCATGCCTACTTTTCGGCAACAGGTCTTAAAGAGGGGTTTAGAAAAAAATTTCCTAAAGTTTTTGATACAGATGTTTTATGGGATCAGTTTTATTTAGAGAAAAAAAAGACCTATATCACTCTTATTGAAGAAGGGCGCTCAGAGCTTATGCCAGGAGTAGATAGTTTACTGAAGGAGCTTCATAGGCTTGGAAAAAAAACGTGCGTTGTTACTAACTCGACACTGTCTATGATAGCACCTATTCGAGACCACATTAAAGAGCTTACGCTTATTGAAAATTGGATTACCCGTGAGGATTATTCTGACCCAAAGCCCTCTTCTCAGGGATATCAAAAAGCTATTGATAGGCTGAGTAGTGAAGGTGATAACATTATAGGTTTTGAGGACACGATAAAAGGATTAAAGGCGCTTCTAGGTACTGAGGCAAGAGCGTTTTTAATCTCAAAAATAAATTTTTTAGAGCTTTCTAGTGAAAGTGTAGATCAAGAGCTTAAGGATTTAAGCCTTAAAAAAGGAGCAATTTGGTCTCCATCACTTTCAAGCTTTCTTTCAGATTCAGATGCTTGGCTATCTTCTTCATAGATCACTTTTTCTAAGAAAAGACCTTTAGCGGGTGCAGGAGAAATGGTTCGGGTTCTTTTTTTCTGATCCATAAGTACCTTTAGCTCATCTAAAGAGAGCTTGCCAGAGCTTAGCAGTAAAAGGGCCCCTGTAAGATTGCGTACCATTTTATACAAAAAGCCATTGCCCTTAAATGTGAGGGTAATATGGGAGCCCTTTTCCTCTACCTCGAGGTTATAGATAGTGCGAATAGAGCTTTTGCCTATGCGCGTTTTACAGGCATTTGCAAAGGAGGCAAAGTCATGTTCTCCTATAAAAATCCGAGCGCCTTTTTTTAAAAGGTCAAGATCAAGGGGATCCCAAATATCTGAGACGTAGCGCTTAATAAAAGGGCCAGGGTTTTTCCCGAGAAAAATGTGATAGCTATAGATTTTAGACACAGCGCTTTTACGTGCGTGAAAATCATCAGAAACAGGCTGGATTTCTCTTAGATAGATACTGTCTGGCAAAAGGGCATTTAAAGAAAGAAGATCTCTTTGCGAAAGAGTTTTCTCTATTTTGAAATGAGCGACCTGTCCTAGAGCATGAACCCCACTATCTGTGCGTCCTGATCCTGTAATGCGCACTTCTTCTCTACAGAAAATAGCAAGTGCTTTTTCGATCTCTTCTTGAATGGAGGGAGCATTTGGTTGGATTTGCCATCCGCCAAATTCTGTTCCATCGTAGCTGATAAGAAGTTTGTATGAGGGCATAGGGTATATAAAAAAACCTCTGCTTTTTCATCTCGGCCCAGGCCGCTTTGAGAAAGCAGAGGTTTTTCCTGAGAGCTTTGCTTATGAAAGGTGACCGCTTACTAGACGGCTCATTTCAAACATGTTTACAGATTTGCTTGTTCCGAATACTTTAGATAGCTTGTCATCAGGAATGATGTTGCGCTTATTCTTAGGATCTTGCAGCTCATTTTTCTTAATGTATGCCCAAAGAAGCTTTACTACTTTGGTTCTTGGGAAAGGACCTTTGCCGATAACAGCAGTTAGGTCTGCACTTAGCTCTAGTGGAGCCATGAACTTAGATTCTTTTTTTTCTGCCATGATTGTTACTCCTGCAGTTGGGGTTGTTTATCTGTGACTTAGTCGAATTTTTATATCTCTTAGGGTTTTCGTGTCAAAAGAAAAAAAATCGGTTTTTTCTATGACCGTTACCAACCTTGCTTCAAATGCTTTTTTTATGGCACCCTTTGAGCATATGTCTCATCTTGATCTACACACTCTCACTAGCGTCATTATTAAAGCTAAATCTGAGCGAGATATCGTTGTCATTCTTGAATCTCTACCCAGTGTGCGATCATTTTACTCAACTTTTGCTGATGTGGGAAAAAAAATCAATGATTTAGGTGAGAAAAAGCGTCTTATTTGCCTCAAAGTCATTGCAATAGGCCAAGAAGACGTTTTGAAACAGTATGATTTTTCTAAGGAAAATTCAGAAATTTCAGCCTTTTTTGATGCTATGCAGTGCGTAGAAGATTTTTACTCTGCTATTGGAGGGATCGTAGGTTATCAGCGATTGGCTTTAGATCTTATGAGCTCTTCAGCTGAGCCTGAGCCTTCTTTAGAGCTTATGCAGCCCGAGAGCATTGATATTCGCAAAGAAAAGGCGGGCCTTTTTTTTGCTCTTGAAGGACTTAAGCACTTAAATGAGTTTGCAATGCTTTATCCTGTTGGAGGTGCTGCAGATCGTTTTGGCCTTGTAGACGAAAAAACTAAAAAGCCATTGCCTCTTGCAAAGCTTATTTTTCTTAGGAAAACTCTTTTAGAGCACCTCGTTTCAGACGTAATTGCCAAGGAGTATCTCTATTTCAAATGCTTTAATAAAGCTGCTTTAGTGCCTATGGGCCTTATGACCTCAGATGAGAAAAGCAATCATGAGCATATAGTGAGCATGCTTGAAGATAAAAAATATTTTGGTAGGCCCAAAGAGCTTTTTCATCTTTTTAAGCAGCCGCGAGTCCCTCTTTTTGATCTTGACGGCAATTGGCTGTGCGATGATCTGGGCTTGATCCTCAAGCCAGGGGGGCATGGGATGATTTGGCAGCTTGCGCAAGATTTGGGTTTTTTTGATTCTGTAAAAAAGCAAAAGAAGAAAAACATTCTTGTGCGTCAGATAAATAATCCTGCATCTTCCATAGATTACGGTCTTTTGGCTTTTATAGGAGCTGGAATAAAAGAGAAAAAACATTTTGGTTTTGCGAGCTGTCCAAGAGTCATAGGTTCAAAAGAGGGTATGGATGTTGTTAAGGTCTTAGCAGAAGATAAAAAAGCCCCTTCTTTCACTTACACACTCACAAATATCGAATATACAGAATTTAAAAAATGCGGCCTTCAAGATATAGAAAATAGCCCAGATAGCGGCATGTCAGCTTTTCCTTCTAATACAAACATCCTTTTTGCTCGTATAGAGGCTTTAGAAAAAGTGTTGAATAAGGGCGTTTTTCCAGGGCCTATCTTAAATTTTAAGGGAGGTAAAAGCGCTCGTATTGAACTTATGATGCAAAACATTGCCGATTCTTTAGGCGACAGTTTTGATAAGCCTTTAGAGCCTGAAGACCTGTCCTGTCTAAATACTTACCTAACCTATAACGAACGCAAAAAAACGATTTCTGTCACAAAAAACAAATGGAGTCCAGGTGAAAAGCTAGATGAGACGCCAGCAGGCGCTTTATTCGATCATTTAGGTCTTATGAAAACGCTTTTGATGCGCTGTGATATCAAAACACCTGCTCTAGATAAAGATGATTATTTGAAAAACGGCCCTTCTTTTTGTTTTTTCTACCATCCTGCAATCGGGCCTTTTTTTTCTGTTATAGCCCAAAAAATCCATGGAGGCGTTTTATCTGAAGGCTCTTTTCTTAACCTCAATATTGCAGAAGTTGACGTTAAGAATTTAGATTTAGAGGGCGCTTTAGTTGTGCAGGCTAAAAATCCCACAGGTTTTGATGGCAAAAAGCATACGCATCTATCAGGAAAATGCACTTTAAGAAATGTCACTATAAGAAATAAGGGTCAAAAAAGAGGGCCTCCTTTTAAAGCCGTTATGCAAGCAGCTATTGAAGGAGAGGCCTTAGAAATAGAAATAGAGGGCTATGGTGAATTTATCGCAGAAGATATTACATTCACAGGCCCTCAGAAAATTGAAGTCCCTTCAGGAGTATGCATTAGAGCGGTTCAAGATGGAGCCTATGTCAAATTAGAGAAGAGTCCTATCAAAAGCCCCACATGGATCTGGCAGTACCACCTTGAGCAAGGTGAGATCTCTCTAGGTAAAAAGCTGATTCCTTAAAGAATTGCAAAGCGTGTCAGCTTGCACTTTTCTTTTTTTATACAGTTTTTCAGTTCTAATTGTTTTATTTTTTTGTTGTTTAAAAACTATTTCTTCTGTTTTTTGACACTTTTTTAAAGATTATGGCATATGAAGCTAAGAGGTGTTATTCATGTCTTGGCGTTTTATGTCTAGAGCTTTAGCTCTGTTATCTTCATTACCAACTTTAGCTTTGGCGTTGCCAACAGCTCCTGATGTACAGGCAGGGAGCGCACTTTTAGACAGAGTAGATCAAGCTACGATGCATATCACGTGTCAAGATAAGACAGTGATTAACTGGGATACTTTTTCAATAGATAGCCATGAGGCTTTAAAGTTCATTCAGCAAGTAGACTCAACAGTCCTCAACCGTGTGACAGGTCATATCACCGGAGGTCATATGAGCCGCATTATGGGAAGTCTAGAATCACAGGGCCATGTCTATATACTCAATCCACAAGGTATTTTTATTGGTAAAGAGGCTGTGATTAATGTGGGATCTTTAATAGCGTCTACGCTCAACATTACGAATGCAGATTTCTTTACAGGTAAAGATGGGGCTGTGGCTTTTAAGGGCAAAAGTAGAGAAAAAATCTTAAACCTAGGAACTATTAAGGCTTTATCAGGTGATGTGCATGTAGTCGCTTATTCCGTTGAAAACCAAGGGGAAATAGAAGCAAAAAAAGGACATGTGACCCTAAATGCTTGTCAGGAGGCGATATTGCAACCTGCGAGTAAAAAATGTGTCTTATTTAAGGTGCAATTAGATTTAGAAGCTTCTTCAGAGGGGCTGGACTCTGACAATAAAAGCGCGCCTACTACAGGTATTGACAACACAGGCGTTATCAAGGCTTTACAGGCTAAGCTTAGTGTAGAGGGAAATCTTTATAAGTTAGCTATCAATCAATCGGGGCATATAGAAGCAAAAACGTTTGTGGAGGGTGAAGGAGGTAAGGTTTTTCTCACTGCGAACGAGGGGGCAATTAAATTAGGGGGTCTACTTTCAGCTCAAGGGTACAGGGCAAAAGAGGGGCATATAGAGGTCGTAGGCAGCTCTATTTTTTTAGAAGACTCACTAGAGGTGTGGGGTAAAGCTTTGATAGGCGGCGTCCCTTACCTCTTTTCAAAAAGATGTGCTCCTATTCAGAAAGTTTGCCCTATTCCTCACCCTTTATGTGGTACAGATGTAAATGATTCTTTTAGGATTGAGCAAATAGAAGCTGTAGCAGAGGTCGTTTCTTCAGGCTTTATTTCTTCGCAAAAAATATCAAACTCTTTTGGGTATACGCTTTTGAATACCATAAGAAAAGGGTATCTCAACATGAAAAAAAGCTCTAAAAGCCCTTCTCAGAAATTAGGTAGGCGGTTTTCTACAAAAAAAATGGGCAATAAAGCACGAGGCACTCGCTCTAAGGGAAAAAAGTCTTCTTCCTCAGACTCTTTACAGACAAAAACCTATAAGAGCCCTAATAAAAAGAAAGGTACATAAGAGGCCTCGTGTGATACGAGAGAGGTGCTTTTGTAGGGGGCTGTGGATAGCTAAAAGCTATTTCCCTTGAAAATAGGAGCTAATTTTGCGATAGTAGCCTTATGGAAGAGTCTTTAGAATCCCGTTTTGAATCTGTGCAAAGTCGCTTTAGTGACATTGTGAGGTATCTTTGACCTCGATCAAAAAAAATCTTTAATCACATCTTTAGAAAAAGAAATGGAAGCTGAAGGCTTCTGGTCAGATCAAGTAGCGGCCCAAAAAGTTGTTTCTGAGGTCTCAGAGCTCCGTTCATGGGTAAGGCCTTGTGAAGAGGCTAAGCGCACTTTGGATGACATTGATTCTCTTCTAAAAGAGGCTATAGAGTTAGAGGAGTCCACTTTATTAGAAGAGATTAGCCAGCAGATCAAAGACCTAGAAAATAAGCTTTCAGATTTGGAATTGCGCCGGATGCTGTCAGGCGAGCTGGATAGTAGTTACTGCTTTTTAAGTATCAACGCAGGAGCCGGAGGCACTGAGTCATGTGACTGGGCTGATATGCTTCTTAGAATGTATATGCGCTGGGTGAGTAAAAAAGGGTGGAAGGCTGAGGTTATAGATAGAGTCGATGGGGAAGTAGCGGGCATAAAAAGTGCGACGTTGCATATTACAGGCCCTTTTGCTTACGGATATGCAAAAGCAGAAAGAGGGGTGCACAGATTAGTTAGAATATCTCCTTTTGATAGCCAGTCTAGAAGGCATACAAGTTTTGCTTCTGTCGATGTTTCTCCTGAAATTGCCGATGATATTGAAGTTGATATTAAGCCTGATGAAATCCGCGTGGACACATTCCGCTCATCGGGAGCAGGAGGCCAGCATGTTAATACCACTGACTCTGCTGTGCGCATTACCCATATCCCTTCAGGTGTTGTTGTCTCATGTCAAAATGAAAGAAGCCAAATCCAAAATAGACTTGTCTGTATGAAAATGCTCAGAGCCAAACTCTATGAGAAAAAGCTTCAAGAGAGAAAAGCCTCTTTAGATACTATTAGTGGAGAGAAGAAAGAGATTGGCTGGGGCAGTCAGATCCGCAGCTATGTCTTTGCTCCCTATCAGATGGTAAAAGACAACCGCACAAAAGTTGAAACAGGTCAGGTTCAGGCAGTGATGGATGGGGAGATAGATCTTTTTATTAATGCTTTTCTGAAGCAGTTTGGATAACGGGCACAAGAGGGAAGGAAATGGAAATCGAGATAAGAGAGGCGAAGTCTCAAGATCAGACAAGTGTCCTTACATGGCTGTCAGACCCAGAGCTACTCCCTTTTTTGCAGACAGAAAAAGGAAGGGAGGTGAAAGACCTTGCTCAATTTTGGGTATCTCCTCAAAAGCCCTCACTCTCGTTTATCGCGACAATCAAGAAAAAACCAGTAGGCATCTTAGTGATCTTTGCAAGTGACTATAATAAGATCACTCACTGGGCTTTTTGTACACTTTTAGTGGCTAAAAATAAGCGGGGATGTGGGGTGGCAAAAGCTCTACTTCAAGCCGCAGACTTATGGGCAAAAAAACGGGGATGCGAGCGTTTGATTATGGAACTCTATGAAAGTCCTTTTACTCAGGCGTTTGAAAAGCTTGGTTTCAAGCCATATGCTACACAAGAAGGGTATGTGAAAGTGGAAGGGGGTTATTTATCCAGAACACTTTTTGCCAGGAGCGCGCTATGCTAAAAGGGCGTATCAGAAAATCAGAGGAGCCTTCGGATAAAGAGCGCATTCATCTAAGACACACTGTGCCAGCAGATGAAGCTTATCTTAAAAAGTGGCTGCTTGCTGAAAATACTTTGCGCGGTTTTCCTATGGAAAATGAAGCTGAAGTCGATGACAATCTTAAAATGTGGATGCAGTATGCGAAGTATGGCTGCGCTCTTACAGCTGAGCTAGAAGGTGAAGTGGTAGGAGGGTGCGTTCTCTATGTTCATCCTTACAAAAAGCTTGTCCATGCCTGCCTTTTTGCGATTATTGTAGATGATTCTAAAAGAGGATGCGGCATAGGTACGCAGCTAATGGAAGCTATGATTCAATATGCCAAAGAGAGGCTTAAAATTGAACAGCTCCATTTAGAAGTATATGATGGTATTAAAGCTTTTGACCTTTATAAGCGCATGGGATTTATAGAGTATGGTCGGGAAAAAGATTGCTTAAGAGATAAAGGTGAGTCAATCGATAAAATCCTCATGTATAAATGGATTTAGGACAAAAGCATGATAGGTTCTTTTTTCAAGAAATCAAAAATTAGTATTCGCCCTTCAGTAAAAGATGTAGAGCTAGGTGAGGCACAAGCTTTTTTAGAGGAGTTTTCAGGGCTTTTAGGCCATTCTATAGAAATCACAGTGCAAAACAATAGGTCAATGTGGCTTCGGATTGAACGTGTACTTTGGCGTACAAAACTTTTTATGCATGTAAGCCTTTTGCGCAGTCCTAAAAGCGTGAAAATAGCACTTGCAAACTACATTAAAAGAGGCGCTAAGGACAAGCAAGCATCTGCTAAGCTCAATCAGTATTTAGAAGAGCATGCAAGTCAAAAGTCAGCAAAGCCTCGCCCAATCACTTTAATGTCTAAAGGGGAAATCTACGATCTAGATGAAATCTATCGTGAGGTGAATGCAGAGTATTTTCAAAATAGCCTCAAGCTTGATATTACCTGGTTTTCCACCCAAGCGCGAAAAAAGCGTTTTGCTACCTTGGGTCTTTTTGATGAGAGGCGCGCTTTGATTAAGATCAATAAAGCGCTCGATAGTGGAAGATGCCCTAGGTTTTTTGTAGCTTTTGTGGTCTATCATGAGGCACTTCACCATATTCATCCCGTTACTTTTAATGAAAAAAGACAAAAAAGAGTGATTCATGGCAAAGCTTTTCGAGAGGATGAGAAGAAGTTTTCACGTTTTATAGAAGCCAAAAAGTGGCAGAAGGAATTTTTCAATAAACATTATAGGATGCTTTAGATATGGCAGGACATAGTAAATGGGCAAACATCAAGCATAAAAAGGCAAAAGTCGATGCAAAAAGAGGCAAAGCTTTTTCCCGGATTGTAAAAGAGATTATATCAGCTGTAAAGATAGGCGGCCCCGACCCAAAAAGTAATCCAAGACTCCGTCTTGTAGTCCAAAAGGCAAAAGCTGCCAACATGAGCCAAGATACGATAGAAAAGAACATCAAAAAAGCCTCAGATCCCGATCAGTCAGCTTTTGAAGAGGCTACTTATGAGCTGTACGGTTATGGAGGTGTAGGGATTTTAGTCGACATTTTGACCGACAATAAAAACCGCACAGCTTCTGATATGCGCATTGCGACTAACAAACGGGGAGGCTCTATAGGTACGCCGGGCTCTGTAGCTTTTAACTTTGAGCGCAAAGGTATTATTGGAGTAGAAAGAAATAAAGCGTTAGAGGATGAACTTTTTACACTTGCCATTGACTCAGGTGCTGAAGATTTCGAAGCAGGGGAGCATTTTGTTATTATTACAGAGTCCAGTGGCCTTCATAGTGTGGAAGAGGCTTTAGAAAAAGCGGGTATTGAAATGGCCTCATGCGAGATGGGAGTCTTGCCTAAAAGTACCGTATCTTGCTCAGAAGAGGATACAACAAAAAACCTCGCTCTTATCGAATGGCTTGAAGAGCTAGACGATGTGAACGAGGTCCATCATAATATGGAGCTGTAGTAGGTTTAAAAGTCTTTAGACTTCGTAAGAGCCTCGTGCAGTTTGTGTAGGGACATACGCTGCTTGAGCAGGAGGCGCCCAGTTTTCTAATAGATTTCTTTTTGCTCCAGATTTTGGTGCAATGCCTATTGCTAAAGCTATTTTATCCACGCTATCTGCTGATTGAGGTCGTACAGGTGAAATATCCATAGGTACCACCGGGTCAGTATTAGATGAATGCTTTATTGGTGAGTCAAGATCCATAGGAGCAGGATATTTTTTTAGAGGAGAGTCGACCTCCATAGGAGCCGAAGTATTGGAGGCTGAAGTTTTGAGAGCTCTACAACTCATTTTTCTAATAGAGGCTCTAGCTTTTTTTCCAGCTGTTTCTGTGTCAAAACCAAAAGAGCGGTAGATAGTTGCAACAGCTTGTTCCCTTTGTGGACGCTGAGCCTTTTTTGCAGACGTCGTGCTATGAGTTGCTTTTGGGATTAGGGGATTGCGATTGGATCGTAGTACTTTCATGATTTTCCTTTAATTAATTTGTGAAGAGTTCTGAATGTTGATTACCCTTCATCCATGGGGCTTGAAAAATCATCTACTTGTTGTTCAACAGGTTTAGCTAATGCAGCAGAGTATCTGGGCTGAGGGCGTACAATATTTGCTCCACTTTGTATTTGCTCTATCATGTATGTGTGCTGGCTGGGCGTCACGGGTAGCTTAAGCGTTGATTTTTGTGGGTCTTGAAAGCGCATTTGAGCAAGGTGCTCTGTGGGTGTTGCAGCCTTTCTCTTGTGCTTTCTTAATGGCAAAGCTTGGGGTATAAAAAGTGCGGGACCTCTTTTTAAGTATAAATCAGCCTTCTCATGGCCGGGTACTAAAAGATGAAGGTCTTTGTGTGCATGCATTTTTTCAAGGAGTTGCGCTTTTAAAGGATCAGCAGCTAGGTGAGCAAGCGCATTCATTCCAAGTGCTGCTGGTTGATGGTCTGGGCTAATATAACTAGACATTTTTTTTATTACTCTTTTTTATTATAAAATAGTTTATTTAATATTCCTATTCTATCAATAAGTCAAATTTAATAAAAATATTAAATTAATTAGTTTATTTTGAGTATTTATAATAGAGGGGAGAAAATGCGGATAATGTCTTGATTTTCTATTTTGTGAGTCATGATATTACAAAAAGCCCAGCTAACAGTAGCTGGGCTTTTTGTCTTATGTGTCAGAATTTACTAATGAGATAGAAGAGTCTTTAATCCATGCGGTGAATTACCGCTTGATTAGGAGCAAGGAATTCCCCATGGCGCTGAACAGACTGGGGGCTTTTTGCATGCTGATACGAAAGCACTCCGGGAGCATTTCCATATACAAACACGGCTAAGCGTTGCCTATTATTTCGGCTTAGATAGCTCGCTGCAAAGGTTTTGATCTCTTCATATTGTATCTGCTCTAAGACACTTACTTTTTGATCAAGAAGATCGAAGTTGCCTGCATAATCAAAAGCGAGTTTAAACTGCAGATTCACTTCATATGAAAGGCTTAGAGGCGGTTTTTTATAGTCTGAGATCATAGCAGATCGTACAGACTCGAACTTATCTCTAGGAAACTTTTCATCGAAGTTTTGCATAAAAGATTCTAAGAAAAGATCAAAGCGGGCAAGCAGCTCTTCAGGTGTGTGTGTGGTTGATTCTACATACAAAACAGTTGCTAGCTTTTGAGCATAGCGGTAGGTCGTAGCATGAGCGACATACCCTGTTTGCTGATGGGTACGTAGTTCTTCAAAAAAGTAAGGGCCTAGAGCTTTAGTGATTAGCTCTTGGCTCATTTCACCTTTTAAAGTGCCGCTGTCTTCTTGCAAGTTTAAGATGGCCGCATTGCCATCAACAGATACTTTTTCGCAGACAATAAAAGGGCCGATTTTGTTTGAGAGCTTTACTGCTTTTTGAGAGGAGTGCTGGCTTATGGGAAAGGCTTTTGCGCCAAGCTTTAAGTAAAAGTTTTCTTTAAGCTGAACAACTTCTTCTTTAGAGAGGTGTCCAGAGGCGACAAATTCTAGGTGAACTTGGGAAAGCCACTCTTTTTGTAGCCGCTCGATATCATTGACTTGCAAAGCGCGTACTGAGCGCTCAAGCTCTGCGGGTAAAAACTCTTTTTCTACGAGCGTTTTCTGAGAAAGATTAAATGCCTGTCTAATCGGGGATGCTTTTTGTGCGCTTTTGAGAATAGTCAATATTCTTTCTTTGCTTTGCGCAAAAGTGACATCGGATAGCTTTAAATTTTTCAACGCGACTACTGAGCGTTCCATAACGCTTATAGTGCCACTTTTCCAACCAGAAGTCTCGACTACAAGGCCTACTTCATCGAGGTAGATATTGCTTGAGATATCAGCTTCTCCAGATTCACATCTAATTGGGCTCATCTTTTGCTTCAAAGCATCAATTGCTAATAGTAGAGCTGCTTTTTGCTTTACAGAGGTAGGCTGCATTTTAGGAGACCTGAGACGCAGTTTGAGCGCTATTTTAGGGATGTGAAAAAAGCGGTCTTGTACATGGAATAAACGAGCCTCGTCTGAGTCTTCAAGCTTAGTAGGTAATGCTTTTTGGCCTGCATTTTCAGGAATCACGACTTTGTCTAAAGAGTTAGGCAAGAAAGGATTTTTACGTGAGAGTTTAAAATTTTCTAGGGGCCTGGCTGTTTGCCACTGCATGCGCACTTTGGGATCAATAGTCTCAGTTGTATATTCAACAGAGAGCCAAGTTTGCTTTTGGTCGAGCTCTTTGTTTGTGAGGCTTGTTGGCGCTGAGACTAAAATAGAGCATTCAGTAGCTGTCAGATAGCTTAAGAATTCATGAGTCTTTTCTTGGCTGAAGGCCGTTGTGACGCACGTTTTTTGAGGGTAGGTCGCAAGGTCTTCTGTAAAAAGATTTATGCACTCTTGAAAAAGGGCATTAAAAGGAGGTTTTTCCATCTGATACTCATAACCAAGGCGCTCACTTGTTTGTACATTTTCAAAGATGGATGAAAGGTCTTTTTCAGAGCGAATAGCACTCAAAGCTTGAAAAGTCTTTTCGATGACTTCCATATGCTGTTTGGCGCCAGCATCAGTCAAGCGGATAGAGATTTCAAATATCGCTTGGTTTCTAGAGAAATTGTGCTTGCCAGCTGAAATAGTTTCAGCAAAGCCTTTTTCTTTTAGCGCATGAAGCAAAGAGCCCTCAGCTTCACTTTCTAAAATAGAGGCTATAAGTCTGTTAGAGTGATAGGTGTTGTCTTGAGAGGATTCTCTAGGAAGCTCCCAAGAAAGTTCAAGCTTTTTATGTGCTTGCTTAGGCGCCATGTAGACGATGCTCGCTTTACGGTCCTGTGTTGCCATAGTACCTTTTGGGTCAGAAGCATTCACGTCTCTAGCAGGAACTATAGAAAGAGTCTTTTCGACCTGTTTTTTGAGAGCACTTAAAGATTTAGGGCTATAGACCACAAGTTGCATGAGGTTTGCGCTGTAGTTAGACTGGTACCAGTTGACTACCTGCTCCCGGCTTACAGGGCCTAATGATTCGAGATCTCCTGTAGAAAAACGCGAGCGTGGGTGGTCTTGAGAGCAAAGGAATTGTTCCAACTCCTGCATGCGCCATCCATCGTGGTTAAACTGTCTTCGGTATTCGCTGTTTACAGCATTTTTTTCACGCTCTAAAAAGTCAGGATTAAACTGAGGAGATATAAAAAATTGAGAAAAACGGTCAAAGGCTTCATCAAATGCTTCGTTTTTTACCGTGAAGTAATAGCACGTTTTTTTTGTAGATGTAAATGCATTGGACTGACCGCCATTAGCACCTATAAAATGAAAAAATCCATCAGGCTCAGAGTATTTTTCAGAGCTGATAAAGAGCATGTGCTCTACGAAGTGAGCCATGCCAAGAGCATTGTCAGGGTTGTCCCAAGAGCCGATTTCAACGCCGACTAAAGCACCAGATTCTTTTAAGTTAGGGTCAGAGACAAGATAGGCTTCTAAACCATTTTCTAAACGAATTTTAAGTGTTTTGCGGTTTTTGAAAGAGGGCGTGCTGATATTTAGGTTAGAGGCATTGGGAATAATAATAGAGCGAGGAAGCTCAGCTTCTACTTCAAGGGTGTTATCATCACCGGTATTTTGGATGGGGTCTTGTTTTATTTCAGACGCAGCTTGTTCAGCTTTTTCAAGGAAGTTAAGAGCACTATTTTCAGGCGAATCCGAAAAAGCTTGTTGCAGCGGAGAAAAAGAGAGTAATGATGAAAAAACTAAGAAGAAAAAACCGCTGCGCTTAAGCTTAAATCGAGCCATAAAATCACCTCACATGTTTAGGGCGTCCGAAAGCTCAGTGTAGTTTTTCCTTATTATTTGGTAAATGCTTTTTGTGCGCTTTTGTCTAGAAGACTGTTTATCTAATTCAGGGAAGCTTAAAGCTGCAAGATCAATAGGATCGCCAATGTGCACGCCTACAGGCACGCGCTTTACAGCTCTACGTTCACCAAGACCTTTATGGCTTTCATCAGGAGGTGGAAGCATATGGTAGGTATAGAGGCTCAAGGGATAAAAAGTAGTCGGTGTTTTAGCTTTTTTAGCCATGAGTAAAAACATTTCAATGCTTTGAGGATCAAAGGGAGCTGGGGTTATAGTGCCTTCGCTATCCGAGCGGTCACGTCCTCCTGAAGGCGCAACCCATATTGAGACTCCACCTTTTTCTAGTAGGGCGCACATCTGCTCCATTGTTTTGCGGTTATGCTGAAGCTTTTCTTCTCGCTTTTCAATAGGAGTGTTGATGTATTTTTTAGAGTAAATGCAGAGTAGGTTGCAGCCTAAGCTAAAGGGAATCGCCAAAGGGTCAAGCACAACGCGCTCGCCAGCTACGAAAATAGTCTCTTTAGGCCACTGAAGATCACCAATAAGGGAGAAGAGTACTTGAGGATCAGCTTCGACTTGGTGATTTGCAAAGAAGATGACATTTTCGCCTCTTGCAAGCTTATCTTTAATGTCTTGAGCACCGGTATCAATAATAGCTTTAGAGCGTTCAGAATCAATAAGAGGCTTGATGAAATCTACGCCAAATTGCAAGTAGTCTATAGGTGAGCGTACTTGTTTATGGAAAGGCTGAAAAGTATATGGATCTTCACACTGTGAGGCAACGCTTTCGATAAAAGAGGCAAAAATATCTGTTTGCTTGTCGCCATCCATATCTGAGGTGTTGACGCATTTGGCATAGACTTGCATGAAATCATACAGGATCGCAAAGAACTTTTTAGAGATAGCTCCCTTTTTAGAAAACGAATCGATGAGCTTTTCTAAACGCTCGGCATTAAACTTCGATTTTTTCTCCATTGATCGTCGAGTAGATTTCAAAATCATTAAGGTGAAGCGTGTCACTTGTGTTTAGTTCTAAGCATGCATTAGCTTCTTCTGCAATACTGCGCAAATAGCGACTTTCTGTGTGGTTATCGAGATATACTTTTAGGTTCGGATGGCAGACAAGCTTAAGGCCGTATTGGGCCTTGACGTCTATAGCTTTTCTGACTGCACGCTCAATCTCAATAGAGGTACTTTCATAATTTTTAATAAGACCTTTTCCTTGGCAGTAAGGGCATGTTTCAAAAACTATTTGTTCTAAGGATTGGCGGCTGCGTTGACGGGTCATCTCAACTAGGCCAAACTCACTCATACCTAAGATCGCACATTTAGCGCTATCGCCTCTAACCGAATCATTGAGTTTTTCTAAGACGCGCCTTTGGTTTTTTCGAGCGCGCATATCGATAAAGTCACATACAACAAGTCCACCTATATTACGCAGACGTAATTGCCTTGCGATTTCAACCGCAGCTTCTAAGTTAATTTTAACAAGCGTCTCTTCTAAGCCCCCCCCATCATTTGAGCTGCGCCCTGAGTTTACATCAACTGTGTGCATTGCTTCTGTGCGGTCAAAAAAGAGGTAGCCTCCACTAGGAAGCCATACTTTGCGCCCTAGCGATTTTTCAATCTCACGCTCTACTTGAAAGCGCTCAAACATCGGCATTTTGTCCCGGTATTGCTCAATGCGCAGAGGGTGCTCTTTTTCATATGTTTTATGCATTGTTTTCAAGATCTGAAACACGTTGTAGTCATCAACTAGAAGGCGAGAGACCTTTTTTTCAATAGCAGACAAAAGTGCTTTTTTGATCAGATCAGATTCTTGGTAGAGCAGTTGAGGCTTATCTGAAGCTTCGAAGTCTTCAACAATTTTTTCCCATATGTAAAAAAGCTCAGTCGCTTCATCGATGAGCATCTCAGGTGTTGCCGCTTGGCTGGCTGTGCGGCAGATTAAGCCAATGTTTTTAGGCATTTCAAAAAGACGGATCATACGCTTAAGTCTGCTGCGAGCTCTTCTGTCTTCAATCTTACGTGAGACGCCTCTATGCGAGGTGTTAGGAAGTAAAACAAGGTAGCGTCCTGCTAAGGCGATATTAGAGGTGAGTCTAGCACCTTTAGAGCCAATCGCTTCTTTAACGACTTGTACGAGGACGGGCTGTTCAGGTTTTAAGACTTGTCCGATATTTGTACTTTCATCAAGCTCTTTTTCTTCACTGGCTTTTTTATTATCTTTTTCTTCTTCGGTATCGAAGTCCATCTCAAAGCGTTCTTCGAACTTCTTTTTATTCTCTAAAATATCTGAGATATGGATAAAGCCATTATCACCTTCTGTGATGTCTACAAAAGCAGATTGGATATTCTCTAAGATATTTTTGACCTTGCCTCGGTAGATATTGCCTGTAATCTGCCGTGTGCCTTGTCTTTCGACAATCAGGTCTTGGAGTTGGCCGTTTTTTAGGTGAGCATAGCGCGCTTGCTTTGACTCAATATTTAATAAGATCTCTTCTCGTGTACTCATAATTTTTGAAAGGCATCTAGGGGTATAGGCTATAGCAGGAATTTTTGAAGGTGCGCTAATCCCTAGGAAAGTTTAAGGGTTTCAAATTTGCCCCCACTATACCTGAAATATGAGATCTTTGCTAGAAACGTTTTTTCTAGCTCCAAAACACCTTATTCAGATAAAATGGTTCCTATGGAACACCCTTTTCACATTGAAATATCTCGCCTAAGACTTGCAGGGTCTTTGCCTTTTGAAGCAGAGGCTTTCCCTAGCTTTATGGACCTTGAGTCAACAGACCCTCTGCGCTATGAAGGAAAGATTCATGTTAAGGGAAAAATTGATTACAACCCCGATACACTTCACTTGCATCTGACTTTAAAAGCTACAGCAAACCTCCCTTGTGTTATTTGCCAAAATCCTGTAAAAGTAGAGGTTGAAGTTCGGGATGTCCACCATGTAGAGATGCTCGACGAGGTCTTAGGCCTAGAGCTTGATTTTGGAGATTTCGTAAGAGACTCTATCCTTTTAGAGACTCCGCAAAGAGCTGAGTGCTTAGGCAAATGTCCTGAAAGAGATACTTTGAGTAAGCATTTTGCTAAAGAAAAAAGCATTCAGAACAATCCTTTTGAGGGATTAGAGCTGGATTCGGACTAGTTTAGGCTGTAATAAGTCTGACTAGAACACCAAATATTAAATTTAATCTCGTCTAAGTGATTTTTCATTTAGCGAATAGAAAAGAAGATTTTTTAGGAGAAATACCATGGCAGTACCCAGAAATAGACTTTCAAAGTCTCGCACAGGCAATCACCGCGCACACCACGCTAAAAAACCGATAAGAGTCTCTTCGTGCCCTAATTGCCAAGCAGCAAGACTGCCTCATACAGCGTGCTTGAGCTGTGGTCACTACAGAGGCCGCTCTGTGATGAAGGGTACAGATGCTCCATCTCAAGAAGGCTAAAAGCCATCTACAGATCTACTTGTAAAGGCAGCTCAGTTTTTTGGGCTGCTTTTTTTTGTGCTTGCTAATTTTGTTTTTTATAATTATCAATTTAATTAAATTTAATCTAAAATGAACTGAAAATTATATGGATATTTCTTTATGAGTGTCGATTTATCTTTAGAAAGACGTCCTTTGCAGGTGCCAGGGCAGGTGCTATTAGGCACACCTTCAAAACCTTCTTTTGGGATACTATCACTCCCAACTGAAATTATAGGGCGTATAATAACATGCTTGCCAGTAGAGGAGGGGGTAAAATTTAGTCAGACATGTAGGACAATACGTAATATAACTAAAGATCGCCTAGAATTTTTGAAAGATAAGAGCTATGTATATTCTAGATTTTTAAATATTCTACCAGAGCCTTCAGTAGAGGCTAATAGTATTGCAATGCTTTCACGTTTAAATAAATTAGCTCGCCCCATTTTTGATGAAAAAATTGAGCGTTCTGAGGCTGTTCTTTTGTCTATGAGTCCTGCAATTCACCAGCAATATGGGCTTTGTTTACTAAACATTCAAAGCATGAAAAAAAACAAAGGCTATGACTGGCTTATCTGCCACATTGCTTTGATAGCTCTTAGGCTTCAAATAGTTTATCCTGCAGAAGAGGAGTTTAAATTTAATGATGAATGGGATGAGCGGCCTAGAATTGACCATTTTCATGATCTATTCCAAAGCGCTGGTCTAGATTATAATGAATTAAACATAGCATGTGATCAGGGTAAAAAAACTCAGCTAGGCCCCTTGGTTCAATTGCCCAATGATGTACTTGCTTTTGAGCTTGGATTCCATCCTGATGACGAAAATATGGCTCGATTTCTTCGAGGAGAAGAGCCTAGTGAGGAATCACCGGAATTGACACTTTCTGATGAGCTGCGCCTTCTTTTAAAAAAAATCCCTAGAAGTAAACTTGAAGAGCTCTTGCCTTGGGTCAAAGATTTTAATCTTACTTAGTATTTGGCACTACCTAGAGACTGATATAGGGCTTGTTCTGCTATCACTCTACTTGTAAAAGCAGCCCAATTTCTTGGGCTGCTTTTTTTGCGGGATCATTCCCTCCCATGAGCTCTTCGAGCTCTTCAAAGTCCTTTTCAAAAGACTTTGGTTTTTCAAGTGCTTTTTTTGCGCTTTCTATAATTAGTTTTTCATCGAGTTCTTTATCGAAGAATTCAGCAAAGGCTTCGCGTTTGAGTAAGATATTCACAATACAGTAGAAAGGCAGTTTGATACGGGCAATATACTTGCCTATATAGAAAAAGAGCTTCGGTACTTTATAGATAACAACGCTTGGCGTTTTTCTAAGGGCAAGTTCTAGGGTGACTGTTCCTGAAGTAGCAAGAGCTACTTTTGAAGTGTACATTAGGCGATGCGCTTCTTCAGGAGAGACTATCTTTATCTTTAAGCTGCTTTCACGGATAAGGCTTTCTATTTTAGATAAAAGCTCTTTTCGGGCTAAAGAAAGTGCAATCTCTAGATTTTCCATTTCCTCGGGGAGTTGCCTTTGAAGACTTTCTATTACCCTAAGCATGATGGGTAGATTATGCTCAATTTCAGAAAGTCGACTTCCTGGAAAAAGGCCAAGGTGATGCCGGCCTTCAAAAAAGGGCGCGTGCTCAATGCCATAGGCTAAGGGATTGCCTACATAGATGCAGGGCATAGATGAGAAGTAGGGAGGCTCAAAGGGGTAGATAACTAAAAGGAGGTTGCAAAATCGCTCAAGTGTTTTAATTCTCCCTTTACCGTGGGCTCAAACGCTCGGTGCTATATAGTGGACGATTTTACCTGAAAAGCCAGACTTTGTAAGCTCTTTCATTAGCCTGAGGTTAAATCCAGGGTAGTCGATGAGAATGACGCAGTCAGGGTTTTTTTCTAAGATATGCCTTTTTGTGGTCTTGAATAGAGCGTAGAGTTTGGGTAAGTTTTTTAGGACATCACCAATCCCCATCACACAAAAAGACTCCATGGGAATTGGGCCATTTAGACCTTCTTCACGCATTTTAGGTCCTCCTGTTCCTATGAACTCAGCCTCAGAATATTGATGCTTAAGAGCTTCTATCAGAGTCGATCCGTGGGCATCGCCACTAGGCTCTGCTGCAAAGAGGAAAAATGTAAGTTTTTTTTTCACTTAAGAGTCTGGTTGTAGAACTTATCCTAGCTCGCCTTGAAAAGAAGGGGAAAATAGGCTATAATGTACCTAATTTCACCATAAAAATTGTTTAGAAACAAGGGACAAGAAATGCGCATTGAGGCTTTATTACATAATGATGTTGAGAATGTAGGCTCTTTAGAAAAATGGGCCGCTAAGCGAGGCTTTACTTTTTCACAGACGCGGACTTATTTAGGGGAGCCTGTGCCGAGCGCAGACAGCTTTGATATGCTATTGATTATGGGCGGAGAGCAAAGCGCAGGCAACTTAGAGGGCTATCCTTATCTAAAAGCAGAAATTGCGCTTATTCAAGAAGCGCATAAAAGGGATATCCCTATTGTGGGTATTTGCTTAGGCTCTCAGCTGATAGCAAGAGCTTTTGGAGGCTCTATTGGTAAGACTTCGGAAAAAGAGATTGGATTTTTTCCCATAAGTCTTACTCAAGAAGGAGAGAGAGATCCTTTATTTAAAAATTTTAGTCCTTTGTTTAATGTATTGCATTGGCATGGAGAAGAAGTCACAACTCTTCCTTCTGAAGCCATTGTTCTCGCTTCAAGCGCTGGCTGCTCTGTGCAAGCGTTTCGTATAGGTGAAAAAGTGTTGGGTTTTCAGTTTCATGTTGAGCTAGAAAAAGGGCGCGTATGCGCTTTAGGAAAGCTTTTTCCTCATGACCTTACGCCGGGCCTTTATACTCAAAGTGTTGAAGAAATAGCTGCAGGTGACTTCACTTCTTTGCATGAAAAAGCATTTTTACTTTTAGACCGTTTCTTAGAAAAGGCATTAGCGCCTGCGGCGCGAGCGTAGGCGTCCGCGTTTTTCCCGATGAATAGTCGGATTCTCAGGTACTTTATCCTTCCATTCGTGGTAGGCTGCGCTTGCGGCAGAATCGAAAGCGCCTCTAAGCATACACAGCTCTAAAGCTCTTGGGAAGGCTTCATCATGAGCGGTTTTTCCTCGCATAAGCTTACGTTTAGTAAGGGGCGTTAGGCGCAGTTGTGTCATCAAAATAAAACGCATAAAAGCCCGCATTTTTTTAGGCATATGCATAAAGTCTGCAAGCAGGGTATTCATGACCGATGTGACCTGTTGTAAGATGCTGCCCAAATGAGGCGCTGCAGATTCTTTAGGAAAGCTTTCTTTCAGAGCTTCGTCTAAAAGAGGCCAGGCTAAAACGGACATAAGGGTTGATCGGCCAAGTTTTTTTTCTTTCTGCACTTCGTCAACTTCATGTAAAAGAGCAAGAAGCTTGTCTTTATGAGAAGACTTTAAAAAAGCATCAACAGGAGGGAATAGATACTCTAAAAGCCCATACTCAGACATCAGAAGGAAAAAGATGGTGGCTGATTTCGATTCAAGCATCCGCAGTACTTCTTCTAAAAGGCGGGCGTGTGCGCTTTTTGTGATTTCTAGTTTGCATTTGAATAAAGCGCGCAACGCTTCATCATCAATAGCAAAACCGATTCTTGCTTGAAACTTAATAAGTCTAAGCATTCTGACAGGGTCTTGGTAAAAACGCGCTTCGGCTACACCAATTGTTTTTAAGGTTTTTTTATGGATATCTTCATATCCACCCACGTAGTCAATGATTTGATTGTTTTGCGCATCATAGAAAAGGCCATTGATCGTAAAGTCTCGGCGAAGCACGTCTTCATCGGGCGTGCCCCATTCATTATCTTGTGTGATAAGTTCACAGCTTTCAGTGTCACCCTTACGAAAGGTTGAGACTTCAATAATTTGTTTTCCAAAATGTATATGAGCTAGGCGGAAACGTCTGCCTATAAGCCAGCAGTTGCGGAAGATTTTTTTAACGTCTTCAGGTCTTGCTGAAGTCGAAATGTCAAAGTCTTTTGGGGGTATCCCTAGTAAGAGGTCGCGTACACTGCCTCCAACAAGGTATGCTGTGTATCCCTTCGTCCATAGTCGCTCTAGGACATATAAAGCGTTTGGATCTATATCTTCAGTGCGAATGCCGTGATCTGACTGGGCGTAAGTTTTAGCGAGGGGAGAAATAACGGCGCCTTTGATTGCTTAAAGATTCAAGTTTTAGATTGTAACTATAAGTTCGACTTAAGAGAACTTAAAAATGCCTATAGGAAGGGAATTTCCTGGCATGCACCCATTTTCTCGAAAAAGAAGCTAAATTGTCAACTGAGACTTTGTGTTTCTTGCGCGTTTAAGCAATAGCGTCTTGGACCATCTTACGCATAGTAGCGTGGACTTTGGCGCTTGTTCCCTCAGGGGGGATTACATTAGGAAATGAAGGGAAAGTAGCTCTGTCATCTCCATCAGTGCGTATAGTCGGGCGATGGGTGAAGGCATTTAAGGTAGAGCCTCCTCCATAAAAGATCTGTAGCATGTGGTCGCTTTCAGATCTGTCACCGGCTTGTGCAGGATCAAGATCAGGGATTAAAAGAGCAGCGGTATCTGTAATCTCTTCATATTTGGCTCTTTGCTGGGCCGTCATAGAAGGTAGAATTTTACCTTTGTCATCAACTAAGCCTTCTTTATGACAAAGGACTAAGCGCGCATCAAAAGCATTTTGCAAGATGGCTTGTGTATGTGTAGCATCTCTTCTATCGTAGACAGCAGTATCAAGAGAATTTATAGTAGCATCAATAGCGCCTGAATTATAAAGGATTGCAGCTAGGCGCAGCTGCTCTTTGTGTCCACAAGCTTCAATTTTAATAGCTAATTCTTTAACTGCAGTTTCTAGTGCTCTTATGCCTTGTGTGTCACCAGGCTGATTCTCTCTTATGTTTGCAAGATCCTCATGCGCTTTTTTAAGCTGCTTTTTCAGGTCTGCTTCTAGACTAATAGTTCCGTCAGTATCAGGATCATTTACAGTAAATGTTCCTTCTAGGTCAGATAACTGCTTTTCATGCTGATAAGTAAGTGCGTTTACAAGGTCCTCACTCGATTGATCATCTATGCCATACGATCCGACTTGCTGGATATGAGTCATTGTCTCAGCCATATGTTCTTCTTTAAAAGCTTTGCTATCTCTTTCATTTGTTTTTTCTTTTGATTTTTTTGTAACAGTAGAAAAAGCTGCACGATCACTTCCCTCAGAGGCATAAGCGTCTCGAAAGTTCATAGAAACAATAGGTGTAGGTAAGAGGTCTTGCACATAGCTATGAAGCTCTTTAAAAGTCTCGTAAGCAGGAAGATTAGGTGAAAATGTAGAGTATCCATAGTTATGGGTTTCGTTGTGCATGATTCCAGTGCAAGATTCCGTAGAAAGATTGATAGAGAACTCAGAAAGAATATTTTCGCCAGATACATCACCATGCTCTCGAAGAGCATCCATTTTATCAGCAATTTTTTCCCACTGATCTAGTGTAAATGTATGGTAGATTTCAGCGCCTGCTACCATAGTAGAGATATGGTAACGCTGTCCTCCTCTCATAAAAAATGGGAATTTTTTATCAGAGTGAGGCGCTTCAGAATTTTGCACATCAAAAGCGGCAATGTCGTCATGTCCACCTAATTGAGGTCTAGGAGAAAAAGCTGAACGATCGCTATGGGCAGGTGATGTTCTGCCGCTTTCAGTTCGCGAAGAGGGGTCTCGGAAGCCGGCGCCTGTAAAAGTGGCGTCTAGTCTGTCTCGACCTGGTAATGGTGATGCCATCATTTTTTCCTTGTTAATTCATTTATAATTTAATTATACCATTTAATTGATTTAGTTTTCAAAATTTAACTAAACTTAACAAATCTCAACTATCTAACATTAAATGTCTTGTATTTTCGAAAAAGAGGCTGCCTTGAGAAAAGAAAACAGGCGTGGTATGGTTTCCTTAACCTAAGAATGATGTTTTGGTAAACAGCTAATAAAGAGTGGCTTATGTGTGGTATCTTTGGGTATGTAGGAGAGGGAGATTCGGTCCAAATTACCTTAGAGGGGCTTAAAAACCTTGAATACCGAGGGTATGACTCTGCGGGTATTGGAGGGATTCATAAGGGGAAAATCACGTGTTTACGATCTCTAGATAAGATTAGAAGCTTATCTCAAGATGCTTGCAGTAAGGAGTTTAAGGTTGATTTAGCCTTGGCTCATACGCGCTGGGCTACACATGGAGAAGTGAGCTTAAAGAATGCTCATCCTATAGAATCTGCAAGAAACGAACTTATTGTCGTCCATAATGGAATTGTAGAAAACTTTTTGGCTCTCAAAGAGGAACTTACCCAAAAAGGGATGACTTTCACTACAGATACAGATACAGAAGTCATTGCTCAGCTTGTTTTAGATGCTTATTCAGGAGATTTGCAAAAGGCAGTAGAAAAGACTCTCAAGAGGATTGAGGGGATGTGCTCTTTTGCGGTGATTCATAAAAATCATCCCGACCAAATAGTAGCTAGCAGCTCAGGCTTGAGCTTGGCAATTGGCCTTTATCCCGAGGGATTAGCTCTTGCTTCAGACAGCCATGCTTTTTCCCACGAAGTCTCTCAAGTCGCTTATTTAGAAGCGGGCTGCACAGTGCTTTTAGACAAAGGCTCTATTGAAGCCTTATCTTATTCAGAGCCGTTTTTGCAGGTGCTTAAAGAAGGGGAAAAATGCCCCCTTGTTTTTGAAAAGCTTACAGCTTTTTCTCAAAGTGCTCATAAGGGCAACTTTGAGCATTTTATGCTTAAAGAGATAGTTGAGACGCCAGAAATTCTGCAAGCTATGATGGCAAAGCATATTAATAAAGAGTCTAAAAGGCTTATATTTCCTGAGCTCGAAAAAGGAATAGCCGATAAGGTTTTTTCAAAAGTTGTGTTTATTGCATGTGGCTCTTCATGGTACGCTGCAAAGGCTGCAGCAACGAATATCCAGGAAAGATTAGGTGTTGAAGCTACCGCATACCCTGCGTCAGAATTTCGCTATAACCGCTCTTTTGTAGATAGCAGTTCTTTAGTTATTGCTATTAGCCAGTCTGGAGAGACTGCAGACACACTTGCGGCAGCTAAAAAAGCAAAAGAGAGTGGCGCTTACCTTTTAAGTCTATGCAATGTGCAAAGCTCCCAGCTAGAGCGCTTAAGTGATATAAATCTTTCTATGGAAGCAGGACTTGAAATAGGAGTTGCCTCTACTAAAGCCTATACCGCAACCTTAGCTATGCTATGGCTTGTGACCTTGTGGTTTGAGCAAAGAGAAAAAGGCCCTTTAAATGAGATTGATCTCCATGCGCTTCTTATTTTGCCTCAATGCGCTCTTGAAGTTTTGGAAAAAAGAAAAGATATAGAGCAGATTGCACAAGGCTTTAAAGAAATGCAGCATGTTTTTTTTATTGGTAGGGGTGTGATGTATCCTTCTGCTTTAGAAGCAGCTCTAAAGCTCAAAGAGATCTCTTATATCTATGCGAGCGGTTATCCTGCTGGTGAAATGAAGCATGGTCCTATTGCTCTTGTAGATGAAAACTGTCCAACACTCGCTTTTTTTGCAGACTCTCTAATCTATCCAAAGCTTATGGGGAGTCTAGCTGAAGTAAAAGCAAGAAAAGGCCCGACCCTTGCTATTTTACCCAAAGGCCTTAGCCGTGAGGTGGAACTTGTTGCAGACAGCGTTTTCTGGTTACCTAAAACAATAAAAGAGCTCACACCTATTACAGCAGCTTTATTTTCACAACTTTTTGCTTACTACATGGCGCATGCAAGAGGGTGTGCGATTGATCAGCCAAAAAATCTAGCTAAATCAGTCACTGTGGAGTAAGGATGAAGCAAGTTGAAAATCCGTCTACTTTTGGGGGCGCGCTTATAGTGTCAGGGACTACGATTGGCGCTGGGATGTTAGCCACGCCACTTGTAACAGCAGCAGGCGGTTTTATCCCTGCTTGTATCCTCTATTTCATTTGCTGGGCAGCTATGGTAGGCATGGGGCTGATCATGTTAGAAGTCCATCTATGGACAGGTAAAGGCAGCAACCTGATTACAATGAGCAGACGTTTTTTAGGAAGGCCTGGTCAATGGGTTACAAGTGCCCTTTATATCTTTTTATTTTACTCCTTATGTGTGGCCTATGTAGCAGGAGGCGCAAGCTTGATAGAACTGGCGATTCCTTATAGTCCTTTTTGGTTAAGCCAGCTGATTTTCTTAGGGCTTTTAGTCCCTTTTCTTTTGAAAGGGGTCGGCGCTGTCGATAAGCTTAATCGATGGCTGATGGCCTTTTTACTAGGAGCTTATGTCCTTTTTATTATTTTTGGATTGGGGCAAGTCCGTATGGCCTTTTTGTCACATGCGCGTACAAGCTATGCTTTTGCCGCTCTTCCTGTGATTTTTACAGCGTTTAGCTTTCAGGGAACAGTGCCTACCCTATGCGATTACTTAGCGGGAGATGTGAAAAAAACAAGGCGAGCTATTGTTTTAGGGACCCTTTTGACTCTAGGTGTCTATCTCTTGTGGCAGCTTGTTGTTTTAGGCGCTGTACCTCACTCAGGGTCAGGGGGGTTAATCGAGGCTATGCGCCTTGGTAAAACAGCTATATGGGCACTTGAGCACACTTTGGAGCGGACATTTTTAACCTATTTAGGTGAGATTTTTGCTTTTGCAGCGATTGCGACCTCTTTTTTAGGAGTTAACATAGGCCTCTTAGATTTTTTATCTGATGGTCTTAAAATTCCTAAAAAAGGCTTTGGCCTTTTTAAACTCGCTTTTTTAGCGTTTATTCCGCCTTTAGCCTTGGCTTGGATCTATCCGGATATATTCATTAAAGCGCTCGGCTTTGCAGGGGGTGTGGGATGTCTTTTGCTTTTAGGAGTTCTTCCTCTTTGGATGCTTCTTGTTGGTCGAATAAGAGATCGTTTGAAGCCGATTGGCAGCTTGCCGAAAGGGGGATTTTTAGAGGCTTTTGTGGGTGGCGTGTTAGCATTCGTAGCTATTGTAGAGCTTGTTATTTGGCTTTAAGGTGCTTGCTCATGTAAAGGCGCATTAAAAAAGCTGTTACGAGAAATGCAGGTGTGCTCAAAGAGATCACTGTCCACACACTTATCCAATTGAGCAGGTTAGGAGATAGGCCTGAGATAATCCATCCGAAGGCAATCGTTGCTCCATAGATCCCCATAACCCACCCTTGGCGCTCTTTTTTTACAGCATCCGATAGGCTGATCATAAGTCCTGTGTAGTAAAAGGGGTTTGTAAGACACAATACGGCACTAAGCACCCAGACCCATAATTCAGAGGGTTGGAAGAAAAAAAAGCAGATCGCTACGGCATTACATAAAAAACCTGTCATAGCAAGACGCTGAGGTGATCCAGCCCACTTATGGATTCTGGGGACCATACAAATTGAGCCTATAAAAAAGACGCCCATAAAGGCATAAAAATAGCCAATAAGAGAGGCGCTATAGTCAAAGCTTCCTTTCAATGCGACTGAGATCATTTGAAAAAAAATTCCAAAAGAGATTTGCCCAAAGATAGCTGTAATTGCTAAAAGTCTGACGCGCTTGTCTTGAAAAGCTTCAAGAAATACGAGAATAGGTCTTAAGGGTTTAAATTCTTTAGGGTCTCGAATTTTTTGAGAGCTGCTCTCTAGTTTGAAATAGACCCATAGCATGGCAAAAGCAGCAAAAAGAGCGGCTACAAAAAAGGGAGTTGCATACGTAAACCAAGTAACAAGCTGATAGTCAGAAAAAATGCCCGCAATTAAAGGTCCGAAAATAGTGCCGAGGCACTGGGCTCCTACAGAAAGACTTAAGTTTTTAGCTTTTGCATGGGCACTTTTGCTAATGTCAGCCATAATTGCTTGAGCAATAGGGGGGCTGCCTGCAAAAACTCCAGATAAAGCGCGTCCTAATAAAAGAAGCGCTAAGCTAGGTGCCATTGCTCCAAATCCCATTAAACAAAAGCTTAAGGCTATGCCTGCCATGCAAAGTGTTAGTATTTTTCTGCGGCCAAACATATCGGATAGATCTCCCATAAAAGAGGCGCCAAAAAACATTGCTGCAGGATATAGCAGATACATAAGACTCAAGTAGAAGTGTTGGGTATGTATAGAGGCACCTGCTGGCAAAATATGCGCCTGGGAGCCTGCTAGCATTGAAGCGGCTAGCGGGTAGACGAGGCCATAGCCCATAATGTCGACAAAGATAGCGAAAAGGCAGGGAAAAATTCGTTTATTCATGCTACTTAGACACTTTGAAATGCAAGGTCATAGTGAGCCATGCTACAGCAGCAATACCTGCTGCAATCAATAAGATAGCGTGTGTGCTAAAAGAGTCTAAGAGGTTTGGGCTGAAGCCTGAGACAATAAAACCTACGCCAATAAGAGCTCCAAAAGTGCCTGTTTCCCATCCTTGTCGTCTGCGTTCTAAGGCATGTGAAAAAGCGCGCACCATGCCTACATAGGCTAGCATGTCAGTTACAGCAAATAAAAACCCAGCAAACCATACAAGCTCATGGTTTAGGCAAAAGCCAGCGATGACTAAGCTTGCAGTTAGAGCAAAAAGTCCCCATAAAACCCCTGCTTGCATCGACATCCTAGGTGCTAAATAACGAGCGCAGCCTAGGCCTACAGGAAATGCCGCACCTAAAAACGCGTAAAAAAGACCAAGTTCCCAGCTTTTATACTGGAAGACATCTTTGAGGAAAATAGAAATAAGCTGAAAGTATATACCAAAAGCTATTTGCATCATTAGAAAGGAAAAAGCGACAACTCTCAAAGTTTTATGCTTAAAGGCATCTAAAAAGATAAAGATAGGACGCAAGATATGAAAGCGGTCCTTCATACCTTTTGCTTGAATTTCTTCTAGACTAAAGGCCATCCATATAGCGCCAATAGCAGCTAATATAGAGGCTATATAGAAAGGTAGCTCATATGAGAAGGCTGGGTTTAAGGCTGTATCGGAGAAAATACCTGCTACTAAAGGGCCTAAAATAAGGCCGAGTGCTTGGCATACAGCAATGATACCGAGGTTATGGCTTTTAGCTCTTAAAGGACTCATTTCAGCTACAGTTGTATGTGCAATGGGTTGACTGCCTGCAGCAAAGCCAGATAAAGCTCGCCCACATAAAAAAAGTGCAAAACTCTCTTGTTCAATACTGCTTCCCATCAGCCAAAAGCTAAAACATAAAAGTGCCATCGACAAGATCATGACTTTTTTGCGCCCTATAGTGTCGGCTAGGTCACTGATGAATGATGAGCCAAAGAACATAAACAAAGGGTAGAGCACATAAATAGCACTTAAGTAAAAAAAGTGCATATCTTGAGAGATATGGTGCTTTATAAAAAAAGCAGAGTGTTCTCCTGCAAACATCGCTGCAATTAGAGGGTACACAAGCCCGTAGCCCATAATATCGATAGCTACAGAGAAAAAGCACGGAACAATAGATCTTTTAGATTTTACTGTCATACTTCACTAGATAGAGAAAATTTTATAATTTGGGCAAGAAAAAAATAAAGCTTTAGCCAGTACAAGCTTGTAAAGAGCTTATGCGAGTCCTTGTTTGTACAAATTGAAGTTCAACTTCAATTTGTACGAAATTAGATTTCCTATAAGAAGAATTAAGAAAGATTTACGCTAAAAAGAGAGAGGAGAGCACTCTTTTGGAGTTCGGGATTTTTTTCTAAAAAAGCCTCTTTCCAGTGGTATTCATCTAAAAGGCCTTTGGTATCCCATTCTAGGATCTCAAAAGCAGCAAAAAGAGCTTCAATAGAAGCTAGGCCCCTTTCCTCATCTTGTTTTCTGGGATAAGCAGTCTCTACGCTTGGAGGAAGGCTCCTTGAAGGGATAGAGCCTTCTGGGTCAAGCCAGGTGCGCATTTTTGGCAAATAGCGCCAGGTAGAATCAAGTAAGATCAGGCCTTTTGGTTTGTCTTCTTTTGAAAGGGGAGGCGCTTTAGGATCTAAGAGGATGTAGCCTGATTTTTTTAACTCTTCAGGGGTTTGTATAGGAGCTTCAGCGCTAGGGTAGCTTAAAAAAGTAAAATCAGTTCTTTTTTCTAGGGGTGTAAGGGAGCATTTTTTTCGGTTTTCTTTTTTGTGGCGGATAATGAGAGTTGGCTGCTTTAGGGGAAGTAGACGCTTTAAATCGGCTTCAACCTCTTGTAAGGAAGGCATTGAACTCAAATGATTTTTTGGCCTTATATTGATAAGGCATTGTTCTAAAAGTCTTGGATGTAGATGGCGAAAAGCTTCTCTTACAAGTCTTTTGAAGCGGTTTCTTAAGTAGGCCTTGCCCATTTTTCTGGAGACACTTAAGCCTAATTTTGAAGCTTTTGTCGCAAAGGAATTAGGTTTGGGGTCAAGCTTTGAGAGCATCCCTTTATTAGGTGGGGCACACAGAGGCGAAGAGTTGGGCCCGCGCGCATGGGCAAAATCTATTACAAGCACTTTGCCATAAAGCGTGCGTCTATTATTTCGGATATAACCGAACTGGCTTCGCGTACGTACGCGAAGGGCTTTAGGCAGCTTAAAACGCATAAAAGATTTTTGAGTAGTTATTACTTGGTAGCGCTAGGAGCTAAGCGCTTTCTTCCAGCACGACGTCTGCGGTTAATGACCTTGCGGCCTCCAACAGTTTTCATGCGAGCACGAAATCCATGCGTGGTTTTACGGCGTCTTTTACTTGGCTGATAGGTTCTTTTCATGTTGAGTGGACCCGGCTATAAATTACTTGGGCCTTAGCATACGGTATAGCAGGGTATTTCGCAAGAGTCTGGCACCCAAGTTTAGGCTTTTTCTCTCCATAGAGCCTGTTTTTCAAGGCTTTTCTATAGTAAAGTTTTTAGTGATTTTTTTACGTCTGCTCTCCCTTTTTACCTTTTGAAAGGCAATAGAGAAGATTTCTCTTGAGGACAAATTCAGATTTGGGGTATAAACGGGACAAATTTGTAAATGAAGGAAGCATTATGAAAGTCCGAGCTTCAGTAAAAGCAGACCCCTCTAAAGGCGACATTCTTGTTCGCAGAAGAGGACGTCTCTATGTAATTAATAAAAAAGATCCTAACCGCAAACAGCGCCAGAAGGGTCCTGCAAGGAAGAACAAATAATGGCAAGAAAGGCAAGTATTGAGAAGCAAAAGCGTCGTGAGCTCCAGGTCGAAAGAAACTGGAAAAAACGCGCAGAACTAAAAAAAATTATTGTAGATGCTTCTAAGACAGAAGAAGAAAAGTTCGTAGCGAGAACAGCTCTAAACAAAATGTCTCCAAATACTTCAGCTGTACGCCTTAGAAATCGCTGTAAGATCACCGGCCGTTGCCGAGGTTACTTACGCAAATTTAAACTTTCTCGCTTATGCTTCCGTGAGCTTGCAAACTCAGGCCACATCCCAGGGATTGTGAAAGCTAGCTGGTAGGCTGCGCTTTTTTCTTCTTCCGGCACTCTTTATTTATCGGCACTGTGTTATGTGCAGAAACTACTAAAGTTTTCTCTTAGCCATGTATCAAATATCCATTCAAGGATATATGCTTGATCTTCTTTAGAGCTAGTAGCCATCTTTATGTCGAATAAGCGAGTTGAAAAAGTTATGCTATCAAGTGTGATTTCGTCTGCTATCATAGATATTCCATGGAAAGCTGCTACGAGACCTCCTAGCATTTTAATAGAATTTCCTGCCGCTAAGGTAGCCTTATCGGCAAGTAAGTGCCAATCTTCACCAAATCTAGATATTTCGTATTCGCAAAACAGCATTTCTGCTGCAACCCATTCTACAGAAGTTGAAAGGGCGTATATATTACTGCCTTGAAAGCGAATATCATTAGCTAATAGGCTTATATTTTTCTTGTCTCTAGGGAAGCTTCGAGATGCTAATAAGTAACGAACCGACCAGAAGCCCTTGTTTTTTTCTTGAGGTATAGGGATTCGGGTGCTGCCCATATGACATATAGAATGATCATGCTTGAGGTTTACTGGAAGCTTGTTTTTTCCAGGTAATTTAGATGTTAAATAGGCGGCTTGCTCAATGATATCAGCAATTGGAAGCGTGTTTTCCTCAGGCTCTGTGCTATCAGGATGTAGAATTTGAGGTGCTTGGGATACGCTTCTTTGTCGTTGAAGTGAGGGGAGTTGAGCTTTAGCAGCTGAAGCCATTTTTTTAAGTGGGGAGCCGCCGCTTTTTGGTGCAGCTAAATCTAGGGAAGGCGAAAATGAAAGGGGCGACTTTTTAGCGATAACGTGGGCACTTTTTTTGGCAGAAAGTAATCTTGGAACTTCTGCACTAGAAGCAGCTCTATTTCGTGCAGTTTTTTTTAGAAGACTTGTGAGGGGCTTTTTTTTACTTATGAATTTTGCAAATAAGCTAGTTGATAAAGTACTTATATCAGCTAATTCAGGAATAAGCATTACACATGAAAAACCTTGGGGGATAGGAGTGTCTTCAGATGTAATAATACGGACAAGCTTCCCGGGCCCTGAGAGGGATAAAGCGTGGGTATTAATATTCGCTGCATACACATAGGTATTTTGTTGCAAATAGATTATCCCTTTTAGATTTAGTGTTTGAGCCTGGATAAAATTGATCATAATAACATCTTAAAAACACAAAAAATCCATACTCTTTGATAGGTATGCAGCCTGTCAATCAATTTCTTTAATTTATAAAGAGGTTGAAAAGCACTAATGAGATTTATGTTTGGGTGAATGCATTGAGCCGGTATTAAGATAGTCAAGCAGGCAGAGAAAAAGCTTTAGCATAAGAAAAGGCCCCAGAAATGGGGCCTTTTCTTATTTAAATACAGATTAGCTAGAATCAGTACTAGGTGAGACTCGATTTTTACCAAGCGTGACCTGATTCAAAGCTTGCAGCGCTATATTTACCGCTTCCAGCTATTTTCGTACCTGAAGAAAAAGAACGGCTTGCTTGAGATTTTAGCACTTTTTCGTAATCCGTATTGCAGTTTATAAGAATTTTATTGATCACGCCCTTATATGCTGGAGCTACATTAGGTATTATATTGCCGTTATTATTTCGATAACTTTCATTTATGTAAGCATCAATATTAGCTGATCCTCTAGAGTAGTCGATTTGCTTAACAGTCTCTTTTACATAAGTAGCAAGGGGGGTGTGAGAGTTTTGTGCGGCTGACACTAAAGCCTTAGAATTTTCCATAAAATATTGAATATAAGATTTAGGCAGTCCTTGTTTCATTAATGCTTTTGAAGCATGGGCGTTTACATCTTTTATGCCTTGAGCAACTTGGCTTAGGTATGCAGGAGAATTTGAGCTTTCTGTATTTAAGATTTTTCTTTGAGCACGATTAAGATTGTAAGCTACTTCAACACGTCCTTTGGTGCTGCGCTTGCTTACATCGCTAAATAGAGCTTGGAAGATCTTAGTAGTGCTTGAGCTGCTCTGTTCAGTTTTGTTATGAAGCTGCTTAAGTTCCCCATTACCTTGGAACATTTTTGGATTTTCTACTACAGCAGCCCTTAGTGCTGGAATGGTAGCCTTCAGGCTGAAAGCTCCAAAAAAGTGCTTTACGGCATTAATTACGCCCATAAGACCCGTTCTTGAATGGAGGTTTAGGTCTTTATCAAGATAGTGGCTGCCTACTTTAAAATTTGAGAGGTTTTCCCACTTACGGCCCTGAGCAGTACTCACTTGGGGTTGTTTCTGTGAGCCTTGATAGGATGTGCTTTCAGCAAATCGTGTATGTGTATTTGTTTTTCTTTCTATTAATCCCATGATTGTTTTATCCCTGCAATTTTGTTGATTATTAATTTATTATAACTTCATTTTACCCAAAAATTGTTATTTAAGTGTTTGCTTGGCATTAAGAAAAGATTAAGTCTTAAGTCACTTATATTAAGTGATATAAAGTTTTTTAATATGAGGGAAGTAGGGATACCTATTAGCTAATAGAGTCTTTACCAAAAAAAGGAGATATTTCAGGCAGATCTTCAATCTTTTTCCAAGATTCCATAGATTCATTCCAGACGTAAGTCGCGATCGAAATCTCACCTGCATGCCACTTTTCCTGAAGAGATGAGAAACTAAGAGGCCCTAGGGTCTCTTTTTTACTATTGATATAGTGCCAGTAAGTACTGCTAGCATTTGAAGAGCTTTTAGTAGAGGAAACATTTCGAATAGAAAGCGTATCTGAGTTGCCAGATGCTGTTATAGCTACAGCAGCTGCGTGGGGGGTGTCTGAAGGCTTATGAGTGGATAGGCTTTGATCACCCGTTTTTGCTTTTGAAGGCAAAATCCATAGAGCTAAAAGAGCTATAAAACTAAAGAGTACACCTAGCACGAACCATACACCTATACTTCTGCCTCTAGAGCGGGCAACGCGGGCACAAACAAGGCCCATAATAAGCCAAATAAGGAAGTATATGCTAAGTGAGTCCATAGACTGCATTATGCCAAAGCATTTCCCAAAAAGCAATTTCAATTCGACAGACTGGTAAAAAAGAGGCATTTGGGGTATCTTTGAGAGATTAGAGAAAACTTGAAAACGACAAAAAGGAGGACTCCTTAATATGTCAGATGAAAAAGAAATTAGTGAGTTTGTTGAAGAAGTGTCTGCTATTGCTTTTGGGCAAGATATTGAAGATAAGGTATTCCAATCGATTGCTCTTCAGTGCTTAGCTAAAATAGAAGGCGTAAGCCTTATTGAAGGTAACATTATAGATCACCTTTTTGGCAGATCATCCTCAGATCGTATCCGAGGAATATCAATACAGCAAGATGCCAAGACCCATGCTCTAAATGTAAAGGTAGAAATTAACGCTGACTACGGCGTTACTCTTCCTGAGAAAGCTAAAGAGATTCAAAAGAAAATTGCTGAAGAGATGAAAACACTGACAGGCTTAAGTGTTTCAGGTGTACATGTGGTCTTCAAAAATCTTGTGATTCCTCAAAAAGATATAGAAAGGCATGAGAGAATATCTATAGAAATGGATGATATTCCATCTAAAATAACGAATGAAGCAGCTGTAGATTCTGAAGAGGAATTTTCTGAAGAGCTTGTCTTAGCTCAAGACTAGACAGTGCCCTTAAGTTCAATAGATTTGATTTATTCAATTTAAATAAAAAAGCTCCCTTACCGGAGCTTTTTTAGCTCTATATCCTTTCTTAGCGATCTCCACTATGAAAGTTTAGGGCCCTAAACTTCCTTAACGGGGTTGCTTAAGAAAGGTTAGAGTGGTAAACTTTCTTTATAAAGTAAGTTGTTGAGATAGGGCTATGAATAAGCGATTGGGTTCATATAGTACTAAAAGTGAGGCGGGCGAGTCTTTCAAGGCTTATGTGCCTCCTTCATTACCTCTTTTGCCTCCAATAGAGCTGGGTAAATTATCTGGACCGCTTGAAAAAGCAGCGTGCGCCTTAGCTGAGCTTAATAATATGTCTAAGTCCATTCCAAACAACTCGCTATTCATATATATGCATGTGCGTAAAGAAGCTCTATTGTCTAGCCAGATAGAAGGCACTCAGAGCTCACTTTCAGACCTTATACTATTTGAAAATCATGAAAAACCTGAGGTCTCTTTACATGATGTAGAAGAGGTCTCTAACTATGTAAAAGCTATCTATTATGGTTTAGAGCGTCTTCGTGATGATTTGCCTTTGTCTCTTAAGTTGTTTAGAGGAATGCATGCTATTTTGCTTTCAGGCACTCGGGGCTCTTGTCAACTGCCTGGGGAATTTAGAATATCTCAAAATTGGATTGGAGGAACTCGCCCAGGTAATGCGCTATTTGTACCTCCACCAGTAGATAAGCTCGGAGACTGCCTTTCTAATTTAGAAAAATTTTTGCACGATAAAACACTGCCTGTGCTTATTAAAGCAGGCATAGCTCATGCGCAATTTGAAACTATACACCCTTTTTTGGATGGAAATGGTCGCTTAGGACGTCTTTTAATCACATTGCTTCTTGTAGAGGGGGGGCTTATTGATGAGCCAATTTTATATTTAAGCCTTTATCTTAAGCAGAATCGAAATACGTATTACAATTTGCTTCAAGAAGTAAGAACTCATGGCACATGGGAAACTTGGTTAGAGTTTTTTTTAGAAGGCATTCTTGTATCTAGCAAAGAAGCAATCAAAATGGCTCAAGATATAAATTGCGTTTTTTCAGAAGATAAATCGAAAATAAGCACTTTAGGAAGAGCGCGGTTTTCGTGCGAGCAAGCTTTAGAATATCTAAAGCGATTGCCTCAGGTTTCAGCGTCGCTTCTCGCTAAGCAGCTTTCAGTCTCACTTCCAACAGCCCGAGGCATTCTTAATCATATGATAGGTCTTGGGATTTTGGAAGAAATCAGTGGCAAGCAAAGAGATAAGGTCTACGTTTATAGAAAATATCTCAATATTTTGGAAAGAGGAGCAGAGCCTTTGTAAGTTTTTAGGCTATAGATAACGCAGCTAGAGATGTTATTTGCCTTCAAAGCTTACAAATATTCCAAAAGCTTTTCCACATCAGAATTAGAGATCCCCGGCACGTCTAAAAGCGCACTTTGAGACGCTTTTTTAATCTCTGCTACACTTCCAAAATGCTTAATCAAAGCAGCTTTTTTCTTAGTGCCAATGCCTGGCACCTCGTCTAGAGCACTTTTAATAAGCGCTTTTGATCGCCTTTTTTTCTGAAAAGTAATCGCATAACGGTGCGCCTCATCACGGATGCGCTGTAATAAAAGTAGAGCATTTGATCTCTCATCTAAGTGAATAGGTTCTTTATGCTCAGGGTGAAAAAGCGCCTCTTTACTCATCCCTTTGTCATGCCTTGAGTCTTCCTTAGCACATCCAATCACATTGAGCGTTGAAAGATTTAAATCAGATAAAACCTCTAAGGCTATATTGAGATGTCCTCTTCCTCCATCTATGACAATGAGGTCAGGAAAAGTGTCTACTGTAAGCTTTTTTAAGTGACGCGTAAGCGCCTCTTTTAAAGCGCCGTAATCATCGCTTTTTTTAGCTAAGCGCACTTTATAGCTGCGGTATCCCTTTTTCTCTTTTTTTCCCTTCACATATCGCACAACTCCTGACACCATTTCAGAGCCTGATAGGTGAGACTGGTCAATGCATTCAATGACCTGTGGAGGGTTTGTTAAAAAGAGCTTTTCCCCAAGCTCTATCAAAGCTTCATCTATAGACGTCTCTAAACGCTCTTTTTGCTCAAATAAAGCGTGGGCATTTTTTTCTGCTAAAGCAATTAGCTTTTTCTTTTCTCCTCGGCTAGGCACTTCAATTTTTACATGAACGCCTTTTTCTCGATTCAAAAAAGCCTCAATCGTCTTTGGCTTAGATTCTAAACAAGGAGCTAAAATCTCATCTGGAACAAAAGAGCTCATATAGTGCTGTGTAATAAAAGCTTCTGCAGCTTCACTTGGAGATGCAAAGCACGGATCTAAAAGATATTCATGCATGTTTAAAAGAATGCCTGAGCGAAACGCCATCTTTACAAGGACAGCTTTTTCGCGAGATCTATAAAAACCGATTGCATCTCGGTCGATGTCGGTAATACTTGCTACACGGCTTTTTTCAGGAGAAACTTTGAGCTCTTCTAGCTGCTTTAATAAATAAGCAGCTCTTTCGAATTCCAAAGATTCTGAAGCCTTTTGTATTTCGCACTTGAGATGACGAGCTACAGAGGAGCGCTTGCCTTTTAAAAACTCAAGCGCTTTTTTTACATCATCTGCATAGTCCTTTTCAGAAATCATTCCAACACACGGCGCACTGCACCTATGCATCCCATATAAAATACATGGCCTTTTTCTCATAGAAAGCTCTCTATCAGAGCACTGCCTCAGTCTAAACAAACGGTAGACCTGATCAGCTAGGCCTCGAGCTGCAAATGCATTTGGGTAAGGACCCAAACGCAACCCTTTTTTTGAAGAGCGTTTTGTGGAGCTTGTCTTAGAAGTGGAGGGGTTATTCCCAAAGGGATCACGAGACCTAAGCACTTTAAGTGTAGGCCATTTATGGTCTGTATTTACATGTAAACAGATGTGCGATTTATCATCTTTGTAAAGAACGTTATATTTAGGTCTATGTTTTTTTATTAAGCTGTTTTCTAAGATCAGCGCTTCAGTCTCACTGTCTACTACAATAGTTTGGATTGTTTCTACCTGCGCTGTCAGGTAGGGGATCATCTGCCGCCCATCGCCCCCTTTTTGAAAATACTGCTTAAGGCGGCTTTTTAAATTTTTAGCCTTACCTACATATAGGACACATTTATCTATGTCATACATGAGATAGACGCCAGGCTGCGTAGAAAAACTCGAGAGGTCTTTGGGATTAAACGTCATTCAAAATAGGCATACTTAAAGTCGACAGTGCCGAATTCTCCAACCCGTACTTCACGTAAATTGTCAGCAATAAGGTAGTTTGCACCATTAAAATAAAGGGGCGCTGCAGGCATGTTTTCAACAAGCATTTTTTCAGCTTCAATAAGAAGAGTGTTTCGTGCTTTTGTTGAGCGCGCATGCTTTGATTTTTCTAACAGTTTTTTGTAGTCTGGATGATCCCAGCTGTTAAAGTTAGAGCGCTCAGGTGAAAAGATCTCTAAAAAGCACATAGGATCTCTTAAGGAGGGAAACCAGTTTACACAGAGTACTTGGTAGTCTAGGTGGTAGAGCTTGTCAATATGTACTGACCACTCTGAATTTTCTATTCGGACAGGAATGTCAAAAGCCGTTTCCCACTGACGAGCGACTGTTTGCGCTACTTTTTCTTGCACAGAAGAGCTGTAAGCATTGATACAGACATGGGGCAATGTCTCACGAGTAAGAGACATTTCTTCTAAAGCTTCATTGAAAAGCTTTTGTGCCATTTCGATATCACCATCTTTGAAGTAAAGCTCGCTACTTTTTGCAAATAAAGGGGGCACAAAGCCTTGAGCAGGGACTTGGCCTCCTTGAGCTACGTGTTTTACAATCTCTTTGCGGTTAATAGCTAAACTAAAAGCGCACCTCATCTTCTGATTATCAAAAGGCGCTTTATTCACATTAAAAAAGTACAAATAGAGCTTAGAGGGACTTGCAGTCTTTAATTTGCCTTCTTTTTGCAAGGATTCTAACGCATCGATGGGTAGACCTAGAGAAATAGGCTGGCCTGCCCAGTCAAGTTGTTTATCTTCAAATAGAGCGAGTTCTGTGCGCATGTCTCCTACACAAGAGATTTGGATGTCTTCTAAGTGGACATGCTCTTTGTCCCAATAGGCGGGGTTTTTTTCTAGTATGATTTTGTGGCCCCGTTCCCATTTTTTGAGCTTAAAAGGTCCACTAAAAGAGCCCCCTTTACCTGAAAAAGCTTCTGGGTTTTGTTCATCAATACCTGAACAAACGGGGTAGTAGTAGGGATTGCTTGCTGTGATATCAGGAAAATAAGGTGCTGGATATTCAAGGGTGACTTCAAGCGTTTTATTATCAAGCGCTTTTACTCCTACACTTTCCAAAGGTTTTTTTCCAGTTGCAGCCTCTTTCCCATTTTTTAAGATATAAAACTCATAAGCCACGGGTGTTTGAAATTCGGGAGATAAAATCTTTTTCCAGCTGTATTCAAAGTCATGTGCTGTAATAGCTTCGCCTGATGACCATTTTGCATCTCTTAAGAAAAACGTATAGGTCTTTTTATCAGAGCTGAGCGTATAGCCCTTAGCAAGCGCAAACTCCAACTTACCTTCTTTACCCACACGCATTAGGCCTTCGTAAAGCATGAGGGCTAAGTTTTGGCTAGCCTCTTCTTCAGCTTTTCTGGGATCTAGAGTGTAAGCATCTCTGCCAAAGTTGATTCTAAGACTTTGCTTAGGTTTAGAAGGTTTTTTGGAGCACCCTGTACTGCAAGTTAAAAAAAGGCCAAGTAAGGCTAGGACAAGCAGACGTGGATATGAAATAAAAAAAGACTTTTTCATAAGTTACCCTCATTTTTTTTATCCCTCATCATACGGAGAGGCGCAGCTCTATTCAATCTTTTTCTGTACAGGTAAGTTTTAAAGCCTACTCAGGTAGTGAGATAAGAGCTGGGTCAAGTTCCACTCTTATCAATATAAGCACTTTTAAAGCTTACATCACCTAGATTGGAGATCGTAACACCCTTTACATAATCCTTCTTTAAAAACGTATTCACATTAGCATAGAGGGGGATGACCGGCATCTCTTCAATGAGGATCTTTTCTACCTTAGCGAGTTTTTTCCGCCTTTGAGTAATGTTATACTCTCCACTAGCAGAGTCTAAAAGCTTAATAAAATCAGGGTGCTCCCAGTGAGTGCAATTGAGACGGTTAGAGCTATACTTAAAATACTCTAAGAATTCAGCAGGGTCATTGTAACACATATACCACATGAAGCCGCAGATATGAAAGTTGTGGTACGTTGTTTTATTAAAATACGCTTCCCATTCGAGCTCTTCTAGTTCTATTCGAATCCCAAAAGCGGATATCCACTGCTGCTGAATACACATAGCGATTTGTTTGCGGCTTTCGATATTGAGATGAGAGATGATAATGGTCGGCAACTGCTTTTTGCCGATACCAAGCTCATGGAGCGCTTCATTAAAAAGAGTGCGCGCGTATTCAAGGTCACCATCTTTAAATAAAGGCGTTTTTGTAAGTGCAAGCTGAGGGGGGAAGATGGTAGTCGACGGAATTTCTTTGCCTAAGAAAACTTGAGAAACCAGTGCTTCTCGATTAATAGCATACCCAAAGGCCTGACGCATCTTTTTATTGGTAAAGGGAAAGCTTGTGACGTTGAAAAAGTAGTTATAGGTTGAAGCGGCTTGGCTGGTAGAAAGAACGCCTTTTTTTTCATAGCTTTTTTGCGTCTCAACAGGAAGGGGAAAGCGGAAAGAACCCGCCCAATCAATCTCACCATTTTCGAACATCTGCATCTCAGTTTGGATGTTATTAGTCAGCGCAAAATTAATATGGTCAAGCTTGACCTTAGATTTGTCCCAGTAAAAAGGGTTTTTTGAAAGTTTAAGCTCTTGACCATGCTTAAAACGCACAAGCTTAAAGGGGCCATTAGCTGCGTGAGGCTCTCTTGGGACATTTGACCATCCTGGATTAAGGATAGTGCCGCTGCTTACAGGGAAAAGAGGCCATTGAGCCGTCAGTTCTAAAAAGTAAGGTGAGGGCTGCTCAAGCTGTACAACGAGTGTTTTATTATCTTCAGCACGGACACCTACGTCGTCTAAAGAACATTTTTTCTCATGAGCATTTTTTGCATTTTTAAGAATAAAAAAAAGGTAGGAGTAGACAGTGTTAAAATTAGGATCAATCATCCGCTTCCAAGCAAATTCAAAATCGTAGGCAATTACGGGTTGTCCATTAGACCATTGGGATTTTCTCAGAGTGAACCGGTATGTTTTACGGTCTTTAGAAAGTTCTACTTTTTCTGCACTTGCATAGGCTACATTGCCTTCATCATCAATTGTCATCAGCCCTTCAAACAAAAACTGCATGATCATGCCTGACTCGTGGTCATAGCCCATCTTAGGGTCAGGCACGATCGAAGACGTTGCAGGCATAGGGAGATTAAGCACCTGGTTTTTTTGAGACTTACCTATCCAGTTTTTAGCAGCCTCTTGCATTGTTTGGCTAAACCCCTTGGCGCTACTGTCACTTGAGCGGCACACATAGGTAAAAAAGTGGGTGCCGTGAATGCAGACATAGCTGCTCATCAGGTGGTGTGCTGCAATATTGAGTGAGCTGAGCATCAGGTCAATCTCGTCTTTAAAAGTAGCATCATCACTGCGAAGCACTGCATATTCAAACTGTTCATCGTGCTCCATAAAGAGGCAGTCATTTAGTTTATGGGAAGAGGATCCGTCAATAACCTCTAACAAAAGGAAGAAAAGTTCTTTTATAGGGGCAATAGAGAGCTCACAAAGAGCATTCATTGGGGTCATCGAGTAGAAAAGGCCTTCTAAAATGTATTCCTGATTTTTACTCAGATGCGGGATATCCATTTTTAGTGATTCAAATAAGTGCTCTTGGCTCTCCATGAGCTCTGCATGAACATCGACTCCATCGATAAGATCTTTTTTTATTTCTTGAAAAAGCGTGTTTTTAGCTTTGTGCAGGTCGATAAATCCATCTTTGCGTAAGAATTTTTTCTTAGGAGCTTTTAGGCTGAAAATATTAGCTTCTTTTACAAGTGTATTATCGAGCTTCCCAATGACTTTTACTTGGTCAAATGAAGCTGAAAAGTTCTTTTGTAAATGGGTTAGCGTAGCAGATAAAGGAGGCGCATCAAGGCGTATAAGACGCACACACACCACGCTGAAAACAAGGGTGTCATCTACTTGCTGATCATAAGTTATAAGAACACGAGCTTTTGATGTTGGAGCCGTTAGTGCACCTCCAAGTTTTATAACACTTTGGTAAATCTCTTCATCATTTCTGGGCATGAATATAGGGTGTATAAGCTCTTCAATATGCCCTCGGATTTCACTTGGAAGCAGCCGCTCTAAGCGTAGGCGCATCTGATAGGAAATAGGTGAGCCATCGGTATTTTCAATTTCAATATACACACCTATAGAGCGTACAGAGTCAATCATGAAATATGAATTTTTAACGAGTCTTGCGGTAGGTAGAATGGATTGAATAGCATCCATCAAAAGAGCTTCATCAAAAAACTGGCGATCCTTGAGAAGACTTAAGGCAATTACAATCCCGGTCACTTTTCGCGTACCAAAAGGGAAGTGCAACTTTGTTGGGAACATTTTGACTTGCACATGTTTAGGAAAAGAGAGATGAGAAGCCATCTGACGAATTGAGCGGCACTTGTAAAAAAGATAACACAAGGTGCGGCTAATATGACGCGCTTTTCGAATAGATCTAAAAGCTGAGGGAACAGCTAATAAAAAATGGTGAAATGTTTTGAAGAGCTCATCAGTAAATATAGCGGGCAAGCGTGCATGGACTTGGTACAAGTCATCGTAGATCAGATCGACTTTCCAAGGTAAAAAAGCCTCTTTTTTTTCTAGAGATTGCTGGGCACAGCTCGCACTTGTAATACCGCGGCGGATTTCAGCAGCAATTAAAGGTAATTTTCTTTGGATTTTTTCTAAATCACGCGCAAATTCTACTTCTACAGTGATCTCGCAGTAGATATACCGATCTTCACTAAGATCAGAGGCAATAAACTCTAAAGCGTTATGGGAAAGAATATTTAAGGCTTTTCCAGGCGTAAGCGAATGGCATAAAAGATGCTTGGCAAAAGCAAGTGTTTTAATAGAGGTTGGGTGGCAGATAAAAAAGACAGATAAGGCGCATGGTGTTTTCGTGCATGTGCTCCAAGAGACAAAAGGCAAAAGACTTTCAAAAAGTGCGCGCCTCTCTTCTTTAAGATAATCGTTTTGTGTTTTATCTAAGTCTTCAAAAAAGTTCTCAGGAAGCAGTTTTTCTAAGGCGCATTCAATTGAAAGCGCCTGCATATCATTTTCTGCTAAATGGTTATCACTTTTCGCAAAAGGGCTTGTAATACGGAAAAAACCTTGTTGTAACATAGGCTACTTGCTTGCCTCTTCAAAATAGGCTTGTTTCATAATGACCTCTCCTTGGGGTGTGGTATGGACTCCCTTCAAATTTGGGCGTTTGATATAAAGCCCTTTATAGTAAACAAGAGGCGCTATGGGCATATGATCCATGAGGAGTTTTTCTGCTTGCTTTAAGTATTCTTTGCGTGCGGAAATATCCATAGTTTCATCAGATAAGTCTAAGAGATCGTGAAAGTCCTTATTGACCCACTGAGGAAGATTTAAGTTAGTTGAGTCTCTGTATATATTGAGGTTATAGATCGGGTCATTCAGTCCAGATATCCAGCCTAACATGCCAATTTCATAATCACTATGCGTGATGCGGTCAAAAAAGGTCTTCCATTCTACTTGTTCTATAGAGACATTAAAGCCAAGTTTGGTAAGCCAGTTTTGCTGTATGACTTCAGCTATTTTTTGATATGTATCTGAGGGTACAAGCATTCGAAGCTTTGGAATATTTTCTTTTTCTAAACTCATTTCATTTAAAAAAGCACCTAGATGTTCACTTGCTAAATTCGTCTGTTTGTCATCAAATAAAGGCGCCTGATGCAGTGAAAGAGAGGGGGGCAACATGCTGTAAACAGGGCCTCCTTCTCCTTGAGTGACACTATCAGCAAGTGCTTGTCGATCAACAGCTATGCTGAGCGCTTTGCGAAGATGCACAGAATTTAGTAAAGGTGCTTTAGTATTAAAGGTAAGCATTAGAATGAAAGGCAAATTGATAGATTCGACACGGTGTATTTTTCTGATTTGCTCTATTGCAGACATTGGAAGAGGTCCGAAAGGGTAGCCCACCCAATCGAGATCGCCTTGTTCTAATAGGGCTAATTGAGCTGTTGGATTGTCTAGCATTGAGATCTGAATCTCTTGCATATGAATAGTTTTTCTGTCCCAATAACGTGGATTTTTTTCAAAAATGATTTGGCTGCCATGTTGCCACTCTTTTAGAGTAAAAGCACCATTGCAGATATAGTCATGGCCAGTTTTATTCATCCACTTAGGGTCTTTAAGAGCAACGCTTTTGCAAATAGGCTTGAAAGGAGCCAAGGTAAGAGATTCTAAAAAGTAAGGCGCGGGATGTTCTAAATGGACAACTAAGGTCTCTTTGTCAAGAACTTCAATACCCACTTCATCTAGAGAAATTTCTCCTGCTTTAGCGCGCTTTGCCCCTTTTATAGGATCCATAAATGAAGAGAAGTCTGTCATGAAATTAGGGTCTAAGGCGCTTTTCCATGCATACTCGAAGTCATACGCAGTCACCTTTTCTCCATTAGACCAGTAAGTCTTAGCTAGCTTAAATGTATATGTTAGGCAGTCCTTTGAAAGGGTGACACTTTTTGCAGCAGCTAAAACAGGCATGCCCTCTTTGTCTAGTTGTAAAAGTCCGTCAAATAGAAAACCCAATAAAAGAGACGTTTCACCATCTCCTCCTGTTCTAGGATCCAATGTTCTTGGGTCTGAAGAGAGGCTTATGCATAAAACACCTGACTCAGAGCGAGAAGTTTTTTCACAGCTTGTGAGGTGCAAACAAGCACATGTTAGTAAAAAAAGAGTAAACAATCGTTTCATTAAAGCCTCTCCATGTATGCTTCTTTAAAATCTACATCCCCTGTTTGTGAGATGGTAAAGCCCTTCAAGCGGTCTTTTTTTAAGTAAGAATCTCCATCATGATATAAAGGCATTACAGGAGATTCTTCTATCAGCAAGATTTCGGCCTT
>JBDNIV010000039.1:0-31808 GCA_041688145.1 Chlamydiia bacterium | reverse complement strand
GTGCCTTGAAGGAGCTATTCGTAATACAGGGATACATGCTGCTGGAGTGATTGTGTGCCGCGATCCTATTATGCAGCACACGCCTCTTTGTGCTTCAAAAGATGCCCAGATGGCGGTGACGCAGTATTCTATGAAACCTGTAGAAGCTGTTGGCATGCTGAAGATTGATTTTTTAGGGCTTAAAACGCTGACATCTATTCAAAAAGCAGCAGCTAGTGTCAAGAGACGTCTAGGTAAGCACATAGACTGGGTAAACTTGCCGTTAGATGATAAGCCTACTTTTGATCTTCTAAACCATGGAAAGGCATTAGGCGTTTTTCAGTTTGAGTCAGGCGGCATGCGCGATCTTATGACAAAGCTACACATAGATCGTTTTGAAGAGATTGTAGCCGTAGGCGCTTTGTACCGTCCAGGCCCTATGGAGATGATTCCTTCTTTTATTGAGCGTAAACATGGCCGTGAAGATGCCCAACAAGACCATCCTTGGATGACAGATATTCTATCTGAGACGTATGGGATTATGGTGTATCAAGAGCAGGTAATGCAGATTGCAAGTCGTTTGGCTGGATACACTCTTGGAGAGGGTGATGTACTAAGAAGAGCTATGGGTAAAAAAGACGCGCGTGAAATGGCTAATCAACGTGTGAAGTTTTGCCAAGGAGCAGAAGCTCGTGGAATCGATGAAAAGGTGGCGGCTTCCATCTTTGATAAAATGGAGCGCTTTGCTTCTTACGGTTTTAACAAATCTCACGCAGCAGCTTACGGTTATCTCAGTTATGTGACCGCTTACTTCAAAGCTAACTATCCGGAAGAGTGGATGGCTGCTCTAATGACGTGTGATCGTGATGACACCTCTAAGGTTGCTAAATTTATCCATGAATGTGAGCAGATGAAAATAGCTATTTTGCCTCCTGATGTCAATGAAGCGTATGCTGAGTTTGCAGCAGTAAAAGGCGCCGTACGTTTTGCTATGAGCGCTGTGCGTGGGGTAGGCCTTGGTATTGTCGAAGCGATTGTGGAAGAGCGAGAAAAAAAAGGCGCGTATACAAGCCTATTTAACTTTCTTGAGCGCTTGAGCTCAAAGAAAATAGGCAAAAAAATGGTAGAGTACCTTGTTGATGTAGGCGCTTTTGATTTTACCAATTGGAGTCGTGATGCTCTTAGACAAAGCATTGAGCCTATGCAAATAGCTATTGAAAGGCGTCAAAAAGAAAAAAAAGCCGGCATTATAACAATGTTTTCTCTTATGGAAGATGAGCCGCAAGATACTTTTGATACGCCTCCTGAAGTTCAAAACGCTTTATCAGAAGAAGAGCGCCTTCTGAAGGAAAAAGAATTACTTGGGTTTTTCTTAACGGGCCATCCTTTAGATCTTTACCGAGATAAGATAAAAGGCTTAGAAAATGCGTCTTTTGAATCTATGGGATCCGGGGGGCCAGGTGCCTTTTGTGCGCCGTGTATGATTGAAAAGGTTCAGACAAAAGTATTGCAGCGTAGCGGCAGTAAGTTCGCTATTGTAACCTTTGCTCAGGAAAGTCAGTTTTTAGAAGTCCCTCTATGGCCGCAAGTTTATGAGCGGTATGGAGAATTTCTTAGAGAGGGTAAACTTGTTTATGCTTTATTTCGTATTGATGTAGAAAATGAAGAGCGGCGCTTTTCGTGCCGATGGCTTACAGATTTAGAGCATTTGGATGAGATGGCTGTTAGTGAGGCTAAAGAGGCTAAAAAGCTTACTTTAAAAGAACAGCGGCGAGTGAAGAAAAAAGAAAGCGATAAGGAGGCCAATGTGCTAGGATCAAAAGATAGCTTAGAAATAGAGGTCGATTTAGCTTCTTTGCGGGCATCAAAAGTGTTGCAGTTAAAAAAGCTTTTTAGAAGTGCTCCTGGACCAAGTAGTGTTTATTTGAGGCTTTATTTTGAAAAGCAAGAGCTTTCTACCCTTGCTATTAGCGCCCCTTGGGGTGTTGAAATTACGAACTTTTTAACGCAGTCTTTAGAAAAAGTGCAAGGCGTCAAAAAGGTGTCTTCTGTAAGTGATTGATTTAGAGCTATTTGATGGTTTTTTGTCGAAAAAGCTGACTTGACACAGGATGCGTTATTCTAGTAACATGGGTTTTATGAATTTCAAAAGACTTATTATCGCGGGCTTTGCGCTCAGCATTTTTTTTATTCCTAGCGCGTCGTACAGTGATCGTGAATCTATTTATTCTCGCGGTCAGGTGCGTCCTTTAAAAGATCCTCAAACGCCCACGCTTTCAGCAAAACAGCATTTTGCAGTTTTAGAGAAGGCGTATCAAGATAAGAATTGGTCTAAGGTGATTGAGCATAGCTCTATTATTTTAGAGCATTTTAGCGAAGAGTCTTTCGCCGACCTTTGCCATTATTACATGGGATTATCTCTTTTTCATGAAAGAAGGTATGTCCGTGCAAATCGCTCACTTTCTCATTACTTGGCTGTGGAGTCTCCTGAACATTTTCAAGAAGCTCTGCGTTACAAGTTTGACATTGCTCAAAATTTTGCCCGTGGCAAAACAGGGAACTACCCTATGATTAAGCGTCTTTTTAGTGAGCGCTCATTTAAGGAAAGAGCTATTGAGATATTTGATGAGATTTTACTTGCTGAGCCCAGTGGAGATTTAGCTGCTTACAGTCTGTATCACAAGGGGCTTGTCCTTCTAAATATGGGACTTTATGACGAGAGTATTGCGGTCTTTGAAACAACTATTCGCGATTTTTTCAAACATGAGCTTGTGCCAGAGGCATATCTTGGTATTGCAAAAAGCTATGCAGCGCGTTACAGCCAAGAAAAATCTAAAGATATAGCTATTTTGAAGCTTGCTGAGATTAGCAATGCAAAGTTTGAAAGGGAGTATCCAGCGCATCCGCTTGTTGAAGAAGCAAAGAAGGAGCTTCAAAGCATGCGCGAGGGTTACTCGTGGGAAATGTACGAAGTGGGGCGTTATTTTGAGCGCCGTAAAAAGCCAAAAGCAGCTGGTTTTTACTATCGCGATATCTGCAATAATTTTCCTGACACAGAGGCAGCCAGCCTTTGTCATAAAAAGCATGCTTCTCTCTTAGAAGAGGACGCTTCTCCTCATGCGTAATAAGCTAGCAAGAGGCTGTTTTTTACGTCTATTTATTATGTTTTTTGTATGTGGGACAATTGTGACTGGCTGTGGTTATCGAGGGCTTAGTGCAAAAGACCACTCAGCAATTTTTTTGCCTCCTATAAAAGGAGACTATGAAGGCAAGCTGTATGCAAATCTAGCTGAATCACTTGCTTCTGTAGGCGCTTTTTCTAATAGCTTAAGTAACTCAGATCTTGAGCTTACAGTAGAGGTCACAGATGATCCTTTCCGTGAGCAAGAAAAGGAGATTGGTTTTCGCTTTGCACGCAACCCCTTTAATAAAGAAACTAAAATGTTAGTGCCTTCAGAAAGAAGACAAAGCTTATTCGCTAGAATTACTTTAAAAGACACATCTACCGGAAAAGTAGTCTTTGGTCCTAAGACGCTACGAGCTGAAGTGGACTACGATTTTGATTCAGACCTATTTGATGACAAGGCAGTTCCTGTAGGGGGAGCAAATGTTCCCCTTGTTCGCTATTCCCTTGGTCAGTTAGAAAATCATGAGACAGCTCGAGAAACAGCAAGAGGTGAGCTTACACGTAAGCTTGCTTCTAAGATAACCAGCTATATAACGTGTGTGAGGCCAATATGCCTGAAATAGCAATAAAAGCTCAGCTAGGGAACCTTCCCAAAATCTTGGAATTTATTAGAGAGAAAGTGAGCGCTTTTGGCCTCAGTGAACAAGCTCTTTATGAGTTTGAAGTTGCTTGTGAAGAGGCTCTTGTGAATATCATACTCTATGCTTACCCAGAGTCCCCAGGGGAGATGTCTGTTGAGTTTTCAGGGTTAGGAGATATATGTACGGTCACTGTCAAGGATACTGGGGTCCGTTTTGACCCCACTTTAGAAGAGATTAAGGTAGATCCTGATATGCCTTTAGAGTCTCGAGAAGAAGGCGGTCTTGGGATCTATTTCATGCATATGTACACTTCAAAGCTCACCTATGAGCGGATAGGGGATGAAAATGTCTTAAAGCTTGTTCGAGACAAATCCGAGAAAGAAACCTTTTAAAAAAATTGACAGGATAGTCTTTTTTTATTTTAATCTCTAATTGAGTTTCACAAAAAAAGGTTTAAATTAAAATGGCTGTTGCATCTGTTACTTCTGTGATTCCACATATCACTTCGCTAATTCCAGGCCTCGGATCACTGCTTCTTTCAATTCCCTCTGCAACGCAGGTGATTGGGTATGCTTCACTTTGGTTTCTCAGCCAGCAATGGGGCTTAGTTGGAGCCGCACAACCATATAATCCATCCTTTGGTTCATTGTCTCGGGATAATAATACTGCAGGGGTGGTTAGTCGGGTTTTTTCCGATAGACTAGACAGCCTTTTTGAAAGTGGTACTTTAAGCTGCGATCTCGGTGATGCGTTCTATCAAAAGGGGCTTTATCTTGAAGCAGCTGGAATTTACAAAAGACTACTTCCAGAAGCGCAGGGATGTGAAAAAGGGCAGCTTCTTGGTCGCCTAGGTATTCTTAAGATTGATGAAAATGACTCTCAAGGTGCTATAGCGTTATTTCAAGGTGCGCTTGAGCTATGCCCAGTTACAGACCCTTTTCATCTTGAAACGCTCACGCGTCTTGCTACAGTCTATATGAATATGAAGGAATACAGTGAAGCACGCGAGCTTTTAAATAGTGCTTTTGAACTTGCTGAGCCTGGTGCATACAGAGCTGTTTTAGATAAAGACTATGACAAGGCACTTCAGCTTTTAGATGCAGTTTGGGAGGCAATGAATACACCAGAAGAATCTCCCCTTGGAGGGGCAATTGAGTTAGGGCGCCTTTTAGTCGCCAAAAGTGCTATTTATTGCCGAAAGGGAGAGCTAGATCAGTCTCTTAAATATGCTCAAGATGCAGAGGCGCATTTTCTCGAATTGCAAGAGGGTGAGTATCCAGATCAATATACAATATTTTCTGCACTTAGTCATGTGATGCAGGCTGGGGCCCAGACTCTAAATCAAAACGATGACACGGCTTTAGAGTTATACAATGCGGCACTAAAGCGTCTTGTAGCTATTGAAAAGTTGACAGCGAGTGGTCAAGGTGGGCTGGTGAAATATTCTCAAGGTCTTGGTTATAATCTTGTTCAGATGCGTACGCTTTGTGAACGGTTTGTTGCAGGAGGTAAGGCTGCGCTTGAGGCCTATCGTCAATTGCTTTCACTAGGAAAGGAAAAAGCGCCATCTGAAGTTATTCTTGAGTTTAAGAATACGGGGCGCATTTAACTACATCTGCAATAAAGTGCTAAAGGTTTTTAGCTTTTGCTCTAGAAGGGGCTTGTGCTTAGATTTTCTTAGATATTTTATTCAAAATATCGTCATTCTCTTGAATTTCTAAGAGAAAATGCTCTAATATTCGGAGTACGAAGTTAGGTGTGTTATAAACCCCTTTCGTGTGGTAGATCAGCTCGAGTTTTGACTTCTCATTGTTATTAAGCGCAATAAGCGTGTAGGTGCTAGGCTGGCTATCAACGACCCTAGGCACGATCCAAACGATGAACTTGTCATTGAATAGAGTCACCTTTTCGGGAGACTCGATCACATGGAAGTACTGAGAGAATTTTTTTTCCTTAGCAGGAGGAGTCTCACAGTTTAGCAGCCCTAGCTCGTGAAGAACAGGAAGATCAATGGTAATAATACCATCCGGAGTGCTGTGAGTCAGATCTACAAAATATTCCCGAAATGCCTGTTCAATGTCGATGGGATTCATCGCCATACCTCCTCCATGTTTTTCCCCTATAACCTGGAGTTTATATATTTTTAGAAGAGTGTCAAGAATATTGAAAATAAAGTATAGAAATACTGATGGTACAGTTATTTAAAACAATTTTAATTTGTTCGTTTTGTTTGTTTTTACCTTTTAGCGTTGAGGCCAAGAGTGTAAGCCCTAGTATATCATCGACTTACGCTATATTGGTGGATGCTGAAACAGGGGGCATTCTCTATGAGAAAAGGGGTTTTGAGAAGTGTTTTCCTGCGAGCACAACGAAACTAGCTACAGCTCTTTTTGTTCTCAAGGAAGGCTACCCTATGGAAAAGCGGTTAGTAGCTAATAAAAACTTACTCGGCACTTTAAGCGAACAAAAGCGTCTCAAAAGCTTTCACATATACGGTCTTCATGTCTTAGAGTATAACGGTACTCATATGAGCCTGAAGCCAGATGAGGTTTTGAGCTTAGAAGAGCTGTTATATGGCCTTATGCTTGCCTCTGCTAATGATGCGGCAAATGTCATAGCTGAGGGCTTATGTGGTGATGTGAGCGAGTTTATGAGGCAAATGAACATCATGCTGCAAGATGTTGGATGTGAAAATACTCAGTTATTAAATCCTCATGGCCTTTTTCATGAAGCGCACAGCACAACGGCCTATGATATGGCGCTTGTAATACGCGAGGGCCTGAAAATCCCGAGCTTCAGAAAGCTTATTAATAAAGTCTACTTCTCAGTGCCAGCTACTAATAAAAGCGGGCCAAGAGAGCTTGCGACTCACAATCGCTTGATAAAGCCCGGTAAGCATCACTACACAAAATCCATTGGAGGGAAGACAGGAACTCTAAAAAATTCTGGTATTTGTTTAGTGTCAGCTGCTGAAGATAATGGCCGTAAGCTTATTGCAGTAGTTTTTGATGCTAAAGACGCTCCTACGTGTTACCGAGAGAGTAAAAATCTCTTTGAGTTTGGATTTAGGCAAAAGATAGTGAAAAAGCACGTATTAAAAGCGGGCTATCAGCCCTTTACTAAAGATGTTCAAGGAAGTGAAGATAAGCTGCAGACATGGACAAAAAAGCCAATTACAATAGAAGTCTTTGCTTCTGAAAAGCTTGAGCTTAACCGGCAAGTCATATGGGAAAAATGCGCTCTTCCTATCCAAAAAGGCCAACAAGTAGGCCGTATTAACATTTTAGGACCCCAGAAGACCCTTTTAGCATCAGAGCCTCTTTTTGCTGTAAAAGAGGTGCGAGCAACCTTCCCCCATGCAGCTTTATCTAAAACAACGGAAGCTGGGCAAATGCTTTCAGCCCACACTAACTGGCTAGGCTGGGCATGTATGAGCTTTTTAGGGGGCAGTTTTTTTCTAAAAAGGTATAAGAAGAACAAATAAATGTTAGCCGGCTGACTTGCTAGTTAAAAGCGTATTGAGCAGCTTCACAAAATCTTCAGCGAGCAAGTCTTCAGGGCGGGCTGTATCCAAAAAACCTATTTTTTCTAGCGCATACATAATACGCTCTTTTCCCCATAAATCAGCTAAAGAGGCTCTAAGCATTTTTCTTCTTTGCCCAAAGGCTTTTCGCGTAAGCTCGAAAAAACGCTCTTCATCTGCATGGAGTGGCGTATGGGGGGTCAGTTTAACGACTGCTGATGTGACTTTAGGTTTTGGCGTAAAAGAGGAGGCAGAGACTTTAAAGCCAAACTCAGGCGTACTGTAGAAATTCGCAAAGACACTTAAGCTGCTATAGTCCTTTGAATTAGGCTGTGCTACGAGACGATCAGCGTACTCTTTTTGGACAAAAGTGGTAATAGATGAGACTTGGCTTTTAGACGATAAAAGTTTTACGAGTATAGGGGTTGTTATGCTGTAAGGAAGATTGGCTATTACTTTAAAAGGCCTTTTGGTAAAGAGCGTGTTGATATCGATATCTAAAACATCGCCTTCAATGACTTGCAAGCGGTCTTTAGAACCTAGCCTGCAAAGCTCTTTTGCAAAGGTGCGATCTTTTTCAATAGCGATAACAAAAGCGCCTGCTTTTAAGAGTTTTTCGGTAATAGCTCCAGGCCCGGGTCCAATTTCTAAGACAGAATCTCCTTTCTCAAGAGCAGAAAAAGTGATGAGTTTATTGAGAATGTTTTGATCGACTAAAAAATTTTGGGAAAGGGTTTTTTTAGGTCGGGCGCCTGCTTTATCTAAAAAATCAAAAAGCTCAGAGGGTTTATAGAGGCCCACAGCTTATCTAGAAAAAGGTTGAAAATCTTTAGGGAAACAGATTTCTACACCAAAGCGACCTTCCAGCTCTTTAATATAGGCTTGCATATCACTCTGGTAGATCTCATTGAGGGTTACGTTTTTTAGCTCTTCTTGCTTCTCTTTGAAGCTTGGAACGGGAGTTTCCACTTTTTCATGGAGCGCTAAAAGACGCGTTACCTTTTTTCCACTAGAGCGTAGAGTTTCCTCGATAGGTCCTGATACTTCTCCAGCCTTAAGCGTTTCAAGAAGCTTTTTTCTTTCAGAGGTGATTTCATCTTCTCCTGTTTCTAAGAAATTAGAGACTTTAAGCGAAGTATTTTCTAGAGTGTTTTTGGAATTAGAAGCGCTGTTTTCTGTATCTGGAGTAGATAGGGGCGCTTTTTCAATCCGCGCTGCTGAGACTTTCGTATTTAGTGTTTCTAAAGCGTCTAAGCCTTCTTCTTTCACAGAAGATTGTGTGAGTTCTATTAGCTCTTTTAAGGCAGGTGCGTTAGGGGCATTAAGAGTGATGACCTGATAACGCCATTTGAGCTTATTGGGCATCTCTTTTACAAATTGGATATACTTTTCTCGGATATCTTCAGGCTTTACCTTATGTATGGCATTTGAGTGCACTGAGATCCACAACATAGTTTGGACTTTAAGCTCATCGTGAATCATCTTAGAGCCCTCTTCATAAGAAAGGCCTATCTTAGAGAGGTTTTCAATCACGCCAGGACCAAAACGCTGCTGCATTTCACGGTGGATATCGCCTTCAGAAACAAGCTTTTGTGAAACTTTTTTTTCTTTTTCTTCAGCATGCATTAAGATCAGCTTCCCCTGAACGAGGTCGCGAAGAGCGTCTTGCCAGTAGCGACTGTAAAACTCTAAGCGAGCTTCATTTTCATGGGCAAGCTCAGGGCACTGCTGTAAAAAGATCACATCAAGCTTTTTCTTTACGTCGAATGTCGATATAGCCTCATCGCCTACTTTCGCTAAGATTCTAGGCTCAAGGTTAAGTCCAAAGGCGCAGCTGAAACTAAATGTAGAAACAAGGGCCAGGCAAATGCAAAAATGAACTAATTTTCTCATGATACCCGCATTATGACACAATAGCGGGGTTTTGGGCTACCGAAAGCACAGCTCCAAAAAAACCGTCACCCTCACCAGGAGCAGGTAGGGTGTGTATGCTTTTTTCTAATACAAGACCGTAGGTATCTTTAAAATACGTTTTAAAAAATATGATTTGTTCTTCATTTTCTTCTTTTAAGAGACTGCATGTTGCGTAGACAATGTACCCTCCAGGCTTTACATAGGTGAGGGCCTTTTCAAAAATATCTCTTTGCTCTTCTAAAAGGTTTTTAAAGCGCTCTTTGTCAAATTTCCATTTAAGATCGGGGTTTCGCCTAAGGGTCCCTGTGCCACTACAAGGCGCATCGACAAGGACCCAATCTACAGAGCCTTTCAGCGCTTTAAGTTGCTTATGCCCTGGGGCCAGGCGTTGCGCATTTTGAATACCAGCGCGCTTTAGCCGCTTCTTTGCTTCATCAAGCGCTTTTACCCGAATATCATGCAAAAACAGCTGTCCTGATTCTCTGAGTTTGGGAGCTATCGCAAGTGCTTTTCCCCCAGAGCCTGCGCAGTAATCTAGGACTTTGTCGCCAGGTTTTGCCTGAACAAGCTCAGCTACCTGCTGGCTGTTTTCATCCTGTACTTCAAAAAGGCCTTCTTTAAAAGCATCTAGAGAAAAAAAGTTCACACGCTCAAGAAGGATGATAGAGTCTGTGCCATCTTTCCCGAAACAGGCCTTAATATCTTCTTTTTCCTGCAGTCTTTTTAAAAGGGCTTCTCTAGAAATTTTTAGAGTATTTGTGCGGATAAAAAGAGGCGCTCTTTCATTTGAGGCTAGCGCGACTTCAAAAGCTTTTTCATCTCCTAAACTATCCGTAAGCATTCCAAAAAGAGCCTTGGGAAAGCTTATGCGCACATGTGGACTTAGCGCTGTATTTTGCGCTATTTTTTTGGGGTCAAAATTTTTTAAAGCTTCTACGCGAGCGGACCAAGTAATAGGCTGAGCAAGATCGACATCGATGGCCCCTTGCCATCTTTTAAGCATATAGACAGCTTGGCTGACGGTATAGCGGTCTTTAGAGCCTAAAGCTCTATTGGCGCGAAAGTAGTGAGACATCGCAGTGTCTAGAGGCAAACGCGAGTTATCTAAAGCCTCTAAAAGGGTTAGAAGATGTCGTTTTCTAAAAGGGGAAAGTTCGAAAATTAGCATGTAGAAACTATATCAGAGGTTGTAATTGTGGTTGTACTCTTTTTGAGGCTTCTATAGTATTATATTTTTTTTGAAAAAAATAGGTTGGGAATTGTTTAGGAGAAAAAATGAAGAATTACACCATAAGTTTATGGACATCTAGGTTGATATTAGTTGTAGCTAGTTTCTACAGCTCAGTATTTGGAACAGGTGAATTGCCTTGCATAGAGCAATTTTCTTCTAAAATTCAAGAAAAAAAGGCGACTATCACGGCAGTAGATCCCTATGATGATTTATGGAAGATCACTTTCGATCATACAAATACTTATATAATACATATGAACCGAGGCTTTGCGCAAAAAGGCCAGCTTTCTGAGTGGACAGTAGGCGCGGATGTGACGCTTCGTTCGTGTGAAAAATTAGATGATGCTCTTGTGATTACAGGCGAAAATCATAGCGATCAATCTATTGCTTTTTTACATAAAAATGAACAGACAAACCAGGTAATTAAAAATATCCAATTTATGGGGGAACGGTGTTCAGGCACTTTTTTTTCTCGGGCACTCTTAAAAGCGAATTTTCAAGAGGCCCGATTAAGTTCTAGGTATTTCTTTTGGCACTTTCCTGATTGGGATATTGCTGATCGCCTTTCAGGTGAGCCAGATACTCTATTTGTGATGACGCTGCGTTATGTTGGGAATTGGCTTTCTAGTTTTCATCAAAAACCTCATTTCACTAAGGGCACTAGAAGGTTAAGCTTTCAGGAATTTATTCGTATCAGGTGGGATGTGGGAGCTAGAGATAGAGGTCCTAGAGGCTTTATTTTTGATAATGTAATTAAGATGCGCTCAGCTCGAATCAAAAACTATTTGAGTATTCAATCTAAAGTTGACCACTTCTATTTTATGAATTATGAGGTTGTAACAAAGCATCCGGAGCTTGTCCTTGCGCAAATAGCAAGCCGTTTCAATCTCAAATGCACTCCCCTGTACAAGCCCATTACATCTTATAAAGGTAGGGGAGGACAGCCTTTTAAGCCCTCTGTCTATAAGCCTATTTCAGAGTGCGACAAAGCTTATATTCAAAAAGAGCTAGATCAAAATCTAGAGAGCTCTTTGGGATACTAGCTTGTAGAGGAGGTCTCAAGGGATTTTAAATAATGATCTTTAGAGCTGTAATTAGACTGTCTGATTCCCAAAATTCAAATGTTTTGTTAACGTCAAGTTGAGTAAGAAAAAAAAGTTGCAAGAAGGAAGTGTATGGGCAGGTTTGGAGCGCTTTTGGGTAGAGTTTGTGTCGCCTTAGCTTTTTTAGGGATGGGTATTGACATCTTTTGGAACTGGTCACAGGCTCATGAGGCTTTTGTTGATCAGTTACAGCTGGTTCATTGTGTAGCTTCTGGTGCATACTGCAAGTTAGTGCATCTTGTGCATAAGCTTAGTTTTATTGTGCTAGGGTTCAACACCGTTTTAATGAGTCTTTGCGGCCTTACTCTTTTATTTAGCTTTAAGCCGCGCCTCTCTGCTTTTTTGCTCATCCTCGTGCTTGCACAAGAAGTCTTCTTTTTGCATCCATTTTGGCTTTTTGAAGGCCTAGAAAGAGGGCAGTCTATTTTGTATATTTGGGGGGCCGCAGTGCAGTTTGGGGCACTCTTATTCTGTTTTAGCATCCCGTGTAAAAAGAAAATAGAACCTATGGATCGTATGGATTTCATAGAGCCATAGCCTTTTTTCCCAAAATATGCCAATCTAAATGGCATGCTTTACCTTTCGATATTGTTCAGTTGGGTTGTAGTTGCTTTTGGCTCCCCAGTCTATCTTCCCTTTTTGTGTAAGATTGCTGCCTTTTTTGGCTATGGAGCTTTATGGCTTGCTATCGCAGATTTAAAAGCAAAAAAACGCTTTTTCATAGGTAGCATATGGTTTTGTGCGGTGCAGCTCATCCAGCTTTTCTGGCTTGCGACAACAACCTATAATGGCCCTCTTATGATTGGGCTATATATCACGATATCAGCCATTTTAGGTCTTTTATTTGGTTTGATATGTCTTATTGTAAAAAAGCCTTTCACATTAAGCCTTGCTTTCTCTATTGCTTCTTTAGCAACGCTTTTGGAGTGGCTGCGTTGGCAGCCTCTTTGTGGGTTTTCATGGAACCCAGCGGGCCTTGCTCTTGCGTGGATGCCTAAGTCAGCTCAATTGGCGTCTATATGCGGGGTTTTAGGCCTTAGCTTTTGGGTCTTTTTTACAAATGGTGTAGGGCTCTGGGCATTAGGAAAAAACCATAGAGGCCTTAAAAAGAATTTCAAGCCTCTTTTCCTATGGTTTTTAGTGGCTGCTTTCCCATATATTTTTGGTGCGTTGTATATCAGGGGAGAAGAGATTAAAGCGTATAGACGTAGCAAAGAAAATGCATCTGCAGGAAATTATGAACCCAATGATTTCAAAGTGCTTGCTGTGCAGCCTATGATAGCGCCTCCAGTAGATGCACAGCATCCGGAAGGTTTTTATCCGATAAAAAGTGCTTTGGATAACTGGGCCCGGGTTTTTTCCATCATAAAGCCTCACAAAGATGAAGTCTTTAATATGATTGCTTTTCCTGAAGCATGCTTTGTTTTTGAGGGCAGTAGGCTTCTGATACCTAAAACCGCTTTTGGAGAGCTGTTTCAACAGACATTTGATAAACCTATCTTGTTGCCAGAAAGAGGGATTATTACACAAACGGAGGCACTTAAGGCTGTTGCAAATGCGCTTGATGTAGAGATTATAAGCGGTCATATTGACTCTTTAGAAGAGGGAGATTTAGTTTCTAGTGCAGCGATTTACGTAAAACCAAGCGGCTCAGTAGACCTTTATGCAAAGCGCAGGCTGTTTCCCGTAGCAGAACATATGCCTTATGCATGGTGTCGCAAAATAGGCGCAGACTTTGGTATCTTCGATGCTTTTAAGCCGGGGAAAAAAGCGGTTGTATTTGACGGTAGTGCTAAAATTTCTCCTATGATCTGTTATGAAGAGACTTTTCCTAGCCATGCCCGTGCTGGAAGAAATCTATCTGCAAATTTGCTGATGGGCCTTAGTAATGATGCATGGTATCCGAGATCAAGACTTGCAAACTCTCACAAAGTGCATGCACAGCTGAGGGCAATAGAAAGTGGAGTGCCACTTGTGCGCATATGTAACACAGGAATCTCTGCATTGATCGATCGCTTTGGCTTTGAGATAAATGAAATTGCTGAGAATGAAGCTGCGGCAAAAGTGTTTACAACTTCTCTTCAAGGCCATAGCACGTTTTATATGAAATTTGGAGATAAGTCTATTTTGTGGATATGTAGTTTGGGGATAGGGGCGCTTGCTTTGCGCGAGCTCAGGGAAAAAAGAAGGCGCTTTGCTCTTGCTTAAAAAAGATGCGCTCCGTAATCTGCATAGGTTAGTAATCCGCCCCATATAAGGGGGCTTTTAAGTGAGGAAAATTCAACAAATTCTGTGACAAAATCTACTCTGAATTATCCATCAAGCTCCCAGAAAACGATTAAAAAAGCGGTCTCTTTTTCAGGGCAAGGCGTTTTTACAGACGCCGCTGCAAAGATAACGCTTTATCCTGCAGACGTTGACACAGGTGTTGTTTTTGTCGTCAAAGGAACGCTTATCCCAGCTTTAGCTGAATATACTCAGCAAAAAATACAAGGCTTTACAGCTCTGCAAAATGAAAATGCTAAGGTACAAACTGTGGAGCATTTACTTTCGGCTTTGTATGCGCTTAGTGTAGATAACGTTCGCATAGAAGTTGAGGGAAGTGAGATCCCCATGCTAGATGGAAGTGCAAAGCCTTTTGTTGAGGGCCTTTTAAATACAGGTTTTAGTGCTCAGTTAAAAGAGCGCTCAGTCTGGGAGCCTAAAGTCCCTCTCATGTATGAAACAAAAGAAGCTACCCTTATAGCGCTGCCTTCAGACACTTTTCGCATAAGTTACACATGGCACTACCCCAGATCTAAAACTTTTCAAACGCAGTTTGCTTCTTTTGAAGTGTCATCACAAAATTTTTGTGAAGAAATTTGCGCTGCACGTACATTTGCTTTTTATGAAGACCTTTTACCTGCTATTGAAGCTGGACTCATTCAGGGGGCAAATTTAGATCAAGGGGTTCTTATTCAAGAAGATGCCGTGGTTAACAAAGAAGGCCTCCGTTTTCAGGACGAACTTGTGCGTCATAAAGTGCTAGATCTTATTGGAGACTTTTCGCTAATAGGACAAAGAGCGAACGTGCATTTAGTGGCTCTTCGTTCAGGTCATCGAGATAACGTAGCTTTTGCTAGACAAATACGTAATATTTTAACGGGAGAGATTTCTCATGGTTCAACTATCAGACAAGCCGATCTTGGATGCGAAAGCAGTCGCTAAGATACTGCCTCACCGCTATCCGTTTCTTCTGGTCGATAAGGTCATAGAGCTTGATGTTGAGAAAGGCTGGATCGTTGCTCAGAAAAATCTGACCTATAACGAAGAGTTTTTTCAAGGCCATTTTCCTGACGTACCTTTGATGCCAGGGGTTCTTATTATTGAAGCGCTTGCTCAGACAGCAGGTTTACTCATCCATCAGAAGGGGTATGTAGATAAGATTGCTGTTTTACTCAGCGTAAACAATGTTAAATTTCGCAAGCCTGTAAAACCAGGAGATGTTCTTTTTCTCAAAGCTAAAGGGCTTCATTTCAGTAGTAGAGCGGGGAAAGTCCAAGCAGCAGCTCACATAAATGGTGAAGTGCTTGCTGTTGAAGCTGAGATTGGCTTTGCACTTGTAGATAAAGAGCACATTTAGGGAGAACTTATGACTAAACCAAATATTCATCCGACAGCCATTGTCGATCCTAAAGCTAAGATAGGCAAGGGAGTCACGATTGAGGCCTATGCGATTGTAAAGGGCAATGTCGTGATCGAGGATGATGTGATGATTAAGTCTTATGTTTATCTTGATGGCTATACAACTATCGGGCAAGGCACTGTGATTTGGCCAAGTGCTTGTATTGGGACAAAGACGCAAGACCTCAAATTTCGTGGGGAAAAAACTTATGTTAAAATTGGTAAGTATTGTGAGATTCGAGAGTTTGTCACGATCAACTCTTCATGTCATGAAAACAGCATTGTAGAGATTGGTGATAACTGTTTAATTATGGCATGTTGTCACGTGGCTCATAACTGCGTTGTTGGAAACCGTGTTATTATGGCGAACAATGTGCTTTTAGCAGGGCACGTAGAGATAGAAGATTTTGCAGTTATCGGTGGGATGACTCCTATTCACCAATATGTGCGTATTGGTAAATACGCTATGGTTGGGGATTAAGCCGCGTTACTCACGATGTGCCTCCTTACCTTATTGGGGCAAGTGTACCCTTTAAAATAGGAGGGCTTAATTTAGTCGGATTAAAAAGGCATGGCGTCCCATATTCTACACGTCGAGAACTTGCTCAGGCATATAGGATTTTATACCGTTCAGGCCTTCCTTTTGAAGAGGCTCTCGACAAGATTGAAAAGCATGTCGAGTCTATTGATGAAGTGGTCCATTTTTTAAATTTCTGCAGGGCTTCTAGGCGAGGTATTATTGGCCTTTTGGGCTCTCGCGCAGACCTCGAGCAGCAAGAAACAGAAGAAGAGCTTGAAGAGCTGATGAAAGAGGCTGAAGCTGAGCTGAAAGAAGTCCGCGCTTCAGCAGAAGCTAGGCGTGAGCTGATTCAAAGTAGCGTTTAGATGCGCCTTATCTTTTTTGGTACCCCGCAAATAGCAGCGGATATTTTCAGCCAGGTTCTTAAGTCCAATTATAATGTTGTGGGTGTTGTCTCTCAGCTTCCTAAAGAAGCTGGAAGAGGCAAAAAGAAAACGCCTTCTCAGGTGGCTGAACTTGCCAAGGAAAATAATCTTCCTTTATTTGAACCTGTTTCAGCAAAGGATCCTGAATTTTTATCCAAAATTAAAAATCTTAAGCCAGACTTGATAGTTGTAGTCGCTTATGGGCAGATTCTTATTCAAGAGCTCTTAGATATTCCTCCTCTTGGCTGTATTAATGTGCATGCAAGCCTTTTGTCTAAATATCGTGGAGCGGCTCCTATGGAGCGCGCTCTTATGAATGGAGAGAGTAAGACAGGAGTCACTATTATGAAAATGGTGCGCAAAATGGATGCTGGAGACGCTATTGTTACAAAAGAGATTCCTCTTACTCACAAAACAACACTTGGCGATTTACAAAAAGAGATGGCAGCGTGTGGTGCACAGGCTTTATTAGAGGCGCTTGAGCTCTATAAAAAAGGGGAGCCTAAAAGCTGGCCTCAAGACGAAAATCAGGTGACTTTTGCTGCTAAAATCACTAAAGAAGATCGCATTATTAACTGGCAAAAAGAGGCTAGAGCGCTTCACAATCAGATTCGCGCTTTATCTCCGAGACCTGCGGCCATTTGTTTCTTATCAATAGGTGGCGCAAAAAAGCAGCTTAAGGTTTTAGAGTCTTCCGTGGTAGATGAAAATAGCCTTGATAATACGGAAGGTAAAAAATTAAAGCCTGGTGAAATCCTTTTCTATAACGGGAGGTTTTTCATCGGCGCGTTAAAGGGAGCCATTGAGCTAAAGCATGTCCAGCTCGAAGGTAAAAAAGAAATGCGCTCGAGCGAATTTATTAGAGGTTTTCAAAAAGGCGCAGTAGCCCCTTTTGCTCTTTAGCTTTTTCTAAAGCTGTTCTAAAAAATCTCATTTTCTACGAGCTCAAAAAAATCTATATAAAAATTTAGAAAAAACTTGGCTCCAAAAAGGCTCTGCCCTATAATCTCCACTCAAGCAATATACAAACCAGGAAGAAAGATATGGCAGCAATAGCAGGAAGAAATGCAATTTGGAGCGCTTTAAATGTGGCAGCTCGTCTAATTAACAATCCCGACGGTTTAGCATTTACTGGAAAAGTTGCAAAGGTTGCTTTACCTTTTTTACAGAGCGTGGTGCCTGCGGTTGCTCTTGCTGGAGTTCAAGCTGCAAATAACCTCATTCTTGGTGAAGGGAAAAAAGAGGGTGTAGGCCTGAGCTTTTTTGCGGATAGATTTTCTCCGATTACATACGGCGCTTTTGGTTTAAGCAAACTTCTTAACTGGGGAAGTAACCCCATGGACCCTTTGACAGATGCCGCTTTTTTAGGGGCTATTAGCGATGGTTTTGGGATAAAGCGCGTCTTAGAAATATTCAACCAAAATGTAGACACCCCTGTATGGAATTCTCTGGGTGGTTTACTTAGTATGAATGCGTTAGGAGGTCTGACAGCTCTTCTTTTCGCAAGCTTTCATTTGAAGGGTTATTTTGAGGATAGCTCAAATAACTATAGGCAAGCAAATACGCCTAAAATTTGGGGAAACTGGCCACAAGCAGGTGCAGATTCGCAACCTGTCTGGGCAGCTCAGAGCCGAGCTGCTTGGAAGCTGAATGTCAGCCGTGTGAGCTACACCCTTTGGATTGGCATGATAGCGCTGCCGTTTTTACGTGCATCTGGGGCGAGCTTGCCTATCTTGAAAAGTTTAAATCATGCGAATTGGACAGCAGGTGTTAATGCGCTTAGAGGGGCACTTTGGATAGCAGGGACTGTGATTGGCATGGACCTCGTAAAGATGTCTTTTGCAAAAGATAGGGATGGGGAGCTAAAACCAGTTTTGCCTGAAGATTTAAATAATGGTCTGGAGCTAGCTGTTTATAGAGCGCAATGGAATGAAACTCGGGAGACTCATTTCGAAGCGCTTAATTACGGGATATTCGACTGGTTTAAAGCGGGCGTATCTTTTATAGCAGATAAATCTATAGAAACTCATAGCTGGGCATGCCGTTTTACAAAACTTCCTCAGGCAGGCCTTTTAACGGCTGAATTATTTTTTGAATGTGTGGGAAAGACTCCTTGGGCAGCGTTTACAGGCAATGCAGCGAGAAATCTTCGCGCCTGGCGTAAGATGGGTAAAGTGGCTAAAGTGATTACTCAGCCGATTGCGTTCGTGCAAAGTGCAAACCAAGTTTATGGCAAGCTCTCGTCTGGCAAATACAAACTCGAAAATTTAGTAAATGTTTCGGGAAGCGCTATTTTTTCAATGATGTACGATTGGGGTTCAATGACATCATTTGTAGCTGCTCGCGCAGGCTATCCTTTACAAGGCCGCGTAAAAACGCTTTTTGACAATGCGGCAAAAAGATGGTGCTGCATCCCCATGGCATTTTCTTTAGCAGCTCAGGCCTATATTCAGTACGACAAAGGCGCTGAAAGTTCTTTTTACAAAGTGTTTTATGCGACTAAAATTTCTGTTTCACAAAGGGTTTTAGGGAGTAATCTTGATGGCAATCAAGGGTTTGAAGCTCCAAAGGCTAGCGATTATCAAGACGTAGCAAATTTTGTCTCAAGAGCAGGGCTTACGATGTTGACGATGTTGACTTGGTATAGGGGCGGCTCTACAAAAGCGACAGATCTAGCAATCAGCCTTTTTGATGGTATGGGAGCTGCTTCTGGTGTTCATAAAGACTGGCAGGATTGGTTAGGTGAGCATAAAGATGGCCGTCTAAAAGAGGATATTTTGAATCCTAGGGGCGCCTATGTAGTTACGGGTGATCAGCCTGATGTTGCAGATTCAGAGGCCCGCTTTGGTTACTATGTGGTGCCCAAAGCTGCTCCCCGAAAAACAGAAGATTGGCCAGGTAAGCAGGCGGTTGTAGGCGCCTATGATGCAGCTCATACGGCTTAAGACTATTGGGTGCTTTAGAGGCGGCAATGCAAGAGAGCTGCTTGTCAGGCAAAGAGGCTAAAGTTTTCTTGAGGGCTTCGTGCATATAGGCTCTCTAGAGAAAGCTTTAAGAAACTAAACTTCTTGCTTGCTGAAAAAGAGCAGCCTTTGGTAGTCTTACCCCATAACACGACGACCCATTCGGTCGCATGAAGGCTAAGGTCTTCCTCTGTGTCTTATATTTAGTGAGGACTTCAAAAGAAAGTCCCACCTGTTGAAAAACAAATTACGTAGTGGAAAAGGTACTTATGAGCAAAGCTCTAAGACTTATGGGCAAAAAGGTCCGCATGATGCAGCGCTTCGATAACGAAGGTAATGCGCTGGCATGTACGGTAATTCACCTTGAGCCTAATGTCATCGCCCAAGTGAAGAGTCAAATTTCTGATGGTTACAGTGCTATTCAGGTAGCGCATGGCCGTATGGATGGAGATGAAAAACGTCAGAAGCGTCGGCTAGGTTTGCCGCGTTATGGACATTTTAAAAAGAAAAATTTAGATCCTCGCACGAAGATAAGCGAATGCCGTCTTGAGAGTGATGACCACAGCTATGAAGTGGGTCAAGAGCTTGGTGTGGGCTGTTTTAGGGAAGAGACTTTCATCGACGTGCAAGGTGAGTCAAAAGGTAAAGGTTACCAGGGGACAATGAAGCTGCACGGCTTTAGTGGTGGTCCTGCTGCACACGGATCTGGCTTTCACCGTTTAGCGGGTTCTACAGGTCAACGTTCAACTCCAGGTCGTTGCTTTCCAGGTGGAAAGCGTGCGAGCCGTATGGGGGGTAGAAATGTTACTGTACAAAACCTAGCAGTTATTGAAGTCGATGAAGAAAAAAATATTGTAATTGTCAAAGGGGCGATTCCCGGTAGCTATGGCTGCCGCGTATGGCTTCAGTCGGCAGTGAAGAAAACGAAGTAGAGGCAAAAAAAGTGGCTGTACTAAAGAAGTATGACATTGAAGCGAAAGAGATAGGGGAAGTGGACGTGAAGCCTAAAAAGGCTAAGTCGGAAGCCATCCCTCAGCTTATTAAAGACTATATTGTGGCTGTTCTTGAGAACAGGCGTCAATGGTCAGCTTCTACTAAAGGGCGTAAAGAAGTAAACCACTCAGGCCAAAAGCCTCACAAGCAAAAAGGTACGGGTAAAGCGCGTCAAGGTACGCTAGCTGCACCTCAGTACAAAGGTGGGGGGCGCGTTTTTGGACCTAAGCCTAAGTTTGACCAAAGAGTAAATATAAACCGTAAGCAAAAGGCCGTAGCGGTCCACGCGATTGCGGCAGGAAAAGTGGCTGAAGACCGCGTGTTTTTCTTGAAAGACCCTGCTTTAAAAGCACCTAAGACAAAAGCTTTAGGCGCCTTTTTAAACAAGCTTGGCTTGGAAGGCAAAAGAGCGCTTTTTATTAAAGGGCCTATGGATAAAGAGAGTGCAACTGATTTGGCTTTTCAAAGAAGTGTTAGGAACTTGGTTAAAGTAGAGTGTTTCGATTTTAACGTGGTTTCAGGATACGACATTGCAAAAGCAGGTACAATTTTCATCCTTGATAGTGCAGAAAAAGAATTTGTGAACTGGATGAAGACTGGCACAAGGAGCGCATCATGAATAATCCTTACGCAGTGATTAAGTCACGCTACATTACAGAAAAGACGACAATGCTTGGAAACTTAAAGAACTTAGCGAATAACAAGTCGCAAGCAGCGTGCCAGTCTCCTAAGTATGCGTTTTTAGTCGCAGATGGGGCAAGTAAGCCTCAGATTGCACAAGCTATTGAAGAGATCTACAAAAGCCGCAAGGTGAAAGTAGTTAAAGTGAATACAGTTCGAGCTAAATCTAAGCCAAAGCGCATGCGCGGAAGACTTGGACGTAAGCCTGGATTTAAAAAGGCGATCGTGACGTTTGGTGAAGGTCAAGCGCTCGATGAAGTTTAAAGGTAAGAGAAGATGCCCAAGAAGTTAAAGCCCTACACATCGACAACGCGTTTTGTTGTGCTTCCGGGATTTGAGCAGCTGACTCGCAACGCGGGATCGCGTTCAGTTAAAAAGCCGCACAAGAGCCTTACACGAGCAAAAAAACGCACCTCGGGACGTAACCACCATGGGCATATTACATGTCGTCATCGTGGGGGCGGACATAAGCGCAAGTATCGCGATATTGATTTTGTGCGAAATAAAGAAGATGTGCCTGCGAAGGTTAACTCTATTGAGTACGATCCAAACAGGTCGGCTTTTATTGCTCTTTTGCACTATGCCGATGGAGAAAAACGTTATATTTTAGCACCTGCTGGCTTAAATGCTGGAGACACTGTTGTAGCTAGCGAGAAGCCGCCATTTAATGTCGGCTGCGCCATGATGCTAAAAAGCATGCCGGTTGGTTCTGTGATTCATAATATTGAGCTTGTCCCAGGACGTGGGGGTAAACTCTGTCGTTCAGCGGGTTTAAGTGCTCAGCTTCAAGCGCGTAGCGGTGGTTATGCCAACGTAAAGCTTCCTTCGGGCGAAGTGCGTCTGATTAAAGAAGAGTGTAAGGCTACTTTTGGTGTAGTATCTAACTCAGAAAACTCATTGCGTTCAGATGGTAAAGCTGGAAGATCACGCTGGAAAGGTTTTAGGCCGACAGTACGCGGGGTTGTGATGAACCCGGTTGATCACCCTCACGGTGGTGGTGAAGGTAAGAGTAAGGGTAACATCCCCCAGACACCTTGGGCTAAGCCGACTAAGGGGTATAGAACACGCAAGCGTAAAAAATCAAACAAGCATGTGGTGAAAAGCCGCAGAGCGAAAAAGCAGGCAGGATAGACTATGGCACGTTCGCTGAAAAAAGGGCCTTTTGTAGACCACCATTTGATGGACAAGGTGCTTAAGGCTAATCAAGCCGGCAAAAAAGATGTGATAAAGACTTGGTCAAGGCGCTCGATGATTGTGCCTGACATGGTGAGTCACACATTTGATGTGCACAACGGCCACAAGTTTATCACCGTATTTGTGACAGAGAACATGGTAGGCCATCGCTTAGGAGAATTTTCTCCTACAAGAATATTTAAAGGCCATCCAGACTCTAAGAAGAAGGATAAGTAATAGACTATGACAGAAACAAAGCGAGCGATAGCTAAGTACATGCGTGTACCACCTCGTAAAGCGAGATTGGTAGCGGCAAATATCCGTGGGCTTCCCGTGGAAAAAGCGCTTTTGCAACTCAAGTTTTGCAAGCAAAAATCAGGCAAGATGCTGTTAAAAACGCTCATGTCAGCAATTGCTAATGCTGAGACGCAGCTTGATGTCATGAGAGATGAATTAAAAGTAAAAGAAGTTCGCGTTGATCCAGGGCCTGTGCTCAAAAGGATGAAAGCGGGTGGTAAAGGTGGCAGAAATCCTATCAATCGCCGCACAAGCCATTTTTGTGTGGTAGTAGGAAAATAGGGAATAAAGAATGGGACAAAAAGTATCGCCGACAGGATTTAGACTTGCGTTAAGAAAGAAGTGGCACTCTATGTGGTACGCAGCGCCAAAGCACTTTGGGGACCTTCTAGAAGAAGACAGAATGCTGCGCAAGTACATTATGAGTAAGTCTTTTGCGAGCTCTATTTCGACTTTAACGATTCGTCGTATGAGTGACAAAATTGAGGTAACTGTTCGCACATCACGCCCCGGGCTTATCATTGGTAAGAAGGGCAGCGAAATAACGACACTGAAAGATGATTTAAAGAACTTTGCTGGCAAAGACGTTTGGGTAGAAGTAGAAGAAGTTAAAAGACCCGATCTTGATGCACAGTTAGTGGCAGAAGGCATTGCACGCCAATTAGAGCGTAGAGTAGCTTTTAGACGCGCAATGAAAAAAGCGCTTCAAGCAACGATGGATGCAGGAGCTGCAGGTATCAAAGTACAAGTTTCAGGCCGTCTTGGGGGCGCAGAGATTGCGCGTACTGAGTGGTACAAAAAAGGGCGTATCCCTTTACATACACTAAGAGCAGATATTGATTATGCGACTGCAAGAGCAGAGACGACTTATGGAAGTCTAGGTGTAAAAGTATGGATTAACCACGGCGAACAAGCTTAAAGAGCAAGTTGAAGAGGAATATTAATGGCACAGTTTCCAACCCGTACAAAATGGCGTAAGCAGCAAAAGGGATCGAGAGCGGGCCTGAGTAAGGCAGCTTGCTTTGTTCAGTTTGGTGATTTTGGGATCCAAGCTCTTGGAAGAGGCGTGATCACACAAAGGCAGATTGAAGCATGTCGTGTGGTGATTAACCGCTACTTTAACAGGAAAGGAAAAGTGTGGATTCGCATTTTCCCAGATAAGCCTATAACGAAAAAACCTGCGGAAACACGTATGGGTAAAGGTAAAGGCAGCGTAGACCATTGGGCAACGCCTATTAGACCGGGCCGTATTTTGTTTGAAGTAGGAGAAGTGTCTGAGGAAGATGCAAAAGCGGCTCTTAGACGAGCTGCAGCAAAACTGCCGATCAAAACGCGCTTTGTTGAGCGCCTAGAGACGGTTTAAGGAGAAGAGATGAAAGCCGCTGATTTACGTGGAAAAACAGGAAAAGAGCTGCTGGTTGAAGCAAGAGAGCTTGCGGCAAAAATTTATGAGCTTAGGTGTGCTTTGACGATGTCCGATAAAGCAACGCCTGTGCACCATTTACGCGAAGCGAAAAAAAATCGAGCAAGAGTGCTGGGTGTTTTGCGAGAAAAACAGTTAAGTGAAGCAAGAGATGCAAAAGATGATGAAGCAAAAAAGCAATAGAACCGTGAAAAAGGGCACAGTTTTGTCTGATAAAATGGACAAGACAGTGGTTGTGAAGGTAGAGCGTAGTGTGCCGCATCCTGTATATGGCAAGCTCGTTTCGCGTCACAAAAAATACCGAGCTCACGATGAAAAAAACGAATACAAGACAGGCGATGTCGTGACGATCATGGAAACTCGTCCTCTATCTAAGACAAAGCGCTGGCGTGTTTGTTCCAAAGAGGAGTCTTCATCATGATTGAGCAAGAAACAGAACTATTAGTAGCAGACAACTCAGGTGCTAAGCGTGTTAAGTGCTTTAAAGTACTAAAAGGAACACGTCGCAGATACGCATACGCAGGCGATGTAGTAGTCTGTTCTGTGAAAGAAGCGGAGCCTAATGGCAACACGAAAAAAGGGGCTGTAATTAAAGCTGTGATCGTTCGTACGCGGAGTTTTATCCGCCGTAAGGATGGGTCAAAATTGCGCTTTGATACTAACAGCTGTGTTTTGATTGATGATAAGGGAAATCCTGTGGGTACGCGTATTTTTGGCCCAGTGGCTAGAGAAGTACGTGAACATGGTTATGTAAAAATCTGTTCACTCGCTCCAGAGGTGATTTAAGGATAAGATATGAGTAAGCGATTAAAAAAAGGCGATCAAGTAGTTGTGATTGCAGGGAATGACAAAGGTAAGCAAGGCAAAGTCTTAGCTAAATCTGAGTCACGTATCATCGTAGAGGGCGCGAATGTTCGTAAGCGTTCTGTACGCAAATCACAGCAGCATCCAGAAGGCGGCTTTATTGCTATGGAGCGCCCCATGCACATATCGAATGTGCGTTTTGTGGGCAAAGATGGAGAGCCTACAAAGCTGCGCGTGCGCTTGAACAAATCAAAAGAAAAAGAGCTCTACTACCTTAATAAAGAGGGAAAAGAGACAGCTCACCGTTTATTAAAAGCGGGCAAGTAAAAGGGAAGACAAGATGTCGGTGTTAAAGGAAAAATACAAAAAGACCGTTTGCGCAAAGCTTCAAGAGAAGTTTAGCTATAAGAACAAGATGCTCATGCCTCAGTTGGAAAAAATTATTATCAACATGGGTATTGCTGAGCCTGCAAAAGATAAAAATGCACTGCAGGATTGCATAAACGAGCTTACAGTAATTTCAGGCCAAAAGCCGATTGTTACTAAAGCGCGTAAGTCTATATCGAACTTTAAGTTGCGTGAAGGAACGCCAGTAGGCCTGAAGGTAACACTTCGGGGTGAGCGTATGTATGATTTTGCTGAGCGCTTGTTTTGCTTAGCTTCTCCTCGTATTCGTGACTTTCGTGGTTTTAAAAGACAGGGTGATGGACGTGGAAACTATACACTAGGACTTTCTGATCAGGCTTGTTTTTTAGAGATAGATCTAGATAAGATGAAGCGTTCTCAGGGTATGGATATTAGTTTTGTAACGAATGCAAAAACAGATTTAGAGTGCCAAGAGTTGTTAGAGGGATTAGGACTACCTTTTGTAGAGGTTCAAGGAGAATAGGATGAGTTCAGATACAGTAGCAGATTTTTTAACCCGCATCCGAAATGCTTCTCGAGCGAAACACCGCTACGTAGATCTAAAAAAAAGCCGTATGATACGCGCTATTTTAGATGTACTTGTAGATCGCGGTTTTGTAGCAAAAGTTTTAGAGAAAGATGAAGGGGTTCAGGGGACACTTCGCGTGTTTCTTAAGTACACACAAGAGCGTAAGTCAGTCATTCAGGGTTTAAAGAGAATATCTTCTCCAGGACTCAGAAAGTATGCAGGTGCTAAAAAAGTTCCTTTTGTATACGACGGTTTTGGAATTTCCATTGTGTCGACTCCAAAAGGCGTTTTAGAAGGTAATGAAGCTAGAAAGCAGAATGTTGGCGGCGAAGTGCTGTGCTGCGTTTGGTAATTTAAAGAGTTAGGAAAAAGTTTATGTCACGTTTAGCGAAAAGACCGATTACCCTTCCTCAGGGTGTAGAGGTGAGCGCGCAAGGATCTAAAATAAATGTTAAAGGGCCTAAAGGAACTTTAGAGCATGAGCTAGATCCTAGTGTACAAGTGGCTGTTGAAGATAAATCCTTATGGGTCAGAGCGGCAAATGAAAAAACAGAGAGCCGACTTTTAGGTCTTCACTGGGCGCTGTTATCGAATATAGTTAAGGGTACATCTGAGGGTTTTAGTAAAGAGCTCACTCTAATTGGCGTGGGATACCGTGCAAATGTGCAAGGTCAGATAATTGAAATGCAGTTAGGTTATTCAAATCCTATCAAAGTAGATATTCCTGAGGGAATTTCAGCAAAGGTAGAAAAAAATACATCTGTCACTATTTCGGGAATTGATAAGCAGAAAGTGGGTCAGTTCGCTGCGAGCTTGCGTGCTTTAAGAAAGCCTGAGCCTTACAAAGGTAAGGGCGTGCGCTACAAGGACGAATACGTGAGGAGAAAAGCAGGTAAGACTGCTAAAAAGTAAGAGGTAAAAGATGTCATCATCTGTTGTAAAGATACATAGACTTAAAAAGCGTAGAGCTCTGCGTGTTCGCAAACCTTTGAGAGGTTCTGCTGAGCGTCCACGTCTTTGCGTGATAAAGAGTAATAAGCATTTGTCTGTTCAGATTATTGATGATGAAGCAGGCTGTACGCTTGTAAATGCATCAACGTACTCAAAGGCTTCAAGAGAGTCTGAGGGTGGTAAGATGAACAAAAAATCTAAAGAGTCAGCAAAGCTTTTAGGTGAGCTTGTTGGAAAACTAGCTTTAGAGAAGAAGATTAAAAAAGTTATTTTTGATCGTGGCGCACACAAGTACCACGGTATTTTAGTTGAGTTTGCTGAGGGCGCGCGCGCGTCAGGACTAAAGTTTTAGGAAAAAGAGGCCTGAATGAAGCAGTTTAGAAACGATGAGAAAGATCCAGAATTTGAAGAAAAGGTTCTCTACATTAACCGATGCTCTAAGGTAGTAAAGGGTGGACGTAAGTTTAGCTTTTCAGCCCTTATCCTTGTTGGGGATGGCAAAGGGCGCGTAGGCTACGGCTTTGCGAAAGCAAATGAAGTATCTGATGCGATTCGTAAAGGGACAGAGCTTGCTAAAAGAGATCTGATTACGTTTGAGATGGAAGGAACGACAATTCCTCACAACGTAACAATCAAGCAGGACGGAGTACGTCTTTTACTAAAGCCTGCTCCTGAAGGAACAGGGGTAATGGCTGGATCAATGGTCCGTTCTGTTTTAGAACTTGCTGGCATTAAGGATGTTGTGGCTAAGAGCTTTGGTTCTAATAACCCGAATAACCAGGTGCGAGCAGCGTTCATGGCGCTATCTCAGCTTAGAAACCGTAAAGCTGTTTATAAAGCGAGGGCAACAGGATGACCGATTTATCTAAGTTACAAAATACACATACGAAAAAGCGCTGTATTCAGCGAGTAGGACGTGGTGTGGGTTCAGGTCGAGGCAAGACAAGTTGCCGAGGTCATAAAGGAGCTAAATCTCGCTCAGGTTATAAAAGACGTTCATGGCAAGAAGGGGGAGGTGTTCCTCTCTTTAAGCGTTTGCCAACACGTGGTTTTAACAATGCGCAATTTGCAACGAACTTTGAGACGATTAATATCGATGATATTGAAAAATTTTTCAAAGCTGATGAGACTGTGAGCTTAGATACTCTACGTAAAAAAGGCCTTTTAAAAGGGAAAAGAGAGATCCGTTTAAAAATCCTAGGTCGCGGTCAGCTAAAAAAAGTAGTTAATGTTGAGGCGCATGGCGTATCAAGCTCAGCTAAAGAAAAGCTTGAAAAAGCGGGTGCTAAGCTAAAAATCCTTGAGGGCCCTAAGCCGGCTCCTGCAAAGATTCCAAAAGCACTTAAAGTTTCTGGAGATGAGCCAAAGACAAAAGCAGCTAAAACGACAGTTGCTTCCAAGAAGCTTAAAAAAGACACAAAGTAAGGCGGCTAACTGATGCTGGATAAGCTCCGTGCGCTTTTTTCACTCCCTGAGTTAAAGAAAAAGATTTTTTGGACACTTGGCCTTTTGGCTGTGTGTCGTATTGGTGTCTTTGTGCCTGTACCAGGTATTGATGGTCACCGTGCGATGGAGATGTTCCGCTTTGCGACTAAAGGGGGGCAAAATCTTTTCCAAATGATGGATATGTTTTCTGGGGGAGCTTTTGCTCAGATGACGATCTTTGCGCTTGGGGTTATGCCGTACATCACAGCGAGTATTATCGTGCAGGTACTTACGACTTTTGTTCCTTCTATGCAGAGAGAGATGCGTGAGAACCAGGAGCAAGGCAGGCGCAAGATGCTCAAGCTAACAAGGCTCTTTACTATTGGTATGGCGCTTTCTTACTCTGGGCTTTATGCATATTATACACTTCAAAGAAATGCGGCTTTTCCAGGGATGATTTTAGACCAGATATTACAAGCAACATTATTTGGGGTACCATGGCTTTACTTTGTAGTTGTTATGACAGCTATGACTGTGGGGACGACAGTACTCATGTGGATTGGTGAGCAGATTACAGAAAAAGGTGTGGGTAACGGGGTGAGCCTTATTATTACCCTAGGTATTTTATCATCATTACCTTCTATTATTGGCCGAGTGGTTTCACAATTAGGACTAGAGTCTCAAGATGTAGGAAGCTTATCGATGCTTTCAGTATTAGTGCTACTCGCTCTTTTTGTATTTATTGTTATAGGCACTATTTTAGTTATTCAAGGCGAGCGTCGTATTCCTTTACAGTATGCAAGACGTGTTGTAGGTATGCGAGAAATGCAGGGGTCTGGAGCTCCTTTTTTACCTCTTAAGGTGAACTATGCAGGGGTGATACCTGTAATTTTCGCTTCAGCTTTTTTGACGTTTCCTGCTATGGTATTTCAATTTTTAGCAAAGGGAGCTTGGGGAGCAAAGCTTGCAGCAACTTTTGCACCTGGGGCAACGACCTATAATATTTTATATGTATTATTGATATTTGGATTTACTTACTTTTGGACAAGAACTCAGTTCAATCCCGAGCAAATAGCTTCGGATATGAAACGAGGGGGTGCTTTTATCCCTGGGATACGTCAAGGAAATCCGACACAGAAATTTTTAAACCAGACGATGGGACGTATTACGCTTTTAGGAGCTGTGTCACTTGTAGTGATCGCTATCCTTCCGATGCTGGTTAGCCGACTACTGCGTATTGATTCATCTATAAGCCATTTTTTTGGAGGCACCTCGCTTCTGATTTTGGTAGGGGTGATTTTGGATACCAGTCGTCAGATTAAAACGCATCTGCTTCAGCGCAGTTATGATGGGCTGATGCGTAAAAGTAAAGTAAGAGGGCGTTAAACTCTATTTTGAACAAAGAAAAAATCAAAAGAGTAGAGCGCAAAAAGAGAGATTTTGATAGTATCTAGGGGACTTTCTACTACGTGGGTCTTAGTGTCCTATACGTGTATCGAGAGAAAGGGCCTGCCTAGAGGTCAAGTATTTATTTAAAACGAGAAGGTTTTTAGCTATGCCACGCATTATTGGCGTTTTCATTCCGGATAACAAACGCTTAGAGATTAGTCTAACGTACATTTTTGGTGTCGGCCGTCACACAGCACTCCAGATTATTACCAAGCTGGGCCTTGATCCAAATATGCGCGCTCAGAATTTAGGTGAAGATGAGATCGCGAAGATTAACGCGCTTTTAGAATCTGAGTATGTCGTAGAAGGAAACAAGCGTCGAGAAGTACAAAATAACATCAGCCGTCTTATCAGTATCCATTCGTGGAGAGGGCTTAGACATAGGTTACGTCTTCCAGTCCGTGGACAGCGCACGCGTTGTAATGCACGTACTAGAAAAGGCAAGAAGAAAAGTGTCGCAAATAAGAAAAAAGCGCCTTCTAAGAAATAATTGAGGAGTCCAAAAAGTTTTGGCAAAGCAAATGCAAAAAAAAACCGCAACGACGGTTCGTAAGAAGAAGCACCAAAGAAGTGTTCCAGCGGGCGTTGCGCACGTAACAGCTACTTTTAATAATACTATTGTGACAATCACAGATCCTTCGGGGAAAGTGATTTCATGGTCAAGTGCAGGCAAAGTGAATTTTTCTGGCTCGCGAAAGTCATCAGCTTTTGCTGCGACAGTAGCGGCTCAAGATGCGGGCAAACTTGCGGCAGCGATGGGAATGAAAGAAGTAGAAGTAAATTTAAGAGGTCCAGGATCTGGACGTGAATCTGCGGTACGTGGCCTGCAAAGTGCGGGTCTTTTGATTACAGTTATACGTGACCGCACGCCTTTGCCTCACAACGGATGTAGACCGCGCAAGCGTAGACGAGCATAAGTTCTGGCAATTTTAAAGAGATAGATTTAGGGAGATCATCATTTATGGCAACGAAATATGGCAAATTTGAAATGCCAAGTGCAATTAAAGTGGAGCAAGATCCGCAAAATCCTAATGCGGCAGTTTTTGTTGCAGAGCCTTTTGAAAAGGGTTTTGGTCATACGATAGGCAATTCTTTGCGTCGTGTGCTTCTTTCATCTATTGAAGCGCCAGCGATTATCTCAATCCGCATAGAAGATGTACCACATGAGTACATGGCAGTTGAGGGTATCATTGAAGACATGACGCATATTGTCCTCAATTTCAAAGGAGCGCTTTTAAAGAAGTTAACTTCAGATAATGAGAATCATCCTCAAGTTGTTCAACATCTAACATGCGATCTTGATATCACGCCTGAGCAGTTAGGTGTACAAGGTCAATACGAAGTAAAACTGGGTGATGTAGTTCAAGATGCGCGTTATGAAGTGATTAATCCAGAGCTGCATCTGTTTACAGTAACTAAGCCGATGAAGCGCCGTGTCGACATCAAGGTCAAAACAGGTCGTGGATATGTACCTTCTGAAAGTCATGAGATTGAGGGTAAAGTAGTTGATGAGATCGTTATTGACTCTACATTTACTCCTGTCACTATGGTTAACTACCACATTGAAAAGACGCGTGTAGGACGTGATACGGATTTTGATAAGCTGATACTGCAAGTAGAGACAGATGGGCGTATTTCTCCGGAAACAGCTCTTACTTTTGCAGCGCAGTTAGTCACAGAGCACTTAACATCATTTGCAAGTGTAAGTCAGGTAGCTAATTTAAGTTTAGAGAGTGGTGAGTCTGGAGAAGAGACAGATCGTGACCAAATTATGCAGAAGCTTGTTCTTCGCGTAAATGAGGTTGAGCTTTCAGTTCGCTCTATGAACTGTTTAGCGGGTGCGGGCATTGAGACGATTGGCGAGCTTGTGCTAATGCCTGAGTCTGATTTGCTCAAGTTCCGTAACTTTGGCAGGAAGTCACTTAACGAAATTAAGCAAAAACTTACTGACATGAGTCTTGGTCTAGGAATGGATCTGAGTCGCTATGACATTAAGCACGATAACGTGAAAGATAGAATTCAAGCCTATTTGGCTAAGCAAGCAGGTAAAAACGCATGAGACACCGTAAGCATACATTCAAAATAGGTTCTAGCGCATCGCATAGGCGTGCTTTAGTTGCTAACATGTTAAAGTCGCTTGTTGAGCATGAGTCTATCGAGACAACTGTGGCAAAAGCAAAAGAGCTTCGTCGTCATGCAGATAAGCTTGTTACGCTTGCTAAAAAGCAAACGCTTGCTTCTAAACGTTTGGCTTCTGCTAAAATGATGCTTCGTTTTAATGCTCTTTCATCAAAAGAAGCTAGAGCAGCAAAAGCGGGTGATCTATCAGCTTATAACACAGACCGTAAGGTTATTAAGAAGCTGTTTACAGAGATTGCTCCGCGTTTTGAAAAGCGCCATGGAGGCTATACACGCATCGTGCGCACGGGCTCAAGAGTGGGTGACCAGGCCCCTAAGTGCATTATTGAATATCTGAAGTAAGCGTTTTTAACTAAGATCTCGCATAAATTTCTTGGCCACGCTATCATATATATTTTAACGAATGAGGACCCTCATGATTAGAATTGCCATCAATGGATTTGGACGTAT
>JBDNIV010000009.1:0-15381 GCA_041688145.1 Chlamydiia bacterium | reverse complement strand
CCACGATGTCAACGTGGCGCTCTAACCAACTGAGCTAATACCCCGATTTTCCTTTCGTAAGAAGGCCCAAGTGTACTAAAATGAGCTCTTTCAATCAATTAAATACCTATGCTGCTTACGAGTTTTACTCATAATATTTGGAAACAAATTGTCCCCCAAGGCAGCTTTGTAATCGATGCGACCTGTGGTAATGGCCATGACACGTTAATGCTTGCTCAACTTGCCTTAAAACCAAACCTCCAATCAAAAGCTTCAAGTGGATTTGTTTTTGCTATAGATATTCAGCCAAGTGCTATTGAATCCACTAAAAAGCGCCTAGAAAAAGAACTTCCTTCTAGCTATCTAGACTATATTACCTTTCAGTGCGCCTCTCATGAAAACCTCCATGAAAACATAAAAAGAAATAATTTTTTTCCAGAGAGCTTCTTGCCATCTGCTGATATTATTGCCTACAACTTGGGCTACCTTCCAGGTGGGAATAAAGAGGTGACAACTACAGCTGCTTGCACTGTGAGTAGTTTGAAAAGCGCCTTTAATCTCTTAAAAGAAAAAGGATGGCTTAGTATCACCTGTTATACAGGCCATAAACAAGGCGCCATTGAAAGTGAAGAGGCCCTGCATTGGGCAAAAAGCCTAAAACCACATGAGGCAAGCATCTTTCACTGTGCGCCTATGCGGGAAAAAGCTCCTTTCTTACTTCTTGTCCAAAAAAGTTAAACATTCAGCTGCAAGATAAAACGATCCTAATATAGCGACTTTAGCGCTTGGCCCTTCGAGCGCAATTTTTAGCCCCTCTTTTACCTCTGGGTAAAAAGCATAGTTCTTAATTCCAAGCTCTTTAAAAGCTTTTTCAAAAGCCTCTTTTTTGGCGCATCTAAGGTGCTTAAAAAAAGTAACATGGAAAAAAGAGACCTTTCCTACTAAAGGCATTAAGCATGCTTTGATATCTTTATCTTTTGTAAAACAAATAACTACAGAAAACAGCGCCTTAAAGTAGTTCTCAAGACAAGGAACTACTCGCATCACAGCATCTCTATTATGCGCTACATCCAAAACAAGATTTTTCCCTAAAACCTGCATACGCCCACAAGGTTTTATCTTAAGTGCTTGAAAAATGATTTTTTCATTAACAAAAAATGCAGGCGGCAAACCTTTTAAAATAGCCTCTGCAACACCTTGATTTTCCTCCATAAAAGTCTCGGCCGGCTCGATGCGAATACAATCGCAGCCTTTTGACTTTGCAATCTCTTCAGCAATTTTAGGCACCCGGGGCCCTATGACAACAGGGACGCTAGGCTTGAAAATCCCAGCTTTATCTCTTGCTATTTGATCTATACTCTTACCCAAAATATTTTGGTGGTCTAGTCCTACTGAAGTAATAGCAGCTAAAATAGGGTTTACAACATTTGTCGTATCTAAAGCTCCACCAATACCTGCCTCTACAACCATAACATCAACTTTTGACTCTGCAAAAAAACGAAGAGCAAGTAGAAAACTCCACTCAAAAAAACCGAGAGAAAATCCCAAATGTTCACACTGCTCAAACAGAAGGTCCCCATTTTTGCGCACCCATTTTTCTGCAACAAAGTGGCCACAAGCCCAAATTCTCTCAGAAAAATGTCTCAAATGAGGTGATGTAAAAGCGCCTACCTTTATGCCCCCACACCAAAGCGCTCTAGACACCATTGTAGCTACACTCCCCTTGCCATTCGTGCCTGCTATGTGAATAGCAGGTAGCGCGCGCTCAGGATGCCCCAAAGCCGCGCACAGTTCTTGAAACGCTTCAAATCGCAGTGGACCCCTTTCTGGCTTTGGGGTCAATGAAAAGTAAGGCTCTATCCACTCTTCAAATGTAAGCTGCGCTGTTTCTTCTTTTACAGTGTTCACACGCGCCCTTGCTTTAATTGGTCAAAGACTTCTTTACCCACAAAACTATCACCCAAACTTGCAAAAGAAATCCCTTCACCATGGAAATCGGATCCTGCAGAGATTAACCACCCTTTTTGTTTAGCAAACGCCTCAAAACGAGCATTTCTCTTAGAGGGCATTTTAGCATAACGCGCCTCTATACCATCAAAATTCAGCTTTAGAAGCTCCTCTTCTAGAGAGGAATTTTTTAAAAGATGAGGGTGAGCTAAGACAGCAAATCCATGAGCCTTATGGATAAATTCTATTCCCTTTTCTACAGAGATGCGCTCTAGAGGCACAAAGCAACTTTTGCCATCGCCCAAAAACTCAATAAATGCCTCTTTAAAACTAGAGACATATCCCTTCTCTAGCATCTCTTGAGCTAAATGAGGACGGCCGATAGATCCAGCTGAATTTCCTTGATAGAGCCCAGCTACGTCAATAGGCATCTGTTTTTCCCCAAGCTTGTCTGCAATCGCATAGTTACGTATTTTTCGATCTAAGCACGCCTTTTCACAAAGCTCTTTTAGTCCAGGATCTTTGTTATTAAATCCATAACCCAGAACATGAACACTTTCACTTGAGTCGTGATGCCCATTTAGACTATACCCACATGAAAGCTCTAAACCACTTAAGAGCTCTATTTTTTGCTCCTGAGCAAAATTGTAAACCTCTTCGTAAGCGCCAATAGCATCATGATCTGTAATAGATAGACCTGAAAGGCCTATCTTTTTTGCAAGTAAGACAAGGTCTTTTGGACTTTTTTGCCCATCCGAATGCGTCGAATGACAGTGCAAATCAGCCCGAAACATGCACCCTCGGTGTGTAAGGAACACATTTTACTTCCATCTCAAGCCTTTTTCCATAATGAGCCTCTATACGTTTTTGAATCTCTTCAATCAAGGTATGGATATCCTGAGCCCTAGCTGAGCCTTTATTGATAATAAAATTACCATGCAGCTCAGAGACCTCAGCATCTCCAACACTTAAGCCCTTTAGCCCTAAAGCATCAATCCATTGGCCCGCACTTGCACCTTCTGGATTTTGAAAAATGCAACCCGCTGATTTTTCTCCATAAGGCTGAGTCTTAAGGCGGTAGTCTAAAATCTTTTGCTGGGTTTTTTGAGCAAGAGGATCTGAACTTAGAGAAAACGTAGCTGAGCAAATAATAGCTCTTTCTTTTTGCAAAGAAGAGTAGCGGTAACCAAAGACTAAGTCGTCTTTTGTCAAGTTTTGCAAATGACCTGTGCTGTTTATTATTTCACACGATTCTATAACATGCGAAACCTCTTGCCCATTAGCGCCTGCATTCATGTACACAGCACCACCTACACTTCCAGGTATCCCAGAAGCAAACTCAAGACCTCCAAGACCAGCCTTTGCTGTTTTAATGCCAAGATAAGCAAATGAATAGCCTGCTGAGGCCGTAGCTTTTACGCCTTCTATAGAGCACTCACTCCATTTATTAAGAATGACAAGCCCTTGAAATCCTCTATCATCAAAAAGACAGTTAGAGCCTTTACCTAAGAGGAATACAGGGATATTTAACCTCCGAGCCTCCTCCGTTGCCATAATAAGGTCATCTTTAGTGTATGCTGTAAAAAAATACTTGGCAGGGCCACCTACTTTTAATGTGCAAAACTCTTTAAGAATGCGCCCTTTTTCAAACATCGCTTGGCTTATCCTCTAAATTGCTTTTGCATGCCGCTTCAAGCACAGCTGTTACGAAGTCCGCCCCTTTTTCATAACTAAACTTCTTACACAAACGACGCGCTTCACTCATCGCAACTTCCAAGGGAATGCTCTTTTCAATACACACTTCCCAAATAAGAAGCCTTAAAAGAGCGAGCTCTACTTTTGTAATACGTTCTAAGGAGTACCCAATAACAAATTGGTTAATCAAAGCATCGAGCATCTCTTTTTTTTTAAAAAGATTTGTAGCTGCTTGATCAATAGTGTGAGCATTTTTCTTAGTCAGCTTAAATTCTTGCATAAGCCATTGAATGCGAATGCTTAGATCTTCTTCGGAAGCTTCCTCACCAGTAAAATCAAAACTATAAACGAGCTGCAAAGTACATTCGCGCTCTTTGCCTTTATGAAGTGCCATGAGTTTTATTGCCTTATATTTATGCTATTAGCTCTTTTAAAAAATCTTATTTTGAAGACTTAAGAGTAGCACATATCTAAGTCCCTATTCAAGCTTATCAACAAAACCCATAGCCCCTCTATAGCAGGCAATTAGATGCTCTACCCCTCTTTTAGCAGAATGAGGCTTTTGTTCTGGGGCAATGCCTAGCTCTTTGGCTATCTCATCTTTAGATAAACCCTTTTCCCAGGGAAGTGGCCCTGCTTTTTTTTGTGCTTTTTCTAAACGCTTAGCATAGACCATAGAGGCGAAGTCAAGCCAGCGATAAGGCCAGTTTCTATTTTCCTGGCTATCTACATCAATAATTTGTGAGAAAAAAACCCGGTCAAAAGATGGGTTTTGACAGATATAAAGTGCTGATGTGCGCTCTATTTCAAGCTCATTAAAAAGATTTGTAATCTCTTTAGCTATTTGTTCTTCTCTAATAGCACACGGCATCTTGCCCGGGCTTAGGCCATTAATTTGAAGACTTGTCTTATCTGCAAGTTCCCATACACTTTTGGGCTGATCAGCAAAAGCATGGTAAGAAGCCTGCACATGCCCTGATATGAGATCTATAACCTCAAAAGCAATCTCGAGAGTTCGGTGCCTATCACTATTTAAGCCACTCGTTTCAATGTCTAAAAAAATACCCCGCATCTATTCACCTGCTCAATCTATCTAGGAAAAGGGGTCATCGTGCCAAAATAGCCTTTAGATTCATAGCTTTTTTTAGCGATATCACGTAGGATGAGGAGCATCTATTAATAATACAAACTACAAGAACCTAGGCTTGCCTCAGTGTTAATAGCTACCCCTCTAATAGAAATTATCGTAGTTACTGTAATTATCAACTACGTCCTATCTCTTTTTTGGAATCCAAGATCCATTGACTTTGTGATTGGTCTTAGTATTATCTTCTTGCTTTTTGCTATCTCTCTTTATGCTCACATGCCTGTTTTACATGAGATTATGCGTTTTACTATTGGCATACTTCCTTTATCTCTTGTCATCTTATTCCAATCAGAGATCCGTTTTGCTCTTGGAAGGCTTTCCTTTAAAGGAGGGCGTGGCCGGCAAATATCAGAATTTGACCATTTTTTAGACACACTTTCACATTCGATCTACCGAATGTCTGAAAAGCGTATTGGAGCTATTATCGTCTTAGAAAATCGAGATTCTTTAGAAGAATTTGCTCGTAATGGCGTAATGCTTAAAGGTGAATTTTCTTCGGAGCTTCTCGAATCTATTTTCATGAACTTTACACCTCTACACGATGGCGCTGTCATCATCCGAGGCTCGATGATTTTAGCAGCAGCTTGTATCTTACCTCTCTCACAAGACACCTCTCAACTGCACCGTTCTATTGGAACACGCCACAGAGCAGGCCTAGGCTTAAGTGAGATTACTGATTCTCTTATTGTCGTTGTTTCTGAAGAGACTGGCAAAGTTTCTATTGCTCGCGAGGGCGTTATGACGCGTGGGGTTAAAGTCGACCGATTTAAAGGCATTATCCGCAGTATTTTCAACCCTCCAAAAGTGGCCATAAGGCCTAAAAACATTCGGGAGTGGCTAAGGCAATGAAGGCTTTACTTGACTATTTTCTCTTTAACAACTGGCAACGCAAGCTTCTCTCCTTGATGCTCGCTATATTCACCTGGTTTTTGGTCAATCACTACATCACTTCTGACCAACGCTTTACTGAGGTGCCTGTCCATTTGAAAAATCTAGGCCCTAACCGCACGGTAAAAGGACTTAAAGCAGGCAATATTTTACCCCAAAAAATCTCTTTAGGGATCAAAGGGAAAAAGTATGTTTTTCGCAAGGTCAAGCCTGGAGACTTAGAGATTGTCTTAGACGCCTCTAATAAGCCTGAAAATTGGACACCTGAGATCACGCGTTATGACATTATTGATAAAAGTGGCACCATTGATCTATCTAATGTGATATCTGATGTGACCTATTCCCCTTTTACTGTTGCGCTCGAGCCTACCTTTGAAGTACCCCTTACTGTCCATGTCACACCTCCAAGAGGTACAGCACCTAGAGGGTACCACTTCATGAATGTCTCGCCGAGAAAATTTCATATGAAAGTGCGCACCTCTAAACAAGAAGCAGAGCATTTCCAATCTCATATCGCAAAATTGAATCTGGATCTCAATCGAATCTCCACTCAACAGCTCGATGAACTGCGAGAAAAAAACCAAGACAAGTCAAAAGAGATTGTTTGTTTCCCTGTGCCTGACGCATGGAAAAAAGTACTTCTTCCCAACGATATGCATACTCGAGTTATGTTGAATGACCCTGCCGCAGAAAACATGCATATCACCTTTATGTACGAAGAGCTCTTACCTCTTCCTAAAAAATTACCTGTAGCTCTTTTCTTTCCTACTGCACTAAGCTCTAAGCTCAATCCTGAATCTCTAAAGCTCGGCAATAATGGGGATCTTATTATGAGCAATGGCCTCTATGTCTTAGATGCTGATCTTTATGTTGATAATGTCTCAGCTCTTTTTTTAGAGACTGTAAAAGACTACCTGCAAATCTCTATCCATTTTGATCTCGCAAAAAGCTCACAAGACCGCTTCAGGTGGTCTTTAGAGCTTATAAACACGAACGAGCTTGAAGAGCGCTATGTTGAAGAAGCTATTATTCAAGGAAAAATGTCTCGAGAAGACGCGCCTATGCTCATAGAGCAGTTCCATACTCTTTTAAAGAAGATGCGTCTTTATACAGCGCCTCACAAACCTCTTAGTCTGCAGGTGTCTCAAAGGGGAGAATATATCCATATCAGAAAAATCTCTCCTGAGAGAAAGGCGGCAAGCCTTAGATGAGTCGTGTTGCTGTTTTAATTAGTGACCTTTTTAGTGGAGGAGGCTTAGAAAAAGACTCATGGTACTGCGCCTTAGCATTTGCTAAAGCGGGAAAAAAAGTTGACCTTCTTACAAGTGGCCCTGCAGTAAAACCTGCTCAGTATCCCTCGCATAAGAACATCACTATCTATTCTCTTTGTAAAAAGCCTAAATTAAGCCTTACTCATAAAAAGCGCTTTGATAAAGCCGCTGAGCGCTTTTTAAAAACACATGACTATTCGATCGTTTTTGGTCTTGATCAAAATACACACTTAACTCACTTCCGCGCAGGCAATGGCTCCCACCCATTTTGCTTAAAGCATAGAGCTCTTTATGAAAATGCAATTAAGCGCCTCTCCTTCAAATTGAATCCCCTTCATAAAACGCTTATCCGCTTTGAAGAAAAGCTGATCCAAAATCCCAGCTTAAAAAAGATTTTCACAAACTCTCATTTTATTAAGCGCGCGTTTTGCGATCAGTATAATCTCCAGGACGACTTTATAGATGTCATCTATAATGGCGTAGAGTTCAAAGCTTTTGAGCCCCATTTTAAATCTTGGGAAAACAAGAGAGCCTCTTTACTCAAACAAAGAAAACTTAGCCCTAAAAACTTTCAATTTGTCTTTGTAGGCTCAGGCTTTGCGCGTAAAGGGTTATCTCCTTTGATTAAAGCCTTTGCCCATCTGAAAAACGAGCCTGTAGAGCTAAGTGTCATTGGAAAAGACAAGCATTTAAATCGGTATAAAGCGCTTGCCGAGAAACTAGGCATTGCTTCTCAGATCCATTTCTTTGGTAAAAGAGACGATGCCCATACCTTTTACCAACTAGCTGATAGCTGCGTGATCCCCTCCTACTATGACCCTTGTGCCAATGTGACCCTTGAGGCACTGGCGATGGGCTTATATGTTGTCTCGTCTAAAACAAATGGCGGATTTGAGCTTCTTTCTAAGGAGACTGGCTGCGTAATCGATGATCTTTCAGATCCCCTATCTTGCTTAAAAGCGCTGCGCACTGCTTTAGAGCATCCTAAGACAGCAAAGTCTGCTAAAAAAATTCGTACCTCTGTAAAAGAGTATGAATTTGAAAAGCAGTTTTTGCCTATGATTAAGACATGCCTGGCCACATGAGTTACTACCTACTGCGCGCTTTTAGCTTCTTGTTAGCTATTTTACCTTACCGCTTAACCTATTTGATAAGCTTCCCTTTAGGCACAATTGCTTACTATCTTGCTAAAGACCTTAGAAAGTCTGCTCTTAGCAACCTTGCCATATCAGATTTAAATCTGTCTAAAAAAGATATTTATAAAATAGCTAAAGCCTCTTTTCAGAACCTAGCACTTACCTGTTTAGAGTATGGCCGCTTAAGTCTGCATTCAGGTCACTTCAAACGCGCTCGTTGTTTACATATTAAACAAAGTTTAGAGCTTAAAGAAAAATATGGTGGCCTGATCTACCTTTCAGCCCACCAAGCTAATTGGGAAGTGCCTTACATTGAGCTCTGCACTCGCCACAAAGGAGACGCTGCTGGACGGCCCTTAAAAAACAAAAAGTTAAATGATTGGGTAGTTTCGATAAGAGAGAGTACAGGAGGAAAAATCGTCCCCATTCGAGAAGCTATGCGCTCAGCTAAAAAAGCGCTTCAAGAGGGCCGTTTTTTTGGCCTTGTTGGAGATCAAGGTCTACCTGAAAGTTCATACAGCGGCCTATTTTTTGGGAAAAAGGCATACTCTTCTTCAGCTCCTGCTCTTTTAGCCTACCGCTCTAATGTACCTTTAGTTGTGGCAACTAATAAAAGATGTGGCCTTTTTCAAGAGATCTCTTACTCCCTCCCTATTTTCCCTGACACTTCAAAGCCTCTAAAAAAAGAAGTGCATCGCATGATGAATGAGGCGATGAAGGTCTTTGAAAAAAGTATACGGGAAAAACCCTCTGACTGGATGTGGCAGCACAACCGTTTTAAACGCCCCCAACCTGTAAAGCTTTTAAAGCCTTACCGATATGAGACGATTCTTCTAATCTATCCTGAAGAGCCTACAAAGCTAAAACTGCTCCTGGATAAAAGCCCACTATTTAGAGCGCTCTACCCTGATCACGATATTACAGTGCTTTTCCCCAAGGCCCATCTGAATCTGCTAAATACAAAAAAGACCGATAAATCCTTAAGCCCTATTGAAGGCTCAGACTTCTTGACCTACAGCTCACCTAACTCAGCTTTTATTGACAACCTCCCCTACAAGCTCATCTTTGATTTTTCAGATATCCCAAAGCTGTCCCGTCACTTTAAACGAGGATCAGCACTTACTGTACTCACCCTAGAAGACATTAGAAAAAAAGCTGCTAAAGAAGAGGTTTTTAAAAACCTGGATGAAGTTTTATTGCACATTTTATCAGAAGGAGAAGCTCCATGCCCAAAGACCGTTTTTTCATCAAAAGCGAGCTTACCGCTGGCAAAAGTGTCCTCCTAGAAGGTGATGAAGCGCGTCATATGCGACTTGTTATGCGCAAAGCTAAAGGCGCTCACATTGAGCTTGTCAATGGTAAAGGCGCTTTAGCAACAGCCTCCATTCTGAACGAAAGCAAAAAAGGCGTTGAGCTCGATGTGCTAGATGTAGAGTTTCAAGAAAAATCGGCTATTCAAACCCACCTTCTTCAAGCTGTCATACGTCCCCAAAAAGTAGAGCTCGTTATAGAAAAAGCGGTTGAGCTAGGAGTCGATCATATTATCCTTTTTCAAGCCGACTATAGTGACAAAAAACAAGTAAAGCCTGAGCGATTAGAGCACATAGCTATAAGTGCTCTTAAGCAGTCTGGCAGATTGTTTATGCCTGAAGTGCACTATGCTAAAAGCTTAGATGAAGCTCTATTTTCTGCTAACCATGCAGTCGATGATACTCAGATAGACAAAGCTAAAGGCACCTCCCTTTTTTATGGAGATATTGAAGGCACCTCTCAGCACGAGCTTTTTGTTACTATAGATCAAACTAAAAAACCTTCAAACTCTATAGCCTTTGTGATTGGTCCTGAAGGAGGCCTATCTCCTCAGGAAATAGAACTCCTTAAAAAGAATAAGGCCCAAAGTGTAAGACTTGGACCTTATATTCTTCGCAGTGAAACAGCAAGCATTTTAGCCTGTGGTTTTATGGGACTAAATTAAGCTTGAGCTTCAAAAAAACGTTTTACCTGCTCTGAAGGAGGCGTCAAGAATATAACCGCTTTATTGTAAACTATATACACCTATTTTCAAAGGTTTTTTATATAAAAAATTCTACTCAGAAAAAAAACACTGATAATTAAACTAAATTGAACTATAATTGGACTAAAACAAAAGCACAGTATCTATGGCATCTATTGCAAATACCAAAGACCCCTACGATTTATTCCACTCACAACAAGCCTCCCAATCGATAAGGCTTAAAACAGAATTTATCCAAAGATCTACTACGCTGGCTCTAGAATTAGCCAGTTTAAGGTGGCCAGCAGTATCTCTTATAAGTGGCGTTGCTCTAGGTTTTTTTTCTGGCTATACCAAGACTGCCTATACTCTGCTTTTAGGAGCGGCTACATATGCTTTTGCTCAGGTAAAAAACCAAGTCTCTTATAAAGAGAAACGAGTACAGCTACAAAGCCAAGCCCTAGAAGACTATGCAAAATACGTGCGCTTTTATAAGTTTGCGAATGAATTTATTCGAGAGCAAATGTCCGAACTACTCGAAAATATCGATGCAAAGACTCTTCCTCAAGTAACTTTTAAAGCTGTAGAGCTAGACTCTTCTGACGAAAAATGTACAGATTACGTTGTTTTTGCTGTAAAGTTCTTTCATGCCTTAATCAAAGATCTAGGCATTCCTAAGGCTAAAATTAATGGCATGAACCCATTTGATAATGGCTCACCTAGTCCTCTAAGCCAGGGTTTCAGAGGCGCTTTGCCCATACAACAAATAACTGAAGAGCGCCCTCCTAAAATACGACTCTCTTTCCTCCTAAAGACACAAGACATCTCACAAGCTGAGGCTGAAGCTTCTGCTGGAAACCCTAAAGCATGCCCTATTTGCTTAGACAACTGGTCTGAGATTATTCAACCTTGCGTAAGTACAGCCCACAAGATTCACCCTCTTTGTAAAGCTTGTTTTGATCAGTTCGCACAAATTGAAACAGGCCTAAGCTGCCCTACCTGCCGAGATAATATATGTGAACTGCGAGTTGCTGCAGGCCTTCAAAAAACACATATAGAAAGAGATTTAAAAATCCCCTTTGAACCTTCAACAGTTATACCCTATCTCAATCACTCTCCTAATGCTCTGCCCGAAAACTACACTCCTGGAGAGGATCTTGGAGGCATAGCATCTAACGCTCTTTTCTCAAAAAAAGGAAAAATGCTTCGAGACCTGGCAGGCGCTCTTTTAGCAAGAAACTTACCTCAAAAACATGAAATTCCAATTGGCATTGGAGAAAGGACCCTCTCAGAGTCACAACTTACGATCTTACAAAGCTTAGGTGTTGATTTTCCTGAGGTTTTACTTAGTCATGATGAATCAAATGCTATTTTCCAGTTTGTAAGCAATCAAGAACGCATACGTATAGTCGAGTTAGACTTAGACGGCCCTTAATCTTCAAATAAGCTCGATTCAAAAGCTACTGCACTAAAGGATCTTACTGTTTGAAAGCTTCTCAAACACATCACCCTGATAGATAAGCGCATTTTTAGGCTCAAGCGTCACTATCTGTTTAGGCTCTAAGACTTTCATAGCTCCCTCCGCCCCTGTCACAATAGACAAGTGCCATTTTTTCGCACATTCAAGCGCGTAGCGAAGAGACTCTTTATCTTCTTCACTCTCATCTAGAATCACGCCTTCAGCTTGTTTTAGAAGCTCATCATAGCTGCTATCACAACGATTAATGACAATAATTTTGCCTTTAGAAGAGGCTTTACCTGTAGGTATAAAAATAGGCTCTACAGGAGCAGATATGTTTTTACCCAGTCCTTTTTCTCCGCGCAAGATGACATCTCCTACGTAGTGGATCATCATGGTATTTGTTGCACCAATCCTGCCAAAAGGATAGCCTGAGGCCATCACGGTCAGATCTCCAAAATGTAATATCTTTCTCTCAAGAGCTAAATTGCAAACATTTTCAAAAAGCTCACCTGGCGAGGTACATCTAGGACCCATAAATGGAATCGTGTTCCAGTTAAAAGCCATGCGGTAATACACTTTTTTGTCAGAAGTCAAAGCTAGTATTGGCATGCGGGGAAGACAACGGGCTAAAAGACGTACTGATGAGCCACTTGCAGCGTAAGTAAAAAGACCTTTAGCTCCTATAGAATAAGCTGTCTTCACTATAGCAGCTGCAGTAGAGGCTGCGATAGATCGTGGACCCTTTTGCATCTTCTGATAAAAGAGCTCTTCATAGTCAATATCAGATTCAGTTTCCCTAGCAATAAGCTTCATCATTTTAGCAGCCTCTATAGGGTATTTACCCGCAGCACTTTCTCCTGAAAGCATCACACATGAGGCGCCATCATAAATAGCGTTTGCGACATCAGAGACTTCGGCTCGAGTCGGTCTTGGATTTTGGATCATAGACTCAAGCATCTGAGTAGCGATCACAACAGGCTTTGCATTTTTTAGGCATTTGCGAATCATGCGCTTTTGAAGTTTAGGCACTTGGCTTGGAGGCATCTCTACCCCAAGATCTCCTCGTGCTACCATAATGCCGTCAGAAACACTTAAAATAGCATCAAAGTTTCTTACCCCAAGATCACTTTCAATTTTAGAGATGATAGGCATGTTAGGCTCGCCCATTCGTTCACACAACCTTTTCATCTCGATGATATCTATAGCTTTGCAAACAAAAGAAGCTGCTATCGCATCGACTCCCATCCGACATCCAAATTCGACATCTTCAATATCTTTTTTAGTAAGGAAGGGAATGTTCAGCTGACGAGTGGGGATATTTACCCCTTTTTTAGATTTAAGTGTACCTGAATTAAGCACTTTAACCGTTACGCGCGTTTTAGAAGCTTTTGTGACTACGGTTTCAATATAACCATCGTCAAAAAGCACACGGTCTTTTTCTTTCAAAATCTCTAAAACGATCGGAGGATTTATTGGGATTTCAGTTTCTTTAGAACTTTTTTCCACAAGGTCAAACAACTCGCCCTCTTTCATTTCTAAGATATCACCTTTTAGCTCTCCCACCCGAATCTCAGGGCCTTTCGTGTCGAGCATGATAGCAAGTGGCTTACCTTTTTCTTCTCGAATAGCTTGTAAAAGCTTAATACGAGCTCCGTGCTCATCATACGAGCCGTGGCTAAAGTTGAGCCTTGCGACATTCATCCCTGCATCAACTAGAGCCTCTAGCTTTTCTCGACTCTCAGAAGCAGGACCTATGGTACAGATCATCTTTGTGCGCGCTTGCATAATGTATCTCCTTGTTCCCCCATCATATAGAAGGAGACAATTGCCTGGCAAATAGCTCTTAAGCTACAATTGCCCTATGCCTAAAAAGCCCAAAGATCCAAATCATCCTGAAGACTTTCCTAAGCCCATCAAACCGATTAGTGATGACTATATCTGCTTAGAAGAGGTGCGGGTGCACAACCTTAAAGGCGTCTCTTTAAGACTCCCCAAAGGTAAGCTTATTGCTTTTTGTGGCGTTTCAGGATCAGGAAAATCATCACTTGCTTTTGATACGATATATAAAGAAGGGCAAAGAGAATATATCGAAGCGCTCGCACTTGCTGCTAGGCGGGCTCTTGGAGGGCAAAGCCGCCCTGAGGCTAAGAGTATCACAGGTCTTACTCCAACTGTCGCTATTGAGCAAAAAACAACCTCTCATAATATCCGCTCTACAGTGGGCACACTTACTGAAATCTACGACTTTCTCCGAGTACTTTATGCCAGAGTTGCAACCCCCTACTGTCCAATAAGCCAGGAGCCTGTAGAGCCTTTATCTAAAGAAAAAATTGCTGAGCTAATCTTAGCTTATCCAGAAGGCACGAAGCTCACCCTTTTATCCCCTATTGCAAAAAGAAAAAAAAGTACTTTTACTGATGAGATTGACCAACTAATGCGCAGTGGGTTTGTCCGAGGTAGACTTGACGGTGAGCTTTTTTCTTTTGAAGAGACTCCTGACATTGACCCTAAAAAAGCGCACTCTTTAGATGTCGTGATTGATCGATTAGTTGTTCAAAAAAAAAAAGAAGCCCGCCTTAACGAGGCGATTTTTCAAGCGCTTGATATCGGTGAAGGCATTTTTTATGCCCTTGATATAGAGACCAAAGAAGAAAAGCTTTTTTCCACTCTAGCTTATTCTAAAGCATCTGACACCTCATACCCTGAGCTCCAGCCTTCAGAATTTTCTTTTAATAGTATCTCTGGGATGTGCAAGTCGTGCTCAGGACTTGGCGATGTGCAAAGCTTTATTCTAGAAAAAATTATAGACCCAGAAAAAAGCATAGCTGAAGACTGCTGCTCAATTGCTTCATCTTATACAACTGTACGCTATGGCAATATCTATAAAAACTTAGCTCAGCTCTACGACTTTGATATCCATACCCCATGGAAAGATCTCAGTAAAAAAGCACAAAAAGTTTTCTTGGAAGGGATCCGCGCCAAATGGACGCGAATGCATTTCGTCCATCCTGAAACAAAAAAAAGATGGGTTGACTATGTTCGCTGGGACGGTGTTTTAAAAGAGGCCCAAAACCGGTATTCGCAAGCTAAAAGCGATCTATATCGTAAAAATACAGAAAAGCTCATGGGCAAGATTTTATGTCCTGATTGCTTGGGTGCGCGTATTGAACCGTATCCAGCTGCAGCGCGCCTGGGCAATTTAACTATCCATGAGCTCTGCTCACTTAGTATCGATAAGACGCTTAGCTTTTTCAAAAGCCTTAAGCTCTCATCTCAAAAAGCACTCATCGCTGAAGAATTGGTTAAAGAGATCACCGAGCGCCTCTCTTTTTTAAGTCAGGTAGGCCTGGGGTATATGACCCTGAGCCGGACAGCGCCCACCCTTTCTGGAGGTGAAGCGCAAAGAGTGCGCTTAGCCTCACATTTAGGGTGTGGCCTTGTTGATATCACATATATACTTGATGAGCCTACTATTGGACTGCACCCTCAAGACAATCGCAAGCTTATAGAGACGCTTGGAGATCTTAAAAACCGAGGCAACACAGTAATTGTAGTAGAGCACGACGAGCAGGTCCTTCTCGCTTCTGACCATATTGTAGAGATTGGGCCAGGAGCTGGGCTTGAAGGCGGAGAAATCACCTTTGAAGGAACCCCTGAAAACCTATTAAAAGATGAAAATTCGATCACAGGCAAACACCTCAAACTGCCACTTAAATGGCCTAATGCATCTTCAAAAAAGTCTTCTAAGTCCTTCAAAGAGGGCTCCACCTTATCTCTACTTAAGGCCAACCACAACAACCTGAAAAACGTTGATCTTCACCTGCCTCTTGGCAAGCTTATAACCATTACGGGTGTTTCAGGAT
>JBDNIV010000038.1:0-97572 GCA_041688145.1 Chlamydiia bacterium | reverse complement strand
TTAAAAGTGCCACATTTTACTTTTTCTTCCGGGTAGAAAAAAGGGTCTTTACCTTCTTGCACAAGCTCTTCATTAGCGAGTAGAGCAACGGCCAGTGTGATAGGCTTCATAACAGAGCCTGGTTCAAAAACGTCAATGATCCCCTTACACCGGGTTTGATCAATACTCTCTTTATCTTGAAAATATTTTCCTGGATGGTTCAAATCGAAACCCGGCATTTGCGCAACTGCTAAGATGTGGCCTGTATTAGGATCCATCATCATCACCCACCCACCTTTTGCCTCTGTGCGCGCAATGCCTTTTTCTAGCTCTTCTTCAGCAATCGCCTGTAGGCAGTGATTAACTGTGAGGTAGACATCGTGACCATTTTTTGCAGGTTCAGTTACTGTACCAAGACCTATCTTTCTCCGAGGAGAGCGCAAAAGTATTCTCTTGCCGCTTTTGCCTTTCAAATATTCGCCTAGCATAGCTTCTAATCCGCCTGTAGGCACACACCCTTTTAAGGGATCTTTTTCTTCACAAATCGTATGTAAAACAGGCCCAAGCATAGAGCCAAAGGGATAAGATCTTCGAAAGTCACGTATAAAGAAAATCGCATTACTTGCTATTTTTCTTTTTTTCGCAAAAGGATACCACCACGCTTCAATCTCTTTTTTATCTACTGTATCAAGCCATGTTGCAATTTTTCGACTGCGTGAATCTTTATAAAACTGCTCTGATACATTGATACGACCTGATCTCTCCTTAATAAAAGAGATCAAGCTTTCAAACATCTCTGCTTTATATTCTTCTTTGATAGATCTTGGATCAATAAAGAGATGGTACTTAGGCACATTAATTACAAAAGGCTGCTCGGAGGTCACATGCCCCTTTTTCAAAGAGGTATTCGAAAAAAAACGCCCTCGTATATAAGGCTCTTCAACTACTGTGTGGTGCTGAGATATGGCTTTTTTAGTCCACTTATCATGCTGTACAATTTGAAGTACGTAGAATCGAAGAAACAAAGCACCAAATAAAACGACAATCGCCGAAAACAAAATGCATAGGCGCTTTAAGTCGAGATTACTTATGTCAGGTGGTAGTCGACGTTTCATAAAGGGCTTTAAGGCCTTTGACTAAGCACACCAATAGCTGTGTGAGGTGAGGCCCTATGCACAGGCACCGTTTCTAACTCCCTAGTTAGCGCACTGCCAGCTACGCTATAAGCAACCTTATCTAAGTCAGGCAGCTTCAAGTGGCCATACTCAGCTTTTGCTGCGAGTTTGAAAAGGTTGTGGGGGCTTTCAAATTCATCTCTTTCACACTCAAGCTGAGCTGTCTCTTCTTCTAAGCTGCGAATATCTTCATGTAAAGGGTGAAGACGAAGCTCTGCTCGAGTGATTGTATTTTGACGCTCAACGGCTGCATGAAGGCAAAAACCAAAAACGATGAGACAAAGAACCGCTTTTTTCATCTGATTTTCTTGCCCCTATCTCTAGCCTCTAATGAAGCTTTGTTTTTTATCTTCTATCCAAGCTTTCTAAAAGCACGCATCTTAGCACTTCTTGCTCGCCTATTTACTTTGAGCTCTTCAGCTGTCGCAACTATTGGCTTTTTAGTAAGCGCCTCTAAAGTAGGCGTCAGCACCTTGCCCTCCATGCGCTTTGCAGCTTCTTTTTGTATAAAGTGCTTAACAATGCGGTCTTCTAAGCTGTGAAAACTAATCACAGCTACTATTCCTCCAGGTCTTAGCCGCTCTAAGAGCTCTGGAAGAACAAGGCTTACTTCATCGAGCTCACTGTTAACCTCGATGCGAATTGCCTGAAATACCCGCGTTGCTGGATGCACCTTACCTGAGCGAAAAGCAATTTTTTCTAGAACCTTTTTAAGATCCTCTGTCGTTTCAAATTTTGCTTTTATTCGCTCTTCGCACACTACACGCGCACACCTCTTAGCAAAGGGCTCTTCACCTAAAGAGGCAAAAAGCTCTGCTAAATCTTTTTCTGACCATGTGTTGACAATGTCTTTAGCTGAAATCGCTAAGGTTGGATCCATACGCATATCTAGCGGACCTGGCTTCATAAAGCTAAATCCCCTTTCTGCTTGATCAAGCTGAATAGATGAGACTCCCAAGTCTAAAAGGACTCCATCAATCTTATCTATGCCTAGATCATCTAGGTAACTTCTTACACCACTAAAAGCTCCATTAACAAAATCCATCTGGCACGAAAGACCTGACAGGTTTTCTTTTGCAATGGTAAGCGCTGCGGGATCGCGATCGATACCGACTAGACGCTTAAGTTCAGGATGTCTCTCAGCTATAGCTCTTGAATGTCCTCCAACACCGCAAGTGCCATCGACGAATACATCCATCTCGATTTTAGAAAAAATCTGGATGCACTCCTCTTTTAAAACAGAGATATGAAGCGTTTCCCCCTTGCCGATTCTGTCTAAACCAAAGCCTCCTCATAAGTCTTTTGCTCTAAGGTCTCAGCGCTTTCCTCCAAAAGAGCAAAAGCCTCAGCGAGCGTTTCTCTTAGGTCTGTGTCCTCTTCTTGCCCATACATCAGCTGAGCTAAGTTTTGGTCATAGACCTCTTTAGGCCAGAGTTCGATCTTGTTCATGACACCCGCAATCGAAATCTCGCCTTTTATCCCCGCAGCGTGCTTAAGCGATTCAGGTAAAGTGATTCTACCTACCGCATCACACGTTGTGTGGTAAAGCGTGGAAAAGAACAGTGTGAAGAACTTTTGGTACTTCGCCACATGTTGTTTTGAGCGAAATCTTTTTACGATTTCGTCGATGGCAGAGCGACGATAGATGGCTAGACACCCACCTAAACCAAGAGCTATCGTACACTTCAGCTCCCCATCTTCCACAAGTCCATTTCTCATAGCCTGCGGAAGCACGAAGCGTTTTTTGCTATCGAGCTTGGCAGAAGTACACCCACTAAAGAAATGCTGACCCATGGTTTTATCCTAATGATTTCCACGTTTTCCCACAGATTAGCACTTGCACTTTGTTTTGACAACAAATTTACAGAAAATAGATTATTTTTTCTGAAAAAAAAATTCGCTATTCTTTTATTATAAATGAGTTACACCCAAAAAATTCCAAGTGTCAATCTGTGGGAAATAAGTGTTAAATGCGCCCAATCACACCCTTTTTCGCCCATACCTTGCACAAATTCAAACAAAGTTCCTACACTAGGGTTTAATAAGGCTACTAGCCAGATCTCCTGTTGTAGAGCTTTAAGAGCTTTAGATCTGAGCCACAACCTTTATATTGTAAAATGAGGAATCATAAGGCCTATGCCAGAAATCAATGACAAAAGTCCCATAGTAGACTTAGCAAACTTCCCTATTGCTGCTTACGAGCAATATGAAAGGAGCCAGGATGCTGACTCAGTCCGTTCTGTTTCTCCGACCTCTTTCCCCACAATGATTTCTTCAGAAGAAATCCCCTCTCAATTCGCACGTATCACAGGAACTTCAAAGCGCGCAGATCTAACGCTAGTAGACCAGCCCTACGATTTCAATCCCTCTAAGCTTTTCAGCTCCATAGGGCTAAGCGAAGCCTTATCTCATGTTGAAGGCATGCAAACGCGCGTACAAGAAGTTGTAAACCGCAGTGATGCGAGCCTTGATGTACGAGAAAGCGGGAAGATTATGTCTCAGCTTTTAGATACTGTAAAAAATCTAAATGCCCTACAACAAGAAATCCATATACAACGCGAACGCATTAATAAAGGGTAGATAAGCGCACCTAAAACACCTAAGTGGACACTTAATATGATAGAACTCGACTGGCAAGACATTTTAGGCTGGAACTCTGAACACATCTCTCAAGCAAGATCCCTTGGATATCTCTACTATAAACAAGGTCAATACGATATTGCCTCAAAGTTCTTTGAAGCGCTTTTAGTCATTAACCCTCACGCGCTTTATGAACTGCGCACTTTAGGTGCGACTTACTACAAGCTCGATCGACCTAAAGAAGCGCTTGTACTTTTAGACCGCGCCTTAGATATCGACCCAAGTCATCTTCCAACACTTATGAACCGCTGCCGCATCTTGCTCGCTTTAGGTGATCGAAGAAGCGCCCTTGAAATTGCCTCTCTACTCCGAGACTCAGGCAACCAACGCGTAGCAAAAACAGCTGATGCTCTTATTGCTTCTAGTCAGATTTTATCTGGAAAACAAACACCTTAATTGCAATAAAATTCCACCAAAAAAAACATTTTTTCGTCTGATTTTTAAGCATCAACGACTTGAGTTTTTAAGCAAAAATTCTTGTTAAAAACCTCTTGCACATCCCCACATCAAATGCTAGAGTAAGCTCAAATGACACCGCCGCAAATGACGTGTGGAATTGTTGAAAACCTAAAGACACCCAGGTTGAAACTATGTCCCATACCCAGCAGCTTTGGTGTGACTTTTTGCGTCACGCTAAAGCTAAATGTTCTTCTGTTGCCTTTAATAATTGGCTTGCGCCTATTAAGCTCGGAGAGTCTTCTGATACTATCGTTGAACTCGAGGTACCTAACCTCTATGTTCAAGAGTATTTAGTCAGTAATTTTCAAGACGATTTGAAAACCTTTTTAAACGCACTTGATTTGCGTTTCAAAGTGATTGATTCTCCAGAGAAAAAAGAAGCTCCAAAGATACTACCCCAAAAAGTCGCTGTTAAATCGTGCAACCTCAAGCTGAATCCCCTCTATACTTTTAATGACTTTATTGAAGGCCCTGAAAATGCATTTGTAAAATCATGTGCACAAAGCATTAGTAAAGGATCTTATGGAGCATCTAATCCCCTTTTCCTTTACAGCAATCCAGGCCTTGGAAAAACGCACCTTTTGCATAGCATCGCTAAAGAAGCCAAAGAGCTCTATCCCAAAAAACGTATTCAATGCATATCTACAGAAGCTTTTATCAATGAACTTGTAGCGAACCTTAAAGGCAAAACTGTAGACCGTATGAAACGGTGGTACCGCGACTTAGATATTCTACTTATTGATGATCTGCAGTTTTTAGAAAACCGCCTCAACTTTGAGGAAGAACTTGTTCATACGTTTGAAGCTTTATTTAACGCTGGCAAACAAGTCGTTGTAGCTTCTGATAAAGCACCTTCTCACCTAAAGCTTTCTGCGCGCATAATAGGCCGCATGGAAGGAGGACTTGTTGCTCCTGTAAATGTGCCTGGCTTAGAAACAAGGGCCGCTATCTTACAGCGCAAAGCTTCTTTAAGAGGCTTAACCCTTCCTTACGACGCAGCTCTTATGCTTGCTGAAAACTTAGATCAAAATGTGCGCCAACTAGAAGGTGCTGTAAACCGCTTATCTGCTTTTGCTCAGATGAATGGCCAAACAATCACATGTGAGCTGGCTAAAAACTTGATGCAAGACCTTTTTGAAGTCGCACCTACAAAAAAAGTAACGATAGATGCTGTTATTCAAGCAAGCGCCCGCGCATGCAATGTGAGCGTTGCAGATATTAGAGGCTCTTCTAGAAAGCGCCTTATTTCATTTGCTCGGGCTATTGCAATGCACCTCGCAAAAGAGATGACGGCAGAACCTATCACACTTATTGCTGCAGCTTTTGGTGGCCGCACCCACTCTACTCTTTTGCATGCTCATAGCAAAATTGCTAAAGAGAAAGAAAGTGATCCCGGCGTTCGCAGCAAATTGCGTGCTATCCAATCAGTTCTTTGATGGCTTAAAAAAACTCTTAGTTTCTTGGTTGATAAGATAGAGCACAAAATCAGCCGGAGATAAGCTTTTCTGTAATTTGGCGTCTTCTTTGTAAAAGGCTTTTAAAAACAAGACACCCTCTTGGCATTTTTTCCTGCTTTTCAAGAAAGAGACTCCCAAAATACAACTAAGCGATTTCCCTACCCCTTGAAGCCTTTTTTCTGCATAAATAGCTTTTACATCCCATCCAAGGTCTAAAATACGCAAACCCACATAGCCTGCAATCGCTTTTGAAAGAAAATAACCTCTAGGTTCTTGCACCTTTTTTATAAGTGCACTAGATACAGTTGTATTTTCAAAAACACTCGCTTCTAAACAATTAAAGCTTCTTTCGGGAAGAGATTCAGAAAGCTCTATTTGAAAAAAGCACTCTGAACATAATACTTTATCTTCATCTAAAAGGGATTGGCATACCGTGCAAAAAGGTGGATAAAAAAAACACCTTAAAGCCTTAAGGATATATTTAGCCGCTGTACTATTTTTTAACACCATATCAATCCCTCAAAAATCTCATCTTAAAACTTTAAGTCACTCTAGCATACTCAAAAAATCTACTACAAATTTTGCAAATAATATCTTGACATTTCTTTAAAACTCTTTAGACTTCGACTAATTTGTTTTTTCACAAACCTCAAAAAAAAGGAGAGAGGGATTATGCAGAAATTGCGCCTATTTATAGCAGTTATACTTTTAGGATTTACAGGAGTTTGTTTCAGCTCAGAAGTCACTGTCGTTAGCCACCCCTTAGTGCAACACAAACTAACCATCATGCGTCAAAAAGAGACAGGCCCTTTAGAATTTAGGCGTTTGCTTCGTGAAATCAGCGCTTTTTTGCTTTATGAATCTACAAGAAACTTATCTGTAGAACCTATCTCAATAGAAACTCCAGTAAGTCCTTGCACAATGCCTACCCTCTCAGGAAAAAAATTATGCTTAGCTTCAATTTTGAGAGCAGGCAACGGTCTTTTAGAAGGTGTGCTTGAGTTAGTACCTGCTGCAAAAGTAGCGCACTTAGGTTTTTATAGAGACCCTCAAACTCTAAAAGCAGTGCAGTACTATGCAAAAATGCCCACTGAAATGGAAAACCGCGATGTACTCATTGTCGATCCTATGCTGGCAACTGGCAATACAGCAATCGCTGCTATTTCTCTTTTAAAAGAAAGCAGCCCTTTATCTATTCGCTTTATGTGCCTTGTTGCTGCTCCAGAAGGCATTAAAAATTTACAAAAAGCGCACCCTGATGTTGATATTATAACTGCTGCTGTCGACAGCCACCTTAATGAAAAAGGGTATATTGTACCTGGACTCGGTGATGCTGGTGACCGCATCTATGGAACAAGATAAAAAGTCTATTTCTTAGATGTTCACTATGTTATTAAATAGAAAAATATCAATGAGATAAGCTGATAAGAAAATGCAAAAGGGCGCTCCAAAAGAGCGCCTTTCGCCTTTCTTTAAACCTCTTTTCTCACTTTTCTTTCTTTATATTTAAAAAAATATCTTTACAACTTGATAAGCTCTTTTCTAAAGTAAAATCTTAAAATCAACGGAGGAAGATTTATGGCAAGTTTTGCTGTTATTGGAATAGGCGCAGCATTTACTGCAGGAGTATTTGGGCTTGGGAGCATGTTAGGATACGCAGGTAGAGCAACAGAGACTTTCCCCACCCCCCTTCTGAAAGATGTATTAGACTTTGGGCAAGTTGTAGTACGGAATAATTTCAAAGCAGCCGCAACTGAACTTAATACCCATATGGACGGCAGAGAACGCCTTTGGACCTACATAGGCAACCGTGATGATCCTAGACTTTATCAAGCTGTTGAACAAGGTGTGCAAAATATTTGTCACAGAATAAGTACATGTACACAAGGCGATACGAGCACAGCAAAACTTTATCATACTACTGTGCAAGAAGCCGTTACGCTTCTCATCGAGACAGGCCTTCTTAAAGAAAGCTCTTTGCCTGATCTAGAAAATGGTAAAAAGGGCTTGCCTACTGCCTTTCCTATTTCATCACCTCTATGCAGTCGTATCTATGCCCATTACCCTCAGATTGCTACACGCATCACACATCTGCTCACCATGCAATTTGCAAACCGAGTAAAACATGAAGAAGCTCAAGCTATAAAAACAGAGCTTACATCTGTGTTACAACATCTGCCTGGTTGTCTTAAAAGTTATGCTCAAGCTCATACAACGTGGAGAGCCCGGGTATGGGAATGGTTTGGGAGTCCTTATGTAGGAACAAGACCTGTAAGCGACCTTGTAATCCTAACCGATAGAATTACAAAGGCATGGGATCTTGTTTACCCTGAATATAGAAATGCTAGATCTGATGAATTCCAAGAGACGCTAACTAGAATAGCCGCCCTATCAAAAGCCGCTTTAAGAGCTACCCAAGACGCAGATTTTAAAGCTCATTTCTCCAAAGAAGCGAGCTATATTGAAGGAGCCCTAGCTCATATCAAGGTAACTTACTGTGAACTTAATCAACCTGTTTCTGAAGCAAAGATTGGTTCCATCAGGCTTGAAGCAGCAAAAGAGTACCTAGAGCAACAAAACCTCTGGTGGTGGCAGCGCCCTTAAAATGTGACTCCTACTTGCGCTCCAATTACATGTGCATTTTTTAGCGCCGCAGTTCCGCCAGGATGCACTATGTACTGGTAATCAGGTGTGATATAAAACCACTTCCACACTTCTACTTTGTAGTTAGCTTCAAAAACAGCTTCAAAATGCTGCGGGGTATCTCCATAAATACCAGGCACACTAAAATGCGCCTGACTTGCTGGAATACCTCGAAGCACTGAGCTGTAGTTGCCGCGAGCAAGACCAATACTCAAGATATCTTCTTTTCTGCAAGGGATTATCCCTTTATAGGTAAGCCCTGTCATAAAAAATGAAGAGAATTTGTTTCTATCTTTAGGAGCGAAAAGAACGTAACCAAAAGCGCTTAGCCCAATATCACTACCTTTACCACCTCTACGCACTACCATCTGGTCAGCTTGGAAATACGTTCCATAGTTTTGCCCGACTCCCCCTGTGTATTTACTAACCGCGCTTGTAGCATAATATGTGCCAACTTTGACATTGCCCGGCATTCCTGATGTTTTGGGGGTTTGGTTAATCAGATACGTTCCCTCAGTAACCACAATCGATCCACCTGGCTCTTTAAAAGAAAAATCTGCGCCATGGTATTTATTCTGCTTACGATCTGCGTTTGCTGCATATACAGCCAGCTTTGCTTTAAACAGATCTCCAAGCTGGTAGTCTATGTATGCGCCCCAAGTTGAGTTAGGATAGGCTGAAAATCCTGTATTAAAAAAGATTGCGATAGGATTCCCACAAAAAGCATTACTTACATAGCGATAAAAAAGGTCCGACTGCATAAAATCGTCACCTGCATTCAGGCGCCCAATCTTTATACTTAAATGGTTATTAAAAGCAGACTGCCTAGCAAAAAGGGTACCTAAAAGGTAGGTCTCACTGCCAAAAACTTGGCCTACAGGAAACTCATTACCAATCTTTTTTGCACTGAGTTTCACACCACTACGAACAATACCCCCCACATGAAACTCTAAGCCTGGAATATGAGCGAGCCTCTCCATGTCGAAATTAAAATCGATACCAAAAGAGCCTGCTTGACCATAGCCTGTTGTGCGACCACCCGCTACATTGCCTTGAATATCTGTGACATATGTGCCGGATATAGTGACACCATGCTCAAGTGTTTTTTGCCTATGCCCCCACCAATCCCCTGTAAGATATTGTCTTTTAGCAAAGCGCTGATCCAGGCCCGCAGATAAGCTGCGTTTTTTGAAACCAGCCTCTTTTGTTTTGCTTGCAAAGTGCTTACGCTGATCTTCTCTACGTTTATGCCTTGTACCTGAAAAAGCGTGATCAGCAGCAAATCCTGAACTTGCTAATAAAAGGGCCGTGAGCCCAACACTTATGTATCGAAGGTTCATAAATAAAGCTCTCCTGCCTTTAATATATCTTTTTAAAAAAGAACGTTTATCCTCATCTTAATCTTGAGTGTAATTTAATCAAGACATATTTGCGCCAAATAGCCCCTTCGGCGTAATCTTACAATCATGTTACGCAGGTTTATTGAATTCCAAATGAGGCTGACTGAGCCTGGCACACGCTTTGAAAAGATGCGCCCCCTTGCATCTGCGCTCGATTCTTTTTTATACAAAGTAAACTTCCAAACAAAAATGCAGCCCTTCATACGCGATGCTATTGACCTGAAAAGGTGGATGGTAATCGTTATCTTTGCGCTTGCTCCCTGCATCCTTATGGCTATTTGGAATAGCGGCCTTATGGACCTTGTTTATACAACAAGTGATCATACACTTATCCAAAAATATGTAGCTGCAAGTAAGTCCTTTGGCGGCTACTTCTCTTTTTGTTTTTCTGAAGGAAGATGGATAGATATCTTGTATCGAGGCTGCATTTTATTTTTGCCTCTTGTCTTAATATCATATGTTGTAGGTGGGCTTTGGGAGGCTTTTTTTGCCTGCGTCCGCGGTCATGAGATCAACGAAGGCTTTTTAGTCTCTGGCATGCTTTTTCCCTTAACCCTCCCTCCTACTATCCCCTACTGGATGGCTGCTTTAGGCATCTCTTTTGGTATTGTAATTGGTAAAGAGCTTTTCGGAGGAACAGGGATGAATATCTTAAATCCCGCTTTAACCTGCCGCACTTTTTTGTTTTTTGCTTTCCCTGCCCGCATGACTGGAAGTGTTTGGGTAGGCTCCCTTCCTCAAAAAGCAGCTGAGAGTCTTAGAAAAATTAATGAATCTCTACATTTATCAGGAGTTGACAGCTACTCTCAGGTATCTGCCTTATCTCACCTTAATGTGCCTGATGCGATTAAACGCGTCCATGTCGATACCATTTTGCGCGCGCCTTCTTCTCAGCTCTCAGAAAAGCTGACTCACTGGCAAGCGCTGAGTCATAAAACATCTTCAACTTTAGCAGATCTCCCTCAAGCAGAGCTTCAGCAATTTTTATCTGACTCCACCTCTGTTGGAGGCCTTGGACTAGAGCCGACGTACCTCACACCTGCTTATGAATTTGCTCAGTTAAAAGCAGGCTCCGGCCTTCTTTCTGATGGCAACCTTTTTTTTGGCAACCGTATAGGCTCTTTTGGTGAGACCTCTGCTATCGCCTGCCTTTTAGGAGCTTTTATTCTCATATGGACAGGCATTGGCTCCTGGCGCACTATGGTATCTGTACTTTTTGGCGCCTTGTTTACTGCACTCTTATTTCAGTTAGGCTCGCACTTAGGAGCAGATGCCGGCCTTTGGAACCCTGCTAAGTTTGACCTTCCCTTTTATAAACACCTGATGCTCGGCTCTTTACTTTTTGGCGCTGTTTTTTTTGCTACAGATCCAGTTTCCTCGCCTTATATGAAAAAAGCAAAATGGGTCTATGGCATCGGTATTGGCACACTTGTTGTTGTCATACGCCTTATAAACCCCGCTTTTCCTGAAGGTGTAGCTCTTTCCATTCTCTTTATGAATGTCTTTGCACCTCTTATCGATCACACAGCTCTTAAGCGCTTTAGAAAGAGGCGCTATGCCTGATAAAAACAACAAGAAGAAAGGAAGTAATCCAGAAACTGTCCCTAAAGAAAGTCGATCTAAAACATTTATCTTTATCGTTGTTCTTTGTTTTGTATGTGGCCTGATTCTCTCAACACTTGCGACTGTGTTAAAAGAGCCTCAAGAGCGCGCTCAACAGATTAACCGAATTACAGAGCTCTTTAAAGCTGCGCAGGTGCTTGGACCTGAAGAAAATTTCCAGATCGAAAAAGCAGGCAAATATCTTCCTGCTAAGCTTGATACCAAGTCACAAAAACTTATTCCTATTTCTAGAATAGAGCCTGCATCTGATAGCGACCGCTTGCTCTTTTTTCAAGAAAGAGTCCGGCCCTTGCTGACTGACTCTTCTGGCAAGGTCTACACTTTTGAAGAAGCAAAGCTTAATTATGAAGAGTATCTATATGACAACAAAAAATCAGGCTTTGCTCATCTGAAATACAAGCTCTTTTACCTGATTATGAATGCAGATAAAACAAAAGCTGATGCGTATGTAATCCCGATAAACGGCTTTGGGCTTTGGGACGCTATTTACGGCTACATAGCGCTTAAGTCCGATGCAGTGCATGTGATTGGCTCTACATGGTATGATCAAAAAGAGACGCCCGGCCTTGGAGCTGAGATCTCGACTTCTGAATGGCAAGAGCAGTTTCAAGGCAAAAGCATCTTTCAAGAGACTTCTGGCACACTTAATCTGACAAAAGACCCTATAGGAATTATCGTAGTAAAAGGTAAAGTAAAAGAGACCTATCCAAGCTCTTCTTTAGCCAATAGCGCTGTTGACGGCATATCGGGAGCCACTCTAACTGGTAATGCGGTCACACAAGCCTACCAATCCTCACTCAGACCTTACCGAGCCTTTTTGATACGCAAGCATGAAGGAAGCAAATAATCATGACAGAGAAAAAACGCTCCCTTAAAAGCTACTTTATCGACCCTCTTTGGGATAATAACCAAATCTTAGTCGCGGTTTTAGGTATCTGCTCAGCCTTAGCTATTACTGTGAGTATGAGAGTCGCTCTTACAATGGCGCTTGCCGTCTCTTTTGTAACAGGCTGCTCTTCATTTTTTGTTTCTGTTTTCAGAAAAAAAACACCTAACTCTGTACGGATGATCACTCAGCTGATTTTCATCTCTTTATTTGTAATCATTGTCGATCATTTTCTGCGCGCTTACTTTTTTTCTATATCAAAAGTACTTTCTGTTTTTGTAGGACTGATTATCACTAACTGTATTGTAATGGGACGCGCGGAAGCACTTGCTAAAAACGTGCGGCCTATTCCAGCTTTTTTAGACGGCCTTTCAGCTGGCTTTGGGTATGGCGCTGTTATTTTGGCAGTCGCTTTTATCCGTGAGCTTTTTGGCTTTGGGTCGATCTTTGGCTTTCAGGTTATTCCCGATTGGTTTTACGCCTCTGAAGCTCACCCAAACCGCTACCAAAACATTGGCCTTATGCCACTTGCGCCAGCCGCTTTTTTTATTATTGGCTTTATGATTTGGATAGCGAACAACCGCAACAAAAAAAGAGGGCCTTAAAGTATGGATCTTATGGGCAACTACACCTGGGTCAACCTAATAGGTCTACTTGTTCAGTCGATATTTGTGCAAAATATCTTACTCTTCAATTTCCTTGGCATGTGCTCATACCTTGCTTGCTCATCTAAGCTCTCTACTGCAAATGGTCTGGGAAAGGCTGTTGTCTTTGTCTTAAGTGTTGCTGGAACTATAAACTGGTTTATCCACAGGTTTATTACAGGCCCAAATGCTCTTAGCTGGCTTAGTGCTTTTGGCATCAATACAAAAGGTCTATCTCTCGATTTTTTAGAGCTTGTGGTTTTTATTTCTGTAATCGCAGCGCTTGTCCAGATTTTAGAGATGATTATTGAGAAATTCTCCCCTCCTCTTTACCACGCTTTAGGGATCTACTTACCTCTTATTACAGTGAACTGCGCTATTTTAGGAGCGTGCCTCTTTGCAGTAGTGCGTGAGTATCCCCTTATCCCTAATATCGTCTACATCATAGGCTCGGGCCTTGGCTGGTGGCTTGCAATTGCGCTTATCGCAGCTATTCGGGAGAAGCTTACCTACTCGAATATTCCAGAAGGCCTTAAAGGCATGGGAATCACCTTTATTATGTCGGGCTTAATCGCTATTGCGTTTATGGCGCTTGCTGGCATTACTTTAGACCAACCTACAGGAAGTCCTTTCAGAGAGGACAATCAAGCAGTCGCTAACTTAGAAGAGGTTCAGGGATCCCTATCAGCTTCTGATAAGCTGTCTCACTAAGAAGAGCTGCAATTTCTTTTTCGTATTGCTCAGGCTCTTCAAAAGCAAGCTTGGCAATCCATCCTAAATTTTCAGGATCTTGATTGAGTAAATGTGGCTTATCATTAAGCTCGACATTTACGCTTTTGATTTCTCCAGAAAAAGGCGTATAGATGTCAGTAGCAGCTTTTGTTGTCTCTACTACACAGAGCACGTCACCCGCTTTTACTTTAGAACCTATTTCAGGAAGATCGACATAGACAATTTCCCCAAGCTCTTTTTGAGCCCACTCAGTAATGCCTACTTTAGAATTTAAAGCCCACTCATGTGTTTTAGAAAAGTGCTTTGTCATAAATAATCGCCTTCTTTCTCAATTTGAAGTAAAAAGAGCCTAACATAGATACGCTCTCTTTCTCAAGAGGCCTTCAGAATCATATGATATCTTAAATACGTATAATGTTTTGCATTCATTCTGGGTAGACATGCATTTCCCACATTTTCAGAGGACCAGAGTATCCTGCATAAACATACAAGGTGTTAATTTTTAGTGATTTAGTTAAATGCTTATATAGATCGATGCGGCCAGCCGCCTGAAAAACAGATTTATCAATATCCCATGCCTTTTTGGATGGCTTCCATTGATCTTCGGGTGGATTGGCTATAAAGAGGGGGCAATTATTAGCGACTATTTCTAATAAATCAACAGTATCATCCAGGGCAAGGTAAAAGTCGCTTCCTTTTTTACCCTTCCAATTAGCAGGCCAGCAGCTGGAATGCTTTTTTTGATACCATTCGATCAAAACAGGAGGGTCGGTTTCAAGTTTATAATTTATCTGACCCGGATCCCCCTGAACCATTTGTACTTTATCCCATTTCTCAAGATCTAAGATAAAATTTCTTGACCGATTAGGTATATAGTATGTTGGAGCTCCCGCCTGAGATTCTGCATAAGTATGGTTTTGAGGTAGCTTATTCTGTAATATCCGTGAAATAATTCCCACTGGAACACGCTCCGCAATCGTCGAGAGTGGAAGAGCGAGACGTTCGACGTTAAAGTTGTCAAAGTTCCGCTTTGATCCTAGGTGCATTGCAAACAGCCTTCCCTGAGGATCAATATACCCCGCGCCCGATGAGCCGTAGTGAGAGTCATGGTATGTTGAGAGATGATCGCCACCTAAGCCAGTGCAAACAGAGGCATGAACTGAAATCTGAAGTGATTTGCTCCTAGGATGATGTAATAATACTGAGGGCTCTTGATATACATTTTTTGCAAGCTTTGGGAAAGGATATATTTCACCTGGAGCGCCATTTAATCGTATCACAGCATAATCAAGATCTTGGTTATATTCCGTAATATCTAAGATTTTGTAGTCGCGACATTCTAAGTTCTCACCAAAGCCAAATCGCACACGCACATTACGCACATCTGAGATCCCTTCAAGAGAATGACATGCAACAAGAGCTAAATTAGAAGCAATCAGTGTACAACTACCAAGCTGCCCTTCTCCGTCACAGACAAAACCAACACAAGTTTTAATGGGACTAATGGCTTTAGCAAGAGATACATCTCCAAGATGTTTAAAGTAGCCTTCATCCTCTTTAGTTAAAGCTTCCATAATAGGAGTCTGCTCTAGCCTTGTAATGGAAAAAGTATGCAATGGGGATGGGCCTGATAAATTTTGAGAATTTGCCGGAACAGCACTATAAAAACTTTTAGGATCTTTAAATTGATTTGGAGGAATACCGCCGTATCTTGATGCCATGGCTAATCCTGTTCATTCTATATTAGATGTTAGAGGGTCTTAAGAAAACGAAAGAATAACAAAAATTTGATTCTAAAAATAGGTGAAAATATAAAACATTGGTTTTAAAATCCTTAACATCTCAAATCCTTAAAAGCGCTATACGCCTACACAAGCTCTAAACCTGCCCATAGACCAGGATACTGTGAATACGCCGTTTCTTCTGATGCACCTATAAGAGGATACTCTTTTTTCTGCGCTGTGATTGCTAAAGCGGCTCCGAGATCTTGTCCGCGTCCCCCTTCATACCCATGAAGGGCCGAAAAAGGTACTTTCAAACTCCATGTACTTCCATCATGAGTCCATCCAAGTATTTTAGGATCGGCTTTTTCATGGCTGTCTTCTTTTGCTCGAAAAGAAGTGACCTCTAAAAACTCAGGATCTTCTTCAAAAACAAGAGCAAACTGATGGCAGAAGCGAGTGATTCCTTTAGAAAGACCTGGTTTTGTATCAAAAAAAAGATCGATGCGGTCTTGAGGAGCGCCAAATGGAGCTTCAAACTCAAATCCAAAATAAAGCGCACCTGAGTCATAAGCGCTATAGACTTTTGCTGGAGAGCCTAGATTTAGCTCTCCTATATCTTCTAAGGCAAAGGCTTTAGAAAAAAGCTTTTTTGCTCCTAGGTCTTTTAAGCTCCAGATCTCTTTGAAAAAAATAGCCGCCGGAGATTTAGGAAGGCGTGGATCAAGAGTAAGTTTTGCTTTTGATCGTTTGCGTCTCCATCCCATTAGTAAGCTCTCGCTATAAGGACCTCTAAGCCCTTTTCTCCAGAAAAGATACATGTGCCTGCGCGAGCATCTAGAGGAATGCAGCGGCATGTGACCTGAAGATCTTCTTTTAGCTTCTCTTCTATCTCAGGGCTATCTTTGATAAAGCACCTAGCAATAGCTGCACCTTTTTTCTCGAAAAAGCGATAAAGCGCCTCTTTTGAATCGACATCGGTAATGCTGCTGTCTATAAAACCTTGAGCTTTTTCTAAAAGCGCGTCTTGTATCTCATCTAGAATATTGCCGATATTTTCTACTAAGTCATCACAGCTCATAGGCGATGCTTTTGTAGAGTCTCTTCGGCTGACAAAAGCGCCCCCTTTTTCAATATCTCTAGGGCCTATTTCCACACGGATAGGTATGCCTTTTTTTACCCAGTGCCACTTCTTTTCGCCTCCACGCATCTCACGCTTGTCTACTTCGACCTCAATGGCTCTTCCGTAGTACACTTTTTCTCTTAGGCGCTCAGCTAATTTTTCACAGTACTCAAAGACTTCCTTTTCTACTCCTTCCTTGGGTAAGACAGGTAATATCACAATGTGAGAAGGAGCGATTCTTGGAGGAAGCACTAAGCCATCATCATCACTATGCGTCATAATGAGTGCGCCAATAAGACGCGTTGTAACTCCCCACGAAGTCGTATAAGCGTAATCAAGACCGTCTTCTCGCGTCTGAAAACGAATATTTGCTGCCTTAGAAAAATTTGTTCCTAAAAAATGTGAGGTGCCGCCTTGTAGCGCTTTGCCATCAGGCATGAGCATCTCAAAAGTAAATGTCTCCTCTGCTCCAGGGAATTTTTCTCCACTTGTTTTTCTGCCGGGTAGCGTAGGGATCGCTAAACAGTCGCGTGCAAATTCAACATAGACATCCAGCATGGTTTTCGCATGAGCTAGCGCCTCTTCTTTTGTGCTATGGGCTGTATGGCCTTCTTGCCAAAGGATCTCGGTTGTTCTTAGGAACATACGTGTGCGCATCTCCCAGCGCACAATATTGCACCACTGGTTGATAAGAATAGGTAAATCTCTGAAAGACTCGACCCACTTGGACATTACTTCTCCAATTACAGTCTCTGAAGTGGGCCTTATAATTAGAGGCTCTTCTAAAGGTCCAGCAGGAACAAGGCCCCCATCTTTTCCCATTTCAAGTCTTGTGTGAGTTACAACTGCACACTCTTTTGCAAAGCCTTCCACATGCTCGGCTTCTTTCTCTAGAAGTCTTAAAGGAATAAGAAGAGGGAAGTAAACGTTTTTATGCCCAAGCTTTTTGAACCGTGCATCTAAAAGCTTTTGGATGTTTTCCCATATACCGTATCCCCAAGGCTTAATGACCATAGAGCCGCGTACAGGGCCGTTTTCAGCAAGCTCTGCTGCTTTGACAACTTCGTGGTACCATTCAGAAAAATTCTCTTCTCTCGTAGGTGTTATTGCAGTTTTTTTTCCGTTCATCTTTACCTTTGAAATTCTTGTATAAGCGCTGATCTAAGAGTCTTACGCGCGCGTTTTAAATCGCTATGCCACTTGCTTCCTAAAGGAGCAAAAGTGTAGCGCTCCATAGCAGCTAAAACATCTTTTTCAGATTTTAGCACATCTTTTAAAAAATCGGGGTCTAGCTTTCCAAGACTTATTGTACCTTGATGCAAGTAGCCAAAGCGCTTTGTTCTTTGAGCTGATCCCGCAGCTTTTTGCCCCTCAATCATTACATCGTACTTTGTAGGCTTTGCCATACAAAACGAATGGCACTCTTTAGGCTCTAAAGGCTCTATTTTGCAAAACTCCGCCCCCTTTTGTCCATGCAAAAAGCTTAAAATAGCCCTTTTGACTTTTTCATTGATAAAAGCGTAGTTGCTCAATGTATTTTTAGAAAATCCCTTATGCCCCTCAGGAACAAGTACAGAAAAAGCAAGATCCGCTATATGGAAGACAATTCCCCCTCCTGTGACCCTTTGTGCAAAATCTATACCATAGCGCTCTAAAGCACTTAAGTGAAGGTGGTCTTCGGGCTTAGCAAAGCAGCCATAAGTAAGTGCTGGCTTTTCCCACTCATATAGATGAAGTATAAACCTCGGCCTTGTCTCTAAGCTAAAAAGGAGCTCTTTGTCCTTTTCCATGTTTGTCTGTGCGCTTGCAGCAGGAGATACGATGACTTCTAAATCCATTAAGTTGATAGGCATTTTTGATCTATTGATTAAGACTTAAAAAAGCGCCAGCATAGCTCAAAAGCTTCATAACTTTCAGCTTTTAGCGTTAAAAACTTCTATTCAGATACAGTTTTAACTATCTCTTCATAAAGTTGAGGCGCTAACTCTTTTAAAGGGCCTTCAAGTACTTGAGTGCATATCTCTTTCAGCACTTTTTTTGCTTTAAGATATTCAGTAGCAAAAGATGCTTCTCCAGCTAACTCTTTTAAAATTATAAGAGTCCGAGCATAAATAACTAAACTCCGCGGGCATGGTTTGATACCTGATAATGCCTTAATAAAAACAAAAGCTTGCCCCTTCAAATCTTGACGGGCTTTTATATTTTCAAATCCAGTTGGGCTGCTGATCAATAGCTCAAGCTGCTCTAAAAATGTTGTTATTAACGCCTCATCATAACCTACACTTTCGACACTATACTGGAGAGCGCTCGCACTGGTGCCTTCAGTTAGTCTTTGCAGTTTCACATCTACAAGATTTAGTAAGATTACATGCAGCATTTTAGGACAAAGACTACATACTTGTTCAATGCAAATTTGCTTAGCTTCTTGTAACGCAAAAGGCCCCTTTACATCATGGAATAGTGATGTGCTTTTTTGTGATAAGAGTGTAAAAATCCGGGTCACTAATTGCTGCTGCAGCTCATCGGTAAGCTGCTCTCGATCGGCTTTTTGTCCCTTATTCTGCCACCTGACTAACCCTGAAAGTAAAATGCCTAAAAGCTTATCTGGGACTTTCCAAGCGCCCTCACTCTCTTTTTCTTTTAATATTTGATGAAGAGTCATTGAGGGATTATTCAATATAGAAATGATAAAAGCATCGACCAGTCTGTTTTGCTGGTTAATCATAGCCTCTTCGACAGTTAAAACCTGTGCATAAGGGTTCTGGAAATTCTTAGCTAAAATGGCAAGAAGTTCATCTGAATTTCTTTCTTTTATAACCTCTTCTAAAAAACTAGTTAAACGCTCGTCTGATAAAAAAGCTAAGGCTTTATATTTCTCAGTATTTTTTGAGAGCTCTATTATTTGAAGATCTGTCAAATAATTCATAAAAGGCCCTGGCACCTTTTGATTGCGTTGAATCAAATCCTCTACAACCTCTTGTGACAAATTCCCCTTCCCAAGCTCATCAAGGGCGTGGTAGACTTGCCAAAGACTTCTTGTAGAAGTGTACCCTGCCAGCATCTTTTGAAGCTCTTGCTTCAAACTTGCTACTTCTACTTCAGTTAACTTATGAGCTAGCTTCTGAAAAACTGCCTTATATTGGTTCTCTATGAATCCAAAATGACTAGATAGACTAGGTTGCGCTGCTCCAACAGCTAAGTCGCATCTAACTACTCCATCACATTGAAAGAGTCTAAGCCAGCTTGAAACAGGCAACATAATAGCTGTACACTCAAGTATCTGAGCCTTTGTATCAACATCAAGGGGAAGACTCTCAAAACTCTGTGCCGTTTGGCTTGGAGATCTCCTTCTGATAACCTCTGTAGGCTTGAAAAGCTGTAAAAGAGAGAGCTCAACTGCCTTCCACTTTTCTTGGATAATCGGATCTTCAGTCTTTTCACTAACATAACTTCGAACCTTACATGCCTGGTCTACTGATAAATTTTTAAGTGCATCTACTAAGTTAGTATGCAAATACTCAAGTGCCGTCTCAGGATTACCTAGCTTCGCTGGCAGCTCTTGTTGAGCTTTTAGCTCAGCCTCACGGATCCTTTTTTGAGCAGCCTCTCCTGACTTGCTCATTTGTCTTCCTTCAATTATGCCTAAATAAGCCGCAAGCCGCTTTCCTGTGTAGAGCACAAAACCTGCAAGCACAATACCTATTGCTAATGCTGGCACAGGATATGCGCGAACAAACGCGCGGACGCTAGAAGATACCTTTGCTTGTGAAGGCATAGCCCCATGAGATAAGCTAGGCATAGAAAAACCTGAAAACTGAATGGGCATTGGCATGAAAAACTCCTAAATATTAAAGACTTGAAGGAGATTATATCATATATACCAGACAAAAATCCACACCTTCCAGATAAAAACCTATAAAGCCTCACTAAACAAAGAAATACGACTACATCAGCCTGGATACAGCAGAAAAAGAACTTCTTTTCGAGTGCCTTTTCTACAACCCTATTATTTTTAATGAGTTAAAATTCTAAATTGCCAAAAATAAAAGCAAAACCTACATTAGAGTTTCAGGGGGAAACCCCTCTACAATTTCACTAACTCATTGAAGACCAGAGGTTTTGCTCTATGTTCGACAAGTTCACCAACCGCGCTAAACAAGTGATCAAGCTCGCTAAAAAAGAAGCGGGAAGACTAAATCACAACTACTTAGGCTCTGAGCATTTACTTTTAGGCCTTCTGAAGCTCGGACAAGGTATTGCGGTGAACGTGCTAAGAAATCTTGGCCTTGAGTACGATGTGATCCGCGCTGAGGTGGAAAAACTGGTGGGTTATGGGCCTGAGATACAGGTTTATGGTGATCCAGCGCTCACAGCTAAAGTAAAAAAAGTTTTTGAATTTGCAAATGAAGAGGCTCTAAACCTTAACCACAACTACGTGGGCACTGAGCATCTTCTACTTGGGCTTTTGAAACAGCCTGATAGTGTGGCTGTACAAGTGCTTGAAAACCTTGGCATCAACCTTATTGAAGTGAGAAAAGAGGTCTTAAAAGAACTAGAGACGTTCAATTTGCAATTGCCTCCACTAGGTATGCCTGGCAATCCTTCTGCAAAACCTCAAGACAAGCCACTTGCTAATGACAAGACCCCTGCTTTAAAGGCGTATGGGCATGACCTTACTGAAGCAAGTAAAGAGGGCAAAATGGACCCTGTGATAGGCCGTGACCAAGAAGTTGAACGCCTTATCCTAATTTTATGCCGCAGACGTAAGAACAACCCTGTACTTCTTGGAGAAGCTGGAGTAGGTAAAACAGCAATTGTAGAGGGCCTTGCACAGGCAATTAATAAAGGCAATGTCCCTGACAACCTGCGTGATAAACGCTTGATTTCACTCGATCTTACTTTAATGATTGCAGGCACAAAATACCGTGGGCAGTTTGAAGAGCGGATAAAAGCTGTGATGGATGAAGTGCGCAAGCAAGGCAACATCCTACTTTTTATCGACGAAATGCATACGATTGTAGGTGCAGGAGCTGCTGAAGGCGCCATTGACGCCTCTAACATCTTAAAACCAGCCCTTTCTCGTGGAGAGATTCAGTGTATTGGAGCGACGACTCCAGATGAGTTCCGCAAGCACATTGAAAAAGATGCTGCGCTCGAGCGTAGATTTCAAAAAGTGATTGTAGCACCTCCTTCTGTCGAGCAAACTATCGGCATCTTAAAAGGCCTAAAAGCTAACTATGAAGAGCACCACAAGTGCTCCTATACCGAAGAAGCGATTCTAGCATCAGCTGTGCTCTCTGATAGATACATCCCTGCAAGGTTCCTTCCAGATAAAGCGATTGACCTGCTTGATGAAGCGGGGTCTAAAAAGCGCATTGCGGTCATGTACCAGCCTGAAGACATCAACAACTGTGAAGGTGAGATCCAAGAAGCGCGCGAGGCAAAAGAAGATGCGATCCATCATCAAGAGTATGAAAAAGCTGCTAAGCTCCGTGACTTAGAAAAGCAACTAAGAGAGAAATTGCAAAGTATCCGCAAGGACTGGAGCAAAAAGAAAGAAGAGGTGCAGGTCATCGTCGATGAAGACGATGTGGCAAGTGTTATTGCTAAGCAAACGGGTATCCCTATTGCACGCTTGACTGAAGGCGAGAAAGCAAAAGTCTTAAAACTAGAAGAAACGCTTAAAGGTCAAATTATTGGTCAAGGCGCTGCAACCAAGCAAATCTGCAGTGCTATTCGCAGATCAAAAGCTGATATTAAAGATCCAAACCGCCCTATTGGTGCCTTTTTATTCTTAGGCCCTACAGGTGTGGGTAAAACACTTATGGCCCGAAAGCTTGCGACCCACATGTTTGGTGGTGAAGATGCGCTTATCCAGGTCGACATGTCAGAGTATATGGAAAAATTCGCTATCAGCCGTATGACAGGCTCCCCTCCAGGATACGTCGGACATGAAGAAGGCGGCCAGCTCACTGAGCGCGTACGTCAGCGTCCCTACTCTGTCGTACTTTTTGACGAAGTAGAAAAAGCCCACCCTGATGTCATGAATATCTTATTGCAGATCTTAGAAGAAGGGCGTCTAACCGACTCATTTGGCCGTAAGATTGACTTCAGAAATACCATCATTATTATGACGTCGAACTTAGGAGCAGATCTTATTCGCAAGTCCACAACAATTGGCTTTGGAGCAAACGACAATACGCTCGACTATAATATTATGGAAGAGAAGATCAAAGGCGCTATGAAAAAGCACTTTAAGCCTGAATTCTTAAACCGCTTAGATGGCACAATTATCTTTAAAGCACTCGACCAAAAAGACCTACTTCAAGTGGTCTCTCTTGAAGTAGAAAAGCTTCAAAACCGCTTGCAAAAGCGCGCTATATCACTTGAACTATCTGATTCTGTTAAAGAGTTTTTAGCTACAAGAGGCTACCAGCCTGCAATGGGAGCGCGCCCTGTACGCCGTACTATCGAGCAGTTCTTAGAAGATCCTTTAGCAGAAAAAGTACTTACGAGCCCCAACAAAGAGCACAGCTACACGGTAGAAGTAAAAGATAAGAGTTTAGAGCTTATCGATGCTATTATACCTACCTCAACAGCTAAGCCTAAAGGCAAAAAAGCAAAAACTGCTGCTTCTGAAGAGTCCGAAACAGCGACTGCTACAGAGACCTTAGATGAAAAGGCTCCTGAGGACAAAGCTCCAGAAGATAAGAGCGAACCTGGTAAAGAGTAAGTTTAATTCTTAAGAAAAAAGCCCTTATACCGATGCTTAGAGCCTAGGCAGAGGGCTTTTGTTAAAAGGTGTCTTCCTAAAACTGGCTTTCCCACTGTTTTACATAAGCTAAAAGAGCGGCTTTATTAGGCTTAGTCTGCAAGAAAGCAACGTTCTCCTCTTGTGAAGAAAAGTGAGCAAGTTTTGCAAGCAAGTGCAAGTGTCTTTTATCTTGGCAGGCAAAAAGAAAAAAAAGCGTGTGGACAGGCTGATCATCTAAAGAGCCATAATCAAGACCTTCTTTAGGAAAAGCGACTAAGATGATATCGTGCTGCTTTTCTAGAAGAAAATCTCTCGCATGAGGAACACCTATCCCGCTACCAAGAGCTGTAGGCATAAGGTTTTCACGATCAAGAAGAAGTTCTATTATGACTTCTGAGTCCATCTCAAGTTCTTCTGAAATGCCTCGGATAGTATTTTGGATAACTTCTTTTTTATCTGAGCCCTCTACATCAACCACCACACCGCCTTTATTAATAGCGCGGAAAAGGCTGAAGTGTGCAAAGCCAGGAGATGAGCTCTCATCTTTAGGCTTGAAAGGCATGTGATGTTTCATCATCCACTCTTCAATCTCGATCTTTGAAAAGCGGTAGGGCGTAGTATCCCCTAATCTATAAGCAGGCAAGCCTTTGTCACTTATTAAACCTTCCACTTCACCGATAGATAGTTGCAATAACTCTGATACGTCTTGAATCTCAAGATCCATGGAAACTCCTTAATTAATTCTAGCGCTATAACCTAGCGCTTCACTGCTCTCATGAGAATCTAAAAATAACTCTAAAATGTCTGCTGGACAGTTGGAGAAGATCATTTTTTTTCGTTTGTCTTCATCCTTAATAGCGTAGGTCAATTGGGATAAGATCTGTAAATACTGAGTCTGACGGTCCTCAGGGCCTCCAATCAAAAAGACAAGGCGTACAGGCATCTTATCAATAGCATCCCAGTCTACTGGCTCTGAAAGGACTCCCACACACAAGAAAAACTCTTTTATATCAGGCATTTTAGCATGAGGAATAGCAACCCCCACACCAATACCTGTAGAGATGATGCTTTCTCGTTCAAAGATCCCTTCTCGAAAGCTCTCTTTATTCGTCAGCTTATTTGAAGCACTTGCTAAATCAATAAGAGCATCTAAGGTCTCATCACGGCTTTTGAGCTCAAGATAGCAAATCAGATCCGGATCAAGAAGATCTGCAAGTAAAAGCTCTTCTTTTTTACGGTTAATAAGACTCATTTCACCCCCGTATGGCCAAAGCCCCCAGCTTCCCTAGTAGTGGCGCTGAGCAGTTCTTTTTTCACATATTTTGCTTGAATTATTGGGCAGACCACCCACTGGGCTATTCTCATTCCTGGGTCTATAATAAAGGGCTCTTTTCCATGATTAATCAAAATGACCTTCACTTCTCCCCTATAGTCAGCATCAACTGTCCCCGGGGTATTAAGCACAGTCAAGCTATGCTTTAAAGCAAGCCCACTTCTAGGCCTTACCTGGACCTCATATCCTTCAGGAATCTCTAAAAAGATGCCTGTCGGCACCAAAGCGGTCTCCCCAGGCATAAGCGTCATAGAATGAGTGAGATATGCTCTTATATCAGCGCCTGAAGCGCCTGTAGAAGCGTACGCTGGAAGCGAGGCGCCTTCTTCAGCCTGAGCATAGATCACAAGGTCGTTTTTCATCACTACCTACCTTACATGCTCCTATCATAACAATATTGACACTTGGATGCTAATGTTTTTTACACATCTCTGATTTATGACAAAAAATTATTTTAATAGTATATTTAATACAAAGGATTTGATAAAATAGTTTGTAAGATAAACAAAATCATCAAGGAAGTTTACTATGGGCGCTAATACTGCCATAAGACATGCAGAATACTATAGAGGACTAGGCAATTATGCCTTAGTGGGTATCATACCTTCAATAGCAGCGACATTCACCGCAAGCGCAGTACTGCACATCTTCAAGCAGCTAGCCACAAAAGGCGCTCATCTATTAGGTATAAAAACACTTCAAGAAAGAGCCCTTGTTCCTTTATCACTGCTTCCTCAAGTAATGACCGAAAGAGCGCATATTCTTTTTATAACTGCTTTTGCACTCAGCATGTTATCAGCACGCTATTTGCTAGGAAATCCTACAACTTTCTACGAAAATCGCGTGCTAGAAGCTCTAAAAGATCAAAAGCCTGTAGAAGATGTTTTAGCAGCTCAAAAGCTTTGCGAAGATAAGGGAATTTCTTTTAAGGCAAATGTTGACAACCTACTTCTTTTACTGAACTACAAAGAGCCGCGCACGGATGAAACGCGAATAAACCTTATAAAAAAGCTTATGCCAAATGAAGATGTGCGCAAGAAAGCCGCTTTCGAAACCCTCATGTTTATATTAGGGACTAAAGGAAATCAAGCTATTGATTTAGAAGGGTACATACCTGCTCTTGTTAAGCTTATGGAAGACTCTTTAGATGACGATGCAAAAAATAATATATTATCTGATCTAGTTACTATGTCTATGCACAATCCTAAAGCAGACAACAACATCAGCAAACTAACAACCTTTATTAAGGCTTCTAAAGTAGACTTGAATACTCCTATGACTGGGCAATATGGAGAGGGAACAACCTCCCTTACTTTTATTGGGTACTACCTATTATCAGCAAAAAAACAAGGCACCCTTACCGATGAAAAAAAAGAGCTGGCAAAAAGTCTTATGCTCAGACTGCGTTCTCTTGGCACTAATCTTTCAAAAAAAGACGAATTCAGCAATAAGACTCTTTTAGACTTGGCTTTTGATCTTGCTAAACAAGGAGAGGAGTTTCTACTAAAAGAACTTCTTTCCTATCCGAGAATTAACTTAAACTTTCATTTGAAATCAGGAGAAACCGCTTTAACTCATATCATTCTGAAAGCTCCAGAGCTGCACAGGTTCATCCCGGAAATTCTTAAAAAAACAAATAGTGCTTTGCTTAATTTAGAAGATGCGCTTGGATACACGCCTTTGATTGCAGCGCTTGAATATGGGGCAGCATCAGGCGACTACCGCCTAATGAAACAACTGCTTCACAAAGGTGTCTGTCCCAACATACAAAACCGAGAGGGACACACCGCTCTTCATATGGCACTATTAAAGCCCACTATAGAGACTTATCCCTTAGGTCTTTTACTCAACTACGGTGCTAATATAAAAATTTCTGATCGCACAGGCATGAGTGCTGAAAACTTAATGTTACAGCAAGAGAACATTGAGCTTACCACTTTTATGCGGTATGAAAGTAGAAACAGACGTACTTCAGGAAAAGGACATAAACTAGTTTCTACTCCCATTTCTAAAGAGGCTCACACTCCTAATTCTACAGATGATATTGCCATAAAGGAGGCGTTGGAAAAAGCAGAAAGAGCAGAAAGAACAATTAAAGTAAGAGAAGCTCGCGCAACACACTTTGGGTTTGATCTTTAGTCACTGGCTGCCAATATTAGAACTACAGAAAAACAAGCTTAAGCCTTCAAAAGCCTTAAGCACTGACTAAGCGCTTTTTTCATATCAGATCTAGCTACGATCTTATCGATAAGCCCTTTTTCTAAAAGGAACTCAGCTCTTTGAGCTCCTTCTGGAAGCTTATGCCCAACTGTTTGCTCAATCACCCTTGGCCCCGCAAAAGCTACAAGCGCCTTAGGCTCTGCGATGATAATATCACCCAGTGAAGCAAAAGAAGCTGTGACGCCCCCTGTTGTAGGATCAGTCACAATCGATATAAAAGGCAGGCCTGCCTTAGCAAGTTTAGCTAATGCAGCTGAAGTTTTAGCCATCTGCATAAGAGAGAGCGCTGATTCCTGCATACGAGCGCCACCAGAAGCTGAGACAATAACAACTGGGAGCCTTTCTGAGATAGCCTCTTCGATGAGTAAAGTGATTTTCTCCCCTACTACTGAGCCCATAGAGCCGCCCATAAAGCCAAACTCAAAAGCGCCAATAGCCACTGCCTTGCCTTCAACAAGACCTGTGCCAATAGTGACCGCAGACTTTTTACCCGTTTTTTTTCGAGCGGCTTTTAGACGCTCTGAGTACTTTTTACTGTCTGTAAATTTAAGTGGATCTGAGGAGACGATGTCAGGATACAGCTCCAAGAAGCTGCCTGTATCAACAAGAAGCTCTAACCTCTTAGTAGCATTAAACGGATAGTGGTGGTCGCATTTAGGACAGGTAGAGAAATTCTCTTCAAGTTCCTTGGAATGAATAAGCTCATTACACCCGGAGCACTTAAGCCATCCATCAAAGCTTGTCTTGTCTGACTTTAGACTCTTTATCTTAGGCTTTACCCTTGAAAAAAGGCTCATTTTATGGTCCACACTTCAAATTAATACTGCACTATTATACCCCAAAAGAGGGTAAAAATCAAGCTATTTGGCTCCTTCTAGATACCTCTTTTCAACGTTTTTCCAGTTGATAACGCCCCAAATAGCTTTTACATAGTCAGGACGAACGTTTTTATACTGAAGGTAATAAGCATGCTCCCATACATCAATGCCCATGAGAGGAATCATACCTAAGTTGCTGAGTGGCACCTGGTTAGAGCATGGATGCATCACTAGACGTTTAGTAGCAGGATTCATACCAAGCCATCCCCACCCTGAGCCTTGCACAGCTACTGTCATTTTAGTAAAAGCTTCTTTAAAAGCATCAAATGAGCCGTATTGTGCATTAATAGCTGCTAAAAGTTCGCCTGTTGGAGACGCACCGCCTCCTTTACTTGGAGGAGCTAAAATCTCCCAGAATATGGAGTGGTTGATATGGCCGCCGCCATTGAAAGAAATTGCAGATTCTAAGGCAAGCATCTCACTTAATTTGCCTTTAGATTTTGCTTCATTATATTTCTCAAGTGAAGCGTTTAGGTTAGTCACATATCCTTTGTGATGCTTGCTGTGGTGCAGCTCCATGATTTCACCTGATATCACAGGCTCTAAAGCACTAAAATCATAAGCAAGATCAGGTAATGTATAGGTCATAAAAGGCTCCTCATAAACTAGGTTGTGGTTCTAAATAAACTATATGGTAATCACGCTATCACGACTTAAAAAAAAAGTCGAATGGCCTCAGAAACAGAAGAGACGCCTAAAAGCTGAAGACCTGAAAACCCTTCAAGACCTTTAAGCTGCCGCTTTGGAATGACTGCGCGTGTAAAGCCTAAATGCATAGCCTCTTTTAAGCGTTGATCAATGTGGCTCACTGCGCGCACCTCCCCCCCAAGACCCACTTCACCTAGTACAGCGGCATCAGCTGGCATCTCTTTATCTAAAAAAGATGAAGCAATAGCTAAAACAACGCCCAGATCAACTGCAGGCTCTTGCAGTCTAAGGCCTCCTGCAACTGATAAGAAAATATCGCTTTGATAAAGAGCAAAGCCCGCTCTTTTTTCCATCACAGCAATCAAAAGTGCAAGCCTACTTGTATCAAAGCCAGTAGCGCGCCTAGAAGGTGTGGGAAAGACCGTCTTAGTAACAAGAGCCTGAATCTCCACTAAAAAAGGACGTGTACCTTCAATAGCCGCTGCAATAACAGAGCCACTTGTCTTAAGGCTTCTTTCTTGCATGAAAAGCTCAGAGGGATTGTTGACTGATACTAAACCCTCTTTTTTCATCTGAAAGACAGCGATCTCATCACTCGGCCCAAACCGATTTTTGACCACGCGCAATAAACGGTATTCATTTTTCACATCAGCTTCAAAATACACGACTGTGTCCACAATATGCTCAAGCACTTTAGGCCCCGCAATCTCACCTGATTTTGTGACATGTCCGACCAAAATATGAGAGATATTTTTGCCTTTAGCTATATGCATAAACTCAGCCGACAGCTCCCGCACCTGCACAAGGGACCCTGGCGCAGAGGGTATGGCTCCTTTATAAAGCACTTGGATTGAGTCTACGATCACCACATCAGGCTTAACTGTGTCTATATGAGATGAGATTGCTTCAAAGCGCGTCTCACTTAAGAGCAAAATGTTTTTTCCCTCAATACCCAGTCTTTTAGCTCTAAGACTTACTTGAGATGTTGATTCTTCACCACAGATGTAAAGTACAACAAGACCTTGGCCTGCTAAGTTTGCAGCTACTTGAGTCAAAAGTGTCGACTTCCCAATACCAGGTTCTCCCCCTAAAAGAGTGAGCGACCCTGGAACAATGCCGCCTCCAAAGAGCCTATCAATACCATCAAAAGCTGTTTTCATCCGTGAGACAGGCGACTCTTCTACTTCACAAAGCTCCACAGGCTTGGCTTTTATGCTTGGCGCTTCAAAACGCGCCTCTACTTTTGCCTCTTTAAACTCTTGCAAGCTATTCCATGCTTTGCAATGAGGACACTGCCCACTCCACTTATGTGTGTCAGCGCCACAATTTTCACATACCCAGGCGCTCACTACTTTTGCCATAATTATATCCTCTTGCCTTGGGTTTCTAGCTTCTTCCAAACCTCTTTGGCAGCTGCGCTTTCAGCGGTTTTTTTTGAAGGGCCAATCCCTTTGCCTAAAACGCGATCATCCGCAAGCACTTCAACTTCAAACTCTTTATCATGATCTTCACCCCTCTCATCAACCACTCGGTATAAGGGCTGGGCATGAAGCTCTTTTTGCACATAGTGCTGCAAAAGTGCCTTATAGTTTTTAGGAGGGCCAGTTAAAAGTCTTTCAATCTCTTTTGCCAAAGGGCCTTCTATAAGCCTTTCAACAGCCTCTATCCCCCCATCAAGGTACAGCGCGCCAATTACTGCTTCTAAAAGATCCGACAAAAGAGATCTTCTACCTCTGCCTACATTTTGCCGCTCTCCTTTTCCCATAAGCAGTTTATCTTCAAGCTTAAGCGCTTTGACATAACTTGCGCATGCAAGTGCATCAATCAGCTTAGCCCTTAAAGGAGAAAGCTCACCTTCAGGCTTATTGGGAAATTTTTCGAAAAGAAACTGTGAAATTACTAATCCAAGTACAGCATCGCCAAAAAACTCTAAGCGTTCATTATGGCGGACGCCCTCTACAGGGTGCTCATTAAGGTATGACCTATGAGTAAAGGCCTCAAGCAAAAGTGCGCGATTTTTGAACGTATGTTCAATCGACTCTTCAATAGACCCAAGCGCCTCTTTAAGGGTATCAATATGCTCCATAAATTAGAGTCTATCGGATCGCCCTATTTAACATCGAATAGACTGCTCTATACAGAGTCTTTTTTTCTGCACACCTAGTAGAGCACCCGAGCTTGAGCTATCTTCTAGCCGGCAAATATGCGCAATAACGCTCACAGGTCCCGCTTTTTTAAGATCCCAGCTCAAAGTAGGTTCCGCTTCAGCAGATGCACCTTTTTCTAAGCTGCTTTCTTTAGAAGCCCCAATAGATGTGAAATGGTAATTTACATGAAGGCGCAAAAAACGCTCGGCCATCCCTTCGGCATATTGGGCTGGGCTTTCTATCGGTTTATCTTGCTTCAGCCTTTTACTCACAACCAAGTTCACCCGAATAACAAGTTTCCACACTCCCTCCGAGTCTCGCGTAATTCCTATAAAAGAAACTGTCCGAACATCTAAATAATCCCCTGGATTACGCTGATCTTTGAATAAGGTTATAAGGTATGTAGCTGCTGCCGATATAGAAGTCGTGAGCACCTGGGTCCCTAGTTTCATAAGCTCTAACTGAACACTACGGGGAACACGCATATCGCACAAAGTATGTAAATTATAGACAAAGTCTTGCTCTAGACCTTGTCTTAACACAAAGCGAACTGTCTGCCCTGGACGGGCTCTATCACATTCATAGACCGCTTGCACCCTGTCATAATTGCACTTTGTGAAGTTCGCTAGGGCTTCTGCTAAGTTCTCATTTATAACCCCTTTAACGCCTTGTTGATTTAATGGATCTTGTATCCACTGATCAAAAGGCTCTTGGACCTTAAGATTTTCCAACCAGTGGTCAATCCAGGAAGGTTTTTGAGGTAAAGATGAAGCTCGATCTCTATAAAAAAGATTTAATTGAGGAATAGAAGACCACGCTCTGCCAAAAGCATGCCCTAACGCTGCAGGAATATAGGGCTGAGCACGCCTTGCTAGATATACCGCCCCGTCTAGAAACCCTCTAGTTGCCATAGCTCCCTCCCTAGATCAATTTCTGAGATATGTTATGCCAAATAAGCCTTCTTTAGTCAAAATAAGTTTTGACACTTTTTAAATTTAAACAGAACAATTTAAACTTTTTGATTGAGCCGATTCTCCAAGGGAGGTTAAGATGCCGTTATGGTAGACATCAATGAAAACTTCCTTTCTTTAGGCAAAAGCTATCTCTTTCAAAGAATTGCTGAGAAAAAAACTGCCTTTTTACAAAAGCATCCTGAAGCTGATCTCTTAGATCTTGGGATTGGAGACACTACGCTTGCGCCTCCTAAGGTTGCAATTGAGGCTTTGATACGCGCTGGGAATCAAATGCTAGACTCCCCTATTGGCTATGGACCCAGCACCGGCTACCTTTTTTTAAAAGAGGCTATTTGCAATGAGTACTATAAACCTCTTGTATCCTCTTCTCTTTCAAAAACCACCTCTTATGCGCCTTCATCTGATGAAGTTTTTATCTCAGACGGCGCTAAATCTGACACCGCTCTTTTAGAAAACCTGTTTGCCAAAGAGTCAAAAATCTGCGTCTGCGATCCAGTTTATCCCGTCTATGTTGACAGCAACGCCTTAGCAGGCAGGCTTGATCCTGGATATGAAAATGCTGTCTACGCCCAGTGCACTGAGGAAAATGGTTTTACTCCAAAGCCTCCTTCTAGTGCCAAAGAGCCTGTAGCTGACATTATCTACCTCTGCTCTCCTCATAATCCCACAGGCATTGCCTTTTCTTATGAAGCCTTAAAAAAGTGGGTTGATTACGCCCTAGAGCATAAAAGTGTTATTATCTTTGATGCTGCTTATAGCGCCTTTGTCACAGACCCAAGTATTCCCAAGTCTATCTACGAAGTTGAGAATGCCGAAAAGGTTGCCATTGAATGTGGAAGCTTTTCTAAAGGAGCAAGCTTTACAGGCCTTAGATGTGCGTGGTGTGTGATTCCCCAAAGTGTTATCCGCTCAGGTAAATCTTTAAACGCTTTATGGAACCAGTATAAAAGCATTACAAGTAATGGAGTAAGCTACCCGATCCAAAAAGCTGCCGAAGCTCTTTTTACTCCAGAAGGAAAATGCGCTATTGAGGAAAACGCTAAAAGCTATATGGCGTCAGCACAAAAATTACACTCAGGCCTAAAAAACTTGAACTGGAAAGTATTTGAAAAACCAAGCGCCCCTTACGTATGGTGTAAGTCCCCCGTCCCCCTTTCTAGCTGGGAACTTTTTGATCTACTTTTAGAAAAAGCGCATATTATCGCAACTCCTGGATCAGGCTTCGGGAAAAGCGGTGAGGGTTATATTCGCTTTTCTGCTTTTGCAAAACCCTCTGCAATTGACAAGGCCCTCGTTCGCCTTTCACAACTTTATCAGGAGGCTTAAGTGCTACACCAACTCAGCAATCACGTTTTATCTGAATATAAAAGCAAAGGCTTTACCGAAATTGAAGAGCTGTTCTCCGATCAAGAGACTGCTGAACTCTTTCAAGCGATCCAAGATGCAGAAACGCCTATCATGGCCAGCTCTTTTTTAGCGGGAAGAAATCTTTTTGAATCTTCAAAACGTCTACAAAATATTATCTTTGGCCCCAAGAATTCCCATATTGCAAGCACTTTTTCTCATCAAAAAGCGCTTCAAATTGGCTATGATCAACTGTTTTTTGGTAGCGCAGATCTAAAATACCTCGAGATGCTTCCAGAGTTTGCAAGTTTAAACGATATGAGCTCTATGAACGGCATTGCTATCGGCATGCTCCTTTCTGTCGATGTATTAGAACCCCCAGAAATTATTACTGAAGAGCCAGAGGCCCCTATTGGGAGATCTAAAACCCGTGAAGAGATTTTAGAAGAAGAGGCTGAAATAGAGCCGATCTCTTTTCCTAAAGAGCCCAAAAATGCGATCTTTTTTGACCCCAGAGTCGAGATTCCTTGGAGAGCGTGGTTTGAAGATATTAAAGGTACAGCTCTTTTAGCTGTATGGGTTAAACCTGGCGCGCGTTATGTGCAGACAAAGCTCGATCCTCTCAATAATGCTCTGAAAAATGAGGGCTATGCTTTTGGAGATGTGCTTCTTGCCGAAACCCACCCCTTAGTAAAGAAATAGAAGAAGTTAGGGTATTAGTCTTGCGTAGGCCTAAGCGGCTCATAATGCACATTACCCCAATTCCAGAGTGGAATGAGAGGACCCTGTGGCAACATATCTTCTCCATCAGGAAAAGTGTGGTCGGTTACACCCCAACCCACAGGGGCTTCACTATTACTAAAAAAATCTGACCAGCCCATAGCACGAAATTGAGCTTGGTATATCTGGAGTTTATATTGCGAGTATTCAGGCAATCGCAAAAGAGCTGCTATCTCAATATTATCTGCCCACTTGCCACCTTCAGGGCCTGGAAGACGAATCTCGTTTGCTAAACGATCTACATGGGCTCTTGATACCCCTCCAATCTCTACGCGATATTTCTCAGCAAGTGCCTGTATCAATGTGGGCCTATTTTGATCTTCTTGATTATCAAACCAGGCGATGAGTGCATCGGCTACTTGGCCCCTAAGAGTCTTTACATTATTTGTTAAGGTGTGTTCTAGCCTTTGCTCTATTAGCTGCAAAAAACTATCATAAAAGCAGTCTCCGTTGCTATCAGCAGATCCTCTTTCTAACCCCTCTGGCATTGGAATATTTGCGCACATATAGGCATGAGCTATCCGGCACGCATTAATAGCTGCAGCGCCATAATCAAAAAGAAGATAAAACGCTGTCCATACGCATGCATCTCTTAACAGATTGATGCGTCTCATTTTAAAATATGCATAAGCGGGAACAGCGCACTGAGCTAACCCTAATGTTATATGAACAACCTTGGCAACGGCCCGGCCATAAGGAAAGTGGCGCTGATCTAGCGCCGTCACAATCCATCGACTTAAAGTGCCTCTGCAATCTCGAGACTCTCTAAAGTGCGAAGCGGCTTGAGCCGGTGGGAAAAGCCCTAGAGCCATATATTCCCACCCTGGCCCAAGACGGGTCATGATAAGATCCTTTCTAAGATAGCGTCTGCGGTAAAGCCAAACTCTTTAGCGAGATCAGCCGCTGGAGCAGATAAACCAAAGCTCTCCATGCAGATTGCTGTGCCTTCTCTTCCAATATACTTATGCCATCCATTAGCAACACCTGCTTCGATTGAGACTCTATGGCTAAAATTTCCTCCAATAGCAGAGTCTTGATACGCTTTATCTTGCTTATCAAAAAGCTCTGTACACGGCATAGATACTACACGAGCGCCTTTTCCTCGTTTTTCTAAACGCTCAGCTACTTCTAAAGCAAGCTGCACTTCTGAGCCCGTAGCGATTAAAAGATAATCAGTGGCGCCAGACTCTTTATGAATCACATACCCCCCACGGCCCATGCCTTCAGCATAAGAAGTATCTGTACCTTCTAAAAGAGGCAAGGACTGTCTAGATAAAATAATCGCCGTCGGCCCTTGATAACGCAAAACTGAGAGCCACGCCATTTTCACCTCACGGGTATCCGCTGGGCGAATCACATGAAGGTTTGGGATAGTGCGTAAAGAGGCAAAGTGCTCTACAGGCTGGTGTGTAGGACCATCTTCTCCAAGAAAGATAGAATCGTGGGTAAACTGATACACAACCTGAAGGCGCATAAGCGCACTTAAGCGAATCGCATTTCTCATATAGTCTGAAAAAGTCAAAAACGTACCACAAAAAGGCAGCATCATCTGCGTAAGCTCAAGACCTGACGTCATCGCAGCCATTGCAAATTCCCTAACTCCATACTTAAAGTTGCGGCCTGAAAAGTGCTTAGCTTCTATGATCTCTTGACCCGCTATCATTGTCATATCAGAGCCTGAAAGATCAGCTGATCCACCATAAAGATAAGGCAGCTTCTCTGCTAAGAAATTAATGACTGCGTTTGAAGCTGACCTCCCTGCAATAGGATCTTTTACTTCAAGATTCATGAGCTCTGACTCGATATCTTGAGGTATTTTTTTCTCAAGCATTGCTTCAAACTCTTTGGCTAGATCAGGGTGTACTGATTTCCATTCGGCAAACATTTTTTCCCATGCGCCTTCTAATGCTTCATCTTTAGCTTTTTTCTCATCAAAAAAAGCTTTTACGCTTGAAGGAACATAAAAATCTTCGAGCGAAATACCTAACTCTTCTTTCGTCGCTTTTACTTCTTCAGGTCCAAGTGGCGAGCCGTGAACTTTATGAGTGCCCGCTTTATGAGGAGAGCCCTTACCAATGATTGTATGAACGATTACCATGACTGGGCGATCTTGTTTTTCACGGATCTGGTTAAAAGTCGCTTCCATTTCACCAAAATTATAGCCATCAACTTCATACACCTCAAAACCATAAGCGCGGTAACGCTGAGCGGTATTTTCTGAACACGAGTCAGCTAAAGGGCCATCAAGGGTAATTTTGTTGGAGTCGTAAATAAGCACAAAGTTATCAAGACCAACATGCCCAGCAAAAGAAGCTGACTCTGAAGAAATTCCCTCCATAATGCAACCATCACCACAGAGGCAAAAAACTTTGTTATCAAAGAGCTTGTGCTTTTCTGTATTGAATTTCTTGCCTAGAATTTTAAGGCCTAAAGCCATACCTGTTGCTGAAGCAATCCCCTGACCCAGCGGTCCTGTTGTCGTCTCAACACCATCAGTATCACCATATTCAGGGTGGCCTGGCGTGCATGAATGAAGTTGACGAAATTTTTTCAGATCTTCCAAAGAGACTTTATAGCCCGATAAATGTAGCAGTGAATAAAGCCACATAGAGCCGTGACCTGCTGAAAGGACAAAACGGTCTCGTCCAAGCCAGCGCTCATTTTTAGGGTTATAGCGCATCTGAGCGCCCCAAAGATAAGCGCCTAGCTCTGCACATCCAAGAGGAAGCCCTGGATGGCCTGAATTTGCTTTTTGTACGCCATCTATAGAAAGCCCCCTTACCGTATTGGCAACTTGGGAGAGTATTTTTTGCTGCTCAGAATCCATTGCTTTTTAGACCTCTTAAGTTAAAAATTGACACCTAAGGGTATCAAATGCCATTATTGGTGTCAAAAACCTCTTAGGATAAAAATTTATGGCTACAACCTGGCTCCTTTCAGCGCCCGCGGGCTTTGTTCTAACTGCATCTTATTACCTCACACGCTTGCCAGGAATCAGCTCTTTTTTAAATGCACCTGAAATAGCTCATCGCGGCATCTACGCTGCCCATCGCGCCACTCTAGCTGATGATAAAAGCTTAAAAGGAATTTCAAAACAGCTTGGCACAGATGCTATGAGTCTAGGCGCGGGCTTTGCTTTTCAAGCAGGAGCTGCGCAGATGGGTATAACAGGCGTCGCGGCTCCTTTGGCCAAAGGCGTTCGATGTTTAGCGGCAGGGGTCCGGTGGCTTGATCAATGGACACGGGTACAAACCGCTGCTCAAAAGGTGCTTTGCATCTTAAAAAATGTCCCTACCACAGATGAAGTGCGCCAGGCTGCTCTGCAAAAAAGTGCTATTATTGTATGCCAACAAAACCCCTTAAATGATCTTCTGCCTGCCTCAAGCAAACTCTTAGCTGAAATAGCTGGCTCTTTATATTATGCTGATAGAGCTTCACGTGCGTTGACTGACACTGAAGACTCAACACCTTTTTTAGCCCTTGATGTTATCGACACAGCGCGCATATTTCAACAAAACCAAGTACTTGCAGAAAAAGCCGAAAGCATATGGGCGCGTGCACAAGGATGGGCCGGGTTAGGATCGTTTGAATCTATCAAAGAGAGCTTAGGGCGCTCAGGTGCCGTTATTAAAGCTTTTACACAGAGCGCAAATGAGCGCCCCACTTATGCTGCTTGGAACTAACGAAGCGCTTGAAACTACTTCGCGTCTTATGGTAGTCTCATAGGATGACGCTTTCCAATGAATTAAGAGCCCGCTTTCTCAAATACTTTGAAAAAAAGGGACATCTCATACTTCCCTCTTCTCCAGTAGTGCCTCTGGACGACCCTACCTTGCTTTTCAATAATGCAGGGATGAACCAATTTAAAGATATTTTCTTGGGAAAGGCAAAAGCTGAAAATCCCCGAGCTACAACGAGTCAAAAATGCGTTCGCGTGGGTGGTAAGCATAACGACTTAGAAAATGTGGGGCACACCTCTCGCCATCTCACTCTATTTGAGATGCTCGGAAATTTTTCTTTTGGGGATTATTTTAAAAAAGAGGCTATTGCCTTTGCCTGGGAAGTCTCTACAGAAATTTTCGAATTTGATCCGAGCCATATTTGGGCTTCAGTTTATGAAGAAGATGATGAGGCGTATGCGCTATGGGAAAAACACCTTCCAAAAAACCGCATCTGCCGCCTGGGGCGCAAAGACAACTTCTGGGAAATGGGTGATGTAGGTCCTTGTGGCCCCTGCTCAGAGCTTCTTTTTGACCGTGGAGAAAAATTTGGGAAAGCAACTAGCCCAGAAAAGGATCCTGAGGGTGAGCGCTTTTTAGAGTTTTGGAATCTTGTTTTTATGCAGTTCAACCGGACAAAAGATAATTCAGGCACATCTATTGAATCCCCTTTACCTAAGCCCTCAATCGATACAGGTGCAGGCCTTGAGCGCTTAGTTATGCTTAAGATGGACACAAAATCTGTCTTTGAAACGGATATCTTAGGTGCTTTAATTCGACACACAGAAGACTTAAGCGGAATCAAATATGTGCCAGGCTCTAAAGAAGCGCCTGCTTTTCAAGTCATTAGTGATCATATCCGAGCGCTTAGCTTTGCAATAGCGGATGGAGCGCAGCCCTCTAATACTGACCGAGGCTATGTACTTAGAAAAGTATTGAGAAGAGCTGTGCGATATGGCAGACAAATTGGGCTAAACAAACCTTTTTTAGCCAAGCTCGTGCCAACCCTTTCTGCGCTTATGGGCGAGTATTTTCAAGAGCTTAAAACAGCTTCTTCGCGAATCGAAGAGCTTGTGACACTTGAAGAAGAGAGCTTTATCCGCACGCTTAAACGCGGCGGTAATCTTTTAAAATCTGTTATGGATAAAAGCCAAAGCGCCTGCATAATTTCTGGTGAAGATGCTTTTAAGCTCAAAGACACTTACGGCTTTCCTATCGAAGAGATTGCCCTTATGGCAAAAGATGCCAATCTGAAGGTTGACATGCTAGCTTTTGAAAAACTTGAAGGAAAAGCTCGCGCTCTTTCTAAAAGTGTCCATACAGACGCCTCGCAAATCGCGCACTCAAGTACTTTTGAAAAGTATTTAGAAAAGCATCCTCCCTGCAGTTTTGTAGGCTATGATAAAGCCCATGTAGAGGCAAGTGTTACAGCTATTTTTGTCGATGATAAGCCCCTATCTAAGCTCAAACCTGAAGATACCCTAGAAAAAAGTGCTCTTATAGTCACAGATAAAACGCCTTTTTATGCGCAGATGGGAGGGCAAATTGGAGACTCAGGCATCTTAACATCATTGATGAGCTCGCCTCATGTTTCTTTTGAAATTTCTAATACCCTCTCTCCTTTTACAGGAGTGATTGCCCACAAAGGCACACTGAAAAAAGGCTCTTTAAAAATAGGTGATCTCGTTTTTTTGCAGATCGATGAAGAAAGAAGAGAGGCTATTCGCGTACATCATAGTGCCACACACCTTGTGCATTTTGCGCTGTCTCAGGTACTTGGCGAGCACGTGCGCCAGGCGGGATCTTTAGTTAGTCCTGACCGCCTGCGCTTTGATTTTAATCACCATAAAGCTTTAAGCCCTGAAGAAATCTTTTTAATTGAAGAAAAGATCAATGCAGCTATTCGAAAAGGCGGCTCTATCCACACAGAAGAAAAGTTGCATAGTGAAATCAAAAGTGACGCCTCTATCAAGCAGTTTTTCGGTGATAAGTATGGAGAAAAAGTGCGTGTTGTCTCGATTGGGCCTTCTGTAGAACTTTGTGGAGGCACGCATGCAAAACAGCTCAGCGCACTCGGCCTTGTTAAGATTATCAAAGAATCTAGTATAGCGAGTGGTGTACGCCGGATTGAAGCTGTATGTGCGACTGTAAGTGAAACTTGGATAGAAAATTTACAAAAGACACTTGCCTCTTTAGAAAAAAAGCTCGGAGCCCCTTTGCAGAAATTAGAAGCTAAAGCTGATGCTTTAACTACAGAGCTTAGCTCTTTAAACAAGCATATAAAAATGCTTGAGAGTCAAAAACTTATAGACCAAGCCAAAAACCTTGTAGCAAAAGCAACCGTTATAAATGGCACGCTCGCCCTTCTTGAAAAGGTAGACGCTTCACCTAAAGAGCTGAAAGACGTAGTTGATGGCGCTTTTCAAGCGCTTGTTGAAAAAAACGAAAGCGCTCTTGTTGCTCTTGTGTGTGAAGAAGAAGGGCGATGTCAGCTAGCTATAAAAGTAAGTGAAGATCTAATCGCAAGAGGCAAGAGTGCAAAAGATCTCCTCCCTCTTGCTTTTGAACCTCTGCAAGGAAAAGGAGGCGGACGAGCTGATTTTGCGACTTGTGGTGGACAAAACCCAGCTGGTATAAGCGCAGCTCTTAACGCTATAAAATCTGCTATCTCATAACACATCACTAGGGCTCTTTTTGTTAGACGATTTTTTTAACTACAAAAGCCTAGAGCCGATAAAAGAGGCTCTTAAAGAAAATAAAAGCCTCTCAATTGATGAGGTCAGTGATAGCTCGGCTGCTTTTTTATGTGCGGCGATTCAAAAAACGCTTAAACGCCCTGTTATTGTCATTACTTCTGAACGCATCCAAACGCGCTTCTGTAGTGACCTTAGTTTTTTTGGAGAAAATCTAATTGAATTTCCTGCTTGGGACACCCTTCCAACAGAAGCGACTAGCCCTTCCTTGGACACAACTGGCAAGCGTTACTCAGCTCTCAAAAAGCTCAGAGAAAAAACCTCTAAGACACTACCTCCTATACTGATTACCACTCCAGCAGGTCTATGCCAAAAAACGCCCTCTATAGAAGCATTAGAGCTTTATTCACAAAAGCTTATAAAAGGAGATGTGTACTCTTTTGAAGAGCTTGGGAAAACTTTTTTAGCAATGGGCTATAAAAAAGTTGCCGTTGTTAATGACAAAGGGCAATTTGCCGTAAGAAAAGGTCTCTACGATATTTTCGATATCGCCTCAGCTGGCCCGTGTCGTTTAGAATTTTTTGATGAAGAGCTTGAATCAATTCGCTCTTTTGATCCCTTAAGCCAAAAATCAATTGGACCTCTTGAGCATCTAGAACTATGCCCAGCAAGCGACCACAGTCTGATTTTAGAAGATACGCCCTCTAATGTGCTTGATTACTTTGATTCACCCCCTATTGTAATCTTTGAGGATGTCGTGGCTATCGAAGACCGCGCTGTTTTCTTAAAAAACCATAAAGCCTATGTCCACTCTCCTCTTTTTAGTGATTTCAGCGAGATTTTAGATGCGATAGAAAAACATCCTAAACTCTTTTTATCTAAAGAACCTATGGAAAAGCTTATGCCCAAAAAGGGGCCTTTAGAGCTTTTTGGCAAAACGCATACATCGAGCGCTATAAAGTCTCCTTTCACTTCAACCAAGCGCACCCTTTTTACAGAAAGTGATCTTAGTTTAAATACTTTAAGTGATGTCTTACAAGAGACCTTAAAAGTGCGTGAAGATCCTTTGCACCTTTATATAGCACACGATAACGCTCAGGAAAAACGTACGCTAGAAGAAAAACTGGCCTCTACTATCAACCATGAAAAGCTCCAGGTACATTTTATAGAAGGCTACTTGTCTGCGGGTTTTTCAATGCGCTCAAGCGGCAAATGCCTTTTTTCATACCCTGAGCTCTCTTCTCATTACAAACTCCGAGCAAAACCGCAAAGGACAGCTTCGCATGCGCCCACTGTAGAGACATTCAATCCCAGTCCAGGAGACTTAGTCGTCCACTACCATTCGGGTGTGGGTAAATATTTAGGTGTAGAGAAAAAGACAAATCATGCCGGGGAAGTGAGTGAGTTTTTAGCTATTGAATACTCAAAAAATTCTAAGCTTTTTGTTCCAATGACACAGGCCTACTTGCTATCGCCTTATGTGGGAGCAAGTGAATCTAGACCCGCCTTAGATGCTATTGGCTCGAATAGATGGCAAACAGCAAAAATTAAATCGCAAAAAGCGATTGTCGGCTATGCAAAAAAACTTATTGAACTGTATGCCGCAAGAACACTTGGCAAAGAATACCCTTACACAGAGGACTCATCTCTCTTTAAAGAGTTTGAAAAGAGCTTTCCTTATGTCGAGACTGAAGATCAATTAAAAGCGATTGAAGATGTAAAAAAAGAGATGCTCTCAGATAAATGCATGGACCTCCTTATTTGTGGCGATGTCGGATATGGAAAAACTGAAGTTGCTATGCGCGCAGCTTTTAAAGCGGTGTGTGACGGCGGATGTCAAGCTGCTGTGTTAGTGCCGACTACTGTGCTTGCTTTGCAACATGGAGAGACTTTTCAAGAGCGCATGAGCGGGTTTGGCGTGCGTATTGAAGTGCTTTCCCGCGCTAAATCTCCAAAAGAATCTAAGCTTATTTTAGAAAGAGCTTTCAAAGGTGAGGTTGATATTTTAATCGGTACACACCGCCTTTTAAGCAAAGATGTCGTCTTTAAAAAGCTTGGCCTGATTGTCATTGATGAAGAGCAACGTTTTGGTGTGCGAGCAAAAGAAAAGCTTAAAATGGCAAAAAAACGCACCGACTGTTTGACCTTATCTGCTACGCCGATTCCTCGCACACTGCATCTTGCTATGAGCGGCGCTAAAGAGATGTCGATAATTGCTACGCCTCCTCAAGACCGGCTGCCTATCCAGCTTGTGATTTGTGAGTTTAGTGATGAGATTATTGAGCGCGCGATCTTGCGTGAGCTTAGCCGCTCAGGACAAGTCTATTTTATCCACAACCGGGTTGACTCTATTTTCAAACGCAAAGAGCACTTAGAAAAACTTATTCCAGACGCCCGTATCGGCATTGCACATGGGCAGATGGATCCTGAACGTTTAGACGATGTCTTTCACGCTTTTAAAAAAGGTGATCTAGATGTTCTTTTAGCAACGACCCTGATTGAAAACGGCATCGATATTCCAAATGCTAATACTATACTCGTAGAAAGAGCGGACCGCCACGGTCTTTCTGACCTCTACCAAATTAAAGGAAGAGTAGGACGCTCAAGCAGATCTTCCTATGCCTATTTCCTCACGCAACCAGACCGTCCTATCCGCGAAGAGGCGCACAAAAGGCTCCAGGCCTTAGCAAATGCAGGTAGCTATGGCGGCGGGATGAAAGTCGCTATGCGCGATCTTGAAATTCGAGGAGCGGGCGATATTGTAGGAACTGAGCAGTCAGGACAAGTAGCGACGATTGGCTTCCATCTATACTGCCGCCTTTTACAAAGAGCTGTCAGTGCGCTTAAAGGTCAGTCTCAAGGAGACTGGATCGATACTAAGATTGAATTTCCGTATAAAGCAAACCTTTCTGAAGACTATATTCCTAGCGCTCATCTTCGCCTAGAGCTGTACCACCGCTTTGCTGAAGTAAATCACCCTGATGAAGTTTTATCTATTTTCTTAGAAATGGAAGACCGTTTTGGAAAAGCGCCTAAATCTGCTATTTGGCTTTTTCACATGATGCGCATTAAAGCGTATGCTTCTAAAAACCACTGGATATGGATTAAGCTAGAAGAAGGTCGCGCATTTGCACATAAGCAAAGTGCTAAAGGCGTTAAAGCGTATGCATTTGCACTAGAAAAAAGTGATAATCCAGAAATGCTTGCACAAAGTGTGATTGAGCATTTAGAAAAAAAAGATTCTTCTAAAACAGATGCTTAAGGTATCCTTTTCTTCAAAAAGGGTACTCTTATGGCTGCAGTAGACTGCGTTCGCATCTATCGACTCTCACAAACACTTCATACATTCACTACACCTGGATCTGCTCCTACTTACTTTGGTAGTCGATGGATTGCACCCGGACAGACTACTAGTATTATCGACTGGATAAATCAAGCTAGAGATTATCTTTTAGATACAGCTCACCACTACATTATAGAGCGCGCTTTCGGGTATGCTGCTCTTGAAAATCGCCCTGTTCGAGCTATGGCTACTTTGAGTGAAGAGCTAAAAGAGCTTGCGACTAAAGCAGCCGATATTTGGACTAAATATAAGCCCTTATCTCCCCTAGAAAGCACGTATCCTGCAGCAGACTTTACCTCGCCCCAAGAGTGCTCTCTTTTCATGATGAACTGGCAAAAGTTTATGAACTTTTCTGAAGATGACTGGGCTGCTATTCAAGGAAATATGGGCCTCCAATTTCCTGAAGTTTGTATGCCTAGAGAACACCAAGACTCCGCTTTTGCACAGATGTGTCAAGCTGATCCAGCTTACGCTGCTTTACTTGCTTGGGACACTTTTACTGTAGCTCCTCCTATAGATATTATCAGACTTATACTACTAGAAAAAGCTGAAACACTCTCTGAAGAAAATAAGATTGTATTAAGTGGATGGATAAAAGCTTACAATATAGGTGTAGACACGCTTACTGACTCATCTCCAAATGCCACTCACTTACTTGAACTTATTCAATGGGTCTACCTAAAAAAAGTAAACGGAAGTGAAGACCCTACAACAAAAGCTTTAAAAGCTTTAGAAGTTCTCCGGAACCAATTCGGGCTCAACGTATTTTCTACAAACGATATTTTAGAGGCACAAGTAAGTCGGACGCAGATAGGTAATACGGTGCGTATTGAGCAAAATGAAACGCCAGCTTTTTACACCATCACAAGTGAGGTGCCTAGTGGTATAACAAATCAGATGCCTGGTGTGTTACGCATCTGGGAAGCTAAGCCTTATGCAAGTGGGGCAGCAACCTCTCAAAGTACAGAAAAAGTTTGGATCTATGTTTTTAATAATGAGACATTAGGCCCTCTTTGCCGAGCTCGTCTTGAGGGGTTTAAGAGGCGCGGATGCCCTGCTTTTCCAGAGGAGCACATTTCTGACAGATTAGAAGCTTCTGAAGCACCCGTTTCCCAAGAGTTCTTTCCTTCAAGTGCTACTTTTATAATAAAAGCGCCTAACTATGTGGGTAGTCCTGAAGAAATTTCTGAAGAAAAATGGAAAACTTTTTTTCAGTGGATAGTCAATACAAAAGAGCATGTTTTATTCAACCCTTCTATTGTAGGAGCTACCAGTGCGCAGGAGCTATTATTTCTTGACCTTTGGACTCCTTCTGTATGCACATATAAGGACCAAGAAAAAACGCGACTGACTCTTGATCCAGAGTATCTAAAAGAGCGCCTTATTCCAGAAGGTTCAAAAGAGCCGCTGCCCTTCATACAAAAACTCTTAGCCTGGTTTGAGGAAATAGCAGCTTCTGCTTCTGCCTAGAAAAGGCTTATGATCCTTGAGTAGCTACCCTTCGGCTTCATCCTCGGTCTCTTGCCCTTCTTGGTGATCACTTCTAAGGGCCCCTTTAGAATGCCTTTGAATAAGCTCTTCACCTCTTTTAAGGATTTTCACCCCAAGCTCTACATGCTCTTTCATATGGTCTTCATAGATTTTAGCAGCGCTCTCTTTAGTTTTGACGCCTCCTCGATTAAGAGGCAGATCAGATATCAAAAGTAGAGCACCTAGGGTGAACTTGCAGCGGTAGCTCGCAATAAAAAGAGTAGCGCATTCCATCTCATAAGCTTGCGCTCTTGAAGCTTTAAGCACTTCTTTAAAACCCTCATCAAACTCCCAAAAGCGTCTGTTAGAGGTATAGGTGATGCCTATATGGTGAACTTTTTTTTCATTTTCTAAAACGTGCGTTGTTGCACGCTGCATAAGGAAGTTAGAAAGTGCAGGCACTTCAGGCGGAAAGTAGAAGTTTGAGGTGCCTTCTCCGCGTACACTTGCTACAGGAACGAGGTAATCTCCTACCTTATACCGACGTCTGAGCCCTCCACACATACCTAAGAAAATAGCTGTTTCAAAAGGGAGAAATGAGCTGATGTCGATTACAAGAGCTGCTGCGGGTGAGCCTATCTTAAAATCGAGTATAGAAATCTCTTCTTTTTCACAGTGAGCGACTTTAAAAGCTGAGCCTTCGTAGACTTTGACGCCTCTAGACTCGGCGTAGTAGTCAACATACTGTGGGAAGTTTGTGATGATAAGCTGCCTTTGGAACTTATCAATCGGGCTTCCTGAGTAGCGCTCCATAGAGCTAATTGCTACCTTTTTAGCCTCTTTATAGTTCTCAGATCCCTCTGTATACATAATTTTTCCCCCTAAAAATGACTATAAGGAATTTTATAAAATAAAGAAAACTTCTTCTTTTATTGAAAATTACCCCCAATTTCTGAGAACATAGAGCCTTTTAAAACATTAGACCCAAGTAGACTCCCTTATGGAAATAGGAACTAACGACCTTAAGCAGGGCATGAAGATCGAAATTGACAACGTGCCGTATGTAGCTCTTAGCTGTGATTTTGTAAAACCAGGCAAAGGACAAGCCTTTTGCCGAGTAAAGCTCCGGAACCTGACTTCAGCTAAAGTCATTGAAAAGACTTTCAAATCGACAGAAAAGATTCAGGTTGCTGATGTCTTAGAATCAAACTTAAGACTCCTTTATGTCGATCAAGGAGAAGCTATCTTTATGGATGACAGCTCTTATGAGCAGATGCAGGTGCCTCTTAAGAACTTAGGCGATTCTGCTAGATGGCTTAAAGATGACTTTGTCTATAAAGTAGTCTTTTATCAAGGCAACATCATTGATATGGAAGCGCCTACCTTTATGGAGCTAAAAGTGACCCAGTCTATGCCTGGCGTTCGTGGAGATACAGCCTCTGGCCGCGTTATGAAGCCTGCTACGCTTGAGACAGGGGCTGAGATCCAAATACCTATTTTCATAGAAGAAGATGAAATGATCAAAGTCGATACCCGCACAGGTGAATATGTCAGCCGTATCAAATAAGCTTGTTTTTAGAAGTGAGGCTTTATCAAAAGTCCGTTCTTTTTTTTATAATAGAGGCTTAATTGAGGTCGACTGCCCTGCTCTCGAAAATCATGCTTCTGTAGACCTTTATATTGAGCCTATTGAAACAGAATGTGGCTATTTGCACACCTCTCCTGAGTATGGGATGAAAAAGCTTTTAGCTCTTGGGGCGCCAGACATTTTCCAGCTCTCTCATGTTTTTCGAAGAGAAGAAAAAGGAACACGCCACCGGCCTGAGTTTACGATGCTTGAGTGGTACCGAAAAACCCTTACTTTAGACGAGCTGATTCAGGAATGTTTAGACCTCATAGCAATTTTTGTGCCCAACATCACCTATGAACGCTTAAGCTGGAAAGAGGCTTTTACACGTTATTTAGGCATAGACCCTTTCAAAATTTCTAAAGAAGAGTTCCTTCCTTGTTTAGAGAGTCTTACCCTTTCTCAAGCCATATTAGACTCTTCATTAGACACTCTTTTAGATCTTGCTTTTTCGGAGCTTATCGAACCCAAATTCCCTCCAGGAATGGTCATCCAAGGGTTCCCTGCTAGAAGCGCTGCGCTTGCTAAAATTGGAAAAGATAGTGCAGGCAATCTGGTCGCTCTGCGTTTTGAGATCTATGTGAAAGGATGTGAGGTCGCAAACGGCTATGATGAGCTAGGGGCTAATTCTGGCTCAGGAAATGAGCTTAAAAAGCGATTTGAGCAAACTCTTATCAACCGAGAGAAAGAGAATCTTCGCACCTTTAGTTTAGATGAACAGCTTTTTGCAGCTTTAGACAAAATGCCCGAATGTGTCGGCGTTGCTATGGGATTTGACAGATTGCTTATGCTTGCAATAGGCGCTACAGATATTCAAGATGTATTGCCTCTTTGAGCTCTTCTTATAAGGCTGATAAAGCCCCTGCTTACAAAAAATTTCGCTAATACTTTTAGATACACAATCAGCAAGCTGATAAAATGTCGATTTGCTGATTAAAATATTTATTGAAAAACAATCAGCAAATCGACAAACTGTCGATTTGCTGATTACGTACAAGCTGAGGGAAACTATGCAAAAATCACAATTTGTTGGCCGTGAGAAGGAAATGGCTCGATTAAAGGGCCTGCAGTCGAAAAGTAGCGCAAGCTTTATTGTAGTCCGCGGGCGAAGACGAATTGGAAAAAGCAGGCTCCTTTCAGAGTTCGCAAAGGGTACAAACAGTTTCTTTTTTTCGGGGCTTGCCCCTACATTCTACACTTCAGCAAGTTCTCAAAGAAAAGAGTTCGCTCGCCAGCTTGAGCGCTTTGGACTTCCTGGTATTCAGTCAGATGACTGGGGAAATCTCTTTTGGCACTTATCTAAAATAACTGACAAAGGCCCTATTTTGATTATTCTAGATGAGATTTCTTGGATGGGAGACAAAGATCCTGATTTTTTAGGTAAGCTGAAAAACGTCTGGGATCTATATTTCAGCAAAAATCCATCACTTATACTTGTAGTTTGCGGTTCTGTTGCTTCGTGGATTGATAAAAATATTCTGAGTAGCACAGGCTTCTTAGGCAGAATTGCCTTAGACCTAATATTAGAAGAACTCCCTCTTAATGCGTGTTCCCATTTTTGGAAACCTAAGGACAAAAAAATATCCGCACATGAAAAATTTAAATTACTTTCAATTACAGGTGGTATTCCACTCTATTTAGAACAAATTAGGCCTGAGCTCTCAGCTGAGCAAAATATCCGAGATTTGTGTTTTGCAAGAGGAGGACTTTTAGTCCGAGAGTTTGATGAAATATTCTCAGATCTCTTTTCTAGAAAAAATGAAAGCTACAGGCAATTGATCTTAGCATTAACTGATAAGCCAAAAGAGTTTACCCGTTTATGCAAAGACTTAGGCAAGCACTATGGAGGCACATATTTATCTCATCTCGACGACCTTATCAAGGCAGGCTTTATAAAAAGAGATTTCACTTGGGACCTCAAAAACGGGAAAGAGGCAAAGCTCAGCAAGTACAGGCTAAGCGACAATTACCTTCGATTTTATCTAAAATATATTGCTCCAAATAAATCTAAGATAGAACGCGATACTTTTTCTGATGGCTTGGGTCCAAAACTTGTCCACTCGGACTCTGTTATGGGATTGCAGTTTGAAAACTTAGTTGTCCATAACCGAAAAACGCTGTGGCAGCTGCTCAACATCTCTTGTGATGAAATTAAAATGGATGGTCCTTTTTTTCAAACGACTACAGCAAGACAAAAAGGGTGCCAGATTGACTATCTAATCCAAACGCATTTCAATACTTTATATTTATGTGAAATCAAGTTTTCTAAACATCCTATTAATATTGAAGTAATCAAAGAGTGTGAAGAAAAAATTCGTCGTTTAAAAGTGCCTAAGCACTGCTCTATTCGCCCTGTATTGGTTCATGTAAATGGCGTAAGTGAAAGTGTCCTTGACGCTTACTACTTTGATGCTATCATTGATCTTGGAGCATTTTTAAACTCTGAAAAGCCTCAGCTTCCAAAGTCATCGAGTACGATGTTTTTTGCAAGCACCCCATAGTCATCAAGCAATTTCAGTACAGACTTGTTATGCATAGGAGGGCCACATACGTAGTAAAGGGCCTCTTCTGGCTCTTGCATTTTTGATAGCTTTCCTTTTTCAAATGCTTTGAATAAGAACCCTGTTTTTTCAGGATCATCTTTCGGCCACCCTGTTTTGAGATCTTCAGGACTCGGCTCTGATAAAACGAGGTGATAAGAAAAGTTCTTAAAATCACGAGCAAGCGCTTCATATTCACTTTGATAAATATTTTCCTTCAAAGCGCGCGCGCCATACCATAAAGAGACTTTGCGCTTTGTCTTTTCTGTTTTAAACAGATGCATAATATGGCTTCTGCCGAAAGAGGAACCTGCACCTCCTATTAAAAACACCACTTCTCGATCATCATCAATCATGAATGATTCGCCATAAGGTCCTGAAAGAGTCACTTCATCTCCAGGCTTTAGAGAAAACAGGTACGAAGAGCACACTCCCCACTTGATCCTTGAGTGAAGCTTGCCATTCTTAAAAGGAGGTGTTGCTATTCTGACGTTGAAAAGAAGGCGTTTTTTTTCTGCAGGGAATGAAGCCATAGAGTATGCACGCACGACCTCCTCATCAATAGAGGAAAAGTCGAGCTCTCTATCAAACATATCAAAGCGCTCCCAGTCGGTGTAGTACTTAGGATTCATCGTAGCTTTCCAATCAGATGTATTTGTTTTAAAAGCAGGGACATAAAACTGCATGTAGCCCCCTGATTTATAAGGCAAATTCTCAGGAACCTCAATGGCAATTTCTTTGATAAAAGTTGCGACATTATCGCTACTGACAACAGTGCCTTTGAGATGTTTTACACTTAAAAGAGCTTCTGGAAGCTCAAGTTTTAGACTGCTTTTTACTTTGCTCTGACAAGAAAGGCGCCACCCTTCTTTAAGCTCTTTTGCATCAAATGTCCCTTTATCGGTATCAAGCGGCTCTTCTGCACCTTCTACAATATGGACCTTACACTGCTTACATGTAGCTTTGCCCCCACATGGCGAGGGTATAGCGATATCTTTTTGTGAAAGCACCGCTAAAAGAGTCTCCCCCCCTGATACTTCAAAGGAGATTTCGTCTTTATTGATACTGATTTGACATAGCTCTGATGTGACCAGACGCGCTTTTGCACTAAGTATGAGAAAGGTTAAAAAGAGTCCGATTGCGATAAACGCGATCGTTGCGATAATAACAGTGATCACAGCAGCCTTATATTTTTCTACAATCTTACTGGCTTTTAGCTATTGTGATCAAGGATGTGATTAGAGCTTGAGACAAATAAAGAAGCTTATGAGTACATCCCTCGAACTGCATCTGACATAGGCCCGCCTATTCCCGCGTGGGCCTCGCGTGCTCTCTTTTAACTTCAGCAATAGCATCTGTAAGATCCTTTTCATAGAGCGTACGCCAGCCACCTATAATCTCTCTTTTTTCTATTGCAGCCTTTTTCCTTGCCTGCTCAACAACATTTTTAAGGTCTCTTCCTGAAAAGCCCTCTGTAAGCTTAGCTAAATAGGGCGGCCTTAATACTCCGGGGTCTTTAAGCCTTTCTTCATTAGATGCTGCAACAATCTTCTCAACCATTTCAGAAGGCATATTCTTATATATAAGATTGAAAAGTATAAGGTCACGATCTTCTTCTGATGGAAGCTTTACTTCAATTTTTGAAGAAAAACGTGATGCTGCAGCATCACTTAGGTTTTCAAGTAAGTTTGTCGCACCAACCACAGTGATATTTTCCATTTCTACAAAACCTTCTAGCTCACTTAAAAATGCGCCAGGCGTGCTATTTGCATGAGGATTTCGACTACTGTCTTCTCCTTGAGTACGCGCTCTTGCAAGTGTGTCTATTTCATCAATAAAAATCACTGCGTGACGCTTAGGAGACGGTCGCACATACCCATTAGTTAGGTAAGAGAATCTATTTCTCCATACGTCTTTATAACTTGGAACTAAATGTCTTTTTGCATCCCCAAAAAGCTTTTCAACAGCTTGGACGCCACTACCTACAGTATCCCCTTCAAACTGAGCTCCATTAGCTGCAAAAAAAGCGACGTTCGCCCCCTCTTGACCCACCTCATGCACTAAGGCCTGTGCCATCATAGTTTTACCATTGCCAGGCGCGCCATACAAAAGTACTGCCTTAATATCAGGATCTGATTTGGCTCTTTTTTCTGGATGAGTAATTGCTTCCGCTATGATTTTTAGAGTTGCCTTGGCCTTTTCATTTCCAATCACATCTTTAAATGTCTCTTTGGGCATTTCTGTAACTACAAATTTATTCTTTTTCCCATTTGTACTTAAGTAAATAGTTGTAATCATGCTCGATAAAGTAAATGCAGCTGCAAGCAGCTTAAACTTATCACTACTATCCTTAATAAACACTGCCGCAAAAATACTGAACATTAAAGTACCAGCCGTACGCATCTCCTGTACAATGGTCATGCGTGTAAATTCATTCTCTACACTTTCAAGAACATAGCGCGTTACATAGTAGCCCAAAGTAGCTACTGCAATGCATTGCACAAGCTCAGATTTTAGTGCTGCTAACGCTATTTTTGAGGCCCCAAAATTGGAAGTGCTTAGTTGGGAAGTGATAGGTGATGCCATCTTTTACCTTATATTAAAGATTAAAACTCAAAAACCTTTAGCGATTAAACCAGATTAACAAGCGAAGTAATCGACTAAAATTTAATTTAATTTAATTAAATTATACAAAAAGCGAACATTTAATTAAATAAATAAAATAGTAGAAAACAGGCTATATAATCTTTGTAAAGCCAGATAAATAACATTAAAGTTTTAATTTTAATAAATAATAAAATAAAATATTAACTATGTTTTTTGTTATTTGATTTTTAGATATGATATTTATAAATAAAAAACTAATTTTTTATATTATGTCTATTCCAGCCTTTCGCCCCACCTTCCCAGCTAGCTTACCTATAGAAGGTATCAAAAAATTAGCCAACCAGGCTTTAGCCTTTAGACTACATCAATCACTACGCGTCCATATTGCGGCTATTATAGTATTTGCAACGCTTGTTACTACAGCTATTTACCACTACCTAGCTCAGCGCGCTGCTGCTGAAAATACTGACGCCCCAGATATTGCTGTAGTTCTAGTACCAGATGCAGCCGCATCCACAATAACTGCCCCAGGAAATGCAACATTAGCTTCTGCTCAATCTTTCTTTACTGAGCTTCAGAGAAGAGGCCCAGAGCGCTCCCACTCTCCTTCTCTTCAACTAGCCACCGGCGATGAAGAGCCTTTTGGAACAATTCACATCGATCTTGAGGCTCTCTGTAGGCACATCCGAGATTATGGAATTAAAGATGTTATAGACGGGCTGATCCGTCAAGGATTAGATCCCCTACAGCTCGTGAATCAAGTCCTGATAACACCTGAGATGGAGGCTGCTCTACAGCAGGCCTTTCAAGCCTATCGCGAATTGCCACAAGCCCAGCTTTTAGCTTTAGAAGCTCCTAATCTTGATACAGGGCGTGCTGATACACCTCTTTTACCTCTTTCTATACACCAAATGCCACCTGTTAAAGACATGCCAGATGAGTTGACTAGATTAGCAGATCCTGAGGGCGATAGGATTCGTCAAGAACTTCAAGAAGCTATGGAAGCTTTTGAGCCTCCAGAAGGCACCCATATTGTAGTAGATAGAGATGAAGAATTTTACTTGATAGAGCTTGATGCTAAAGATTACCAAGATCCCGACAACTATTTAGCCCAATTGCAGCCTCCAAGAGCAAACGGAGTGGCTAGCCACCTGGGAATCTTTGGGAGTAAAGCTATTGGAGCAAGCTGTTATCTTACACTTACCCGCGGTCCTATCTTTGATGATAAGGCTTTCGAACAAGCAGCTCTTGCAAAGGATTCTACGGGCGATTTATGGCGCTCACTAAAGCCTATTAATAAACGCCAATGCCTTACTTCTGGAGCTGTTGATACCTACAGCCAATGGTTAATGACAAAGTACTCCCACCTGAAAATTAGCCTTGGCTCGACCCATAAGGTTGGGTCTATAAGGATTCCTAAAGTAGAAGAAGGCAAAACCCTCTATGCTATCCCTGTTGTTCTAGCAGGGGTTCGCAGTCACATCGTTACTTTTATCTATGATTCAGAAAATCATATTTTGGAGTACTATGATTCAAAAGGATGGCGCATTCGTGAATGCCAGAACTACCTTATTGACAAATTTGGGGAAAAAACGACTCTACTCAATATGTATCTAGAGATTATGACGGCGTATTCTACTGAAGAAAAAGGCGCCCCTAAGGTTTGGGAAAATTTACACGAGCACCAATCTGATTTTTACAACTGCGGAGTCTATGTATTAGACCGTATTTTAAGATTGGCTATCTTAGGCGATGTAGAAGGTGGAATAAACTATCTTCATGAGAATGAAACAGCTGAAAGCGGCCTTACATTTCACGAAGCAAATAGCTTTACACGCCGAGACATACTCGAATCCCTTATACCCGAATTAAAAAAGCTTACAGCTAACGTCCCCTCATATGCTCCAGGTATATTAGGAGCTGCTGCGAGCACTGTGGGTTCATTCTTTAACCAAAATTGTAGCCTAGAAGACCTGCTTGCACGAGCGGAAGATGATCTTGCTCTAGAAAATTCCTAAAATACCCCCTATCCCTGGGATATACATCTCTATATCCCCTTACCCCTCGTTGACAAAGGAGCTATGCCTTGATATAGTTGACCTTTGTTTCAACTTCCTCTTACATAGGACATTTGAATGACTAAGGCACGTGAGCACTGGGGCTCAAAGATCGGCTTTTTAATGGCAGCAGCGGGCTCTGCTATTGGCCTTGGGAGCTTATGGCGTTTCCCTTATATTGTCTCTCAAAATGGCGGAGGCGTTTTTATTTTACTCTATATTGTGTTTGTCTTTGCGCTTGTATTACCTATTTTCATGTCTGAGTTGATTGTGGGCAGACGCTCACAAAAAAGCCCTATTTTAGCGTATGCAGCGCTTTCACATCAGTCAAGAAACTGGAGAGTGGCGGGATGGCTTAATGTAATTAATGCCTTTTTAATTCTCTCTTTTTACACAGTTGTCGCGGGATGGACACTCAATTATACCCTCATGTCTCTTTGTCAATTTACAGCAGGAAAAACTGATGCTGAAATATCGGGATTTTTTGACATTTTGTATAAAGCTCCAGGCCTGAATATATTGTGGCAGCTAGTTTTCACCCTGCTTACAGGGGGCGTTATTTTAGGAGGAGTAAGAAAAGGGATTGAATATTGGAGCAAGATCTTAATGCCTGCTCTTTTTATCTTTTTGATTGCACTTGTGATCTATACAACAACGCTCAGCGGCTTTGGAAAGGCGATGCATTTTTTATTCGCTCTTGATTTTTCTGCTTTAAAACCTTCAAGCATTTTAGAAGCGCTTGGCATGGCTTTTTTCACAATGAGTGTAGGCTTTGGTATTATCGTGACCTACGGCAGCTACATGAAGCCTGATGAAAACATCTCTCAAACTAGTCTACTCGTAGCGCTGATGACGGTGGTCGTCTCACTCCTAACTGTTATAATGATTTTCCCTGTAGTCTTTACTTTTGGAATGGAAGCTGCTGAAGGACCAGGCTTAGTCTTTAAAACGCTTCCTATACTTTTCGCTAAGCTACCAGGAACGCTCCTTGTTTCTACCCTCTTTTTTCTCTTACTTGCTTTTACAGCGCTTACCTCATCGATATCGCTTTTGGAAGAGCTTGTGGCGACTGTAATGGATATGTTTGGATGGACACGTAGAAAAGCCGTTGCGATTTTATGTGGAGCCGTTTTTCTTATGGGGATACCTTCAGCGCTCGCAGGGTCTGGCATTTTCCTTTCGGACTGGAAAAGCGTTTATGGAAAAGATTTTTTTGCCACACTCGACTATTTGACTGGCAGCTGGCTTATGCCTATCGGAGGGATACTTATCTCTATTTTTGTAGGATGGTTTTTAGATAAAAAACTATGTTTTGATGAGCTTTTATCTGGCTCTGGGAAAAAGTATATCCGCTTCTTTTTCCCCCTATGGCGCTTTATTATTCGCTACATTGCGCCTGTCGCAATTTTTATAATCATGCTACAAAAAGCCGATGTCATCAACATTGATAAGTGGCTATCTTCATAATCTAAAAAATAAAAAGGACATATTTTATGGCTAAAAAGAAACTCAAAATACACAGCGAAAACATCTTACCCATTATCAAAAAGTGGCTCTACTCTGATAAAGACATCTTTGTAAGAGAACTTGTATCTAATGCATCAGATGCGCTCAAAAAAATACGCACAATTTCTCAAGATAAAGACCTGGGCATCAAAGATGAAGATCTTAAAATTTTAGTCTCTGTCGATAAGAAGGCCAAAACGATTACATTTAGCGATTCCGGTGTCGGTATGACAGCTGAAGAAGTCGAAAAGTATATTGCTCAAATCGCTTTTAGTGGCGCTTATGAATTTGCTGAAAAATATAAGTCAGATCGTGAAGAAGACCAGATTATTGGGCATTTTGGACTCGGCTTTTTCTCTGCATATATGGTGGCTGACCGCGTAGAGATTGAGACACTTTCGTTTGAACAAAACGCAGAGCCTGCCTACTGGGAAAGCGCCGGCACCTCAGACTACACACTAAAAAAAGGAAATCGAAAAGAGCGAGGCACTACAATCACACTCCATGTTAATAAAGAGTCTGAAGAGTACCTCGATGAGACAAAAATCGATAAGATTTTAAGTGAGCACTGCGCTTTTCTACCTTTTGAACTGAAACTTGGAGATAAAAAAATCAATGACACAGAGCCTCTTTGGCAAAAAAGCCCTAAAGAGTGCACTGAAGAGGACTACTTAAACTTCTACCGAAAGCTACATCCAGGTGAAGAAGACCCTCTGCTTTGGGTCCATCTAAATGTCGACTACCCTTTCCACCTCAAAGGGATTTTGTATTTCCCCAAATTGAAAAAGAGTTTCGACTACTCTAAAAACACGATTAAGCTTTTTTGCAACCGCGTTTTTGTCTCCGACAACTGCAAAGACTTAATCCCTGATTACCTAATGGTATTACAAGGAGCGATTGACAGCCCTGACATTCCTCTTAACGTCTCGCGAAGCTATTTACAGATGGATTCAACGGTGCGCCAGCTTGCAAGCCACATCTCTAAAAAAGTCGCTGACCGCTTAAAGAGTATGCATAAGGAAGAAGCTGAAACGTTTCAAAAAGCGTGGGTAAACTTTGAAGTTGTGCTCAAGCTAGGCGCTATGCAAGATGTGAAATTTTACGACAAGATTAAGCCAATCCTCATTTGGAAAAATACAGAAGGTGCATGGACAACTGCAGAAGAGTATTTAGAGCGTCATAATAGCGACTATGAAGGGCGAATCTATTACGCTGAGGAAGGGAAAAGCGAGCCTCACCTACTTAAGCTTTATCAAGAAAAAGGCTTAGAGGTGATTTTAGCGCACCCTATGATTGACACTCACTTTTTAAGCTTTTTAGAACAAAAGCTCAAAGAGAAGTATCCCAAGCTCTCTTTCCAAAGAATTGACGCTGCTGTCGATGCTGCCTTAGAAGATAAAGATGTCGCCAAAACTGAGGCTAATAAAATTGCTGAAGAGGCGCTTATACCTCTTCTGAAAAAGCACCTAAACATAGAGGGCCTAGAAGTAGAAGCAAAAAACTTGTCTTCAGACAAACTTTTCGGCTTTGTACAGATTGATGAAAACTCAAGACGTTTCCGTGATGCATATGCGCAAGATGCAGCTGGTATGGACGCTCTTTTCCAAGGAAAAAAAACGTATATTGTTAATGCAAACGCGCCTTTGGCTAAGAAACTGCCAGAGATAGATAAAACCAATCCCGAGCTATGCCAAAAGCTTACACGTGAGATGTATGAGCTGAGTCTTATCTCTCAAAGAGAGATGAAGCCAGAAGATATCCCAGCTTTTTTAGAAAGAACAGCTGCTCTTCTCCAAGAGATGAGCAGTCATATTCATCCTGAAAAAGAGTCTGCTCAGATATAAGACTAAAGTTTGTGAGAAATAGTTTTACCCAAAAGCTCCTCTAAAGGGCGTATAGGGTAGAACTTTTCTAAAAACTCATCGAGCACAGTCTGTTCTAAGCGCCCTCGCATCGAAATGGGCACGACTATACGCAAATAGAGTATAAACGTTTCTGCAGTGTCCATCTCAATCCACACTCTTGGCTCAACATCTGGCATATTAGAACTGATTGTTTTTTCGAATTCGGAAAAGCGCCTTCTGGCAGCATCTAAAAATGAAGCGCAGTGCTCTTGTGCAATATCCATAAGAAGCTGCTTAGCGAGCTTCCAGTTCTCGGTTCTCTGCAAAGGCACTGCCATTGTGTGAAAGCTAAAATTATCTAAAAGGGATTCGTTGATAACAGCTTCTTGCAAAAGACGGCTATTGGAAAATGTAATACGTCTTCCTGAATGTTGCTGAGAGCCTTTATCCGGCCCTAATTCAAGCAGCGTTGTACTGATTAAATTTAGCTCTACCACATCCCCTTTTAGGTTCCCTATAGCAATGCGGTCCCCTAAAGCATACGTTTTTCCACGAACGCGCATCATTGAACCGCTTATACAAGCCAGCAACTCTTTTACCGCAAAGCCCGTAGCTGACAAAAAGACGAATAGAGAGACAAGCAGCCTGCTCGTAGCTTCTCCCCATATAAATAGAGCGCCTAGGAAAAGAGCGCCTAACAGAAAGCCTTTAGCAATACTTTTAGCGCGAGCCTTCTCTTCCTTTTTCCAGAGATTAACACGCTCAATCCACTTAAGCGCCCCGTAGCGCACAGCCAGCCATATTCCAAAATAAGCTAATGTAGCCACAAAATTTGCTGTAAAGATGATATCAATCCATTTATCCATCATAACTCTCTCACCATAAAAATTTTGGAAAGGGAAAATTTCTTTATTTCCCCCTATAAGGGCCTATTCTATCTGAAAAGCTCTGTTTTTATCAAAAAAGGCCTTTTTCCCAAATTATTATAGTTAAGCTCACTAGAATTCAAGACCCCATCATCACACGAGGACCTCTCTCTATCCACCAAATCTTAAATCACTAACAAGAAGCATGTTACGCTATATTGCCTTAACATTATCTATATAGTAAATTAACCTTATATTCACCAAATATAGGAAGCAAAAATGATATAATTAAAATAAAAACGGACTAATTTAATATTATGGCATCAACTACATTTAATACTCTGCAGCCACACAACATAACCCTTCATTCACGTGCCCTAGGAGCAAGTGTTCGCCCAACAGCCTATCACCCTAAGTGGAACTCAGATATTCAGCACCTAGCTCGAGATGTACAGAGCTTTGTAGGTGGCCCTGCATTCCAGCACCTGCTTCGCAGTAGTTTAGCAGATGAGGGGTACACAGACGCTACTCAATCTCACAACTTTTTTGATGATAAACGCATTACGGTACACCTGACAGCTGGAAGCATTGATGTAGAAGTAGAAGGTCTTCCAGATCGAACGCACGCTTTAGCTCTTTGTCTTATGGACCATGGAGGCCTTAACCTAGATGACCATATTGAAGCTATTGACAAACAAGTCACTATGCGCACACAAGCAGCTTATAAAGGCCATGCCTATCCACAATATACACGCCTTATGCAAGAGCATGACACCCAATATCGCCGACCTCACCTCATACCTTTAATGAAAGACATTCACCGTATCTTTGGCCCTGCTGATGAGCTGGCCACTAGCTTTGGTTTTCACCAAACCCCTCTAGCCCAAGGTGGCCTTTCTGGTTACGACACTGGAAGTGAAGCCAGCGGAAGAACATCTCCTCTGCCTGAAGCAGACTCTACCTCTCTTTTAAAGACTATAGCAGACATGCGAGAAGAGCTCGAAGCTGAGCGCACTGAGAAACAAACCGCTAAAGCTAAACTTAATGAAGCTCTAGAATCCCTTCATAGTCAACAAGGGACTATTATAGATCTACAAGAAGCGCTTGCAGCTACCCAAAGTGAGCTAAAAGAAGCGCAGGCAAATCGTGATCAAGCCTTAGCAAGTGTCCGCAACTTGAAAGACCAGCTTAGTTCTACAAATTTTAGAGCAGCTCAAGCTGAAGGTCGAGCAACCCATGCTGAAGCAGACGCTACTGCTCTACGCGCACAAGCAGCTAGTCTCACAGTCAACTACCACACTGCCCTCGAACTCTTATCAGATGCTAAGCAAGCTTTAGAAGAAGCACGCGCTGAAAATAGAGCCCTCACACAAGAAGTTACATCGCTTAGAGATGCTGCTAAAACATCTAGCCACGCTTTAGCGGAAAAAGGCGCTGCATTAGATACGCTCACCCAAAGCAACGAAAACTTACAAGCGCACATAAACCGCCTTGATGATCAAGTGGACGGTCTCACACTTCAGCTAAGTGAAGCTAAGCGCTCTTCTAAAGGCACATTCAAAAGCCACCAGGCGCAACTTCTCGACCTAGAAGGCCAGTTAGCAAGCGTTCAAGTGGAGCGTGATGAAGTGCGCCATCAGCTTAGCTCAGCAAAAAATACTCACTCTGGCATGGCTGCTGAGTTTGAAGAACTTAAAAGTGCTTATACTGCACAAGCGCAAGCACTCGCAAACAAAGAAAAAGCCCTTAGCGCTACGCAAAGCGAACTAGAAGAAGCTCAAGCTTCTTTAGCCTCTGCACTTCAGGATAAAGATGCCTTAAAAGCTGAGGTTTCTGATTTAAGAAACCAGCTTGCCTTATCTGCTGCATCTGTTAGCACGCTTAAGTCTGCTTTAGATGAAGAGACCGCAGCTAAAGCTCTAGCTCTAGCAGCTCTTGATGAAGCTAATTCTAGTATCTCTTTTTTAGAAGATCAAAATAGCTCTTTAGATAGCGCACTTCAAGATGCAGCAGCTAAATTAGACCAAGCACAAGCATTGCACGATGAGGCTCTTTTAGAAAATCAAGGGCACGAGCAAGCACTTGCACAGACTGCAAGCGCTTTATCAGAAGCAACAACAAACCTTGAATTGATTACTCAACAACTTAGCGCATCTGCTGCAGCTCTTGAAGAAGCTAAAGGTGAAAAAACAATTGCCCTCCAAAAAGCTACTGAAGCTCAAACTTTTATCGCCGGGCTACAAGAAGCTCTAGAGATTGAAGGAACAAATTATGAAGAGCTTCTAGCTGCACTTAAAAAACTACTTATAGAAGCAAAACAAGAAGCCCGTGAAGCGCAAGACAATTATGCAGCATCTGAAGCTCTTGCCAACCAAAGAGGCCAGCAAATCACTCATCTTGAAGGTGAGATTGCCAATTTAAAACGCGCGCTTGAAGCTAAACAAGAGCATGTGATCTTAGTACAAGAAACTGCAGGCCATCAAGTTGAATCGCATCTTTCTCAGAGCACTGAGCTTAAAGAAAAAATTGCTCTTTTAGAAAATCAGCTAGCAGACGCTAAAAAAGCTCTTCAAGATGAAAAAGTAAAAAGTGCACGCTTTGAAAGTAATCTTGAAGAAGCATTAGGCACAATAGACACTCTAACAACAGGCAAAAGCATTTTAGAAAGAAGCCTTGTTTCTGCGAGCCAAAAACTTGCTGAGCTCCAAGAGACACATAACGCCGAATTCACAGCTCTTCAAGATGATATGAGTCAAGAGCTGCAAGCAGCTTCACAAAAAGCTAAAAAACAAGACGCTCTTTTAAGCATGCTTGATCAAGAAGCTGTAAGCTTGCGTGATGAGCTAGCAAAGCTAAAAGCTACGCCAAGCCAAAGCGATGAAGAGACCCTTGCTCAAATCCACACACTACAAAAAGCCCTTGGCCGCTCAGAAGAGCAGCGCGCTTCAGCTGAAAAAGATCGCCGTGAAGCTATAGCTGAGCATGAAGCACTTTCTGCAAAATCTATTGAACTCTTTAAGAGCTATGAAGCCCAAAAAGCAGCTTTAGCCGAAAAAGAAGAGCAAATTATAGCTTTGACTGAACGTTCAGAAGCTTATAAGAGCGCAGCTCAAGAAAGCGCTGAAAAATTACAAGAGGCCCTAGCTGAAAAACAAAGTTTTATTCAAGAAACGCGCGAGCGTATGCAAGAGCTTCATAGCAATTTAAAAGCCGCTCAACACAACTATGAGCAGGTGCTGTATGAAAAAGAGCTTTTAGAAAATTCTCACAAAATCTTAAACAGTGAAAAAAGCAAGGCCCTTCAAGAACTTGAAGAGGCGCGCGCGCTAATTCAAGAACTTCAACATCAAGAGCCTCTAGTTGTAATATCTCCTGAAAAAAGTGAAACTATTTCAAAACTAGAGCGCACAATAGCTGACTCTGAAGCACATAGCGCAGAGCTGTTAGACAAGATTAATCAACTTGAAGAAAAAGAGATTGAATTTTCAACTATTCTAGCCTCTGCATCAAGGACCATTGAAGAACAATCAGAACTCATAGCCTTCAAAAATGAACAAATAAGCGCACTTGAGAGTCAGCTTGAAAAGGCTGATAAGGACGCCAAAATAAGTACAGAAACACATGAGCTTGCTTTGGGCCAAATAGAAAGTGATTTCAACAGTGAAATGATGGAGATGGGAAAAAGACTAGGCTCAGTGCGACAAGACATGGGACGCTTAGCAGAACAAAATAGCGCTTTAGAAGCTGATCTTGCACAAGCTCATAAAGCAGGCTTTGAGCTTATGAAAGAGCTCCATGAACTCCAAGAAACCTCTGGAGCTCAAGAAAGTGCCCTGCACAAACGCATTGAATTAGGCGACACAAACCTAAAATCAGAGATTTTAAAGCTAAAAACCGCTCTAGCTGAAAGCGATCTTAAAATCGCTAAGCAAGAGGTTTTGCTTAGTCAAAAAGCCTGCTCTTTAGATTTTGCTGAAAAACGAACAGCACTTTTAAAAAAGAGCAATAGCGCCCTATCAGAAATGCTCAATAAATATTCATCTTCAGCCAAAGACAAACCTACTCTAGCTGCAGTTAGTTAAAAATTAAGGAAAATATTATGGCAGCTAAAATTGCTTTATCCTCCCGGTTTCTACTACCCCCTTTTGCCGAGGGCGCAAGGCGCGCTTATGACCAGCTAAGGGGCCTTAGGCCGCAAGAAAGAATGCCAGAAGCTTTACCTATCCGCTTTCAAGCAAGACCTAACCCCGCTATGCCCAACGCTTCTAGAGTGACTCAGATTGCGCGAATCACACTGCTACGCTCAGATTTTATACACCTATTACCTCCTACTCCCAGAGCTCAGACTAATGTTCCTGCCCACAACCCAGGCGCAGCAGAAGAAGAGCTTATAGAAGAAGCCCCACCTGAACTAGAATCACCTGATGATGGAGATTCAGCTATTGGCTCTTTGAGTGATGCTGAATTTTCAGAAACAGCCTCAACTGGATCGATTATAGATTATGCCGATTTGGAATACCTCTACTTTGAGGCTCAAGACAACCTAATCCTCGCCCAAAAAACTGTATTTGAATTCGAAGCTCTACTCACCTCTTCAGAAGCAGACAAGCGCCAACTAGAAGAGACTTTAGCCTTCTTAAAACACGATCTTAAAGAGCTAAAAGTATATGTCGCACATCTAGAAGGTATTCTTGAGACGCAAGGAGCAAGCCATCAAGAACTGGAAAAACGTTTATCAAGTAGGCGCCCTGTTCAAAACCAAGAAATAGCCACTCAGACAGACCCTGATATAGTGGGACTTTCTAAAAAAGAGCAAAAACTATCTACAGCTCAGGCTGAGCTAGAACACGACTTAAGCGAGTCTGCTGAACGCGAACTGAAGCTTGTGAAAGCCCTCAAAGCTGCTCAAAGAGAAAATGTACAGCTCAAAGGCCAAGTAACTGAGTTAGCAGGCCATCTAGAGGATGCCGAAGCTCTTTTCATAGAAGAGGCTGAGCGGCACTATGCCAAAGAGCACGCGCTCATGCAGGAAATCAACGCTTCAAAATAAACTTTAGCTCCCTAACAGTGCAAACCATCTTTTTTCCTAGCCCAAGCAAAAAAAAATGCGCCAGATCTTCTGGCGCATTAAATAAACAGCTGAAAATTCCAGCTATAAATGAGCTTTTTAAGCTGTAGGCTCTACTTCACTAATCGCAGCTTTGAGTACTTCGATTTTTGATCCATCAGGAGAAGCGATTAAAACAGTCTTTTCTTTAATCTCACTCACGGTACCTACGATCCCCATAGCAGTTACGCGGTCACCTTTTTTCATAGAATTACGCACGTTTTGCATTTTCTTACGGCGTTTTTGCTCAGGGCGCCATAGGATAAAATAAAAGAAAACAACGGCTAGGCCGATCATGATAAGGGTAGGCTCAATGCCTCCTTGAGAAGCTGCAGGTCCATCTGCTAGGGCAACTGCTTGCAGAGCCAAAAAGGCTGGCAATATAAACTTTTTCAAAACAATATCTCCATTTTTATAGGGTCTAAAAAAGCGGAGTATGCCGTTTTCCTTGATAAAAAGCTACCTCTGCCAGCTATCTCTCTAAGATGGCTACGTTTTCAATATGAGGTGTATGGGGAAATTGGTCAAAAGGTTGTAATGCTTTCAGCTGCCACCCAGCCTCTTTTAAAGAAGCTATATCTTTTACTTGAGTGCGAGGGTTACAAGAGACATAAAGAATAGTTTGAGGATTAGCTGTTATAATAGTCTCAAGCGCCATCTCACACCCTTCTCTAGGAGGATCGATAATAAGGGTATCTATTGAGTTTGAACTCCCCAAGAGCCCCTTAAGCCCCTCAGCTGCATCTAAGGCCTCAAACCTGCAATTTTGAATGTTATTAATCTCAGCATTAATTCTAGCATCGATAATAGCCTCTTTTACACATTCAATACCGATCACTTCATCGAAAAGAGGAGCGAGCTGCAAGCCAAAAAATCCAAGGCCACAGTAAAGGTCCACAAGGCGTTTTTTTCCACTCCCTTCTTGCTCTTGCAAGGTTTTTCCTGCTCTACCCTTAATATATTGATATAAAAAAGAAGCAATAGATCTTGCCTGGAACGTATTGGGCTGGAAAAAAGCTTCGGGTCCAATTTTTAGGGTAAGAGGTGATAAATCCTCATACGCTTCATACCGTTCTTCAATAACTTCAGGCCCCGACAAATGCATAGTAAAAAAACGGGTAGGCTGCCCTCTTACAGATTGCCAAATGCGCATAAAAATGCTTATAGGCACATCAGATGTTCTTTGGATAGCTTCGACAAAAGCATTAAGTTCACTTCGACTGAGCGCAAAGCGTGGATCTCCCGACAAGGTCAAGATAGCCATCTTATCACCTGTTGTTTTAGATTCACGTAAAGTCAATGCCCTTAAAGCCCCTTCAGCACTTCTAAAGTTAAAAGCCAAAAGCCCACTTTCTTCCCAAAAAAGGCGCACACTTTTGAGGACTTCGTTCATCCATCCAGAGGTCAACTGACAGTCTGTTACATTGAAAGCAAGGCGCCTGCTGAAAGGTAATAGCCCAAGCAAAGACTCAAAGTGGCCCGAGGAAAAGGTGTATTCCATTTTATTCCGATAGTGCCACTCATCTTTTGACGGAATAACAGAGGCGGGTTCACATTTAAAAAGGGCCTCTATCTGGTCTTTTTTTGTCTGCAGCTGAGTCTCGATATTCATATGCTGCCACGAGCACCCTCCACAAATAGAAAAATGGGGACACTTAGGTATTTGCCTCGACGGGCTCGGCTCAACTATATCAGTGAGCTCAGCCCGCTTATAGCTCTTTTTACGCCCCATAATACGCGCATGCACGCACTCCCCTTTCAGCGTACGTGGCACCTCTACAAGGCGCTTGCCAGCCTTTGGAGAAGCTAAGCCATGCCCTTTTGCAGAATAGGATTCAATGAGGTATTCTTCTTCCATAAAGCCTTAAAATGCTTATATTAAGAATTTTAAGGTTTATTTACTACTCTAAAAAATTAAGCAAAAAAAAGGAGGCTACGCCTCCCCTTATCTCTTTAGAAATCAACTTGTTAAAGTTAGCTCGCTTTAGGAGCTGCCTTTCTTTTAGCTGTAGTCTTACGCTTAGCTGTAGTTTTACGCTTAGCTGTTGACTTTCTCTTAGGAGCAGCTTTCTTAGCTGTCTTTCTCTTAGCAGTAGTCTTACGCTTAGCTGTAGACTTCTTCTTAGGAGCAGCTTTCTTAGCTGTTTTTCTCTTAGCAGTAGTCTTACGCTTAGCTGTAGTTTTACGCTTAGCTGTAGACTTCTTCTTAGGAGCAGCTTTCTTAGCTGTCTTTCTTTTAGCAGTAGTCTTACGCTTAGCTGTAGTTTTACGCTTAGCTGTAGACTTCTTCTTAGGAGCAGCTTTTTTAGCTGTCTTCCTGCGTGTTGTTTTACGCTTAGCTGTTGACTTTTTAGCTACTGCACGCTTAGGAGCAGCTTTCTTAGCTGTCTTGCGCTTAGTCGCTGTTTTTGCTTTTTTAGCCATAGCTCTATCCTTTTTTTGCTCTTTTTTTGATTCTTTTGTCAGCTTTTTAGCTGTTTTCACCAGCTTTCTTGCTTCCTTCTGAATCCTTTTAGATGCAGCTTTGCTGCCAGAGGCTGCTTTCTTAATATCAGATTTCACACGCTCTATGAACTTTTGTAAAGCCCGAATAGGTTGACTCACGGCCATCGCGGCCTCCCTTTTAGTTGAATAAAAGCCTCTAAACTTACTCATAATAGTTTTTTATAATTAACGCAATCAGTTTGTTTGAAATTAGTTTAATTTCATTGAATACTCTCTCGGAAAAAACCACTTGCGAAAAAGAAATCTCAGGCGCAAAATGAGGGCATGAAACGAGCTTTTTTTACCGCTTTCTCTTGTGTTATGCTTAGCACACTTATAGCGAGCGCACCAGCCGACACAGAAGACATTGGTAAATTATATCAAAGTGCTCTAAATTCTCTTAAAAATAAAGATACAACAAATGCTAAAAAAGCGCTTATTAAACTTATCAACAAAGGCCCTAAGGCCTACCCCAATGCTTTTGCTTTTTTTGACCTTTACTTGCAGCTTATCCAAATTGAGATAGAAGGAGGCTTTTTTCGTGATGCCAAGGGCCACCTTGAAAAACTCAGTGCCTTTGAGATCCCAACCGAAGTAGAGCTTGCTATCAGCTTTTGTTATGCACGCCTCTTAGCTAAAGAATCTTCAGCATCAAAAGCCTTAGAAAAGCTCAATGAAATCAAGCATCAGCTGCCTTTTGCCGATTGGCCTCAGCAAGAAAAAATGCTCCATCATACGATCAGCTACCAACAAGATAGCGCTTTAGACGCTCTTTTAATAGAAGCTGATGAAGCGTTTCAAAATCGAGACCTCCCAAAGGCATGGAACTCTTACCGTGAGCTTATCGATCAGATAGAGTTAGGCTTATACCCTAAAGTAGAAAGCCGTTCTGAGATTCGCACACACATTTTCTTTTATGGAGGAAAAACACTTGCTATACTAGGCGAACATGCTAAAGCTATAGCTCTTTACTCAAAACTCATTGAAACTCTGCAAAACACCTCTGATCTTGTTCAGATCCGTTTTGAAGGCGCTTACTCCTTCGCTAAAATCCACAACTATAAATCTAGCGTTATCTGGCTCGAAGAAGCTTTGAAAGAGTGCCCCCCTAAAAGTCCCTTTTTCCTAAGAGCCATCTCCCTTTTAACCTCATGTGCGCTTCATGACCAAAATTGGCAAAGCGCTGATAAAGCCTTTCGTCTTATAGAAGATAAAAAAGGTCTTATTCCTCCATCTTTACCTAATACGTTATGGGAAAAGATTGCCTTTTCACAAATTTGCTTCACCCAGCTTGCTCCTGATACATTCCCTCTTTCATCACACCTAGAAAGTGCAGAAAAAATCCTCAATCGTCTCATAAAAGAGGCCCCCTCAGATGCGCTCCACCTCAAGCTTATTCGACTCTATGGCACAAAGCAAAAGCGTCTGCGTGACCAAAAAGCTGGGAAAAAGCTTTTATCTCTTATCGAAAAAGCTCCTTTTGAGACTATACAAGCTGAATCTGATGCTTTGAGTTTAGCTTTAGAATTTTCCCTAGACAAACGCTTAGCTTCTTTATTAGAAGAAAAGCTTTTAGATAGGCGGTTTATCAGCACAAAGGGGTATCAAAAAGTTCACCTGCAAAAAGGAAAACGCCTTTTAGAAGCGGGGAAAAAAGCTAATAATAAAAGCCTGCTTGCCCAAGCTGAGCGCCACTTAAGCGTAGCTATGAGCCTTTCTCAAGATAAAAAAGAGCGGCTATCTATTGACCCCCTTTTACAAGAGTGTCTGAGCGCTTTATATCTTTTAGAGACTAAGCCTTAGACAATTCTTCTGAAGACGCGGCCCAGCTCGACAGCCTATACTTATTTTTACAAGCAGCTCCCACAACTCCTAAAACACTTCCTATAATGAGAAACATTATTTCCATAGCCACCGTATCAAGGACTTTTAGCTTGCAACCCCCTTTGCTAACAGAGCGTGATAGAATGTTATTTAAAAAACAGGCTGGCGAATGCCCCCTAAGAGCCAGGCCAATGATCAGGATAATTAGACCCATGACACCTATAATAAGACCTAAAGCAGCTCCCGTATAAGCCCCCTCTATGAGAGAGCCCCACCTCTTAGAGCCTTGGATAGACACTTCTTGATCCCTAATTCTATCATTTACTGCATTCAAATTACCCTCCCCTAAACAAATCTTTATTTTAAGTTATATTCCCTTTTCATACCATCTCAACTAAAGCTTTTTTAAAGATTTATTAACTATTTTTAAAGTTAATAAAAGGATTTTTGAATCCACTTTCCAGCTGCCTAAATATCCCCATCTCACTTACATTCAAGCAGTTAAATTGATTTTATCGAACAATATTCAATATATTAGTTAACTAAAACCAAGCAATTTAGTTGACATTTAAGTAAATTAAAACTATAATTAGCAATATCTTAACAATAAAGATATATAAAAACCAATAAACATAATAAGGAGCCTTAAAATGGCAGCAAACCTACAAAGATTATCTCCCTTAGCAAGAACTGGGGCTCAATTTGGGACTAGAGCGCTGTACCAAAGCACACGCCAAGGGGCTACTACCCTAGCTAGGCCTCTACTAACACAAGCTATGCCTACTCCCCAGGCAACAACACGCCTTGCTACTGCTCGCATGCCACAAGCGCGCAGACTGCATTCAGGGAACCCTGCTGTCCAAGTTCAAATGTCTCATCGAGAGCTTGCCGCTTTATTTTTACAAACAGCCTTCCCTAGAGAACAACCGCTGCCCCTGCCAACAGTAAATACAGCACAAGTGCAGCGCCCACAACCTCTTCTAGGACTTGCTGGACTGATTCAGCTTGAAACAGAGCCTGCAACAAACGTTGTTCACAGCAGAGAACTAAAACCAGAAGAAGAGGCGCCTGCTCAAGAAGGCATTATCTATCAAGACATGGGCATAGCGCCTAATCCTTTAGATGATGTAACGCTAGAGGTAACTCTGCCTAAAGAACCCAGCAGCTTAAGTGCGCGCATAGCCTATGGCCTTGGCACCGCGCTTGCTTTCATCGTAGCACTTCCCTTCCGTATCGCTTTTTTCCCTGTGAAAAAAACTTATGATCTAGGCGTTTACCTGCTCACACCTAAAAAATTTAAACAAGAACTATAAAACCTAATATTAATAAAAATAAAAAAGAATTGAAAAGGTAATTAAAATGGCTTGGTATTCTCTTTCATCATCAACTAAAGCTGCCCCTGCATGGGAGCAAGAAGGACAGGTTCAGGAGCAAAAGCAAAAACCTGCTAAATCTGCAGAAGCAAAAACATCTGCAGCTTGGACTGTAATGAAAGCTCCTTTTGTGGGGACTTACCACACACTTAAATATGCTGTGGACTTCCCACTTGTCTCTTTTCCTAAAAATGGAGATTTAAAGTCCCTCGCTCTAGGAACGACTCTTATTGCAGGTATCGGAAGTGCTATGCTCCGCGAGAATGTGCCTCTTAATTCAGGCTTAGGCGTTGCAGGTGTAGCTGTCAGTATTCTTCTAGCAGTGAATATTATCCGCGGCTTAGCAATCCCTCTTTTCATAACAGGTGCAGGCTTGGCAGGTTTTAGCTATAAGAACCCAGAAACCGCTAAGCAGTACGCTAATCACACTTTTGAGTGGGCAGAAACAAATGCAAACAGCTTTTACGATCAAATAGCTAAAGCCTCTCAAACTCCGGCACAAACAATTACTGAAAAAGCAGCTGAAGCTCAAACAGCTGCTGATCTAGCTATGCAAGCTGCTAAAAAAGCGCACGGTATAGCCGAAGCTGCTAAAACAGCAGAAGCTAAAGAAGCAGCTGAGCTAGCAATGAAAGCAGCCAAAGAAGCAACAGAAAAAGCGAATGCTACAAAAACAGCTGCTGATGCAATCCAAGCTACTGAAGCAACTGCTGCTGCTAGCGCGCAAAAAGGCCTTATGCACAGCGTCTATAGCAAGATGGCTTTAGGGCTTGGCGTTGGCATGCACTTTGCTGGTACAGGCGCAAGCTTAATCGGTGAGGGCACTGCTGCTGCTGGCCTAGAAGCTCTTAAAGGTGAGTACTCAGAAAAAAAGATGCAGTACATCACTCTTGCTGTAAAGATCACACCTATGGCTCTTGGAGCGATTGTAGGCTCTATTGTAGCTACAAGCACAGGTCTGGGCATCGTTTATATTGCTCTACCTAGCATCACAGTTGCAGCTACGCGCACACTAGACTGGTACAGCGGCTCAAAAGAGCTTAATGAAGCAAGTAAAAATGTAAAACTACTTGCCCTGAAAGCCATTGAAATCAAAGCCAAAGAAACAGATTCAGTTGCACAACATGATACTACAAAAGCATGTGCGCTTATAGCGCAAGGAATTGCCTTAGACTCCATCGGGAATCTCTCTTCTATGCTAGGCCTTGGCCTTGTTCAAGCGCACGGCGGGCTTATCTGGTCTTTAGGAACCTCTCTTATAGGACGCGTTGCCATGATTAAAGGTGTAAACGACTGGTACACAGGTGAGAATACAAGCATTTTTGAAACAGCGGCAGTCTATGGACACAGCTTATTTAAAAGAGGTCAACGCTCTACCCTAGAGCTTAAGACAGCTTATGAAAACCGCGAAAAAGTTTCAGCATAATACTTAAACAAATTAATAAATTTTAATAAAAATTAGAGAAATAAAATGACAACACGAGAAATACAAGACACTAGAAGCACTACAGTCGGTCTTGGCCTTCTATTAGGAACTACAGAAAACCCATCTGAAAATAGTTTTGACGACTCTGTAAAGATAGTGACAAGAGTAAGTTTAGATGCGATTAATGATGACCAAAAAGAAGCTGATAGCACTTATAGTGCAGCTTTTAGTAGCCGTGTTATTGAGCCTGTTCAAGACTTTTACCAAAAAGTTGTAAAGGGTGACTTCAAAGCAACACTCACTTTGTTTGGTATTATCACAATTGCACGCTATATCTTGTTACAAAAATCATGGGCAGCAAGTGGCATGGCTGCTGCTCAAATAGCAGCTATCTCTCCTTTTCTAGCTGCTCACGGCATGCTGATTATCGGCTTAATTGGAGGCGCTGGCTTAGTGGCTAAAATCGCCCCTTACATGATAGCTGCTATGCGAGGACAAACGAACACTTCATCTACTACAGCTCAATCTGCAGCTCAGGCTCTAAGTGCAGATGAACAAAACCATATTAGAGGCTTTAGCGATCGTATTCGTGAGGGTGTGCGCACAGGAGCAATCACAGTGGCATCAGGAGCAGGCATCTATGCAGGCCGAAGGCTAACAATTGAAGGCCATGGCCGCATCGAGGCTGCTCTTCGTGAAGCAGATATCTCTGACACAACACGTGATATAGCGCGTGTGACTGTTATAGCTGTACCTACTATTATAGGAACGGCTGCAGCATACGGAGTACTTAGAGCTGCAACTAACCTAGATGTAAGAGGCGCTCTTATTACAGCAGGCGCAGCTGGAAGTGCGTACGCTGTCTACGAAGGCTACCGCTACTACATGCAAATGGAAAGTGAAGGCGAAGCTGCTGTAAGAAAAGAAGCGCAATCTGCTATCCAACAAGGCAAAACAACACCTGTATGGGAGATGTCAAAAGGCGTTATTGAAATCACTGCAGGAGCTGCTTTTTCTATTAGCTCAAGTGCTCTTTTAAACACAGTTGCTGGGTCTCTAGTTACTGGCGCTATTGCAGGTGCTGCAGTAACTGCTGCTGAAAGACATACTGTAGCTGCTTGGGATAGAGAAGGCCCAAGCCTTACTACAGGCATGCAAGCAGGCTTTGAACAAGTGGCTGTAAGCTCAATTAGAAACTCAGTTGGACAAAGGCTGACAAGCTGGCTTGCATAAGCTTTGTCTAAAAAAAAGGCCTCCTAATGGAGGCCTTTTTTTGGCTTGCTGGACTGCTTATTTTTTGATATCAGCAGTAATTAACTATAGCTCTAGAAGCTATAGTCAACGGCCATATGCACATGGTTTGAGAACCAAACTGTGCGCTCATCCCATGTACCTGAAACATCATCATACCAAGATGAGCCTAAACGCTCTCTTGAGCTTTTAAAGCCTTTGAACTCGTAATTTAGACTTGCACCCCAATTTTTAGAAAAAGCGTAACCAACTGATAAGTCAACGCTACCTCCACTTACATGACCTGCATTCACCTGGCTAGTGTCTAAGAGAAAACCACTAGGATTTACTCCGAAAATACCCAATAGAACAGGTGTTACTTCTTCTTTGCGAGATCCTGCAAAGTGATATGCTCCTGAAAACGCTGCAGTCCAACGCTTTAAAAACTCAAACTTAGAGCCTAGCTTTATAAAAGGAGCTGCATAGCGCGTATCAGATATAGTGCTTAAGCGAAGCCTTTGATAGCCCCAGCCAAACTCAAGCGAATTACTTGCCCAAGAATTCCAACGAATTTGACCACCTATAGAAGCGCTTACATCATAGCTATAAGCGTTATTGTCATAATACCCATCTTGAGGCACACCATCAGTTGGATCCCAATCTACGTTCTGGCGCATGTGAGTCGCATTTGCAGCAGTACCATGAGCAAAATTTGTTTGTATGAATGCAACATCATAAAAAATAACGCGCGCTTTCAATGCTCTTTCAACAAGAGTTTGCGACATGCGGTTATTCACCCCACTGTCGGCAACTACCGATGGGTCATTAAAAGATAGAGTGATATTACTCGGCCCTTCATGGCGGAGGTTATCAAAGCGAAGTCCACCTTCTAAACCAATAACCGCTCTAATCCCATCAGCTAGATAGTGTCTTCTATGTGCTTTTGGGCAGTGTGAATGATGCGCCTCAAGCTCACTGTCTGCCCAGCCCATTTGGCAAAGCATTGCAAGGGAAAGTACCCCTAAACCTGTTTTCTTTAATCGTTTCATAACTACATGCCTCCTTTAGGCTATTTAAAAATTGTGTTCAAGGCCTACCCACGCACCGATTGAGCTCCAAACGGTTTTTTCATTCCAAACCCCTGTAGAGTTTTGTAAAGGATCCAAAGCTGGTGGCGAAGTATAGTCAACACTAATTATACGATGAGGTGTTCTCAGCTGCTTCCAATCTGCACCTGCAAAGATTTGCCAACCCGAGTGAAATGTATGAGTAAGATCAAGTGATACCTTAGGTCCTGAAACAGATCCTGATTTTGTGCTAAAGGATCTAGAAGGGACAAAACCAGCTAAAATATCCTCTTGAGATACATTCGAAAAGCGCAACTGTTCACGACGTCCTCCAGAAAAAGAATACGTAGCCTGCAGGCGCGCTATGAAACTTTTAGCAAAAGCAAAGCAGAAATTCATCCCTCCAAAAGGAGCTGAAAACCGCGTTTTAGAATCTCTAAATATACTGAGATAGTTATAACCCCATCCTCCAAGAACACTGCACTTAAACCATGACACAGGCGCAAACCACCTTTGTACACGAAGTGTGTATCCATAGGTATAAGCCCGTGATACAATGTCATAGTTAAAACGGTCTGGAAGCTGACCCCGAGACCAATCTACATTCGCCTTACAGTTAATATTTCCTGGCAAAGCTCCATATGAGCCCTCAGCACTAAAAGAAAATCCCCCATAAAACATTACTTCTGCTGCTGCTGTGAATTCCGAGAGAGCAAATTTGTATTTATTATTCACCCCATTTGAAGCTGTTACATTACCGTTGCCATCAGGATTAAAAGTAATAGCAGACGGCCCTTCTTGGCGAAGATCGTGAAAGCGCACGCCACTTTTAACAGAAAATGTAGTCAGAATATCTTGGTCAAGATTCTTCTTTTCATGGAGCCTTGCTTTGTGCTGAATAGATTCATCTTGGGCAGCGAATATTCCTGAATAAGCTAACGCAAAAAAAGCTGTCGCTCCAAATAAAAATTGCGTAAATCTGCATGTCATCTCAGCCCCTTCAAAGAATTTAAGTACTTTAAAGTTCACCGTAGCAAATAAAACTTATTTTTTTAAAGTAAAAAACAAAAGCAAAAAAAAAGCCCCTCTAGGTTTTAAGGCCTAGAGGGGCGAAATAAAATACTGGCAACGACCTACTCTCCCACACTCTTGTGTGTAGTACCATCGGCGATGAGGGGCTTGACTTCTGAGTTCGGGATGGGATCAGGTATTTCCCCCTCTCTATGGTCACCAGAAAAAAATCTTTTATATATTCTTAAAGCAATAAACTCGTTTTCTTTCATTGCAAAAATCGACGTTCGAGATGCACGACATGGTTTTATTCTTACAGCAAAATTATTTGCTGAAACAATAAAAAATCAAGTCAATCGACGGTTAGTACTGGTTAGCTGAATACATTACTGCACTTACACTCCCAGCCTATCAACCTCATAATCTATAAGGTGTCTTAAGGGATATCTTATCTTGAGGGAGGCTTGGCGTTTAGATGCTTTCAACGCTTATCCTTTCCAAACGTAGCTACCCAGCGATGCTCTTGGCAGAACAACTGGTACACCATTGGTTTGTTCACTTCGGTCCTCTCGTACTAGAAGCAACTCCTCTCAAATATCCTGCGCCTGCGACAGATAGAAACCAAACTGTCTCACGACGTTCTGAACCCAACTCACGTACCGCTTTAATTGGCGAACAGCCAAACCCTTGGGACCTTCTACAGCACCGGGATGCGATGAGTCGACATCGAGGTGCCAAACCGCCACGTCGATATGAACTCTTGGTGGCGATAAGCCTGTTATCCCCGGAGTACCTTTTATCCGTTAAGCGACGGCGATTCCACATTCAACCGCCGGATCACTAAGCCCTACTTTCGTATCTGCTCGACTTGTCAGTCTCGCAGTCAACTTATCTTATACCTTTACGCTCTACTCGTGATTACCAACCACGATGAGATAAGCTTTGGACTCCTCCGTTACTTTTTAGGAGGATACCGCCCCAGTAAAACTGCCCATCTGACAATGTCCGACCTCCAGATTCATGAAGAATCGTTAGATTCCCAACGGTACACAGCCGGTATTTCAAGGGTGACTCGACCTACCCTGACGAGCAAGTGTCATAGTCTCCCGGCTATCCTACATATGTACAGTCAAAAGCCAATATCAGATTACAGTAAAGGTTCACGGGGTCTTTTCGTCTTGTCGCAGGTAAACGGCATCTTCACCGCTACTACAATTTCACCGAGTCTCTCGTTGAGACAGCGCCCAGATCGTTACGCCATTCGTGCAGGTCGGAACTTACCCGACAAGGAATTTCGCTACCTTAGGACCGTTATAGTTACGGCCGCCATTCACCAGGGCTTAAATTCAGAGCTTCGCCGAAGCTAACCCCTCCTTTTGACCTTTTGGCATTGGGCAGGCGTCACACCATATACATCGTCTAAACGACTTGGCATAGTGCTGTGTTTTTGTTAAACAGTCGCCTGGGCCATTTCTCTGCGGCCCTCGCCAGCTCCGCTGTAAAGCTTCACCAGAAAGGGCTCTCCTTCTCCCGAAGTTACGGAGATAATTTGCCGAGTTCCTTAACGAGAGTTTTCTCGCGCGCCTGAGAATATTCATCCCACCCACCTGTGTCGGTTTTGGTACGGTCACCATCAGAAACTAGAGATTATTTCTTGTGAGCATCGCGCTACACCATCGGTTCCTCCGAAGATTCCCCTTGAGAACGACCTGGAATCACACTTGCGGATTTACCTACAAGCCATCCTCATCGCCCTACGGACACTTCCTGCCGTCCGCGTGCTTAACTTACTCCGTCATCCCATCGTACTATCTTTAGGTGGCACAGGAATATTTAACCTGTTTTCCATCGCCTACGCATTTCTGCCTCGGCTTAGGGACCGGCTAACCCAGGGAAGACGAGCTTTACCCTGGAAACCTTGGGTTTACGGCGAGGAGGATTCTCACCTCCTTTATCGTGTACTCATGCCATGCATCCTCACTAGTATGCGCTCCAGTGCTCCTCACGGTACACCTTCAGCGCACATACTACGCTCTCCTACCACTTAGCTAAAAAGCTAAATCCGTGATTTCGGCTCTATGCTTTAGTCCCGCATATTATCGGTGCAAAGTCTCTCGATTGGTGAGCTGTTACGCACTCTTTAAATGATTGCTGCCTCTAAGCCAACATCCCAACTGTTTTAGAAACTTCACGACCTTACTCACTTAGCATAGAATTTGGGGCCTTAATCGACGGTCTGGGCTGTTCCCCTCTCGACAATGAAGCTTATCCCCCACTGTCTATCTCCCAGTCTGCGTATTGGTATTCGGAGTTTGATTCCCTTTGGTAGGTCGGTAGACCCCCGCGTGGATTCAGTGCTCTACCCCCAATACGTATAAAACTGAGGCTAACCCTAAAGTTATTTCGGAGAGAACAAGATATTTCCAAGTTTGATTGGCCTTTCACCCCTATCCACAACTCATCCAAGTATTTTTCAACATACACTGGTTCGGCCCTCCACAAGGTTTTACCCTTGCTTCAGCCTGGTCATGGATAGATCACTTGGTTTCGTGTCTATACCACAAGACTTATTCGCGCTTATCACACTCGCTTTCGCTACGGCTCCATAACGAAGTTCCTTAACCTTGCCTTATAATATAACTCGCTGGCTCATCATGCAAAAGGCACGCCATCAGCCATCCTCTTAAAAAGAGTATAGGCCTCTGACCGCTTGTAAGCTATTGGTTTCAGGTTCTATTTCACTCCCCTAACAGGGGTTCTTTTCGCCTTTCCCTCACGGTACTGGTACACTATCGGTCATTAACTAGTATTTAGCCTTGGAGAGTGGTCTCCCCAGATTCAGTCCGGGTTTCCCGTGTCCGGACCTACTCAGGTGCTGGCTACACTCCGTCAACCTTTTACATACGGGACTATCACCCTGTATCGTTACTCTTTCCAGAGTATTTTGCTAGGTATCTAAAGTTAAAAAGCCAGTCCTACAACCCCATGAACAAGTCCATGGTTTGGGCTATGCCCTCTTCGCTCGCCGCTACTGAGGGCATCTCTTTTGATTTCTTTTCCTCTGCTTACTAAGATGTTTCTCTTCAGCAGGTGTCGCTCTTACACCCTATGTATTCAGGTGCAAGTAGTGGAGCATTACCCCCACTGGGTTTCCCCATTCGGAAATCCCCGGATCAAAGCATTTAGCAGCTCCCCGAGGCTTATCGCAGCTGTTCGCGTCCTTCATCGCCTGTTAATGCCAAGGCATCCACCAATAGCCCTTAACAACTTGATAAACTGTTGTTGCCATATCGTACTATTCTCAAACGCCGACTTTCTCAATGAAAGTTTTATTTGTTTTTTCGCATTAAGATTATAAAAAGACAATTTATTTCGAGAAACTTTAACAGTAGAAATGAAGCGATGTACGCTTTCTTGAGCTTGCTTAACCTAAGCAACTCCAGTCCGAAGACCAAAGTGCTTTGTCCTTAAAAAGGAGGTGATCCAGCCCCACCTTCCGGTAGGGCTACCTTGTTACGACTTCATCCTAGTCATCAGCCTCACCTTCGGCGCCTCCCTCCTTGCGGTTGGGTCAGCGACTTCGGGCAAAACCAACTTCCGTGATGTGACGGGCGGTGTGTACAAGGCCCGGGAACGTATTCACGGCGTTATTGCTGACACGCCATTACTAGCAATTCCAACTTCATGTAGTCGAGTTGCAGACTACAATTCGAACTGAGATCGGTTTTATGGGATTTGCTCCACCTCGCGGCTTCACTTGCCCTCTGTACCGACCATTGTAGCACGTGTGTAGCCCCAGACATAAGGGCCATGCGGACTTGACGTCATCCTCACCTTCCTCCCAGTTAACCTGGGCAGTCTCACTAGAGTCCCCAACCGAATTGCTGGCAACTAGTGATAAGGGTTGCGCTCGTTGCGGGACTTAACCCAACACCTCACGGCACGAGCTGACGACAGCCATGCAGCACCTGTGCAAAGGCCCCGAAGGGAAGCACTATCTCTAGTGCGGTCCTCTGCATGTCAAGCCTGGGTAAGGTTCTTCGCGTAGCATCGAATTAAACCACATGCTCCACTGCTTGTGCGGGCCCCCGTCAATTCTTTTGAGTTTCACCCTTGCGAGTGTACTCCCCAGGCGGCATACTTAACGCGTTAGCTCCGACACAGCCGGGGTTAAGACCAGCTACATCAAGTATGCATCGTTTACGGCAAGGACTACCAGGGTATCTAATCCTGTTTGCTACCCTTGCTTTCGCGCCTCAGCGTCAGGAATAAGCTAGAAAACCGCCTTCGCCACCGGTGTTCTTCCACATATCTACGCATTTCACCGCTACACGTGGAATTCCGTTTTCTCCGCCTATCCTCAAGCAATGCAGTTTTGAATGCAGCTTCAGAGTTGAGCTCTGAAATTTCACATCCAACTTGCAAAGCCGCCTACGCGCCCTTTACGCCCAATAAATCCGATTAATGCTTGCACCCTCCGTATTACCGCAGCTGCTGGCACGGAGTTAGCCGGTGCTTCTTTACCTAATACCATCAAGTTTGCAGATTATTCGTCTGCATTCCTTTTTCTTAAGCGAAAGAACTTTACGACCCGAAGGCCTTCATCGTTCACACAGCGTCGCATCGTCAGGGTTGCCCCCATTGCGAATGATTCTCGACTGCAGCCTCCCGTAGGAGTCTGGGCAGTGTCTCAGTCCCAGTGTTGGCGGTCAATCTCTCAATCCGCCTAGACGTCTTAGCCTTGGTGCGCCATTACCACACCAACAAGCTGATATCGCATGGGCCTCTCTCCAACCGCAAGGTAAACCCTACTTTCATAAGAACGAGTTGTCTCGTCTTACAATATCCGGTATTAGCGGCCGTTTCCAGCCGTTATTCCAGAGTCAGAGGCAAGTTGCCCATGTATTACTAACCCTTCCGCCACTAAGCCCGAAGGCTTCGTTCGACTTGCATGCCTCATCCACGCTGTCAGCATTCAATCTGAACCAAGATCAAATTCTCAGGGATAAAAAAAATATAATTAACGAGTAAGTGTAATAAATTACACCTACGCACAAGCTCAAAAAAGACTTGTACATCACTTCATTTCTACTGTCAAAACATTCAATCAAAGGCAATCTGTCTTTGTGTTCGCTTCACTTATGTCGCTAGACTGTGTGAAGGAAGCATCAATTTACTTGATACCCTATATTTGCGCAAGGATTTGATCAGAAAAATTAAGAAAATGTTGCTAAATCAATGATTGCAGGAGATAGACCACGATTCCACACGCATAACCAACAAGAGCACTTAAAGAAATTTTTCGCACAAACCAGAGAAAATCCACCTTCTCTAATCCCATAAAAGCAATACCTGAAGCCGACCCTATAATCAAAATACTGCCCCCTGTACCAGCACAAAGCGCTATCATCTGCCATAGATGCGAATCTACCGGATGAGCTGCTAGGTCGTACATGCCAATAGAAGCCGCCACTAAAGGCACATTGTCAATGATCGAAGAAAATAGCCCTATTAAAGTTGCAATCCCTGTAGAACTGCCTACAGAGACATCAAGCCACTGGGCTATCCCCATCAAGATCCCTGAAGTCTCTAAAGCTGCTACTGCGAGTAAAATACCTAAGAAGAAAAGGACTCCTGCTGTATCAATCCTTGAGAGCACATGGGGGACCTGTAAGTGTTGCCTTTCTTTATGAGAAGAGTGGACAACATCTGTAATCAACCACAAAACCCCAAGGCCTATAAGCATTCCCATAAAAGGAGGAAGACCTATCGTACCTTTAAATACAGGCACACATATAAGAGCAAGCATTCCCATGCCTAGAACCACATTTCCAAAAGGGGCTGAAGCTAACTTTATACTCTCTTCTGTACCTTTAAATTCCCCTTTCATTTTTCTAGCTAGCATAAAAAGAGCTCCTGCCACACACGCCATACTAGGTAAAACAAGTTTTAGCATAAGAGGCCCTGTTGTAAGCCTACCCGAAATCCAAAGCATTGTTGTAGTCACATCACCAATCGGCGTCCAAGCTCCCCCTGCATTAGCTGCAATTACAACCATACCACCAAGAATAAGCCTATCTTCACGACCCACAACCAATTTCCGTATCACTGAGATCATAACAATAGTAGCTGTGAGATTATCAATCACAGCAGAGAGCATAAAAGCAATCACACTCACCAAGCAAAGCATCTTTACCTTGGAGTGCGTCTTCATATATTTAGAAATCAGGTGAAAGCCATTATGAACATCAATCAGCTCGACTAAAGCCATTGCACCTAAAAGAAAAAAGACCACCTGGCTAGTATCTGCTAAATGAACGCATAGCTCTCTAGTGCTTTCAGCATTGTGAGCCCCAAGCCCCACAAAGTAAAAAATCCAACATAACACTGCCATCAAAAGAGCAATAGCCGTTTTATTGACCTTTAAGATATGCTCAAACGCGATTGCAACATAACCTAATATGAAAGTCCCAATGATCAAAATGTGGCTTAAGGTAATTGTGCTCATAAATCCTCTGCTATAATTTTGACTAAACCTTAACACAACCGAGGTAAAATTGGAATCAAACGCCCTTTTTTTCTATACAGGCATTGACCCTAAACTAAAAAAACGCACTCTTTTTTATGGATCGTCTCTAGGGGCCCTAGGTGCTTTAAGCATGGTTAATGCTCTATTCTACCCCAATGCCTCTCTTACCTTATTTCTCTCAGGTATTGGAGCTGTTGCCTTAGGCCTTATTCCCTATAAACGCCTTTGTCGCTTTGAAAATGCACCCGTTATGCTAAGGTGCTTTTCTTCTTACCTTACTTTAAGGCGCGGAAAAAGTGAGCTCTCTTTAAATTATAAGCATATTAGATCTGTCCACTATCACACCAAATCCAGATCACTTATTTTGAGACTTCCTTTTAGCCTCACGCCTGGCCCTCTAAAAAAAATGCCCTGGAAAGCGTTTTTCTCTAAAAAAAACCTAGAGGTCAAGCTACCTCATTTTTCAAAAGAGAGCTATATAAACTTATTAGAAGCTTTCAAGGAGTCTCAATAGCCTGAAGAAATCAAGCTAGGCAGAAAAACCCCTGCATCCACTTCAAAAGTGTTTGCAATTTTTAAAGCGCGGGCTATATCTATAACTTTTTGCCTTTGACCTTCAGGTGTCTGATAGTCACGCGTGGGATCTATAGGCCTACCAAAGCCCTCAAATCGAGACACCATTGAACGACTCATAGAATCAGCAGGATAAGCTCTGCGGTATTTATCAGAAAAATCCTGCTGGATCCAATTGCGAACTCGCACTCTAAGCCCCCTAAAAACCTTGGATCGATAAAGAAGCTCTTCTCCGTTCATCTCTCTAAAAAGTGGCCTTAAATCCTTTTCTAATTTCTTTACGGCCTCTTCGTGATCAGCTCGGAACTTTGCAATATGTACTTTTTTCTCAGCAGCTCTTATCTCACACTCTCTTAGTCTCTCATCCGGTTTAGCATAGAATCTCTGTAGCTGATCTAAAGAAGTGCACAAAAGCTTTTCTAAACGCTTTGTGTATCCAGCTGGCGCTGCTTCTAAAAGAACATATCTCAAACGATAATCTAAGCTCTTTAGTGATTTGTGCTCTTTCTTAAGCATTGTGTTTTGAGCATCGAGTATGACACGAGCAATCTCAGTTTCTTTAGACTGCGTTTTTTGAATTAGCTTAAAACGCTCAGCAAAGACTACATCCCTTAAAACTGCTGACACATCATCATCTTCAACTTTAACCCCTAAAAGATGATCAAAAATGCCCGCATCTTCCTCAATCTCAAACTCTAGGTCTGCGGCTTTTTCTAAATACATCTCAAGAGCTATTCGTTTAGGATGCCCCTTTTCTAAAGATTCTATAGCCCCTGCTAGAACGTCAGTAAAAGCCGACATGAATTCTTTAATGCCATCTTGAGGTGACACCCCTCCCCTCGCAGCTTTATTGATAATTCTAAGTGCTGTTTCGCGAAGCCCTTTTGACTCATCGATATAAGTGTCCGCTTGATTCACATATACCGGAAGCTCAACTGTGGCATTGTGTTGATTATATAAGTGGGAATGTTTCAGATAGACAAACTTAAGAGCGCCCTCCTCTTCTCGAGACTCTGCATAAAGGCAAGGAAGTGTACTTGAATGGGCTGCTTGCGTCTTATGTGTTACCCTCCCTTCAGCAGCAGGATCGTGCATCTTTACAGTGCACCCTCCTCCTATCTCATCTTCAGCGCGGGTTGCAGAAAAAGTAAAAGGAGTTTTATAACATGCAATAAGCTGTAAAAAAAACAGCTGCACACGCCTTTCTACGTGGGTTTCAATCCACTCACTTTTTTCAAAGCCTTGGCCCGCTCCAATACTTTCTAAAAGTTGACGTTCATTACCAGGGGAATGAAGAGCAACCTCTTCTTCAGTAAATTCAGGTTTACCAGACACTCGAGCTTGCAGTAGATAATTCACCAAAGTATTAGCTCGATATTCTTGAGTATGAGCCGGGAGCTCAGCTCCTTTAGGAACCATTTTTGTTTCCTTCTTCTCTACTAAATGGATATAATCTCGACCTTTTTTAGTGCTAGGTAGAAATGACTGAGCTGGTAGCACTGCTTGTACAAGAACCATTGGAATACCTGGGTAATAAAGTTAAAATCTACTTAGCGCTGTTAAAGACCGCAATTCTAACTATAGCTAATGTTTTAAGACAACCGGAAGGAATAAAGCTAGAAGGCTATTTATGACTTAACCTGCACAAAGCCCCGCCTCTGCAATTTGATGGAGGCGGATAAGACCTAATACGCACCCCTGCTTATCTACAACAGGCAGTTCTGTGATGTAAGCCCCTGGAATTTTTTGCATTATCTTTAATGCTTCATATGCAAGGTCCTCAGCATGTGCGACTGTAGGTGCTTTCGTCATTACATCAGACAAACATAAATCTGAAATATTGCTTGGATTTAGTTGGAGCGTACGACGTAAATCTCCATCGGTAAATAGACCGCAAAGTTTTTGATTTTCATCTACCACTAAAAGACATCCACACCTTTTATCTGAAAGGGTCACAAGCGCATCCATAAGCGCGTCTTGAGCAAAAGCCAAAGGCAGATCTTTTCCTTTTAGCATAAGATCTTCTACACGCAAAACAAGCCTTTTTCCAATTAACCCTGAAGGGTGATTTTTTGCGTACTGCTCTTTAGAAAAGCCGCGTTCATGCATCATTGCCACAACTAAAATATCACCAAAGATCATCTGAATTGCTGATGAAGTGGCTGGCGCTAAATCAAAAGGACACAGCTCTTTTTCTAAAGGCAACTTTACTGTCAGATCACACCATTTTTCTAGCTTACTATTCTCATAGCAAACTAAAGCAAGTAGCTTTTTCACCTTACTTTTTAGGTAAGGCGCAAGCGTCAAAAGCTCTTCACTCTCTCCGCTTTTACTAAGTGCTATAAAAAGGTCCTCTTGTGAAACCGCGCCTAAATCTCCATGCAGGGCATCTGTAGCTGATAAGAAATGTGCTTTTACCCCTACAGACATTAACATCTGAGCTAAGCGTCTTGCTACAAGACCACTCTTACCTACACCCGAGAAAAACAAAGTGCCTGTGCATTTTTTGATCTCTTCAAAAAAACGCTCCGCTTGATCAATATCTAATTGGTCAAAGAAAGCATTAAGATAGCTTTTTTGCTCTTGAAAAAGATCTTTTAGCATAACGCTTTTATTTCCCCTCTAAAAAATGCATAGCTTTTTCTTCTAATTGAGTTTTAAGCTCGTTTAAAAACCCACATCCATACATTCCATCTAAAACTCTATGATCAAAGGTAAGCGAAATGTGCATTTTTTCACGGACAACAATATTGCCTGCACTATCGACACTGGGTACTTTTTTCACTGCGCCAAGACCTACAATCGCTACTTCTGGAAAACGAATGATAGGAATGCCAATAACCACACCACTCATACCAAAGTTAGTAAGTGTGATAGAGCCTCCCTTCATTTCATCTACCTTAAGGTTTCCAGATCTTCCCCGAGCAGATAAATCAACGACAGCCTTTGCTATTTTACAAAGTGGCATGTTTTGTGAATCGTGAATTACAGGTACAATAACGCCACCTTCTATCGCAACAGCCAAACCAAGATTTACTCTCTTTTTTACCACAATGGTATCGTCTTCTAAAAAAGAGTTAATCCAAGGGTATGCTTTTATAGCCTCAGCAAGTGCTTTAGCTACAAAACTTGTCAGTGTAAGCTTGGCGCCATGCTTTTCTAAAAAAGCCTCTTTATGCTTTTTGATTACAGAGCGCAAGTCAGTCACATCAACTTCTTGGACAAGACTTGCGTGAGGCGCTGCATAAAAAGAGCGCACCATATTATCTGCAATAGCCTTACGAAGCGCGCTCATTTTCACCCGAGACGAGTCCTCTTTGGAATCTTTATCTCTACCCAAAGAAGAGCTATTTTGAGCCTTTTGAATGAATTCTAATACATCTCGTTTAGAAACGCGCCCCGCCTCTCCTGTTCCTCTAATCGTACCAATAACATCTAAACTCAGTCCATGCTCTTGAGCTAGACGGAGCACTGCCGGAGAAAGTGCTATTTGGCTGCTGGATCCTGGCAGAGGCGCAGGCCTCACTGTGTGCGCTTCAGACGAATCTAGGCCTGAGTTGTCACCTACTGCTCTCTCAGCACCTTCGCCTGCTAAAGCCGCTCCCTCTTCTTTAAGAGAAGGGTCTATCGCCTCTTCTGTCTGTATACGTGCAATCACACTCCCTACATCAACAGTCTCGTCAACCTCAGCTAAAATCTCTACTATAGTCCCTTTAACAGGAGAAGGAATCTCACTATTGACTTTATCGGTAGCCACTTCTACAAGAGGCTCATCTAGTTGGACTAAGTCCCCAACTTTCACAAGCCACCGGGAAATTGTGGCAGAGACAATGCTTTCACCTAATTTTGGAAGCTCAACATCAATGCGACTCATAAGACTAAAAACCTCTTCAAATAACTTTAAAGTACCCGCAGACTAGCACAACAGGCGTTTTGTCGTCGATCTAGCTATAGATCTCACGATTTTTATCTGAGATACAGCAGCCAAAGATCTTCTGAAAAATGCCTGGAGGCTTATTTTTCTTTAACAATAAATAATCATGAGAATTGAGTGACCCAGACCTAGCGCCTTCTTCTAGATCTGCCTTTGCATTTTCGCTAGAAATAGATGCTAGCCAATCTACACCTGCATCTATCTTCGTCAGCTTCTTTTGTATAAAAACCCTCTCATCGCAAGCTAAAAAAACGCCTTGTCCCAAGGTCAAGTCATCCCATTCAGCTATAATAATATTGGGATTGTCTGGCTGCTGCGATACATCTACGCAAAGGCACTTAACAGTAGTAAGATTACAAACTCTTCCTTGTAAATAGCCAAGCTCAAAGCCTTCAGTATTCGGTTTCCACAGATAGACCAAAGTGTCTACAGCTAGACTATGCACCTTTTGTGCAGATGCACTCTTGGGATTTTCAGGCCGCAAACAATAAATAGAATTTGGATGCACCCAAGAAAAACCAAGCGGCAACTCGGGAAGTGTAAAAACGATTTTTCTGCTCGCGCTTGCTGCACCATTTAGCCCATTAAAACTTGTTGCAGGCTGTAGCCCTGCTGCTACTATCCTTCCCATAACACTCTTCCTCAATCTGTCGAAGGCTTAGTTTGCTAACTCAACGCACTTGCTAAAAAGAAGTTCAAAATATCCCTAAAATAAGCTTTCAATCTGAGTTAAAAGCTCTTTAAAAGTGCCTTTTCCATAGAGCACTTCATGCTCCATAGAAACATAAGCCAATATAGCGCTCTTGTTTTTATGTTGCAATTTGACCCAGTCTTTTTCTGTGCATACAATAGCTTCTGCTCCTAGAGAGGGCACTTTAAGCTCAAGCTCATAAAGAAAATCCCCTTCTATTTTCGCATGATCAAGAAGCTCTGCACTTAAAACAACGTTTGCCCCAGCCTCTTCAAGCATCTTAAAAAATGCTTCTGGATGGGCCGTGCCTGCAAAAGCGATTACCCTTTTCCCCTTAAGATCAAAAGATTTTCCATTAAAAAGAGTCACTTTAGAAAATTTAGATTGAACACCGATTAAAGGCGCCTGGGTATAGGGAGCTAAACATTTTCTACTCTTAGCAAATGAGACCTCGTCACACCCAGTCACCACCACATAATCAGCCTCAGCAAGCCTACAAAGAGAATCCCTAAGGCCTCCTCTTGGGAAAAAAGCAGCCCCTTCTAAAGGATCTTGAGCTCTTACAAGCACAACGTCTAAATCTCGAATAAGCCTTCTATGCTGAAAGCCATCGTCCATAAGAACTAGCTCTGCTCCAAGCAGGTGCGCTTTATTTGCAGCTAACACTCTATTAGAGCTCACAACAAAAGGATTTTCAGGAAACTTCGATGCTATTAAATAAGGCTCATCGCCACAACTGTTTGCTGGGACCATAGGGCCATGAGAAGCGCATACTGTCAAAAACTCTTTCTTAGACAGCCTTTTAGACATCTGCCCTTTATACCCTTTAGAAATGAACCCAAAGTGAATTCCTTTTTCCTGAAGCGCGCGTGCAAGTAAAATGCAAAAAGGCGTTTTACCACTGCCTCCTATGCTAATATTACCAATGCTTACAACAGGGACCTCTGCTTTTATGCTTTTAAAAAAACCTTTTTCGTACGCTTTAGATCTCAGTGTGCTAACAAAAGAAAAACAGCTTGATATAAGCTTTGCTAAAAGCGTTTTTGGAGTAACTTTAGAGCTCTTAAAAGCTGCACGATTTTTCTGATAGTAATCAGCTAGACTCAACTTAAATCCTTTGCTCTTTACCTTATCTCAAAGATTTGAGTTGAGGTAAACTTGAGATTCTTTATTTAAAATCAGATTAAGTGTACTTTAACACGCTCTTTTTCAAAAGACTTTAATAGATAATGGAACAAGAATCTATTGGTCATCGAATAAAAGTGATTCTATTTTCTCGATAATAATATGAATAGCTGCCATGTGAGCTTCTTGCACTCTATCCGAATAGATAAACCCATCAATAATTAGCTCAAAATCAGCAACGCCTTTAAGAGCACCGCCTCCCTTACCCAAAAAAGCTACTGTTTTAAGGCCTAGGCTACGCGCTTTTTCAAAAGCCTTGATGAGATTTGGAGAATTTCCACTTGTGGTAAGACCGCAAAAGACGTCCCCCGTTTGCCCATGAGCTTCAACACCTCTTGCAAATACCTCATCAAAGCCCATATCGTTGGCCACACAAGTAAGGTGCCCTGCATTACATAAAGAAATAGCAGGTAAAGCGCGCCTAGGACCTCTAAACTGTCCAGTAAGCTCTTCTGCAAAATGGCTGCTATCACAAAGACTGCCCCCATTGCCTGCAACAAGAAGCTTACCTCCAGATAAAAAAACAGTCGCTAATAGATCGGCAACCTGACTTATAAAACAGATAGATTCATCTCTTCGCAAAAACTTAATGGCAGCAATTGCCTCTTCTACAGAGGTGCTTATTAGATCATTTTCAACAGTCATGCATAACTCTTTTGCGTTTCATTATTTTCTATCAATCGCACTTCAATCACATCTAACATCTGGGCACTTTGATTAGAAAGGAAGGCTTCCATTTTGGCGGGAGCAAAAAAACTTTGTCCAGCAGTTAGCTTGTCTGTGCAGCCTGAAAAATTCACCTCTGCAAGTCCTGAAACAACAAGCCAGTGAACGCTCGCTTCCTCAGCCGAATGCCTTCGGCTTTCATCGGGCTCGAGCGTGATTTTTTCTGTCTCATAATTGCGCGCAGGCTCGTGCATTTTTTGAGCAAGACCCTTTACTTCTTGAGAGTAACCTTTTGCAACAACTAAAAGTGCTTTTGACGTATCTATAATGTTTAAATCCTTCACGCCTAAAAGAGCAATAGGCTTGTCTCCAGCATAAGCAAAACAATTTGAGCTTTTTTCTGCTGTTACATCACCTACAAGTACATTTTGGCTTTCATCTTTTGCCATAGAAGCATGGAGCTCATCAAAAGAACCTATGTCTGACCACTCAACACCTTTCAGAGGTATAGCTATGACTTTAGTAGAGCGCTCCATGATCGCATAGTCAAATGAAATCGATGGCAGACTTGAAAACTCATTTATTGCCTCTTGGTAAGGAATCTGAGTCAGACTATATCCTTCAGGGAAAAAAGCTTTGAATTCTTCTAAAATAGCAGCCATCTGGAAAAGAAACATGCCACAATTCCATAAATACTTACCGCTTTGAACAAAAGTTAAAGCCGTATCTAGACTCGGCTTTTCGGTAAAGCTACACTTAAAGTAGCCCTCGCTATTCGCGCTGCTAGTATTATCTTTTTTCAACTCGAGATAACCATACCCCGTTTCAGGACGCGTAGGCACTGCACCAAAACAAACAATTTTACCCAAGCGCGCAAGCTTCTGGGCAAAATAGCAATGCTCATGAAATACTTTTGTAGGTGCTATTTGATGATCTGAACTCAACACTAAAAAAGTGTCTTCAGCTGAACCCAAACCTTGGCCCCGCGCATAGCTCAAAGCAAAAGCAATAGCTCCTGCTGTATTTTTGGCTTCAGGCTCACAAAGAATATGGACTCTGCCTTCTGGGTCAAGAGGCTGCGTGTGCTGCCTTGTACACGTGTAGTATTTTTGAGATGTCACAATAAACACTTCTTCTGGACTACAAAGGCCTAAAGCACGCTCAAGTGTCATCTGCAAAAAAGAGCCCTGCGTGCCAATCTCTAAAAACTGTTTGGGCATTTCAGGCGTAGACAAAGGCCAAAGCCGAAGTCCACTTCCCCCTGCAAGAATAATGACTCTCATATACAAATCCTTTTAAGCTGGCGAGTAGTTCTTATGTATACTACAATGCAGTAAAACGGTCTATCCGAAATAGGCAAAGGAACTAGCTAGTATGCATATAGGCATTGTAGGCGTTTTAGGCCTCGTAGGAAAAGAGCTTGTTGCTCTTTTAGAAGAAGATGAATTCAGAGATGCTTTTTCTTCTATAAATCTTAAGGGATACGGCTCTAAAAGTAGGCCCTGTACAGATGGGTTTTATTTTTCAGGACAAAGTCATCCTGTTGATACTTTAGAAGGGCTCTATCAAGATATCCCCTCTTTAGATCTGCTTTTTATTGCAGCTCCAAATAAAGTCTCTCAAGAAATTATCAAAGAAGCTCAAGCGCAAAACACCAAGTGTCTGATCATTGATGGCAGCTCTGCTTTTCGCATGCAAAAAGATGTTCCCCTTATTATTCCTGAAGTAAATCAAGCCGATTATAATGGCAAAAGCAAGCTCATCGCCTCTCCTAATTGCGTCGCCACTTTGATGCTTTTAGCTCTCGGTCCCCTGCACACAGCTTTTGGTTTAAAGCGCATCATCAGCTCGAGCTATCAAGCTGCTTCTGGCGGAGGCAAAGCTCTCTTAGACACCCTTATTCATGACACTAAGGCTCATCTAGCAGAAGGTGAATCTAAAAAAGGCTCAAAAGCCTTTAGCATCTACCCCCACGAATCTAAGCGTTTAGAAAATGGCTATGTAGAAGAGGAGATGAAAGTCATAGAAGAGGTGCGTAAAATCTTGAACTTACCGAGCCTTCCTATAAGCTTAAGATCAATCCGAACGCCTTCTTTGCGCGCGCATGGCATTAGCCTTAATATAGAATTTGAGAAAAAACCCGATCTAATAAAAGCCAAAGAGGTTTTAGAAAAAGCATCCGGAATCACCTACCTAAAAGACAGCGCTACCCCAGAAAAAGCAGCTTTCCAAAAAGAGGTTTTTTGTAGCGACCTCCGCTGTGATCTTAGTAGCCCCTATTCTCTAGAACTTTGGATAGTTGGAGATCAACTGCTCAAAGGATCCGCATTAAATATGCTACAGATTGCGAAAGTGTTTACCGAAAGTCTTACCTTATTAAAAAATATCCCCTAAATGCAGTGAAAATACTCCTGCCCTTCTGTTTAAAAAATAACTATTTCTGGATTCTGTAATGCCTAAAATTATTTATCTTAATGGACCTTCTAGCTCTGGAAAAACAACACTAGCAGATGCTCTACAGGAATCACTTGATGAGCCCTTTTTATGCTTGAGCCTTGATAGAGTGATTCAGCTTATGCCTAAAAAATTGAACAATTGGGAAGGAGGCAGCACCCCTTTAGGGTTTTGTTGGAGGCCCGATGTAGATTCTTCAGGGCAGCCAATTCATCACATCCATGCCGGTCCTTTTGCAAAAAAAATTGTTCGAACTATGAAAGACTTTGCATTACTTTTAGCCTCACAAGATTATAACCTTATCATCGACGATGTCGCATTTGGCGCTGCTCAAGTTGAAGAGTGGAAGCAAGTTTTAAAAAACTATCCTGTCCTTTATGTAGGTGTTCAAGCTCCTCTAGAAGTCCTTGAAAAACGCGAAAAAGATCGAGGCAATCGCATTCTAGGCTCTGCACGTGGACAGCACGATAAAGTACATCAAGATGTTGTCTATGATCTAAAGATCAATACACACTCTCAGTCTATTGGGAAAAATGTCCAAAAAATTAAAACAACCCTATCAAGATTAAAACAATTTGGCCTTGGAAACAGATAAGGAGCACATTCCATCCAGCGCTTTATTCACCGACAATTTTTGGGCTCATTACACCTATTTTTGAGGTATAAAAAAGCGATAAATCAGGAGATACTGGTGTTAAAAGTATTTCTCGCAACACTACCGTCCTCAACATAGCGTAGATTGCGAAAGCGCTCTTAGAAGCTACATCCATAAAAACACCTTAGGTAAAGGAGCTGTTATTTCAAGCTCTTTACTGCCTACAGGGTGAATTAGCTTTAGATGTTCATGGTGTAAAGCAATGCCTTCAGACTCACTCTCAAGCCTATACGCGCCATATTTAGTATCTCCTAAAATAGGCCACCCTCTAAAAGAGAGCTGCGCTCGAATCTGATGGTAACGTCCTGTATGCAAGTCTATTTCTAGTAAAAAACTGCCTTTTTCTTCCTTTAAGACTACATAATCAAGTGTACATTTTTTTGCTTCAGGATCTTCGCTATCTACCTTTATAGCTCGAAATTCCGCATGTTTCAAATAGTCCTCCAAGTGCCCTACGTCTCCTTTTTTTCCAGGAGTACTTGTGGAGCGTGCACTCACGCGAGCTAAATACGTCTTTTCCCAATCTCCTTTTCTAATCGAAGCATTCAACCTAGAAAGCGCTTTGCTTGTTTTCGCAAATACGACAATACCGCTCGCTACGCGGTCTAGCCTATGCGCCGGATGCAAAAAGACCGCTCCAGGCTTATTGGATTTTTTTTTGATATACGCTTTTCCTCTATCTTCTAGGCTATCGCGATCGCCCTCAGGCTGGGTAAGCAAACCTTGAGGCTTATTTAAAACAAGAAGGTGGTTATCCTCAAAAAGGACTTTTCCTAGCTCTGACATAGCGTAAGCCCCCTCTTTTTTATAGCCGGCATATCTTGTACCCATGAGGTATCATCACCTATCCTAAGCTCACTTATGATCTTTTGCCCTTCAAAGGTAAAAACAGCTGGCCGACTATGTAAACGTGCCCATTTCTGAAGCTTCTTAAACAAAGGAGCATTGACAAAAGGCTCTTTTAGACCATTTTCTATTGCACCACCTGCCTTTTGAATAAGCTGTGGATAAGAAAACTCAAGGCCCCAAGAAATACTACTTGCACCAAGAGCTCTATAGGAAAACTGCCTAGACAAAGGAGAAAAATCAACTAAGCATGGCCGCACTTGCACGCCAGGCTCAGATAAGCGAGTCAAAAAAAAGCCCGGCTTGACTTCATGGGTTTTCGCAATTTCCCGGCTTGTAGAAAGTGTCAGTGTAAATAGTGGCGAGCGCTTAGCAAAAGCATTACAGCCAGCTTCATCTTTTTCTAAATGCTGGACGTAGTCGGTATAAGCTATGAAAAAGTCCTCTTTAGAAATGCACGGATCTGCTGACTTAATCACGCTCGCTGCTTGAATGAAGAAAAATGGCTCTAAATGCTCAATGAGCTCTTTCATGCTTAATATGCTAAGAAGAGTGCGCATCTTAAGCCAGCGCGATGCTTGGTAAGTCGATTTAAGTGTATCTTTATTCACAAGACCTGACTATATAAAGCACTCATATTCATAAGGCTTATTCCTGAGAGCACTTGGGGCTGATTAGATATAGAATAACCCCACATACAACAGCCATATCAGCTACGTTAAAGACGGGATAGTGCCATCCCCAAAAAGTCATCTTTATCATGTCGATAACAGCGCCATAACGGATGTAATCCACAATATTACCTAAGGCGCCGCCGAGTATAAAAAGTAGGCCTATTTTTTCGAGACTGCGCCGACTGCTTACAAAATAAATAAGCGCAATTACCGCTGCAATGACAATCCGCACCCAAAAAAGAATGTGAGGATACTCAGCAAAAAAGCTCCATGCAATACCGGGGTTACTTCGATAAACAATTGCTATGTCGATGCCACCAAAAAGACCTTCATAAAACGCCTTTCCCCCATAAGGGTAATCAGGAGATACCATGTGAGGCACATTCTCAAGCGTCCATTGTTTTGTCTGGGAATCCAAGAAAAAAACTCCTCCTACAATGATAACGAATAAAAACAGCTTGCGAAGCAAACTCAAAACCTCTTCCCTTTTTCTAATTGCCCTTGAGCTTCCACGGTCATGCAAGCGTAAGGAATGGCTTCTAAACGTTTTTTATTAATCTCTTTTCCTGAGACATCACAAATACCATACGTGCCTTTTTCGATTTTCTCTAGCGCATGATCAATCTGCTTCAAAACGCCCATCTCTTCGCCGGAAAGCTGAATGCTAATACGGCGATAAAAATCATCTGTCCCTTCGTCAGCTTGGTGCTGGGAGTATCCTTTAGACTCCTCTGGTGACTTTACTTCCTTAGAGCTCTCTTGAAAAGTACGCATAAGCTGAGCGCGCAATGTCTCTAGATGCTCTTTAAACTTAGCTAGCTCTTTTTTAGAAATTGCCATAATTTATTCCTTTTTAATTGTTTGAAAGGTCGATGCTGAACACTGCACGCCGCCTAAAGGAGCAATAGAATCTATAGCATCTTGAAGCTCATGAAAATCTTTAAACCGCCTGTAGACACAGGCAAAACGAATATAAGCTATGTGGTCAAGCTCAATTAAGTTTTTCATAATCAAAGCGCCTATCTCTTCTGTAGAGATCTCTTTTACTTGACGCTCTAAAAGCTCCATTGTGATTTTATGTGCTAACTCTCGAACTCCACTGTGACTTATGCGTGTATGACGGCAAGCGGCATCGAGACCTGCTATCATTTTTTGTTGGATAAACTCTTCATAATTGCCATCTCGTTTTTGCACCTGGATGACAAGATCTACTGTCTCAAAAGTCGTAAAACGCTTTTGACAAGCAAGGCATTCTCTACGACGCTTGATTGCATTTGTCTCTACGACGTTGCGAGAATCTGTTACTTTAGTCTCTTCACTATAGCAATAAGGACATCGCATAATTTTCTAAAACCTCAATTTTGACAGCTTTAGCACCTTTATAAGGGGATAACAAGAATTTAGGGAACTTTTTTATGATGAGACTTTCTAAGCTCTGCCTTAAAGCCACATCCCTTAAGAAGCTCAGGGGCTCCAAAGTGCTCTATCACAGGCCACTTCCGGCACACTTGAGGCCTGAGTGTATAATGTCCACAGCGTCCATCAGATTGGAGATAGCGGCATCCCATTACGACAAACTTTTTTTTACCACTACGTACGTGGGGGTAGCCTTTAGGATAAAAGCCTTGAAACTCCATAAACCACGCTATATACATTTTTCCTAAAAGCCCCCTCGGCTTTTCTATAAGGATATAGCGGCAACACGCCCCTCTTTGTTTACAGGAGCCTGTTGTTTTATAAGGAGGCTGTACAATAAGACGCGCTAGCTTTTGTGCAAGTGTGTCTATCCAAACATAAGGCAACAGCAGACACCTGATAGGCCAGCGGATCCATCCGGGCACTTTTTGTTTATAGACTGGATAATTTAATGGAGCGTCCATAGGACGAGAATCTCCATTTATATAGTCCATATGCCTATCAACAAAAGAGTCTATCTCTTCTTCATCTTTAACAATAGGCAATGGCATAAAAACCTTAGCAGTTATTTATTGTTTTTCGTAATATACACACAAACGTAAGCTGTCTTTTTTACCTAGTGAGTAGTCTAATTTACCCAGCTTGTGCTACACAAAAATCGAAAGGGCTCTTTATTGAGCTCTCCTAACTTAGAGCTCCCATGAGAAAGATTGCAGCCTCACTAATCGCCCCCGTCCTAAGCTTGGTTATTATCATGCTGGGTAACGGCTTTTTCGTCACCTTTGTGAGCTTACGCCTTCATGAAGCTAAAGTCTCAAGCTTTATGATTGGTCTTATCTCATCCGCTTACTTTGCAGGCCTGCTTATTGGCTCAGTGCGAGCTGAAAAGCTTATCTTACGTATTGGTTTCATCCGGACATTCGCTACATTTGCTTCATTTTTCACGACTCTTGTGATGATAAATGGCCTTATGCTCAATCCCTATCTATGGCTAGCCTTACGCTTTTTACAAGGGATTTGTATTGCGGGCCTTTTTGTCGTGATTGAGAGCTGGCTGCTTATGTTCAGCAACAGAGAAACTAGGGGCAAAGTCCTTTCTATCTATATGTCTGCCCTCTATACCGCGCAAGCAGCGGCTCAATTTTTCCTTGGCATCTTTCCTATGGACAGCATTTTCCCCTTTGCCTGTGTTGTGATTTTATCATCCCTCTCAATTATTCCAGTAAGCATGATGCGCGCTTCATACCCTACAATGTCTGAGCCTGCTTATATCAGTGCAAAAAAACTTTTTTCAGTCTCTCCTTTTGGATTCATCGCCTGTATCTTTGCAGGTATGATTCTTAGCAGTATTTATTCTCTTGCGCCTATCTTTGCACAAGACATGGGCTTTTCCATCAAACAGGTCGCCTCTTTTATGGGCTTTATCATCCTTGGGGGCTTTTTACTCCAATGGCCTATTGGGCATTTGTCTGACATTTTTGAGCGCCGTAAAATAACGATTATGGTCTGTATCTTAACTGCTGTTTTAAGCTTGATAATGACACTTTCTTTTGTCTGGCCTCTATGGATGACTTTCATAGTCGCAATTGCATTTGGTGGATTTTCTTTTACAATCTACCCCTTAGGGATCACGCTCGTAAGTGACCGTATTGATTCAAAACACCTCATTGCAGCGACAGGGATGTTACTACTTGTCTATGCATGGGGCTCTATTTTTGGACCTATGGCAGCCTCTCTTGTCATCTCACTTTTTGGCCCTGTTGGCCTTTTTATATATATAGCTATTGTATCTGGCCTTCTCGCTGTTTATGGTATTTCTTCGGCTCTTAGAAAACCTCCTGTCCCTGTAAATGAGCAAGGAGAATATGTATCTGTACCGAGAACAACGCCAATCGCAGGTGAGCTCGATCCAAGATCAGATGAAAATCCAAAGACGCCTAAGCCTAAGTAGCTCCCCTCTTTATCCCAGCTGACATGATAAATAAATCAGATGCTATATTAGCTTCTATGAAACCGTTTGTCATATTTTCTTACCGCTTACTCGAGTATTTTGATAAAGCCCTCTACAAACTCGCACTGCCTTTCATTGCCCCTCTTTTTTTCCCTAGTCACGACCCAGCTACAGCACTTATGTGGGGCTATCTACTCGTCCCTATATCCACACTTTCAAGACCTTTAGGCGCTTTTTTCTTTGGCAAGATGAGCTTTTCTTCTAACCATACATACGCTTTTTCAATAGCTGCACTCGGTCTTGGGGCATCGACTCTTCTTATTGGCTTTTTACCCACATATGCCTCTATTGGTATCATGGCCCCATGCCTGCTTGCTTGCCTTCGCTTTTCACAAAACTTTTTCATATCGGGACAGACGACTGGCGGCGCCTTAGTCCTTATGGAAAATGCACATGAAAAACGGAAAAGCTTTTTAAGTAGCTGCTATGAAAGTGTGGCTGAAATAGGCGCACTGATTGCAGCGCAAAGCTTGGCTCTTCTAGCCTACTTTGGGCGCGTAGACACCTATTGGCGCTTTTTATTTATCGCAGGAAGTTTGATTGGCCTGCTTGCGCTTTTCACAAAAAATCATGAGCAAAACTCTAAAAATCAAACAGCTTATAGAAAAGATGCCCCCTCTTCTTCTCCAAAAAAATACTCCCGCGCCTTTTTTTCCGAGCTTAAAAACCATAAAAAACACTTTTTTATTGCATGCCTTTTTGCTGGATTTGGCTATGGCAACTACGCTCTAATATCGGCCCTTTTTATAGGGCTTGTTCCCCTCATTAATCCTATTTCTAAGGCAGCTATGATGCAGCTAAGCTCTTGTATATTGCTGCTCGACATTTTAATGCTTCCTCTCTTTGGTAAACTTTGTGATTATTATGGCAAAGAAAAGGTAACGCTCGCAGCTTCTGTTCTTTTAAGTATCGTAGCTACGCCTCTGATCACTCTTTTGAAAGGAGCCTCTTTCACCTTAGTAGCCTTTATTTATGCTACGCTTATTACTTTGTGCGTAGCCATTGTAGCCCCCTTTTATCATTGGATGACGGAGCTTGCCCCTAAAAAGATCAACTATACTTTCATTAGCTTAGCAAAAGCCACAGGCCTCCAATGCATAGGGGCCCCTATGGCCGCTATGGCTTTTGGGCTATATCACTGGACTCAAACCCTGCTCGCGCCAGGGCTTTTACTTGCTCTTATGGCTTTTTCGGTGACTTGGGGAGTCGTGGAAGTGAAAAGAACAGCTAAAAGCCTGCTAAAAACACAATTTTAAAGATCTAATTTCAAAAGATTTAATAAAAAGGGCGTAAAATTAACCACCAACTGGTCAAAAATCAGCCAGCTAGTGGTTAATTTTACAGACCCTCTTACAAGCGCTTCGCAATACTTCTTTTTTAATAAGCCTTTTCTTTGACCCATAAAACTGTCCATGCCACAATAGCTCTTTTGTCCTAACTCAGGTAAAAGCCATGAAAAAACGTGCCTCAGTTCCTGTCTTTTTATGTAACCTTCTAGAACACTATGACAAAGCTATCTTTAAGCTTGCCCTGCCTGTTATTGGCTGCTTATTTTTCCCAGAAGGAGATCCTCTAACCACTCTTATTAAAGCGTACGCCTTAGTACCTCTTGGAGTGATTTCAAGGCCTGTAGGCGCTATTTTCTTTGGTAGACTTGGCGATATGTTAGGCCGAAGAAAGGCAATGATTGTCTCATCTACAGGTCTAGGCTTAGCTACCCTTTTGATTTCCCTTCTGCCTACGTATGCTATGATAGGCTTTGGGGCGCCTTGCCTCTTAGGCCTTTGCCGAGCTTTACAAAACTTTTTTATACCAGGACAAACGACCGGTGGCGCTTTAATCCTCTTAGAAAACGCCTCTGACAAAAACCGTAGTTGGATTAGTGGCTGTTATGAAAGTACAGGAGAAATGGGCACGCTTGTAGCAGCTTTAGCAATTGCCGCTGTTGCCTCTTTTGATATGACGCTCTCATTATGGCGTCCTCTGTTTGCTGTAGGAGCGTCTATTTCCATTGTTGCTCTTTTTGTACCTAAACCTCCCAAAGAGCAAGAGCTCCGGCCTCCAGAAGAGCCGATTTTTTCTCTCATTAAAAAGCATTTTTCTAATCTGTTATTTGCTTCAGTAGTCGCAGGGTTTGCTTATGCTAATCACAGCCTTTTAGCCGTATTGCTTACAGGGCTTTGCCCGATTATTGCCAATGTAACTTTTTCTCAGATGATGCTTCTGACTACCTGGATGATTGCAGGCAATATGCTCCTGCTTCCTATTTTTGGATATATATGTTCAAAAGTAGGTAAAGAGATCGTGATGATAGTAGCAGGCCTTACGCTTGCAATGATAAGCCCTATTTTGATTGTTAATCTAAAAGGAGCGGAGCTGCCGATGGTGATAGGTATTGCTACGGTATTCTTGGTACTTGGAGCTGCTATTACAGCGCCATTTTACCATTGGATGCAGCAGATTGCTCCTAAAGGCGTGCGCTACACATTCATTGGCCTTGCTAAATCTATTGGCCTACTTGGCTTTGGAGCGCCTTTTGCTGTCGTTTTCTTGGGGATTTACCGCAGCACCGGATCTTTGTCTG
>JBDNIV010000037.1:0-2690 GCA_041688145.1 Chlamydiia bacterium | reverse complement strand
TTCACAACAGCAGCAGAGCTAGATAAGATTGTAGCAGCACTAAAATTCATATTAAAGTGATATAATTATTACCTAAAAAGATAGGAAAACAAAATGGCTAAGAACTTCTTAAAGCAAGTAATCGACAAGCAACCAGCAAACGCAATAGACACAAAGGCTTTTATTGAAAGCGTGGAGTCTGGATATACGGTAAACAGGAAAACTGAATTCAAGACCAAGAAATCATTCAGCCCATCAACCCTAGTGTACGGAAGTGGAGCTTGCCCCAGATACTGGTTCTTGGCATTTTCAGGAGCAGGCTTTCAGGATGATGTAGATGCATACTCCTCAGCAAACATGAGAAGCGGTATTGACGGACATGAGAGAATTCAGACAGCCATGGGTAATGTCGAAGGTCTCTTAGTAGAAAAAGAAAAAAGAGTTGTCGCTCAAGACCCACCCATCTTTGGTTTTGCTGACGGGGTAGTTCAGTGGGGAGAAGAGCAACTTATCCTAGAAATAAAGACAATGAGGGAAGAGTCTTTTGCTTATCGGAAGTTTGCTAAGCCACCCAACTACCACCTCATGCAGCTGTTGATTTACATGAAGGTGCTCGGCAGAAAGATGGGGATTCTTCTTTACGAAAACAAGAACTCTCATGAACTCCACGCGATTACCGTTGAGTCAAAAGAGGAGTATGACAACTGGATTGACTACGCCTTTGGGTGGATGAGAAAGGTTCGTGCTCAATGGGAAACTGGAGAAATCTCAAAGAAGACTTATAGGTCTAACTCAAAGGTGTGCAAGGGGTGTCCCGTAAGAGATGCTTGTGCCGCTGCCCCTGTAGGAACCCTCAAGATCGAACCGTTGGAGTATCTTGCATGAAAAGTTGCGACTGGTGTTCTACTGAATTCCAGCCAAAAGTAAGCTATCAAATTTACTGCACTGTAGAGTGCAGGGAGCTTGCAACTAGAAAAAAGATATACGACAGGTATAGGAGTAATGGGGCAAAGAAAAGATCTAAAAAGAGAATCAGATGCGCGGGTGAGTGCGGAACCGTGATGTCCATGTACAACGAAAGTTTGTTTTGCAGCGTATGCAACGTAAACAAAAAGAAGGTTGACAAGATGATAGAAGACCTTAAGGGGCTTTTCGATTATGAAAAAGAGTAACGTTCCAGTTTCCTTTTGTTCTGTTGATGCTAGCACAATGAGCATAGCCTTTGCTTTTTTTGTTGAGTCAAACCTACACAGTTATGGAAAGGTGGTGTTTTCTGGTTCTGGAATATATGAAAAAATTGCAGACACGGCCAAAAAAACACAGTCAATATTCAAGGCTATGCCCACGGAGTGTATGGTGATTGAGAAGACTATCTTTGCAAACAGCCCCATGGTTGCAGCAAACCTGGCCCTAAGCCAGGGGGCCCTGATTGCAGGCGCTACCATGTCCGGGGTAAAAGAGGTTTACTCCGTAGCACCGATATCATGGCAATCTTACATAGGAAACCCTTTGATAAAAAAGGAAGAAAAAGAAAAAATAAAAAGCATCAATCCAGGAATGTCTGCTGCGTGGTATAAAGCAAAAGAAAGAAGCATCAGAAAAGAAAGAACTATAGACATAGTTAGCTTTAAATATAACGTAAACATAACGGACAATGATGTAGCCGATGCCGTAGGGATTGGAATGTTTGCTCTTGAGAATTGGGACAAGGTGATAAAGCCATGAGAAGTATAGGTCTTCATCTATCAGAAGCTTTTCTAAGAAAAAGATACGTTATGGATAAGAAAACTCCTGAAGAGATTGCCAAAGAGTGTGAAGTGAGTGTACAATTAATATACCGTCAACTAAAGAAATTTGGTCTAAAGAGATGATAAACGACTTAGTGAATCATCCGCCTCACTACTTAAGCGATCCTAGCGGTGTGGAGTGCATTCAAATTACCAGACATCGTAATTTTAACATTGGCAACGCCATTAAGTACTTGTGGCGAGCCGGGATAAAAGATGAGGACAAACATGTTGAAGATCTAAAAAAAGCAATTTTTTACATTACAGATGAAATCAATAGGTTAGAGGAGATCAAGTGAGGTGCGATATTGATTGGTGTGAAGAAGAGCAGTGGCAGCGTCAGTTGTGCAGCGCCCACTATCAAAGAAAAAGAGATGGCCGAGACATGTCAAAACCACTACAAAAAAATAGAAAAAATGGAGAGGTTCTATTTAGAGATAAAAACGGTAAAAAGCAATGTGTTAGGTGTAGAATTTTTTATCAAGAGCAGGACTTCACTTCACATAAAAGAACTCTGGATCTGCACCAGCCATATTGTAAAATTTGCGTTGCAGAAAGAATGAGAATAAGAAAATACAAGATAGATGATTCCTTGTTTAAAGAAATGCTAAGACTTCAAGGTGGTTCCTGTGCAATATGTAAATCAGAAAAGCCAGATGGAAATAATGGATGGCACCTGGATCACGATCACTCCTGCTGCGAAGGAATAAACACTTGTGGAAAGTGTGTTCGTGGAATACTGTGCTCATCGTGCAATAAGGGGCTAGGGCATTTCAGAGATTCCCCAGAGCTGATGCAAAAAGCAATCTGGTATCTCAAGAGAGAGATAGCCCGCGAAGAAGCAGAAAACGATGACGAAGGATAATCTAAATAATCACTCTCAGCCATATTTTTTCGATAATGAAAAAAACAAAAAAGAAAAAC
>JBDNIV010000036.1:0-2591 GCA_041688145.1 Chlamydiia bacterium | reverse complement strand
TTCAATAGATGATCCTGATAGAAAAAAGGACCCAAAATGAGCTTAAATATACAAAACCTAATAAAGGCGCTGCCCCTTGCCACTTCAGCTGGGCTTGTTGCTACTTGTGTATATGCAAATTCCAGTAAAGACTCATTTGTGCGCGTAGAAAAAGTCTCTTGGATTTGTAGGAGCATACTAACAGTAGCAGCGTGCATCAAAGCCTATCAGATTAGTGTCCCTTTCCACCCCCCTATTACCTTTATGTCTATCACTTACGCAGTTAGCAATTGGACACCTTCCAAAAAGCCCGATATATTGCCTTGCTGGCTAGGCGTTATTACAGCCTGTACTGTAGCTTATTTCACCATAAAAAAATGTATTGCTGTTGCAAATCGCTACCCCCCACTTAGTCCTAATATAAACTTAAATCCTCTCTCAGAACCAGGCGTTCCTAACTCTTTTACAACAAGACAAGAGCAGCTAAAAGAAGCTATGGCGTTCGTATACTCCATATTAACACCCAGGTCCAAAAAGCTTATTGGAGAGAAATGGAAAGACCAAAGCATCAATGCTCTTACTGATTTACATTTAAATATACAACGTCTCGTAGCAAGTTTGGCTAGAACAAACTATATAGACCCCGATACTCTAGATCTAAATCAAGCTACAGGTATTCAAGTCCTTGATGACCTTATTCAACACTGGAAAACCATAGGCACCGTGCTGGAAGAAATTATCAACGACGAAGCTCGATGGGACGTAAATTGGGCTGTTAAGCCGTGGCAACTAAAAATACAAACCCTTTTAGCCTTAAATATTGTTGGAGCGCTTGTCTTAAAAATCGCTCACTCTATATTTTTTGGACCTTCTGAATATCTAGAGCTCGCGGGGCTGTTTTTTGCTTTTTGCGCTATATCAAGACCTAAATTCATTGAGCTTAGAAAAATACTCGTATTCAATGATCCACAAAATAGATTTCAAGATCTAAAGCAAATGGATCTAAGAGCTTATTTTCCAGCCTGCTTTACTCAATTGGAAGAAAAAAATTCTAGATGCTGTGTGTGCCAAGAGGAATTTGATGCAGCAAATATGTCTTCTCCTGCTGTAGTTACTTTTGGATGCGAGGGGAACCACCCATTTCATTCCGAATGCATAGCCCTGCATATCAGAGAAAAAACAGCCCTAATAGCTTTGCACAGCTTCAGATACCAAGCTACAAAACACTCTAAGGGATCAGCTCCAACCAGCCTTACCAATATTAAATATACCGCACATATAGATCCAGCTACACTTCCTGATTGCCCTCTTTGTAAACAGAATTTAAAAAATCTTGTTTTTACAGCTAACTCCATAGCAGAAAAAAGGTTTTTCTTTCTCACAAGAGAGATTGAAGTGCCAGCAGAAATTTTATTAGCTGCTCAAGAAGAGTAGCTCTCCTCCTAAGCCCATCTTTCATATCCTCATCACGACCTCTTGTAGAAAAAAGGCACTCTTCCTAGAGTAACAATTAGGATGTGCTTATGGAATGTGACCCTATTTTGATTGTTGGAGCAGGACCTAGCGGCCTGAGCCTCGCTATCTTCTTACAAAACTACAATGTCCCCTTCCGTATAATTGATAAAAATGAAGGCATTGTAGAAGAGAGCCGCGCTCTTGGTATCCAGCCAAGGACTCTAGAGATCTTTGAGCACTTTGGCCTCTCTACTCAGATCTTAGAAGAGGGGCAAAAGCTCGATAGCATTGATGTCTATTTAAACAGCAAGCCGACACTTTCAATCTCTTATAGAGGCCTTAACTCTAAATACGACTTTCCTGTTGTCCTTGCGCAAAATGAGACTGAAGAGCTGCTTGTCAAATATCTTAAAAAGAAAAAGATTGCTGTTGAGAGAAGCTCTGAGCTTATCTCTTTTGAAGACAACGGCGATCATATAATCGCTGCGATCAAAAATAAAAAAGGCATAACAGAAAAAGCCCGCTTTTCATTTGTAGTCGGCTGTGACGGCGCTCATAGCGCTGTACGCCATGCTACAGGCTCTTCTTTTAAAGGGTTTGAATATCCAGAAGCTTTTAGCCTAGTAGATGTTAAAATGGACTCCATTTTAACTCAGAATAAAATGCATATCTTTCCTTCAGATAAAGGCGCTATGGCTATTTTTCCTTTTGCTGAAAAAGATAAATTCCGTGTTGTCGTTTCTCACCCTCCAACGAAAAACAAACCCGACAGCGCAGACTCTTCCACTTTTACTAAATCTAGTCTCACTGCAGAAGAGATGGCGCAATTTATGCACGAGCGCGGCCTAGATCAGTTCCGTTTTACAAAGGCGCTGTGGCTTTCTGATTTTCACATCCATAGGCGCTTAGCTAAGCAGTGGGTAAAAAACAGGTCTATATTAGTCGGTGACGCAGCTCATATCCATAGCCCTATGGGAGGGCAAGGAATGAATACAGGTATTCAAGATGCTTGGAACCTCAGCTGGAAGCTTGCCTTTATTTTACAGCACAACGCTCCTTTATCATGGTTAAGTACGTATGCAAAAGAGCGCCACTATACAGGCAAACAAGTACTTGGCATCTCAAATGCTATGACTAAAATGGCAACTTTATACAGG
>JBDNIV010000008.1:0-14035 GCA_041688145.1 Chlamydiia bacterium | reverse complement strand
TTCTGAAAAAGACATCCATGAGCACGCTTTTGTTACACAGCATATAGAGTTTCAGTTAAACAAGCTTTGTAGCCAGGTGCATATAGGCACTTTAAGCACCCTTGCAGGAGCGGGTGTTCAGCATTTAATAAGGCGTTTTTCAGGTATTTTAAAAGATAATATTGCTGACCGCGATATTATTGAAGCGCTTCACCCTACCCCTGCTGTAGGAGGCCTTCCGAAGGAGGGGGCTTATGAAAAAATCTATGAGATAGAAGAGTTTGATCGCGGCTGGTATGCAGGAGCTATTGGCTGGGCTCAAAAAGATAGCAGTGAATTTGCTGTGGGTATTCGTTCGTGCCTTATCCGAGGAAAAAAGCTGTATTGGTACTCAGGCTGCGGTATTGTTAATGAGTCAGATGCTCAAGAAGAGTGGGAAGAAGCTGAGCTGAAAGCAAGGCCTTTTATAGAGGTGTTATAAAGCATTATGAGAGATCGGAATATACAGGTTCTTTGGGCTGACTTAATTATCGAAGAGCTCTTGCGTTTAGGCGTTTCGTTTTTTGGGTATGCACCTGGATCTAGAAACTCTCTATTTGCAGCAGCGTTATCTACTAGAAGCTCTATTGAAACGACGGTCCATTTTGATGAAAGAGCTTTAGCTTTTATGGCACTTGGCGCTGCTAAAACAGCTCAAAAGCCTTCTGTACTGATAGCTACATCAGGAACTGCCGGAGTGAACTTTTTACCCGCTATTGTTGAAGCATATGAAAGCGGGATCCCTTTATTTGTAATCACAGGTGATCGTCCCTATGAGCTTTTAGAAGTAGGAGAAGGGCAGACTATTGATCAAGTCAAGATGTATCAAAATTTTTCCCGTGGTTTTTTTGATCTGCCTGTGCCTTCAGAAGAGATGGGGCCTGAGTTTGTTTTAAGTACAGTAGATGCGCTTCATAATAAAGCTGTAAGAATGCGAGGCCCAGTTCATCTCAATGCTCATTTTCGCGAGCCCCTTCTTTCGCTAAAGACATTGCATGCAGGGTATTTAGATAGAATAAAGAGCTGGGACAAAGGCAGTACGCCTTATGCGGTGTGGTCTAAATGTCAATTAGATACGCAGACACAGGGAGTAAATTCAAATGTATTTGCATCTGATTTAGAAAAAGCTAGGTCTGGTTTTATTATTGTGGGGCGCTTAGATACAGAAGAAGAAAAAAAGGCAGCCCTGTCCCTTATTGAAAAGTGTCAGTGGCCTGCTTTTGTAGATGTTACTTCAGGTCTTTTTTTTGAAGACTCTATTTATATCATTAATCACTATGACTGGATTTTAACGGGGGTAGATTTAGAGGATCCAAGTGCCTCTATACCTTCTTATCTTAACTTTGATACAGCGCTTCATTTAGGTCATGAGTTTATATCAAAACGCCTACGCCTTTTTCTAAAAAAACAAAAACCTAAGCTTATCTATGTAGCTCCAGGAAGTGGACGTTATGACCCAGGACATGTAGTTCGAGGACGCTTAGAGTCTTCAATTGAGGATTTTTGCGCCTCCACTTTCCAAGTAAGGCCCTCAAGTAAGCTTTTAGAATTGCAGGAAAGAAATAAAAGGATTGATGCGCTTATAGAAGCCGAGTCTTTCCCTATTCAGCCCTTAGCTAAGCATGTGCCTGAAAATCATCTCATTTTTTTAGCCAGCAGTTTGAGCATTCGGGACTTTGCTTGGTTTGTAAAGAGGGGATCAACTAAGAGAGGCTCTTCGGTGATTTTAGCTAACCGTGGTGCAAGCGGTATTGATGGTACAATAGCCTCTGCAATAGGTGCGGGTATTGGATTAAATAAGCCAGTTACTTTGTTCATTGGAGACTTAGCTTTTTTGCATGACCTCACCAGTTTAAGCCTGATTAAAGAAGCAAAACATCCCATTATTATTATAGCTTTCAACAATCAAGGGGGTGGAATATTCCATTTGCTTCCTGTAGCAAAATTCGAAAAGATCATGCCTTTTGTTGAAGCTAAGCACCCTTGGCCTTTAGAGCCTTTTATAAAGGGTTTTGGCCTTAGATACACAAAGCTTGATATGCTGAATGGAAATGAGCAAATAAAGCTAAATGAATCTCTTGAAAAGGCCTATTTAAGCGCACTTGAAACAAAAGAGTCTGTGGTTTTGGAAATTTTGATAGATGCCAAAAAGCATGCTGAAAAATTACGCGCTTTTACAGATAAGGTAAAGCTTGCAGAGGCAGGCTCTATTTTAGTACATTAGGTAGTTTGGAAGATAAGATTACTCAGGATATAAAAAGGAGCTATAAGAGATGACGGATTTGCAAGAAAAGCGGGAAATAAAAAACGGGTTTAGCTGGGAAATTTCTAAAGCTTTTTCTTTTGAGGACATTCGTTATGAGACCCTTGGCGCTACAGCGAAGATCACAATCAATCGCCCTCATGTTCACAATGCTTTTACGCCTAAGACTGTTGATGAGATGATTCAAGCTTTAGAGCATGCACGCTTAGACGCTTCTATTGGTGTGATCATTCTTACAGGTGAGGGAGACCGCGCTTTTTGCTCAGGAGGAGATCAGAAGATCCGAGGAGATCACGGCTACTGTGATGCTAAAGGGCAAAACCACTTAAATGTACTCGAGCTGCAAAGGCTTATACGCTCATGCCCTAAGCCTATTATTGCTATGGTAGCAGGCTACGCAATTGGAGGGGGCCATGTATTGCATATGATTTGTGATTTGACAATTGCTGCTGATAATGCTGTATTTGGTCAGACAGGCCCGAAAGTAGGCTCTTTTGATGGTGGGTATGGCGCTTCATATATGGCGCGTATTGTAGGGCAGAAAAAAGCTCGTGAAATTTGGTTTTTATGTAAGCAGTACTCAGCAATAGAGGCACTCGATATGGGGCTTGTGAACACTGTTGTGCCTTTAAAAGAATTAGAAAAAACAACTCTTGAGTGGTGTAATCAGATTTTAAAGCATTCGCCTCTTGCACTTAGATGTCTTAAATCAGCACTTAACGCTGACTGTGATGGGCAAGCAGGCTTGCAGCAGCTTGCAGGCAATGCGACTCTGCTCTACTACATGTCTGAAGAGGCTCAGGAAGGTAAAAATGCGTTTGTGGAAAAAAGACAGCCCGACTTTAGTCAGTTTGAAAGAGCGCCTTAATGAGAGGATAGGCTTATGAGTATATGGATAGAGGCAGCAAGACCAAAAACACTTATGGCCTCCATTTGCCCAGTTATGCTTGCAGCGGCATTGAACATGCCGCTCAGCATGCGCGGTGTGATTATTTTTACCTGCTCGCTTTTATTTGCACTATTTGCTCAGATAGGAGCCAACTTTTCTAACGACTACTTTGACGCAAAAAAAGGTGCAGATACTAAGCAAAGAAGAGGGCCCGTTCGAGCCGTAGCTGCAGGTCTTGTCAAACCAGAATCAATGCGTCTTGCGACCGTTTATGTGTTTTTAGTCTCTTTTCTTTTTGCCTCTATTTTAGGCTTTTATGTGGGGTGGGCAGCGCCTATTTTAGGCGCGGTTTGTATTCTATGTGCGCTTAGCTACACTTCGGGGCCTTTTCCTTTAGCGTATATAGGGCTAGGTGACCTTTTTGTGGTTCTCTTTTTTGGTTTTGTGCCTACAGGCTTTACGGCTTACATGCTCCAAGGAGCCTGGAGCATAGAGGCTTTTTTAATGGGTTTAGGTGCTGGGCTTATATCAACAGGAATTCTTACTGTGAATAATTTGCGGGATATAAAAGAAGATGCAAAAAACGCAAAATGCACCTTAGCTGTGCGCTTTGGTAAAAAGTTTGCACAAGCTGAATATGCTTTTTGTATTGCCTTAGCTTTTATTATGCCCACACTTGTAGCCTATCTTTTAGGAAGCTTTACCCTTTTGGCTGTTTGGCTTCTTTTCCCTCATGCAATAGCTCTTATTCGTCGCATCTATACACAAACAGGTGCAGCTGAGCAAAATAAGCTGCTCGGTCATACAGGTAGGCTTTTAGCTCTTTACACCCTCTTTTTCATATTAGGTATGTTATGGACACATTAGTACGACTATTCCCTTATAAGCTTCCGATAAGCACTCCTGATAAATGGAGATCGGGTGTCATTGTAGAGCTTGAGGATGAAGAGGGCTTTATCGGCCATGCAGAAGCTGCGCCTCTTGAAGGATTTAGTAAAGAGAGCTTAAGTGATGTGCTTGATCACGACAGCTTTTTAAGTTCTGAGCACCCTTCACTTCAGTTCGCCCTCGATATGGCGCGCTTAGAAATACTCTCTGTCAAAGAGGGTAAGCCAATTCGCAGGCTCCTTAATCCAGAGGCTCTAGACTATTTGCCTGTACACCCTTTAGTTGATTCAGCAAGAGGGAATAATGCCGAGCGCAATGAGGGCAGTAAAAAAGGACTCAGTCCTATTTTAAAGCTAAAAGTAGGCAAGGATAGAAATGAAAATGTGCAAGAGGCCATAGACTCTGTAAATGCGTGGAGCTCTAAGGGGCATATGCTGAGGGTGGACGCAAACCGTTCGTGGACCTTAGATGAGGCGCTCATTTTTGCTAAAGGCGTTAAAGGAGCGAGTATCGATTATTTAGAAGAGCCTTTGCAAGATCCCTCTCAGCTTTCAGCTTTTTTTTCAGAGACTAAAATGCCTATAGCGCTCGATGAAACGCTCTATCTTGATCAGCTTGGCGATGTTGATTTAAGAAGTATTAGCACTTTTGTGATGAAGCCTACACTTATCGGCTCTTTAGTAAAGCTTGAACGTCTAGTCTACATAGCAAAAAAACATAATCTTCAAATAGTTATCAGCTCTTCATTTGAGAGTAACATAGGCTTAAGACATTTAGCCCAGCTCGCAGCTGCTTGGCATAAAGAAGGATGCCCAGTTGGTTTAGACACGGCGCGTTTTTTCATAGAAAACTTTGGCTGTTTTCCTATGCGCGAATATGTTATTGATATGAAAGTGCTTGATAAAGCTTCTGATTTTGTACCTCGCACGCTTGCATCTCTTTAAGATTTCAATAAAGTTGTCCTAAATACATTTTTTTTGTACCATCAAACCCATAACAATCGCAATTTGGGAAAAACAGTGAACTTTGCTGTCAATATGGAGCGTTTTGCTTCTTCTCTTTCTCCTTATGTTCAGTCTTTTAAAAATGCAGCAGCGCTTTTGTGTGAACATGGGTCACGCGCGCATGATGTATCTTTTGTAGCTTTGAAAACAATGCCTAAAGATCCGCTTTTATGTGCAGCAGTAGTAGGGGCTTTAGCTCATATCTCCTCTCAAGCTGCCTTTAATAGAGGCTACGTTGAAGGCTCTTTAAAAAACCGTTCGATTAGCTGTTTATTAATTGGAGCTTCTGCAAGCGCCATTTTTGCTTTTCAAGTAGCTTGTAGAGTGCAGCTAGTTTTTGTGATCCTATTTTCTTGTGCTATTGCAGGGACTTTAGAGGCTCTTTCGGGGAGTAAGCCGGATCTGTTATATCGGGAATTAGAAGAGACGAAGCGTGATTTAGAGCGTAAGGATCAAGAGATTACTATTCTTAAAATGCCAAGCCAGACTCGTAGCACACCCATAAAAGTTCCAGAAGTGACTGCAGAAGAGTTAAGAAGACTTCAAACAATAGCTGAACAACATGAACAGATGCTCCGGGATAGAGAAGATTTAATTGCCGTAATTAATCGACTAGAAGCAGCTTTAAACTTAGTTGAAGAAAAGAATGAAGATATAAACGCAAAATTTATTGCAATACACATCCAACATGAGAAGCTTATCTTAAATCTTAATAAGGCATTGGCAGCTGCTGATGAGGCAAATACTCAAAGAGCAGACGTGCAAACTCTTCTTGACAAAGCATATACTCTTCTTGACAAAGCATATATAGAAAACAGCACTTTAGCAGGTAAGATAAGAGATCAAGAAATTCAGTTGAAACAAGCATTAAGTTGTCGAGGTAGTGGTGTGGAGCAGATAGCTACTCCAGTTAGAAAAAAGCTTCAAGTTAAGCAAACTCAAATAGAGACTCTTCAACAAACGTTAGCAGCTCAGAAAAGAGAATTAGACGAGTTCCATGCCAGTGCTCTAGATGAGCTTCTAAATGCTGATGGAAGGTTGAGTATAGCAAGAGATTCTTTTTCAGATGAAGCGATAGCTTGGGATAAAGAGCGGACAAGCTTGCAAAGATCAATAGTGGAACTAAAGCAGTTCGTGCAAATTCTAGAAAAAGAAGTGCAACAGCAAAATGCTAAAACTCAGATCCTCGAACTTGCACTCAAAATGTGTGCAGAGAAATTTGCTGAGGAGGCTCGATCAGGTGGTGAGACAACGCCGATAAATGCCCTTCAAATGCTTTCTAATTGCTACACTGACGTGTCGGCTGCATTTGCAGATGAAACTGAGTTTGTTGTCCATGAGGGTGGCCAAGTAGCGCTACAGGCAACACCCGCTAAGTCTGCAGGAGACAGAAGGCTGACTTACAGCGTGGCCTCTCCTTTACTCTCTGTAAGAGAACGTGTTAATTTACCACCAGGTACACCTGAGCAATTTGGCGCACCTGGCGAATTATCACCTATGGGGAATGGAGATTCTGACGGTAGAAGGCAAACATATACAGTTGTTCCGATACCATTAAACTTGCCGGCTGCCTCAAATGGTGGAGAAGCGTAGTATTCAAAGCTTTATTTTTGAAATAAATTCTGGTGTGGGCGCCCAATTAGAAGCTCTAAGAGCCCTTGTCCTATCTATAGAGAAGGGAAGTTATTTTTTCCCCTTAAGCTATAGACTTTCTACTCAAGAAAAAGAGCGTATAAAAAAGCAGATGGGCCTTTTTCAATTAAGCTCTTTTAGCCCTAAGAGTGACGTTAAAGGCGGCCTTTTTATCTTGACCTCGGGCTCTTCGTCTTTTCCTAAGATAGCATTTCATTCTTGGAAGAGCTTAATAGAAAATGCAGCAGCTTCAGCTCGGGCTTTAGGGTTAGAAAAAAAAGATGTGTGGCATTTGAGTTTGCCCCTTTGGCATATTGGGGGAGTGATGGCGGCTCTGCGGTCTTTGTCTGCGGGCGCTTCAGTTACAGAAAATCTAGATAAGGCGACATTTACTTCTTGGATACCGACCCATTTGTATCGTCTTATTAAAGAAGGGAAAAAAGCGCCTTCTATGCTTAAGTGCTCGCTTATTGGAGGAGCTCCTGTAGATAAGCATCTTTTAGAACAAGGCCGCGCTTTTGGTTATCCGGTAAAAGAGACATATGGTCTTACTGAGATGGGCGCTATGGTCACTTTAGATGGAATTATTCTTCCTAAAAAAGAAGTGCAGATTGATAGAAGTTCAGGTGAGGTTCTAGTTAGAGGCGAGGGCCTTTTTGAAGGGTATGTAGACTTGGAAAGTGGACAGCTGGCCTGTCCAATTACAGATGAGGGGTGGTTTCGGACAGGGGATCTTGGAGAGATAGATTCTAAGGGGAGATTGCACGTTGTGGGGCGCCTAGATAACCTCTTTATATCAGGAGGAGAAAACATCCAGCCTGAAGAAATAGAGCGCCTTCTTAATCAGCATCGAGGCGTTTTAGAGTCTGTAGTTGTTCCTATAGAAGATGCAGAATATGGACAAAGACCGGCTGTTTTTATTAAAGGCTTAAAAGAGGCCCAGCTAGAAGAGGAGCTTAAAGCATATCTTCTAGAACGGGTAGCTAAATTCAAGGTGCCTATTTTGTGGCTAGATTGGCCTGCAAGTATGCAAGGGATATCTCAGAAACCGAAAAGAGCCGATTTTCAAAGGCTTATTAAAGAGCTTATTGAGTAGGTTCTAAAGTGCTTAAGTGACTTCTTAAAGGCTCGGGTATAGGCATTTTATTAAGGTTTCTATCAGTACAAACATGGCGGACAGACGCTTTAGCCATGATTATGTTTTGAATTCCTTCAGCTGATTTTTTTGACTCCTCTTTTTTTTTAGTAAAAGTGTGCTCAAGCGTAAAGCTTGTAGTCCCAAGGCGCAGCAAGGTCATGCATGCTTCTAGGTCATCTCCAAAGCGAAGAGGAGCTAAAAAAGAGCCTTCGCAAGCGGCTATAGGCAAGAGGTAGGGCGCCTTTTCTAAAAGGTTATTCAGAGGGAGATTTTTACTTTTTAAAAAGAGCTCATAAGAGATTTGTGCCCAGTAAAAGAGGCGAGGGTAGTAAACAAGGGAGGCGGCATCGGTGTCTTCTAAATGAACAGAGAAGGCGCGCTTATACATATTAGCCTTTAAGCGCTTTTCGAGTGGAGCGGGCAGCTTTTTTACGAATGCGTTTTTTCTTTGTGGGACTTCCATGAGCATTTCCATAAATGACTTCATGGAGGTTTTCTACAGCAATAAAGGCGTCACTGTCATGAGCGAGAATCATTCCTTTGAGTTCAGCTAAATCAAGACGCTCTACGATAACATAGAGAATGTCTCTTTCTTTGCCTGAATAGCCACCGCGGCCAAGCATGATAGTAAGACCTAAGCCCATCTGGTCCATGACGACTTCACCAATGAGTTTAGGCTTGGAGGTAATAATCTTAACAGACTTGAGCTCATCAAAGCCCATGATCACACTATCCATTGTTTTATAGGCAACAAAGTAGATCATGATTGATTTGAATGCGCTGTGCCAGTCAAAAAGAAGGCCGTAAACGAAGAAGATAAAAACATTGATAACAAGGACAACCTGGCCTACGGTAAAGCCCTTTTTGCGATTAATAATGATCGCTACAATCTCCGTGCCGTCAATACATGCGCCATTGCGGATTACAAGGCCTGCGCCAATACCGAGTATAACACCTCCTAAGACGATTACTTCTAAGTCAGTGCCTAAAAAAGGCTCAATATTATCGCCAATCCACCATGTACTTAGCACAAAGAATAGCATGGCTAGACCCATCTGCAAAAAGAAGTTTTTGCGAATCATTTTAAAAGATAAAAAGAGGAAAGGCAGAGTCAAAACAGCAAAAGCAATAGAGAGGTACTGCTGGCCAAAGATCCGAGCTAGGATCATAGATACGCCAATAACGCCTCCATCAATGAGCCCATGAGGAGCAAGCACTGATTTAACAGAGTAGGCGGCTAAAAAAGTCCCTATAAAGATCCAAATAAAAGAACGGACAGAGAGGAACAATGTTTTTTTTGAAGATTTCGATGCTGCCATTGTTCTCCTAAAAGAAATTCGCGAGAGAAGGGACTCGAACCCTCAACTTCCGGCGTGACAGGCCGGTGCTCTAACCAATTGAACTACTCCCGCAAAAGGATTGCTTCTCAGCTATGGGCGCAACAGGATTTGAACCTATGACCGCCTGTTTGTAAGACAGGAGCTCTACCGCTGAGCTATGCGCCCCAATGGAAAACACATTAGCGTAGATTTGGATTTGATTCAAGGTTTTTTGGCTCGCTATTTTTTTACAGGCCTTGTTATCTTGAGGAAGAATTTGATTTTTACTTGTCATGAATATTAGCCGCCGATTTAAACTTTTTTTTCCTCTCTATTTTACCGTTTTTTTAGACATGGTGGGTATGGCTATTGTCTACCCTATTTTTTTGCCTGTTCTCTTAAATCCTGATGGGCACTTTTTTGATCCGGGTACTTTAGAGGCTTCTAAAGTAACGACGGTTTCTTTTTTGCTCATGAGCTATCCGCTCATGCAGTTTTTAGCAGCGCCTTTCTTAGGTGCTATTAGCGATCGTTTAGGCCGGTTCCCTGTACTTTTAGCATCGATTGCTGGTCTGGTTCTTAGCTATGCGCTATGCGCATGTGCTCTTCAGGCTGAGCTTCTTGTGTGGCTTTTTTTAGGACGGATTGTTGGGGGAATCTTTTCGGGTAATATTTCTTTATGCCTTTCTTCGATAGCAGATGTGATCCCTCAGGATAAGCGCCGATCAAAGTATTTTGGATATGTCTCGTTTTTATCGGGGCTTGCGTGGATTATAGGGCCGTTTTTAGGAGGCGTTATGTCTGAAGGGTCGTGGGGTTTTAACCCTGCAACCCCTTTTTGGATTATCGCTTTTTTAGCGCTTATAGATTTTATTGCTGCATTTATGCTCTTTAAAGAGACACTAAAGAAACCGGAAAAGAGCAAATTTTCTCTTTTGGGAGGGTTGAAAGACATCTTTGAGGCTTGTTCGCGCCCTAAATTGCGTAGACTTTTCCTGTTTTACTTTTTTTTCTTGTGTTCCATGGAAGTTGTTTTTCTTTTCTTGTCGGGCTTTTTACGGATGCGCTACCACCTATCTATGTTAGAAATAGGTTTGTTTTTTGCTTACACTGGACTTGTCTGGAGCTTTGGAACCTCATATCTCAACACTCTTTTACTGAGGTGGGGATCGCTTTCTAAGATTATTTTGCTGACAGTTTTCGTTGCGGCTTTAGGGCAGCTGCTCCTTGTATCATATGTGGACTTTATACTCTTCTCAGGATGCCTTGGACTCCTCAGCTTAGCTTTTTCTATTTTATGGCCAAATATTTACGCTATTATATCTATAAATGCATCTAGGGCTATCCAGGGTAAGGTGATGGGGATAAGCGGTTCTATGTCTGCTTTAGCCGCAATATTCGCCTCGTATATTGGGGGGCTGTGGTTTAAAGAATCAGCGCACCGGCTTTTTGTGGGAAGTTTTGTATTTATGATAATAGCGGCCCTTGTGTTTCTTTGGGATATGCGACAAGCAAAGAGGAAAAAAGTTTAGTGCGCGGCATTTTTTTAGGACTTTTAATTGCTCTATTTTTTTGTAGTTGTGAGAAAGGAGGCCTCAAGGCCATTCGCACCTCGGCTTCTAGCGTAATGCAAGACATGACGGCTACTTTGCAGAAAGTAGAGACAAAAGAAGACTTAGAAAAGGCAGCTCCTAAGTTAAAAACGTTTCATGAAAGGCTTATTGACCTTGTAGAAAAAAGTGCCCTTTTTACAAATGAGTCTGCTGAAGAAGAGCTGGGTGCAAGTTTAGAAGAGAGGCAAGCCTCTGATAACCTGAAAGAGCAGATAGTGCGCGTCCTAGAAATCGGGGATACTTACGAAGTGATGATAGAGATTCAAGAAAATGCACTTCATAGACTTGATCAGATTAGTGCAGAAGAGCTGCGGTTAAAGCCTTAGTCATCATAGGTGCCTCCTAATTTTTTACTATAATGAAGACCCGCTTGAGCCAGGTTTGTTCGCGCGTTAGGAAAGACAGCTTCTACTTTTTGTAACAGCATTTCAGTTTTTTTTCTTACTGAGTTTACCCCTACAGGGCACTGGCACGTAATACGACTAAAACCTTCATTTTGAGAGAAAGTCACAATAGAGCGCTCTTCAATAAGTATGAGGGGACGAATAATTGTGCACTCATAGCGGTGCATTTTTAGCTTAGGGGATAGCATTTCAAATTCTGCTTTATGAAGTACATTCATAAGCAGCGTTTGGACACTGTCGTCACGGTGGTGACCAAAAGCAAGTGTTTTTATGCCTTCTTTTTTAGTCATATCAAAAAGTAGTGTGCGCCTTCTTCTTGAGCATGAATAACACTCAAGCTCTTCAAGCTTTTGGTTAGCGTGTGCTATATGCAAAGGAACGTTAAGGTTTTTGCAAAACTCTTCTAGAAAAGGTTTTGTTATTCCAGGGCCACAAGAAAAAGCGCCGCTTACATGAAAAGCGTGGATAGGGAACTTAGGAAAGCCCCTTCCTGATATAGCTTTTAGTAGATAGAGCAGCGTGAGACTATCTTTGCCTCCACTAAGGGCTATGCCAATAGGTTGATCATCTTCGATCATATCAAAGTCAAAAAGAGCCTTTCGGCAGGCACTTTCCAACTTTTTATGCAGTTTTGATCGAGTTTTGAAATGTAAGGTTGCCATAAAGGGGGTGTTTTTGGCAGTATTTTGCCTTTGGGCCCAAATAAAAGGAAGAAAAATGCGTATTGGTAGAAATGAACCTTGTCCTTGTGGATCAGGTAAAAAATATAAAAAGTGCTGTCTCAACAAAGCGCAGCCTGTTTCAGGTTCTTCGCGTCTTAAGAATGTAAAACAAATTTCTAATGTTTCTAACGTAGCAAGTGCTATTACGTCTCCAGCAGCTTCTGCAAAAGGCAAGGTAAAAGAGACTAAAGTAAGTAAGGGCGCTGCTGCAATAACCAAGCCGAGGGCAGAGAAAAAGCTGTCTGGGCTTAAAAAAACTCCAGCGAACAAGCCTGCTGTAGCCAAGACTAAAAAGGCCTTAAAAAAAGAGGGCTAAAAAAGTTTGAAATAACCTCTACTTTTTGATAGGATAGGGGATTATTATGCTGGTGTAGCTCAATTGGTAGAGCACCCGACTTGTAATCGGACGGTTGAGGGTTCAATTCCTTTCGCCAGCAATCTTTGAGTTTTTAGGGGGTGTCGCATAGCGGCTATTGCAGGGGACTGTAACTCCCCCGCCTTCGGGCATCGTCAGTTCGAGTCTGACCGCCCCCAATTTCCATTCAGTTCTTTGTTTCTAAGATTAATCATCAGCAAGCTTGGCCCAAAATGTCTCAAAAAAAGCTTTCAGAGTTGAGGGGAGTCGGTAAGGCTGTTTTAAGCGATCTTAAGCTCCTTGGTATTGAAACAATAGACAGGCTTGCTTTAGCGGATCCTGAAGAGCTGTATCAGAGACTCTGTGACCTAACACATCAAAGGCACTGCATCTGCGTGCTTGATGTCTTTTACGCTATTATTGCTCAGGCTAAAGACCCGAATCTTTCTAAAGAAATGTGCGAGTGGTTTTATTGGAGCCGCAGAAGAAAGGCTGGAGATCTAGAAGCCTTTGAGGCTATTGGTAATGTCTAATATTTTTTTCTTGCTTCCTTTTGTAGGTTGGCGTTACATTTAGCCCAACCCTTCTGGGAGGGTCTTAATAATGAAAGCCATTCATAAAGCAGTTTCTTAGGTTTCACGCGTTTTTGGTGTGACTTTGGGTAGCGTTAGGCTGCATCAGCCTTTTGATGCTTAAAATTCCATCATTTCTGCAATGACCTTACATGCATGTAGAATGCGCTTATTTGTGCATCTCATGCGTTTATTCATGAATAAAATTATAGGTTTTCAATGTCTTCAAAATTTTTATCTATTAAAGAGGTGCGTAAAGTCTACAGCAAAGGCACACCTCAAGAAAAAGAGGCTCTAAAAGGCCTTAGCTTAGAAATAGAGCCAAAAGAAGTGTTCGGGCTCCTAGGTGTAAATGGCGCGGGAAAAACGACGCTATCTTCTATTTTAGCAGGGATTCATCCTCCATCTGAGGGAGATGTTTTACTGAGGGGAGAGTCGATTTATCGCGATTTACCAAGCTATCGGATGAATGTAGGTTTTTGTCCGCAAAAGCCTAATCTCGATAAGCAGCTTAATTTAGAGGAAAATCTACTTTTCTCAGGTCTTTGTTATGGGATTGAAAAAAAGGTCGTAAAAGCTCAAGTAGAGCGCCTTTTAAAAGAGTTCGACTTAGAAGAGTATAGACGTTTTAACGTTCATGCTCTTTCAGGGGGGTATCGCCAGCGCTTTCTTATCGCAAGAGCGCTTATGCATGAGCCTGCATTTGTCATACTCGATGAGCCCACAGTAGGCTTAGATCCTCATATTCGCCATGAGCTGTGGGCGAAGATCAAGTCTTTAAAAGAAGAGGGGGTCACAGTTCTTTTGACTACACACTACCTTGATGAAGCAGAAGCGCTTTCAGATAGGGTTTGTGTGATTGACCGAGGTGAGCTTAAGCTCATCGATACACCAAAAAACCTGAAAAAAGGGTTTAAGAAAGACAAGCTAGAAGATGTCTTTTTAGAGATTATCCAACAGAGTAAGAAGGAGAAAGAGCTATGAGTATAAAATGGCGTAGATATGCGCGAATATTTTGGCAGCTTACAAGAAGAGATTTCCGTATTTTTAAAAAGATTTTACCTGGAAGATTGATCGACAGTACGATCTCAATACTTGGCAATCTTTTGATATTTGCATATGTCTTTCCTATGCAGCAAATTGGAGGCGATACGTTTAACTTCGGTCTATTTATTTTTGCTGGGTCGGTCTTTTTGTATTCTTTTTTCGATTCAATTG
>JBDNIV010000007.1:0-22667 GCA_041688145.1 Chlamydiia bacterium | reverse complement strand
TATCAATACCCTTGTTACAACAGCACTAACAGACGCCTCTGAAGAAATTGGAGCAGAAATAGAACAAGCTAAACAAGCTTTTATTACTCGCTTTCAAGAGCTTGCACCTACTATAGCAGCAACTAGCCGAGCTACAACTGAGCGCCAAAAAGCCACTAAAGAAAAAAGCCCTGACGAAGCTCCGAAAAGAGCTGCTTGCACAGAAGCTAAAGCGGCTAGTGACACGGTCTACCTTTATGAAATGCCTAAAATATGGCATGCCCTTTTAGATGCCTTTCCATCTGATATCCGAGCAGTATTTCCATATGCAGATATAGTACAAGCGCTTACTTTCCCAAGAACTGTACGTAATGTACTGCTTGAGCCTGAGATCGTAAAAACTCTACCTAAGATAGCTTTTTTGCTTAGGCAAGAAACTATATCGGGCAACCTAAAAGCTCTTCTGAACAGCCACATTTTCAAGGATTACTCTGAACGCTTAAAGCCAATGCTTGAGAAGTGTCAACATGACCCCCAAAAGCAAATGCTTCTCATGGCACAAAATCCTAATCTTCAATATTACAGCTTCGCTATCCAAATGGTATTAGCAAATTCAAAATTGAATCTGTTTCCAAATCCATCAGAGGATCAGCTAAGCCAGGCTGCTCAAATGTTTGGCATAGACCCTGGTGCCTTATTAGCTCAAGCATGTACACAAATGACCCAACAACTTCAAACTGTTGAAGAGCTTGAATTAACCTTGCGTAGGCAATTAGAGGCGTTAGAAGCATCTGGTATTAAATTTAATATAGTGCCTGATGAAGAATTATTACCCTTCGAAAGCTCTAAGATGATAGATCTTAATCTCGCATATACGCAAATTCTTGAATCGAATAGAGCAGCTATTACCTTCAAAGCAGTATTCAATCTAAGCCGTGAAAAACGTTTGCTAGTAGCAGACGCTTTTGATGCTTTAACTAAAGTCGTCTTATCAACAGATCCCTTTACACAGATAAGAGGGAATAAAATCTTAACTGAGTGGTCAGGAATAAAAACGCAGACAAATAGCGATGCGTGGGCATTAAAGGTCTATGAAGTGATGATGGAAAAGCTGGGCATAGAGCTTGTGACTTCTACACAAGAAACTGCAGCTGAATAAAAGCTGCTAATACTCATGCTCATCTTCTACAAGCTTAGCAACAAGAGCTGTCCACCCTGTTTGGTGATTGGCTCCAAGGCCGCGTCCTGTCTCAGCATCAAAGTGCTCATAAAATAGAAAGTTGTCTCTAAAGTTTTCATGCGTCTGCTCAAACTCAGAATTCAGGTAAGCTCTTCTTCCTTTTTTCAAGCGGAAAAGATCTAAAAGACGAGAGCGCAAGCCTTCTCTGATTTTTCCAAGAGAAGTCGGTTTCTGATTTGGAGGCGTTACCTTAATGCTATCTCCAAATAGAAATTCAAACGTATTTAGAGACTTTAATAAGAGGTAGTTGATAGGCATCCATATAGGCCCGCGCCAGTTGGAGTTGCCCCCTTTAATTCTTTCTAAAGACTCGCCAGGTTCATAACCAATAGTTTTGCCATCAAAGGTAAAAGGATTTTTCTCATGATACTTAGATAAGCTGCGAATACCATAATCAGATAAAAACTCATCAGGGTTCCAGACATGCTCCATTACTTTTGTAAACTGCTGTTTAGTCACAAGAGAAAAAAGGAAATACGACTTACCCTCTTTCTGAACTTCTTGTGCACATTCTTTACAGATGCTGTCTTTGTCATCTAAAAAAGAATAAAAGCCGCGTCTAAAGATAGACAGCTTATCAATCTCTTCTTTATTTATGTAACAACTCGCAAAAAGAGGGATAATGCCGACAATGGAACGAACTTTGAGCTGATGATAGACCCCTTTTTCATCGCGTGTTACATCATAGAAGATACCGTCTTCTTCATTCCATAAAGAGGCTTTACCTTTTCTAGGCTCTTGAAGTGCTTTTTTGATGTAGACAAAGTGCTGGAAAAAAAGAACAGCGAGAGGTTCATAACTCGATTCTTTTTCACTTAAACATAAAGCAATACGCATAAGCACTAAGCAAAGCATGCCCATCCATCCTGTGCCATCAGACTGTTCGACGTAGTGCTTTTCACTACTGCGATCAAAAAGAGTGATGTTATCAAGACCTAAAAAGCCACCTTCAAAAATGTTCTCCCCTTGACTGTCAACATGGTTCACCCACCAGCTAAATTGGAGCAGGCACTTATGGAAGCACCGCATTAAAAAGCTGTGGTCTCCCTTGCCCGTATCATGCTGCTCTTTTAAAAAAAGCTGCAAAGCTGCCCAAGGGAGCAGGGGTGGGTTGATATCAGAAAAGTCCCACTCACAACCAGGCAACTGCCCGTTAGGATGCTGGAACTTGATTGTATGCATCAGCCACACTTGGTTTTTAGCAAACTGCATATCGATCATACCCATAGCCTGAGCATGAAAGGCCATGTCCCAAGCAGCAAACCATGGATATTCCCAAGCATCACACACCATCATTACATCTCGTGGAAACAGGTGCTTCCATGCGTGGTTACGGCCAAGTTGCCTACTTTCTGGAGGAAGCTTCTCAGGGTTTTCCCCTTTGAGCCATTTGTTCAGGCGGTAGTGGTAAAACTGCTTATTCCACAAAAGACCTGCAAGCGCTGCTCTTTGAATTTTTTTATCTTCATCACTCGCTTTTTCAGGATAAAGCGCCTCATAGAACTCATCACACTCTTCACGTCTTTGAGAAAGAGTGTTTTTTAAGCTCAAAAGAGGAGAAGCATCATCTTGTTTTGAAGTAAGTCTCAGCTCGATCAGTTTTTTTTCACCTGGCTCAAACTTTAGATCCCGGTAATGCAATCCCATTTTTGTGCCTTTAGGCTCTTTGGGCAAGCACTTTTCCCCTTTGACAATGTAGCGATTAAAAGCATCTTTAGCATATTTAGGTGCCTCATTTTTCACTTCATACCAATTCTCAGGATCAGCTGTATCATTTTCTGTAAAAAGAATATCTGCGCCTTCATCTGCATAGAAGTAAATCTTTTCATGGTTGTAGTGGAAAGGGGGGTCAAACACAGGATCTGCTTTTGTAAAGTCACAAACAGCTGCGAGATATTCACCCGCAGGCTTATAGCTACGGATGGTTGGTCTTTTAGATTTCCCAGGATCCCATGACCAGCGATTACGACAAGTAAGCTGTGGAATCACATCTAAAATAGCTGGATTTTTTGCACAGTTGGTAATCTCAACACGTACATAGATATCTTCCTCTTTCGCTTTTGCATACTCAATGACTATATCGAAATAAGCGTCATCATCAAAAATGCCTGTATCAACGATTTCGTATTCCCGATCTTTTGTGGTTCTTTTTGCATTTTCATCAATAAGCTTTTGATAGGGGAACTCTTTTTGAGGGTACCTATAGAGGTACTTCATATAAGAATGCGTAGGCACAGCTTCTAAGTGGTAATAGACTTCTTTGCTGTCTTCTCCATGATTCCCTTGAGGTGCACTTAGCCCAAAAAGACGCTCTTTTAAAATAGGGTCTTTATGATTCCAAAAAGCAAACGTCAGGGTAATAAGCTGATTATGATCGCAAAAGCCTGCAATGCCATCTTCTCCCCACCGGTAAGCTTTCGTATGCGCTTTGTCAAAGGGCAGATAGTTCCACGCATCACCATTTTCGCTATAGTCCTCACGTACTGAGCCCCAAGAGCGCTCAGAGACGTAGGGGCCCCATTTTTGCCAAGAAAGGCAAGGGTGGTCATAGCTAAACTCTTCATTAGTAAGTCTTTTGAATTCTTTTGTGCTTTTAAGCTTTTTCATAAAAAAGGCGCCTCTACCTCCTTATAAGAGGTATGGCTTTTATTTGAGAAGAAAAAGAGTTTAGAGATAAATAAATTGCTGCTCTGTGCTTAATCTCACCAATCTGATAAATGGATCCAAGGCATCTCGCCTAATACTACCGGAATGCCTGCCATAGAATTTCTTGCAATATAAAGTGTATTTAAGCGCCTTAATTCTTGCATTTCTTGTGGCAAGTCAGCTATTTGATTATGTGACAAATTGAGGGCGTCAAGACTGGTTAGCTGCTTTATCTCTTTTGGAATATCTGTGAGTCGATTTCCCCCAAGATCAAGATATTTAAGCTTATCAAGATTCCATATTTCTTCAGGTAAGCTCTCAAGCCAGCTATTAACTTCACCTGGCGCTCCATCTTCTGGAAAAGTTTCTGATCTAAATAATGGCATTCCTATGCCAGAGTCTGTTGAAAGCGTCTCTCCTCTTAAAATCACATGAAATAAAAATTGGGCAATATCTTTAAATTCACCCTCTAACTGACTCTGATTTTGAGCGCTGTATAATCCCGTTAGGCGATTAAGTTCTTGTTCCAAGGCTTGGTCATCTCCTAAAAGCTCTCCTAATATTATAGCTTCTCTTAACTCAGCTCTTTCTTCTGCAGACTCAGGCAAAAGCTTTTTTAATGGCTCAAGATCTTGTAACTCACTTATAAATTCAGGGGCAGAGAGTATGTCATCAACAACCTCTAATATTACCATACGCAATAAAGGACGCAGCTCGATGACCAGAGGAGAGCTTTCATCTAAAAGCTTTTGTATTCTTTCACCATATACTCCCTGAATTGCCTGAGTAAGAATATACTCAAAAGCTGCTATTAGCTTTGGGGATTTCCATTTAATGTTTCTATATCTAGCAGCTGCTTGTATTTCGGCAAGCTCTTCTACTGGCGAAAGCTCGCGATCAGCACCTGCAAGATCTTGCTCAAGATGATCACTAGAGGAGATGAGAGCAGCTCTTATTCTTTCAATATTTCCTACAAGCTCGCAGGTATCTATATGAGCTTTGGGCTTAATTCTCCCCTTAATAGCCTCCCAGCGCCCCTTAAGCACTTGTATCTCTTCATGCACTTCGCCTTCAACTTCGGCTCCTAACAAATTTGAAATCCGTCGATCTATTTTATCTACCAAAGCTAAAGCTAGCTCATCATCGGCTTCTTCTAAAGTACTATCTAAATTTGACAAGCGCGCATGCAAATACATCAAATCTGTTTGTATGTTAGGCATTTTGAATCCTAAAGGGTCTATAGATTTATTACCGGATATATCCTTGACATAAGAGAAAAGACTTTTTTTAGAAACCTTTTTGCCTAATATCTTGGATATCCTGATAGACTTAATACGCGCCCTCCCTTTATTTTGGTTACAAAAGCAGATTTTTACCCATGCACCTATTTGATGATCTCTTACAACTTCCACAAGACCCTATTTTTGGGGTAAATGCTGCTTTTGCAAAAGATTCTAGAAAAGAAAAAATCAATCTATCTATTGGCGCTTATCGTACAGAAGAGCTTAAGCCCTATACACTCCCGAGCGTCTTGGAAGCTCGAAAGCGCCTTCTTCAAGATACCTCTAATAAAGAATACTTGCCCATTGATGGACTACCGAGCTTTCGAGAAGAGGTTGGCAAGCTTGCCCTAGGCGAAAATCATAAGCATTTTTATACAGCTGGCGCTCTTGGAGGCACAGGAGCTCTTAACCTCATAGGACAGCTTTTAAAAAATTCAGCCGTAAAGAGGCTCTACATTCCTGATCCTTCATGGCCTAACCATAATGGGATTTTCTCTGAGACGGGCCTAAATGTTCAAGTCTACACTTATCTTAAAACAGCAACTGAGATCGATCTTGAAGGCATACTTGCCGCTATTAAAAAAGCCAAGAAAGGATCAGCCTTTCTTTTTCATGCCACATGCCACAATCCAAGTGGATGCGATCCCACTAAAGATGCATGGGAAAAGATAGCAGCCGCTTTAAAAAACCACGGGCACTTTGTTATTCTAGATATGGCCTACCATGGCTTTGGAGAAGGCCTTGAAGAAGACCGAAAAGCGCTAAATATCTTTATGAGCCACGACCTTGATATCGCCGTTTGTTACTCATGCTCTAAAAACTTTGGGCTCTATGGAGAAAGGGCAGGAGCTTTATGTGTGCGCACAAACTCTGAAAAAGCTCTCTCGTCTCATATTCAAAATAAGGCGCGTACAACATACTCGAACCCAGCTCGCTTTGGAGAAGAGATCGTAGCTATTATTTTACAAGACAAAGCGCTAAAAGCTTCATGGGAAAAAGAGCTCATACAGATGCGAGAGCGCATTCATTCTATGCGCAAAAGTTTTTACCAAATGCTGCTTACTTGCTCTTCGCAAAAAGGCCTGCCAGAAAGTAGCTGGCCCGATATCACCGAGCAAAAAGGCTTTTTTGGTTTTATGGGAATTACTCCCCAAGAGGTTCTACGCTTAGAAAAAGAGTTTGCGATCTATATGCCTAAATCAGGCCGGGTCAATATGGCTGGTCTTTGCACATCCAATCTAGAGAAAATAGCTCATGCTTTTGTAGAGGTCCGCTGTGGGTAAAAAGAAAAAATACCGAATGCCTTTTTTAATCGGGATTTTTACATTTGTCTACCTACTTGTGACTTATGAAGCTCCCTTGCGTGAGCAGGCTTCATTATTTACCTCTGCCTTAATATCTCCTTTTAAAAAGCCTCTTCCTAAAGACTATAGACTAAGCCAACTGGAGCTTGAAAATATACTTTTAAAAAACCAGATCTCGACTTTAAAACACCTGACCCAAGAAAAAAACCGCATCCTCAATATTAGCCCTGAAAGTGAGTCTTCTCTTTTTAGACCTCAAAAAGAGATTTTTTGTGGCCGCATTGTTCTAAAAAATAAAAGCACTTATGACTACACCTTTTGGATTGATCTAGGAAGAAAAAATTGCCCAGCTATTGGTAAAAATAGCCCTGTCTGCTTTGGCCCCCATGCAATAGGAGTTGTTGAGTATGTAGGCGCAAGAACCGCTCGAGTGCGCCTCATATCAGATCCCAAGCTGCAGCCAAGCGTCTGCGCTATTAGAGGATCTGCTACTTCTTCATGGATAACAGATACGTTAAAAGCGCTGGCCCAAGATGAGCGTTTGCAAACTGATAGTGCTAAACGCGCTTTTTCTGTGCTCACACAGCAATTAGCTCCCTCAGGACCTACTCAATTTTTAGCTAAAGGGTACCTTGAAGGCATCCACAGATTTCAAGGAAAAAACCTATTTAAAGTATCGGGATTTCATAAAGACTTCCCCCTAAAGGGAGGCGATCGCCTCATTACATCGGGTTTAGATGGCGTTTTTCCAAAAGGGCTTTTAGTTGCAAAAGTAGTCGAAATTTTGGCTCATAAACCAGCTGAACTTACTTACAGCTTATGGGCAGAGCCTCTTTATACCCCTCTAGACCTGCCTTTTGTCTTTATTTTGCCTCCACTAGACATTGCAGAAGACTTGGAAGTGCAATAGCACTTTATTCAAGCTCTAAAAATTGTGAAAGTAGACTCACTCTTTCTCCTTTTCTTCCTGCTGCCTCTATATAGATCTTTTTTTCTCCTGAGAGAAAAAGCTTTTTCTTCGCACGCGTAGCTGCTGTGTAAAGTGCTTTTACACCAAAAGCTTCAGAGCCTTTAGGCATAAAAAGTAAGACCTCATCAAACTCACTGCCTTGGCTCTTATGCACCGACAGACAAAAAGCCAAATCATAAGCGGGCAAATCATAGGCTCTATACTCTTGGAGCGCGCCTAAAGCATCTTCAAAATAAGCGCAGCTCTCATCTAGCGATCTGTCTTTCTCTAAATAAAGCGCTCCCATCTGGCCATTTATAAAAGAGCCTTTTGAACGGGTGATAATGATAGGAATATAAAAAGCCTTTTTCATTTTTCTTAAATGAGAAAAAATCTCTTGGTTAATGAAATCTGAGCCTTTGCCTTTCCGAAGGGGGCACAACATTCTAAATGCCTTAAACGCGGTATAGGCCTCTTCAGAATTTTTAAAATCTCGATCAAAAAACCTTAAAGAAAATAGAGCGGGATCTAAACCCTCTAATACTTCCAGAGCTGCTTTAGAGCCCTCTTTTTCTTCCTCTTTACTAAACACCTTCTCAATAGCTGTAACATCTCCTAAAGCCACGGCTTTTGCAAACTCTAGCAGCTCTAAGCTCTCAACTCTATGACACTGCTCTAGATGGGCTATTTTTTCAGGCTCTTTTTTTCTAACAACAGAGACTAAGTCAGAAAAAATACTCCCACTTTCAACAGAAGGCAATTGATTAGGATCACCAATAAGTATGAGCTTGGTCTTATTAGAAAGAGCTGTGAAAAGCGCTTTCATAGTAGCTGCATCGACCATAGAGGCTTCATCTACAATAACAAGATCGGCCTCTAAAGGAATAGGCTCTTTTTTATCTGAAGTAATACCTAGCGCTTTATGAAGGGTCAAGACTTCTAGTTCTATTTCAGCTGCATTTTTTAGATTTTCATATGAAAAGGCATTTTTTAAAAGCCGCTCTTTCATCTGCATTACAGCTTTTCCTGTTGGCGCTAGCATAAAACAACGCTTCTTAGGGCTATGCGCTTTAATAAGATTTAAAACGGTGTGCGTCTTTCCTGTGCCTGGGCCGCCTGTCAAAATGAAAAAAGACGTCTTAAGTGAGGCTTTGATTGCCAAGAGCTGCTCCTCGTGTAAAGAAGTCTCTAAACAGGCTTTTTGCGCCGGGTCATAATCTTGAAATTTAATATTTGGAGCTGCAAGGAGCTGATGGATAAGACGAGCTAGCTCTTTTTCTAAATCTTTACATGCATGTGTTGTGAGAACTCCATCAATAAATTCAAGGCCAAGAAGCTCTTGGTAAGCCTTTGCCTTCAGAGATCCTTTTTCCAAAAGAGCATAAACGCATTGCATATCTTCTTCTGAAAGTTCTACCGCATTTTTCCACACACTTTGCAGCGGAGGTAAAAGAGACTCTAAACGTACGCCTAAATGCCCGAGGCGAAGAGCGGCAAATAAATATTTCAAGAAAAATACTAAGCAAGGATCAGCATCTTCTAGCCGCTCAGCAAGCCTAACTGCTAAAAGGGTCTCTAAAGGCCCTATTTTTAAACGCTTATCAAAAGTAAGCCCTGTCTTATCTAAAGGAATCATTGTCTTCGCTTTTAAAGAGGGTGACATGCAGCCTCCTCTGTCTTAAATAGAAGTTTATCCATGCTAAAAGCGCGCGGCTCAAAAGAAAAAGAGCCTCCTCTCAAAAAGACGTAGTGCGCTTGCGCAAAATGAGCCTGTTCCCAGGGCCACACCATTTTTTCTAATGCTGCTCTATAAAGGCTTGCTTGAATAAAGTAACCGTGATGATGCATCGCTTTTTCAAGCTCACTTTGGCTATAATCTTCTAAGTAATTACTCTTCCAATCTATTATGTAGAGCTTACCATCTACATGTACGACTAAATCGATGATCCCTTTGATGAAGATCTCGTCTGAAGATTCGTTTGATATGCGCCACATAAAAGGCTGCTCAATTAGAAGGTCTTTCCATTCAATGTCTTTTAAAGGGCCTATTTCAGGTAAAGGGTTTTCTAAAGCATTTTTAACCCATTCAAAAAGCAGCGCTTTATATTTTTCAAAAAATATGCTCGGAACAAATCGAGCGCAAGCTCGCTCAAAGGTATTTTCATTTAGATTTTGATATGCTCCCGACTCCAATAAAACCCTTAAAACTTCATGTATCCAAATACCAACTTTTGGCCCCGCAGGCACTTCAGATTCTGATGGGCGTATTTTTATCTTTTCTTCTAAGGATGCAGATCCTGTGATCGAAGAGTAAGACAGTGTCTGTATATTTTTAGAAAAGCAGCTCTCAAGTCTCTTTGACGCATTTTCTAAAGAATTAGCACGCTTGCTTATAAGCTCAGCTGAAACATTTGCTCTATCTAATTCAGAAAAAGACTGAGATGAGTTTAAATCATTTTCAAAAAAAGAGTCTTTGCTAGCCAAGGTGACTTTAGCTCCAACTTTTTGCAAACGCTTTATTACATAATTTTCTAGAGAGTCTTTAGATAAAGAGGCCACTTCTTTATCAAGGGAAAATGCTTCATTAAAAAAAACTTCATTGCATGATGCTGTACCGAAGGCAGGTTCTTTTTCTGATAATAAAACAGGTAAGTATGCTCTATGTTTTGCTCTTGTTAAAGCCACATAAAACGCACGCAGCTTCTCTGCATCAAGCTCATGAATCTCCATTTCTCTCTCTTCTTCTGATACACATATAGAAGGGGTAATAACGCCTTGAGAACTCATCACCTTCCCAAGACCTTTTGCTCGCTGAACAAGACCAAGAGCAAATACATACCCATACTCCAATCCTTTACTCTTGTGGATGGTCGTAAGCCGCACACCTTTTTTTGATGTGCGCTCTTTAGAAATAAGCAATTCCTCAAAAGCCTCAAACAGCTCTTGTATATTCCACAAAGAGCTAAATAAAAGCCTTTTTTCTAAGCGCTTTTGCTCTAAAAGGTCTGCAAGCTCATAAAAAGCGCTCGCTTCTTGGATAGGATAAATTTTGAGCCAATCACTTGCCGCTGTAAGAAAGCCATACTTGTGTACTACTGACAAAAGGCTTTGGAAAACTTGCGCTTTTTCCTTTAGAAAATCCTCGTTTAATAAAAGCCTCGCCTCAAATCCAAAAAGACTAAGTGCTAAGGCTAAGCGAGCTCTGTCATGAGGAAAGAGGAGTGCTTCAGCAAATGCTTTGAGCATAAGCCACACTTTGTCTTTAGAAACGCTATAGTCTCCCTCTACTTTTGTAGGGATATCAAGCCGGTTTAGGTAAGCTTCAATTGCCTCTATTTGAAAACGGTCTTTTGCAAGTAATGCCATATCACAAAAAGAGATACCCTCTTTTCTAAGAGCAAGCATACGAGAAGCTATCCAAGGAAAGATAAGCTCCTCTTGAGCGCTTAAATTGGGAACGCCTTTGATAGAGGCCAAAAAGCATTCTAAAGGGCCTTCTATAGCAGCGTGCCCATCTTCATTTGGATGTTTTTTTGGCGACTGTGAAGGTACAAAAACAATACGTTCACCTGTTTTAGGCAGGTGCAAAAAAGTACCATCTTTTCTCAAAGCAAAAAGCTTATTCAAGCTTTGGGTAAGGTTAGAGTCACTGCGGTAATTCGTTGTCAGGTAATAAGCTGCTTTCGATCCAAATATTTTTTTAGCTTCAAAAAATGTATAAATATCAGCTTTTCTAAAGCCATAAATCGACTGCTTAGGATCACCTACAAGCATCCCATAAAGATCTTGCTCTTTTGATTTAAAAAATAGCCGTGAAAAAAGATCCCACTGAACGGGGTCGGTATCTTGAAACTCATCTATAATAACGGCTTTATAAGGCTCTATTATCTTTGCAGTACACGCTTTTCCTTCAATAGGACTTGCGAGCTTAGCTTGAAGAGCATACAAAATATCATCCGGACTAAAAACAGCTCGCGCCTCTTTGTTTTCTGCGCATACAAGCCTTAAATCATAAGCAAGCTGTACTAGAAGAACCTCTGGGTCAAATAGGTAAAGCTCTAAACCCTTGGTAGCATTTTTTAACGCTTTAAAATAGTTTAAAGGGCCGGCTCCTGAGGGTTCTTTTTTCTTTTTGCCACTACTGCTTAAGAGCTTGACAAGGGGCTCAGCCTTTTCACAAAAAAGACTCAGTGCCTCATCATCCCACACATTGGATATGAATGAAGCGCTTAGGGCATCAACAATTTCTACGAGGTTTGGTTTAAGTTTTTTACTCCGGTCTAAAATGCCTTTATATTCAGCCCCAAGAGCCTGAAGATCTTTTATGAGCGCCTCAAAAGTTTGCGGCGGGCTCAAAACCTCTAGCTCTTTTTTTAAACGCTCTTTTACTTCAGAAAAGGGAAGCATTTTTGCAAAGTGTGCACTTCTAGAGAGCATAAGGGTAAGCGCATCTATAAAACAGGCGCTACTACCATAGCTACGCATAAGCTTTTTTAGCAGATAAGGATTGTAGCTAGCGCCTTGAGCACGCCCACTCAAAAAGCTCTTAATAAAGGCTTTTGGACTCTCAATCTCTTGTTTTAGACAAACATCAAAATCTACCTTCTCCAAAGCTTTCAAACCAAAAGCGTGAAGTGTGCTAATCGAAGCATTTTCAAAAATAAGGCGATTTCTATACAGATGATCACGCGCTTTTTTTATATCTTTGAGTTTTTTCAAATAAGGCAGTTCTTCAAGGCTTTTTTTAAATGTTTCTTCAGATGTGAGTGCAGCATATGCTCTTTCTATAAGAGAAAAAAGGCGCGCTCTTAACTCACTTGTTGCTTTTTTAGTAAAAGTAACAATAAGGATCTCATCAACGCTCATGCCTTTTTCTAATATTAATCTGAGCGCAAAATGCTCAATAGCAAACGTTTTTCCCGTGCCTGCAGAAGCTTCAAGAAAAATGCGTTTCTCTAATTCAAGATCAGGATCTAGAATAGAAAAATCTCTACTCTCCATCAAAGACCTCCTGCAGTTTTTTCGCCCAAGGATAAAAAGTTTCTATAAGTAAGGTGTAATCAATAGCCTCTTCTTTAGAAAATAGTGCCTGCATATGAGGCTCTGGCATAAAACCAAACGCTTTTTCTTCTAAACGCTTTTTCAAAGCGCCTGCATCTTTATGTAATAAAGGCTCTAACGTATCAGGGTAGATAACCGAAGGGTTTTTACTAGCAAACTCTGCATATTCAACCAAAGTTTTTAAACAGCCTTTAAAGGCTATTTGCTCCCCACTTTGGATATGGAAACAAGCGCTTGGCATTCCAAGTTCCTTTAATGCTAAAGCATAAGGCGCTTTAGAAAAGCGCGCTTTTAGAGGGTCTTTTGCATACGAAACTATTCCCTTATCAAAAGCGCTTTGAATTGTTCCTCGAACTAGGTAATTTTCAACTTGAATCAAGGGAGCAAAAACCCCTACGTTTTCTTTGCGCATGCCTTTGCAAAGGGTTTTTCTTTGTGAACAAAGTTCCACAAAAAAAAGCTTTTCTATCCCCATGCTTTTTAAAAGATGCTCTTTATTTTCTAAAGATTCTTTAAGATCAAGGTAGCTCGCTTCTCCAAAAATCCCTTCAGGCCCTATGTCTTGTAACAGAGCCTTAGCGCTTGTAAGATTTTCAGATCCGTAGATAAGGCCTAAGCGATCGTGGCTCTTTAAGAAAAGATCTGAGCCTGTATCTTCCAAAACCTTTTGGCTATCTGTAAAACTTGTTCTAAAGTTTGTCTGAAAAAACCACTCTAAAGGATTTGTCAAAGCTAAGCTAATCTCATAAAGAGTAAACTCTTTTAACTCCGATTTTTTATCATTTTCTTCAGTCGCTATAGGCTCTTTCCAGCTCTTTAAGAAAGAGGCTTTAGGCCCATAAAAAAGCGCATCTATCGACTGGCTCTTTCCAAACGCACATTCATCTTCAGGTTCCACAGTATATAAACCAGCAAGAGAGCCGCCTTTTTTTGAGCAAAATTTTTCTTGGATATAGGTATGAAAAATGCGCCCTAAACTATTTAAATGCGCTTTTTCTCCTGATAAAGAAAGGTTAGAGAAACTTATAAAAAAAGCTTTTTCTGCACATAAAAGTGTATCTAAGAAAAGTGTTTTTGCTTCATCTAAAGCGCTTGGCACCTCCACTAAACAGGTGCCAAAAAGAGACGTAAATTTAGAGCTCAAATCTGCATAAGATCCGCTATCATCAAAACCTAAAATACCTACAAAATCAGCTGAGCTTAAATGCGCTCGAACAAAAGGAGAAAAGATAACACCGCTAAAGCCACTTATAGGACTACTTGGTTTTGAAAATCTTGTTTTTAAGTGATGCAAAGCTGATGAAATAAGAATTGCATTTGGGTTTTCTTTTGCTATTAAGAGCTTATCTAAGCTTTCACATGCTTCTAGGCAATCTTCAAAATGAGCTTGCGCCTGATCATCATTAAAGTTAGGAGCGCAATATTTTTTTAAAAGTCCTATTAAATATTCAGAGATCTCTGCAGGTGACAACAAAGTCCCTTTTCGAATAGGAACTAAGTCTTCAAAAAGCTCACCTAGTGCGTTTAAGACTTTTGCGAGAGGCTCTTTATCAATAAGATTTGCTACCTCTAAAAAATTGTTGTCTAGCCATCTATCTATTGCATAGACAAGAGATGAACGTTTTTCTTTTTTAGAAATCTCATTTTCGCAAAATTGCCCAAGCCCTTCATTTTCTAAATAACTTTTTTGATGCGCATTATTGTATCCCCAAGAAAATGAGCTTTCATGCACAAATTCAGAAAAAGCTTTTCTCTCATCTTTTTTTAAAAGCCCTTGTAAAAAGTAAGGATCTTCTACAAGTTTTTGCACTTCTCGAGCGTCCCAAGCGCTTTGCCCCTTTTCTAAGATAGAGAAAAAAGAGTGTGCTAAAGGATTTTTATCCCATACGCTCTGCCCTGCAATACGGTAGGGGATTTGAGCAGTTGTCCGCTCAAAGACTTCGCGTATAGTTGGAAGATAGCGTTCAAGATCTGGCACAAAAACATGAGCCGATTTATTTTCTAATAACCCTTTATCTGCCAACATTGCTAGATGAAAAGCTAAGCCTTCTAATTCTAAGCGAATGCTCGTGTACTCTTTAAATTGAACACTTAAGCACACGTTCTCTTCTAATGTTTTTACGCCCGTATGCATAAGAGCCATATCAGCTTTTATACTTTCTAAAAGAGTAGGGGACATAGTCTCGTCCTGCATATACGCTTTATGGCAAGCGTTACTGTCTTCTAACTGCCTTTGCAGAGCGCGCTTTTGCTTGCCAAGAGCGCCTATGAGCGCGTGGTCTTCATTTTCATATACAGAAAGATCCCCAAAATAATGACTAGAAGGCATCAGACTATAGACCTCTACAAGCGCTGAGGCATCTATATGAGAAAGCAATTGAAATACGGATTTTGGCAAAACAGAAAAACCTACAAAAGCAATATGGGCATAAAGACTTTTTGGTTTAATAGCTAAAAGATCTTGTATTTGAGAAAAAGGCCCCTCATATAAAGCGTTATAAAGAGCTCTTTGCAGCATTTGATGTGGCTCTTCTGCTACAGAACTATGACTTAAAAAAGGTCTATCGCTCTTGTCTAAAAACCCTGCACCACCATGAAGCTCATAATCTCCAAAAAGCTTTGATAGCTTATCACAAAAAACAAAGCATCTGCTTTTATAGCTGCCCATATGTAAAGAGCTCTTAAGCTCTTTTAGCGCACTTTCAAGCTTTTCATCTCCCTTTACAAAGGAGCTCTCTTCTATAAGAGCTTCAAGCCTAAAAGCGCGCTCTATATGAGTCAGCCTTGGCGATGTGGCTCCAAACATAAGAGGAGTAATTTCTTCTAAGAAACTATCTAAGAATAAAGCTGATATAGATTGAGAGTGATCTTTTAAAGCCGCGAAGTGGTTAAAATGTTTAGCTAGCTTCGCTGAGGCAAAAACAATAAGAGGCTTTAAAGGGCGACTTTTTTTTAAGCGCTCTAAAAGACTGTCAAAAAGAGATTCGATACTGTTCGATATAACTGCGTGCATATGGAGCTTTTTATTTGCAGCATACGCCCCTCAAGCTTAAGGCTCCAGTCAGAAATTGGGCCGATATTATTAAAAATGGTATGATCGCCGCTATATCTCGAATAACAACAAAATGCATGCCTAATTTTTTTAAAAAACTAACTCCTTTCGCGTACCTAAATGCGACCCAGTTCCTAGGAGCTCTTAATGACAACGTCTTTAAGATGCTGATTGTTTTTTTACTCCTTAATATCAAAGGTGGAAGCCAAGAAAGCGCTATACTCGCCTGGGTAGGCTTTGTCTTTGTTCTCCCTTTTTTACTTTTTTCTCAACATGCTGGCATCTTAGCTGATCGCTATTCCAAGAAAAAAATTATTGTGTTCACTAAATGGCTCGAACTATTTATCGCTATTGGAGGCATGTTTATCTTTTACTACCAGCTTTGGTGGGTAAGTTTTATCATGCTTTTTTTAATGGCTGCCCAAAGCGCTCTTTTTGGCCCCTCTAAATATGGGATTATTCCAGAGCTAGTTCCTAAAGATAAGATTTCAAAAGCTAATGGTTATCTCTCATCTTTTACCTATATCGCTGTCATTGTCGGTACATTTTTGGCCTCTTTTTTAACTGAGATCACATCTGGCATGCTGACAGTAGCAGCCTCATGCTGTATCTTAGTAGCTCTTATAGGTGTTTTTACAAGCCATCAGATCCCCACAACAGAAGGTGCCGGCTCTGATCAAAAGCTCAACCCCTTCTTCCCTAAAGACATTTGGAAAACTATAAGATTTTGCTACCACGCACCGCCACTGCTTGCTGCTGTGCTTTCTTCGTCCTTTTTCTTATTTATTGGCGGCTTTATGCAGCTTAATATTATCCCATTTACCACACAGCGCTTAGGCTTTGATAAAACAAAAGCTGGCTATCTTTTCCTCGTATGCGCCCTTGGGATTGCTCTAGGCTCTTACGTTGCTGGAAAACTTGTAAAGCGCTCTCATATAGCTTTTAGCTTCTTAGCCGGCATTGGTATCGCTATCTCATCTATCATGCTCGCTTTTTTTGGCCATTCGCTTCTTCCAATCATCTTTTTTTTAATTCTCCTGGGATTTTTTGGAGGTATGTTTGTTGTGCCAGCAGATTCTTTTATCCAACATAAAGCACCAGACCAGCAGCGTGGACAAGTAGTCGCTGTTAACAATTTCCTAAGTTTTATGGGTGTGCTTGTCGCTGCAATCTTGCTCTACTTTTTGGCTCTTTTTGGCTCAAGCTCAGCTTCTGTCGGCTTTTTCTTTATAGGTCTATTAACCCTTGGCGTATCCTTTGTATTACTTCGTGTAGATGTAGAAGAAATTTTATTCATACTTTCAAGGCTAGGCCCCCACAAGCATGAGCCTGAGTTAAGCAGCGCAGAAGATCTTGCTGAGCCTACTGTCTACGTCTTTCCAGAAGGCTCTAGAAAGACTATATGGCGCCTTATCCGAGCGATTCCGAATATGCACCCGTGCTTAGTTCTGCCTGGAAGAAAAAAGCTTAAACGCTTTTTAAACCTCATCGGTATTGCGATTCGTGAAGAAGCAAGCGTGGGTCTGCAAACGCAGCTAATTGCCCTTTTAGAAAAGCGAAAGCCCCTCGTCTTTTTTGAAGATCAGTGGAATGAAGATACGCTGAGCAATATTTTCTCAGCTTTGCAAGTGTCTAAAGAAAGAACTTTCCGTATCAAGGTATCACCAAGTGGAGCCTTTTCTAAAGAAGCTTTTTTTAGTTAGGCCTTAAAATCCACAAAGATCTTATCTACCTAACTGAATTAAAATGCATATATAAGCTGCGTCTCAAACTTCTTATAATGACGATCTGGACCAATCTTCTTATTTGCAGGTGTTGCAGTCTTATATATAAGACGCCCAGAGCACTGCTTTGTGAAGGTATATAAGAAACCTGCCTGCCATCCTCGGAAGTTTGTGTTACCATTAGCGTTAGCTGGGGTAATAGTAGCAATAGAGGTGCCGGTCAAATCATTGACTAAAGGGCCATAGAGGCTGTTATCCCGGATATTGCCAAGGCCTATTCCTGAAGAATCTAACTGGTGCACGCTTTGAGCGCGTACAAACTGATAGCTGTAGTCTATAGAAAAGCCACCTGGCTTCTTACCTGTACCCAGAGTAGTGCCCAGATAAAACGCAGTGTTTTCTTTCTTATTGTTTAAGAAGCTCTGAGCTCTCGCTTTATGGTTTACGAGAAAAGCGCCATAGACCTTGAATGGAAGATTAAAGCGCCACGGCCCCATTACATAGCCTAATAGAAACTGTGAGGTTAAATACTGATTTTGAGGGTTATTAGAGAGCTCACTTATTCCATTAAATGTTGAAGGCGTGCCACTTCCATTGGTAATGCGAGTCGTTGCTTTTCTATACCAATCTCCAACTGAGTAATTGAAATAGATCCCTGTATCCATAATGTGATCAAATGAGAGCTGACCAAAATACGCCATCTGATTAGTATTCAGATCAACAATGCTAGCTAGAAGATCAAGCGCTAGATCACAAAAATTCCACGTATAAGTCGTGAAACGCAAATACCCACCATCCATACGTGCATCGTAGGCTACATCAGAATCAAGCATCTCACTAAGAGGCCTACGGCCAAGTCCTGCCTTAATAGAAAGGTCAGAGCATCGGAATATTTCTTGTCCCATAAAAGCTTTAGACAAGGACAGTTTATTGGTCGTGCCTCCAATATTACCCATGGTATTGTCAAACTTAAGACGAGCTTGGCCAATCGTGCGTCTCGCTTGATAATAGAGGTAGATATTTACTTCATTTTTAAACGCCTTATTCGGAAAGTCTGTCCCTGTCCCTAAAAGGCGTGTATTGCCATCTCGCAGCGCCTCACCCTTATACTTAAGACGAATATCGCCCTCTATCTTAAAAGTGCCTTTTAGCCCAGAAAGAGTCGTTGCCTGAGGGGGAGGAGGCAAATCTTTTAGCTCATCAGCAATTAGAGACTCATCTTTATGCTCTAAAAGAGGCTCTGAAAAACCTTTAGAGCTGACACATAAAAGCCCTCCTAAAATAAATAACCCCAAAAATGCTGACTTTTTATGCATAATTCTTCTGCCGCCTCTAATTTCACTTTTTATTTTTAATTTTAATAGCTGTCAACTAAGTTTTTATTAAACGTAATAAAGTCGAAAGAATACAATAGGGTCGATTTAACGACTAGTTAAAAAGCGTAAATAACACTCGCTTCAAAACGGGCAAAGCGCGTCTTCCAGCCTTGAAAGGCTTTTAAAGAACGTGAAGTCTTATAACGCAAAAGCACACTGACATTGTCATCCACAGCTGCCATAAAATCAGCTTGCCACCCTTGGAAATTTGTGTTACCAAAAGGAGCTGGATCAGATGTAAAGCTAGGGAAATAAATAGAACTTCCGTTGGGATTTCCATTCCCAATACCCGCCATATCCCATCCAGGCACCGCTTGAGCGCCTACTACCTGGTAAGATAAATCTGAAGCCATATCTCCTTTTTGCCTAATATGCCCAATCTGAAAACCTGCATACCAAGCAATCCGGTCACGTTCATTCATTCCTAAAGCTGGATGCTTAAGCGCAGCTACGTTGTATAAAAAAGCGCCATAAATCTTAAAGGCTCTTTCTAAATCATTATATCCTATGAGGAACTGAGAGATTTGATATGCTGCTTGGGGATTATTTGTCTGAGAAAGGCCACTAGGCAAACCATCTCCTTGATAAACGAGCGTTTCACTTTTCTTCAGCCAATCACTATAGCTGTATTTAAAAAACATCCCTGTTGAAAACAAATTGTTAAGAGCAATCTGCCCGACCCATCCATAATGATCTAAATAATCTGTCACTACAGATCCTGCCCAAAGAAGTTCTAAATCAACAATATTCCCATAGCCATTCTGATAACGCGCGGCTCCACCATCAAAAAGAGCATTAAATTGCACTTTAGAATCGAAAAAGTTGTAAAGCTTATCGCGACCAATTAACGCATCAAAAGTAGACTTTCCATCTTCTAAAATGCGATACATCAAGTAGCCCTGCTCAAGCGTAAGCTCCGCTGTTGTACCCTCAATAGTCCCCATAGCATTATCAAAGTCTACTTTTGCATGAAATGATGCCTGGTAGACTCGATAGTCAACAAAAAGACTCACCCGGTTTAACCACTCGCAAATAGGCGCCTGATTAAGCCCTCCATACTGCCTTTCATAAGCATGCGTTACTGGATTAATACGCACCGCGCTAGATGCTTTGAGCTGCGTTCGAACCTCACCACTAATACAAAGGGCATGTTTTTTACTTCTTAAAGGCTCTTCACGTTTTAGCTTAAGATAATCTCGTAACGATAAAAGATCCTTATCGTCAGGTCGATTATCCATAGGATATTCCGGATCAGATCCAGCTGAATAACCTAGTCCAAAAAAAAGAGTTCCTAACGCAACAAGTAAATAGCCCCGCATAGCACCTTTGCCCTTATAAAAACGGTCCCATCATACCAAGAGAGGCGTTTTTAAAGGACAAAAAAAAGAGAGGCTATAAAAGCCTCTCTTTTTTTACTCTGTAGCAAATTGAAATCTAACTTAGAAAGCGTAGATTGCACTTGCACCAAAGCGGTGGTAGTCAAAAGTAAGTTCTGATGAACCTATCTGTTTCTTCCTGTTTTTAGACCAGTCATACTCAAGTAGCAGTGACACGTTATTTGTTATTGCAAACATAAGATTCGCTGTCCAACCCTTAAAGTTCGTGTTACCGAAAGGCGCTGCTACTGAACCAATGCCTTTATGGGCATATATCAAAGAAGCGTCTGGGTTTGCATTGCCAATACCTGACATATCAAAATCAGGAACAGACTGAGCGCCTACAGATTGGTAGATCACTTCTGCTGACCAATCACCACGCTTAACAACTTGACCGGCTGTAAAGCCCGCATACCAAGCTGTTTTTTCTTTGTGGTTGATTGTAGCAAAAGCAGTTGCTACTTCTTTTGCTGCATGGTTCATTAGGAACGCACCGTAGATCTTCAGAGGGAAGCGAAGCACTTCAGGGTCCATCTGATATCCCACTAAGAACTGAGAAATCTGGAACTTGAACTGAGGGTTATCACTAACATTCCCAAGCGCCTGCCATCCTGTCTCACCTGAATTAGGTGTTCTGTAGCGTTGGCTATTGCCATGCTTTCTCCAATGAGTGTAAGCGTACTTCAAGTAAACGCCTGTCTCACCGATATCCATGAAATCAGCTTCTGCAACAGCAAAATACTGATTGCTCGCCTGTGCTACCAAACCGTATGCTGCGCGGAAATCAAAATCAAAAGTGCGATCAAAACTGTTCGCAATTCTGAATGAACCCCCATCGAACATAGCGCCAAATTGCACTTTTGAATCGAAGAAGTTGTAAAGCTTAGTACGTCCAAGCTCTAAATCAACGATTGCAGACTTGCCGTTATCGAAAACGCGGTAGCCTAAGATACCTTTTTCCAAAACAAGCTTGTTTGTTGTACCGCTGATTACACCCATCATGTTGTCAAACTTCAACTTAATGTGCGCCCATGTATGGCATGTGCGATAGTCAAAGAATAGATCTACACGATTTTTAAACTCATGTCTAATGTTTCCTGTACTCTTCCCAAAGACAGGATTCCCATTATGGCGACCACTGTTGCCATTGTACTCAACACGCACATCACCACTGATTGACAGGTCTCCACCTTTCTCATCAATAGAAACGGCGCGTTTTGTTTTAAACCAGTTTCTTAGGAAATCAATATCCTTTGTATCTGGTGCGTTATCCATAGGGTACTCATGATCCGCATGTGCCCCTCCCATGCCTGCAACTGTAGCTACTGCTAAGGCTGCTGACAATGTGCGCTTGAACTGCATTGCTCTCTCCATTTTTTTTCTGTTAAAACGCGCCGGCTGCTAAACAGTTCGACACGCGCTTTTGAACATTTTCCAAAACTAAATCTAACTTGCAATTTCATTGATTAGCAACGCGAAGACGCAGCTAACGCATGCAAGTTAAAGTGTTGTTATAAAAAACATAGGTGTTTTTTTGCAAACAGATTTTTTATTTTTTCAATCAAAGCACACTTTTATAAATTCAAGAATCGATTCAAGTCAAAATCAATCAAGCGCAATTCTTTATACAAAATAAAAAAAATGAATCTAAAATTGAGAAAGGTTTCGCTTAGTTTTTCAGAAAAATTCAGCTATCTTATCAAAGACAGACCACTCAGTCTCTCCTGACTTTAATCGCTTATTCCAAGGGGATAAAGGCCTGCCACAAGCTGCTGCGTGATCAACCCGCCATATTTCTAATTCCAAGCTAGTCGGGCTTACCACAAAAGCAAGCTTCTCTTTTATCCAATTAGAATCAGCAAAACAAATAGCATGTGCAAAACTTAAATGTTCCTCTTTTGCCGCTATCTCAATTTTAGCTAAAAAATCTTCACTCGAAAAAAGCGTTTTGTTTGCATAAATGTACAGCGCTTTTACGCATTCAAAAAGTTGTGTCTTATCGTACGTTTCATGAGAAGGAAAAAGATTTGAAAATCCGAGTGCTTTTGCAGCCTCTTTAAAAACCTTGCCCTTTGTTTCTAAATTATAACCAGAAACTTTAGCTAAAAGACTGAGTGCTTTTTCCTCTAGATCTGCACCCTGAATAAAAGGTGTCCAAGTAAAAAAGCCCCCATCAATAGCACTTCCTATTGGATCGTGATCTCGGCTATCAAAGCGTTTTAAGATTTTGCTTTTTGCCTCAGCACAGCTTAGATCTTTAAGGTCTAATCCCTCTAAAAGCGACCCTGCTGTAGGGGGTAAAAGATTAGCGAGTCTGTCAAGAAAAGCCTTAGCAGAAAAGCCATCTAGCCTTATTTTTTCAAGCGCCTCTTTACTAGGAGCAATGACGGCATCGCGCACCCAAGTAAAAGGGTATTGTGTGCGTGCCCACGCAGAGTGAAAGCCACGCGCGCCTGGCTGAAATAAACAGCAGTGCTCAGGTGCTGTCATTAAAAATCCAATACTAGGCTCCCTTTTTACTTTTTCTTGTTCTTCTAAAGGGAGCTCAAAACTTGTCTCAATAAAAAAAGCAAATAACTCTTCAGCACTTTTTGGTTTTTTTTCTAATTCACTAAATGCAGTTTCCCTCTCAAAGTAAACAGATAAAAGCGCTTTTAAAGAGCCCCCTGCAAGGTAG
>JBDNIV010000035.1:0-5043 GCA_041688145.1 Chlamydiia bacterium | reverse complement strand
CTTGGAGCGAGGAGTGTGATTGAACGCCCGTCAGGGTTTTTGGCTAATATGACATTCATTTCTTGCCATACAAGCTCATCAACAACCACTGTGTCATCAATTTGTTTTAAGAAACTAAGACCATCCAAGTTAAACGTAAGCTGCTCTTTGTCGGTTGTAGAAGTAACATGGCCGGCTAAAAAGAGTTTTTGCTGCTTTTGGTCATAGGAAAATTCTATATCGTGAAAAGGGCCTAGGGCAGATTTGATTTTTGACTCGTAGCCAAATGCGGGAGGAGACTCTTTTTTATCACTTTTGAATAAAGCAATTGTGCTGAAGCCCACAACAAGGACAATCACTCCAAAGATACCTGCAATCACGAGGTCTTGTGTGGGAACTAGTATTCGGCTCCACAGACTTGTTTTTGCTGCTTTAGGGCTTTTGTCAACAGAAGCTTTCTCTCGATGCACAGGCCTGGGCGCTTCAGAGATAATGGTATCACTAGAGGCTTTAGTGTCGATCACAACAAAGATTGTTGTGCCTAGAGTAATCGGCTCTTGTGGTTTTATGGTTGCTTTTTCATTGATAGGTGTCCCATCTACAAATGCACCATTTTTGGATTCTAAGTCGACGATCTCAATAAGGTCGTCTTCATTGATAGTTAAGCTAAGGTGTTGGTTTGATACGCTTCTATCTTGAAAGAGAATGTCGCAGCTTGATGGGTCTTTACCTACAAGGTAGGTGCGCCCAGATTCCATGAAAAATTCAGCACCCCCATTAGGGCCCGCGATCACTTTCAGCATCCAGCGAGCGCTTGGAAAGGCAATGTCTACAACTGTTGGATTAGGCTCTTTTTCTTCAAAAAATGTATCTTCTGGCTCATCTTCTGGACGGAGACTGGAGTCAAAGGTTTGAGTAAAGCGAAACCAGGTAGACCCTACTTGGATGACGCTGCCATCTCTTAGGATGCTTGTAGTTTGAACGGGCTTTCTGTCAATGAGTATGGGGTTAATGAGACTTAGGTTAGCAATCTCATAGTGTCCATCTTTGAATATAATTTGCGCATGTCTACGTGAGACAGAGGGGTCGTTCAAGACGAGTTCACACGAGGTGTCGTCGCGGCCAATAGTCCACGAATCCCCGTTTTCTAGATCGAGGACAGATCCTTTTAAAAGACCTTCTTCAGCAATGAGTTTTGGCGCCATAACTCCTTATTCCACAGAGGCGTTTTCTTCGACATGGGCATCTATATGCCGCTGCCAATATTCGATGAGGTTAGCAAAGTCCTCTAATGCATCTCTAAAGCTGCGGTAGCTAAGCTCATAGTTTAAGTCCATAAGCAGTTCTAGAGTTTCACCCAGCTCATCAAGGCCAATCAAAGACCCACGCGTTCCTTGGCCAAAGAGGTTTGCTTCCATAAGGTGGGTAAGCAGCTCTTCGAGCTTTACTTCTGGCTTGGAGCGCAAGGGAGCTTTTAATGACACCCCTGGATTTCTTTCTTTTAGAGAAATGTCAAGATGGTTGTCAAGCGTTAAGCGAAAGGTCTTTGGGTTTTCACTTAACCGGTCTTGAGAGGTCATGGGGCCAAGCTCAAGCTCTTCACGGACTTGGTTGACAAAGGCTTCTAATTCCATAGGGCTCAACTAGCTGCTTTATTATGCGGGTTACTTTCTAAGCTTCATATCCAGCGAGGATGGGGTCCGGACATATGTCGCGGCTTCCTTGCGCTTAGCATAAGTTGTTTAGGTTTTTTTTGGGTATAAAAAAATCCCTAGACTTCGAAAAGTCTAGGGATAAGGGTTAAAAGCACGTGTGCTTTTAGGTGGAAATTAGTTAGGTGTTCCGAGTTTTCTCATCATGTCAATTTGTTGTCTAAGGTCGTCTCCAGCAGACTTCGTTTGGTCGTCAAGTGTTTTTTGAGTCGCTTGACGAGAGCTTTCTGTACCTTGGAACATCTCCTTAGTAGCGTCCTCTTCACCTTTTTTGCTTTGGCTATCAGCCGCTTGAACAGAGGCCGCACCTTGTGTAGCACCTGAGATACCTTGTGCAATACTAAGGATTATCTGTCCACTTTCTGAAGAAGATTTGCGCGCGGCTTTTACGTTATCACGTTGAATTTTAGCGCGGTTTTCGAACTGATCTGCATAGTCTTTACGAGTTGTTTTGTCTGTGACTCGATCAGCTGCTTTCCCGTATTCACCTTCATCGTTAAGTGTACGGCTTTTTTTAATGAAGCTTCCTGTTTCTGTAACAGATTCTTTATTTTCTGATATTGTGCGATCTTTAGGTGAGGCAGATCCTTTACTAAAGAGTCTTTCGAGATCAGCTTTAGCTTCCTCTTCTGTAACAGATTCTTTATTTTCTGATATTGTGCGATCTTTAGGTGAGGCAGATCCTTTACCAAAGAGCCTTTGGAGATCAGCTTTAGCTTCCTCTTGTGTTCCAGGGGCAGCATTTTCAGCTCTTTCGCCAAGGTTAGCTCCACCGTCAAGCTGCTCTGTTGCGCTTGCATTAGCGTTTGTCGGGCCCTTTTTTGGCTCACTACGCAATCTGTCGGCCATCTGCTGATTTAAGTCAGCTTCATTTGAAAGGCCGCTTGTGGTTACAGATCCGTGGATCTGGCTTCCTGCAGCTGTAACTGCTAAACCTAGAGAAGCTGCACCACCTTCAATCTGTCCTAGGCCGCTTTGTCTTGTAGCATCTGCTTGAGCATCAGCAGAGTCGCGTGAAGATTCTGCGCCACCTTTAACAAGGGCTGTTTGAAGGCCGATAACAGTCGATTCCATTTGAGCTTGTTGCAAAAGAAGCTCGCGTTTGTCTTTTAGGGACTCGGATAAGTATTTAGCACCTGCCATTTGTGCAGGTGATCCGGCTCTACTAAGGGGTCTCATATTCATATTATTTTCTCCGTTTTATTTTATTAATTTATTAAAGGCCTGCTACGTTTCCGACAATTTGGCCTTCAAAAGCGCGCTGCTCTGTATTTGTTTCTGTAAATAGCTGATTAATAGCTTGTGTAGTTGTCGCTTCTGTAGAAGTCGCATCTTTTTTATAGGTTGCAGCTTCTTGAGTGATTGTAGCTTCTGTTTCGTGTAGGTTAGCAGTAGCGGCTCCAACATTTCTTTGGAAACCAGCGAGCTCTATCATTGTGATACCTAGTAAGATGCTAGCTAAACTTTGTACGCCGTTATTCCCTGTTTGAGATACGCTTTGAATCTGTTCACCATTTTCTTTGACGAATTGCAGAGTCTTTTGGAAAGCAGTCTTTAGTGCAGATTGTCCAGCAGTTGAAGTGCTTCCACTACCTGCAGTTGCAGTTTCAGATGCGTCTGCAACACCAGTTGCAGCAGTTGTGCCAGCACCTTCAGCAGCTTCTCCAATGTTCATAAATGCTTTTACTTTACTTAGCATATTAGTCGCAGCTTCCATGATCTGAGGAATAGATCCCACAACTGAGACCGCTCCACATGCAATAGAGACGCCCATTGTGATTTTCTCTCCTAAAGCTTCATATTTTTTTACTTCAGCATTATCTGGATCTGTTTCACGAATATCGCCGCCATTTTCAGCATCTGCTTGTAGATAAGCGATGTTTTCGATGCCGCCTTCCATTGAAAACATACCTGCAGAGGCGCCGGCCATTCCAACCGCTCCAAGAGCTGAGATGTCACCAAGTGCTCCTGCGCCTCCTGAGGCAATAGCAAGAGCAACTGCGATAACAGCTTTTAGAATTACAGTAATCGCTTCAGCTGCAGCACCTTTAAGGCCAATCCCACGTACAACATCGTTAAGTAGGTCAGAGATTAGTGTAGGTTTTGCTGTTGCTGTGATAACTATAACCGCCACGACAAGTAGAGAGGGTCTTTGAAGAGCTACGGCTACAATAGCTAAGATTGCAGCAATAAGGTATCCGAAGATTTTCTTAAGAATAGAGAGATTGTGTGCCTTGTTAATTTCGTGAACAATGTGGTCACACTGCTCTTTAAAGTAGATAAGCTGCTTAGTTAGATTTGTAGACTGAGCACCTTGAGATTCCATGTGTAGTTGTGTTAAGTCAGCTGAGTTTTTAGATACAGTTGGGATCACCTGAGATAAGGCTGCGTCGGCTGCACTAATAGCATCTAGGTAGCTTTTAGGTCCTTGTCCAGGGTTGTTGCCTGATATTAGTTTAGTGATAGCATCTGCTTGCTCTTTACTTACTCCAACAGATTTTAAAATGTCTTCAGCAGATCCATTTTCAAGGGCATTAAGCACTTTACCTAAAAGGGCTTTGTCAGATGTAGAAAGATCTGGTAATGAATTTAAAGATCCAGAGCCTAAAAGAGCTTCTAGCTCTTTCGCAAAAGCAGCTGGATTACTAGCTAGTTTTTCAAGTTCTTGTGTTTGCGCAGTGTTAAGGCCAAGCTCTTTTGCAACTGACTTTAGTGCTTCAAGAGTAGGAGAGGTTGTTGAGTTTGTAGCAGCACTAGCAACTTGTAGTCTCATAGTCGCACTTGTACGCGCTTTTCTAGATTTTGCTGTGCGCGCATCTTGGCTTTGGTCTGCTTTAATAGTAGCTTGGTTAGTTTGGTGTTTAATCTTATTAACCTCTTTTTGCCCATCGTCTTTAGAGGCTTGCATGTAAGCTATAAAAACTGGATTTTGTTCCGCTGGTTTTTGTGCTGGAGGTGTTGTACCTTGAGTGTCTGTCATAATTATTTCCTTTATTATTGTTATTTTATGTTTTAACGTTTTGTAACATTTCCATTAGAGTCATAGAGGTTCCAACTGTTTTTGACTCTACTGTTTTCATCGCATCAAATAAGGTGTTTAGCCCCATCATGTCATTAGAGAATCCGCTTGTAGCTGTACTAGAAACAGATTGTTCTACAGAAAGCTGCGAGCTGAAAAATGACTTAGATTGAGACATTTGTTCGTTTAAAGATTGCTGCTTCGCTTCATTTGCAGCATATGGTCCTTTATCATCTGGTGAAGGCATCGATTTTTGCAGTGCTACAATTTGCTCAAGAAAGCTTTTTGTATCCGCTGTTTTTGCATCAGAGAGTTTCACAACAAGGCTATTGT
>JBDNIV010000006.1:0-25637 GCA_041688145.1 Chlamydiia bacterium | reverse complement strand
TATTATCGATACGCTAAAACCTCAAGTATCAGCTTTTTTAGACTACAAAACAGAAAATCCTAAAAACCTGATTGGCGCTGAAAATATCGATAAAATCATCGCTATTGATCAGTCTCCTATTGGGCGTACACCAAGATCAAACCCTGCTACCTACACAAAGCTCTTTGATGCAATACGTGACCTTTATACCCAATTACCTGAGAGCCAGGCCCGCGGCTATACAAAGGGGCGCTTTAGTTTTAATGTTAAAGAGGGATCGTGCTTGGAATGTGGAGGGGCAGGACAAATCCGCATTGATATGGACTTTATGGATGAAGCCTGGACTCAATGTCCCGAATGTTTAGGCAAACGGTTTGATAGTGCTACTTTAGGTGTTCTCTATAGAGGACAAAGCATTAGCGATGTGCTTTTCATGAGCGTCCGTGAGGCTATGAAGCATTTTTCTGAAGTGCCCCCTATCCACCAAAAGCTTGCCCTTTTAGAAAGGGTAGGTCTTGGGTATATCAAAATAGGTCAGCCTTCAACGACCCTTTCTGGGGGTGAAGCGCAAAGGATTAAGCTTACAAAAGAACTCGTCAAAAAAGCGACGAGTCAAACACTCTACATATTAGATGAGCCCACAGTCGGACTGCATTTTCGTGATGTGGGCTTTTTAATGAATATTTTAGAAGAGATCCGTGATCAAGGAAACACGGTTATTATCATCGAGCATAATTTAGATGTGATTATGCGCTCTAACTGGGCGATTGAACTTGGCCCTGAAGGCGGCGCTAAAGGAGGCAAGATTATAGCTCAGATGACACCAGAAGAGCTTAGTCATCAAAAAACGCCCACTGGCCTTGCTTTAAAGGATCATCTAAAACCTATTGAAAAGAAAAAGATCTCCCTGAAAAGCATCAGAACAAAGCCTCTTATAGAGGTCAAAGGAGCAAAAACTCACAACCTCAAAAATGTGAGCATAAATATCCCTCGAGGTGCTATTACCGCTTTTTGTGGCCCTTCAGGGTCTGGAAAATCATCGCTTGCTTTTGATACGATTTATGCAGAGGGGCAAAGGCGGTATACTGAGACGCTGCCCGCTTACGCTCGGCAGTTTATCAAACAGATGCCAAAGCCGCCTGCTGAAAAGATCGATGGGCTTTGCCCTGCAATTGCTATTGAGCAAAAAAGCCACGGTCTTAATCCCCGCAGTACTGTGGGTACAATCAGTGAAGTCTATGACTATTTAAGACTGCTTTATATGCATGCAGCAATCGCTCACTGCCCAAAAACAGGTGAGCGCATTGAAGCTATTTCTAAAGAAAGCGTAGTAGAAAAAGTGCTGACATATCCTTTAGATGAAAAGCTCGTAATCTTAGCGCCTATAGACTTGAAAAAGCAAAGTGCTAAAGAAGCTGTTAACCACTTAAGACGAGAAGGCCATCTTCGCGTACGTCTGAACGGCACTATTTGTCGCTTAGATGAAGAGATTGAGATCGATGAAAAAAAGAAGGTCTCACTTGAAGTAGTTACCGATCGTCTGCGCGCAAATCCTCAGAATAAAAAGCGCCTATTTGAAGCCGTTGAGCACGCAGCAATCTTAGGAAAAGACAAGCTCATAATAGAGCGCGCTAAGGCTTCTAAAGACTCAGAAAAAAACAGTAAATCTACCGACGTCTTTTTCAACCTCGCCTTTGCTGCGCCTTCTACAGGAGAAGCGTACCCTGAAATCAACCACAAGACTTTTTCCTTCAACACCAAAGAAGGCATGTGCCTAGAATGCATGGGCCTGGGCTACTCAAGCGCTAAAATTGATGAGCACTCATTTTTGATGGAGATGAGTCCAGAAGCTATTTTGCGCGCGCTTTGGCAAGAGGGCTTTGCTACTGCTTTTAGAGCGCTTTACCCCCTTTTTGAGATTGAGGCTATTGATACCGATCTTCCTTTAGCAAGCCAAAGTGAACAGGCAAAAGAAGCCTTTTTGAATGGATCTAAAGCGAGTTGGAAATGGGGCTCTCGCAGACTTAAGTGGCCTGGACTCTCTAAGAGCTTTGATACCCTTTCTAAGTGGGGAAAAAGCCCACTCAAAGGATTTATTAGCGAAATTACAGGTAAAGTTGAATGCCCTGAGTGCAAAGGCGAGCGGCTTAATCCCCTAGCGAGAGCTGCCCTTCTTAAGGGGCTTTCTCTAGGTAAACTTTCAAAACTGCCACTTTTAGAAGTGCAAAAACACCTGAGCAGCCTCGATCTTTCTGAGGAACAGAAAAAGATCTTAAAAGAAGTGCTCTACCAAATAGAGTCTCGCTTAAACTTTATGGTCGATATTGGAATTGGGTATTTAGCTCTTGGAAGAGCAGCACCAACTTTATCTGGTGGTGAGCTGCAACGCCTCAGGCTTTCTCGCCAGTTAGGCTCTAATGTCGGAGGTGTTCTCTATGTTTTAGATGAGCCAACAATTGGTCTGCATCCCAGTGAAGTTGCGCGCATAGGAAAAGCACTTCAAAAACTTAAAGCACTCAATAATACAATTCTTATGGTTGAGCACGATCCTGTAGCTCTCAAGATTGCAGACAGGCTCGTTGACATTGGCCCTGAAGCAGGCGACAAGGGTGGATACATCATATCTCAAGGCACACTAGAAGAAGTGCTAAAAGATCCCAAGTCTATTACAGCTCCTTACCTTTCAGGGCAAAAGAAAGTCTCCATTTCCCCCTCTAAATCTCCTAGAGCATCTTTAAAATCTTCTAAGATAGAAGGGCTTCGGATTGAAGGGGCAAACCTGCACAATCTCAAAAACATCTCATGTCAAATTCCTATTAAAGCACTTACATGCATTGTAGGCCCATCAGGATCGGGAAAATCATCTCTTGTCGATGGTATTTTACAGCCTGCACTTAGCAAAAGTAAGATTCAAAAAGAAGATGTAGCAAAGCTTCCCTTTGCAACAGTAAGTGGCCTTGATCACTTTGGAGACTTTGTCTACCTCGACCAAAACCCTATCGGCCAAACAACGCGCGCTGACATTGCGACTTATACAGACTTGCTTGCTCCTCTTCGCTCATGGTTTGCCAGTTTGCCCGAAGCTCAAATTCGAGGCCTCGAGCCGAGACACTTTAGCTATTATCACAAAAGAGGCATGTGCCCAAGCTGTTATGGCTTTGGATATAAAAATGTCCAACTACAGTTTATGCCAGCTGTAAAAGTCATCTGTGATGCGTGTCATGGAAAGCGCCTTGGGCCACTCAGCTTAAATGTACGTTATGACGGCAAGAACCTAGCTGACTATCTAGAACTCAATGCCGCAAAAGCCTTAAAACATTTTGAGCATATCCCTAAAGCTAAAAGGATCTTAGAGACTTTAATTGAGGTCGGCCTAGATTACCTCCCTTTAAATAGAGAGACAGCCACTCTTTCAGGAGGAGAAGCGCAGCGCCTACGTCTGAGCCGAGACTTAGCTAAGAAAAAGCGGATAAAAACACTTTATATCTTTGATGAACCCACAATTGGCCTACATTTTAAAGACGTAGAAAAGCTCTTAAAAGTGATCATGAATTTGATTGATAATGGTCATACAGTGGTTATCGTAGAGCACAATACAGATATCATCCGCCATAGCGACTATATTATAGAACTCGGTCCAGGATCAGGCGATCTTGGAGGTGAAGTGACCGCTATGGGCCCTTTAGATAAGCTCGGGAAAGGCTTTATGACAGGCAAGTACCTTTAAGTACTAAGACCTGGCAAGTCTGGAAGGATATCCGCGTAAGCACCTGGCTCTTGGCTATAGGCTAAACCGGCAAGGCCGGGTAGATTCGTCGGAATATCTAGGCTTGGCGCTACATCTGGAGCTCTAGGATTTCCTAGAGCTTCATCTAAAATACGCCGCTGCTGCTTTTCAAAAGCGATCTCTTCATCTGCTGGCAACTCGCCACTGTCTTCTACAACGCTTAAACCAAGCTCATTAACAGAGCTCTTGGCTGAACTACTAGTTTCTGGCAAATAAGCTGCTCTTACAATAGATGTGGGAGAGGTTTCTTGAGAAAGACATGTTGGGCCAGAAGCAACTCTACTAGGCTCTATAGAACCTAATACCTCTCTTCCAGCATAATCATTAGCATTGAGCGCATCATTGAAATAGTTCCAAACGATACTTTGAATTTTATCCGCTGTATTAACACCCAAGATACTTAGCAATTGATAGAAAGTAACTTTTATCCTATCTCCAAAACTCATACTTAGTTTGCCAGTCGCTTCATTTAAGTGGGTTGATAGAGCATTTGGGTTAAGAGTGCAGTCTCTTACCTTATTTTGTCCTAAAAGACTGAAATATTGAGAATTACTTGCATTGACCATTATTAACACCTGATATTAGTTTAATTTATAAAACATTTATAGCTTAATTATAACTCAAATAGCCCCTGTTAATTGTTAAGCGAAGTTAAATTAATTGTTAATTATTAATGTGTTTATTATAAACAACTTAAGAGCGATGGAAGCTTAATTATACTGAAAATGGCCTTCTAAGCCTGCTTGCCGCCAAAGCTTAAAAACCCTAGACTGATGTTATAGGAAATATTTGGAGATATGCTATGTCAGGCCCCTACCTCACAGAACCCCGCACAAAAGCCATCGGCCTTGTAGTGCTACTTATAGGCATTGCTATTTTGTCTTACACCAATAAATGGTGGCCGGGCCTCATGATAGTAATAGGTATTAGCGTCGCTGTAAAACAAACGCTGCGCAAGAAGTACTATGACGCTGTTTTGGCTCTTATCATCTTTGGGGGTGTTGCGGTCACAACAGGCTACAATATTGGCTCTAAGTACTTTTTACCTGTTATTCTTATGGTCGCATCGATCTACATCTTATTTAGAGCTTTTTTCATGAAAGATCAGGAGACTGAGATTGAACGGGAAGAAGAGCAAAATAAAGAGATTGAAGAAGACGACGAAGATACAAAGTCTTAAGAGCTTTTCTTTCTACGCCTCTTGACTACCGGGCAGACTATCTGTAATTAAGATTCATAGCCGCACGGACCTGAGACAAAGTCTTGTGAGCCCTTTCAGAAGCTTTCTCCGAGCCTTTAAGTAAGATGCGATAGACTTCGGCCGGATCTTTTGCAAACTCTTCACGCCTTTTGCGCATGGGCTCTAAAAGAGCATCCAAAACCTCAAAAAGCCTTCTTTTTACTAAAGAATCCCCAAGGCCTCCACGCTGGTAATGCGCTTTCATCTCTTCAAGTTTTTCACGATCAGGATCGAAAACCTCAAGGTAGTCAAAAACCGCATTGTTCTCCAAAGAGCCCGGATCATTCACCTGAAGATGATTCGGATCTGTGAACATCTTTTTTACCTTTTTCTCAAGAACATCGCTTGAATCAGAAAGGTAAATTGCATTGCCGAGCGACTTACTCATCTTGTTTGCACCATCAATCCCTACAAGCCTTTTAGCGCCACCTTCAGGGATAATAGCTTTAGCCTCAACAAGCACATCCCCGTAAAGGCGATTGAATGTACGTACAATCTCATTCGTTTGCTCAATCATAGGCATTTGATCTGCACCCACAGGGACAAGATTTGCTTTGAATGCCGTAATATCAGCTACTTGAGAAATAGGATACATCACAAAGCCTGCTGGAATACCCTCTTTAAAGCCCTTTTGATTAATCTCTGCTTTGACTGTAGGATTGTGCTTTAAGCGGTTCATCGTCACAAGGTTCAAATAGTAAACAGTTAGCTCAAAAAGCTCAGGAACAAGAGATTGAATAAATAGTGTGGACTTAACAGGATCTAAGCCTACAGATAGGTAGTCTAGCCCTACTTCTAGAACAGAATCCCTTACCTCACTAGATTTTTTAGCATGATCCGTTAATGCTTGCACATCAGCAATCATGACAAAAAGCTCAGCCTTGTCTTGCAGATTCAGTCTTTCTTTAAGCGAGCCTACATAATGACCGAGGTGGAGCTTGCCTGTTGGGCGATCTCCTGTTAAAACGATGTCTTGTTTTCCCATAGATTCCTAGAATATATCGGATAAGGCCCATTGCTGACAAATATCCCTGAAAAATAGATTTCATGCTACTGTAGGATCCATGGAGCCTTTTAGTGATAAAGCGCCTAGGCGCATTGATCGTTTTGAAATAGAACTCTCGATTGCAACAGGCGGTATGGGAGAAATCTTTTTAGCTTTCGATCCTATTTGCCATAGGAAAGTTGCGCTCAAACGTATGCGCAAAAAACTTCTTGTCAATGAGACCTTGAAAAAGCGTTTTATCCGAGAAGCTAAAATAGCCTCAAGACTCTCGCATCCTTCAATTATCCCTATATTTGAAATTAGCCTAGAAGGGCCAATGCCTTACTACACTATGCCCTATGTAGAAGGCCAAACGCTCAAACAGCGCTTTATCCAAGCAAGAAAACAGCAAAGGCGCACTGAGGGCTATGAAGACCCAGGTTCATCGATTGCTACGCTCACACGCTATTTTTTGACTATCTGCCAAGCTATTCACTACGTCCATTCAAATAACATTTTGCACAGAGACCTAAAACCAGAAAATATCATCATCGGAAAGTATGGTGAAGTTGTTATTTTAGATTGGGGTCTAGCCGAATATGTAGGTGAGCCAGAAATAGAATCTGACCTCCCTGATCCTGAAGAAGAGCTCACCTCTTCAATGACAATCCCCGGAAGGATAATCGGTACAGTGACTTACTTAGCGCCAGAAAGAGTGAAAGGTGCGCCTACTTCTGTCGCAACAGATATCTATGCACTTGGGGTTATTCTGTACCAGATACTCGCTTTAAAAATGCCTTTTAGAAGGCCCTCTATCAAGGAATTTTCGGCCTCAGCACATCTAGAAAAAGTACTACCACCTTCTGAAATCTCTCCCCACAGAGACATTCCTCCAGCACTTGAGAAAATAGCTATGAAGTGCATTGAGCCTACCCCCTCTAAGCGATACCGCTCAATGAATGAGCTAATCCAAGATTTAGAAAATCATGTGCAGGGCCGCTCAGACTGGACACATTCAGAAGTGCTAGATATCCATAAAAAGTCTGACTGGCTAGCTCAAGCTGATATTGCTCTAAGTCGTCACCTAGCTATCACTCGCAGCCTAAGTGAGGTCGAATGGGTGCATGTAATGCTTTCACGCTCAGAGTTCCCCTCAAATACAAAAATTGAAGCGCGCCTAAAGATAAAAGAAGACGGCCTGGGTATCGGCTTTTTAATTAGCGTTCCTGCAGACTCTAAGCACTTTTGCCCAGAAAAAGGCTACTGTCTATGGCTCACAGCCGAAAAGGGCCATACTACCCAACTGTTTCGCTCTAATATTCAGGTATTAGAAACAGGAGACATTTGCTTAGAGCGCGAAGAGTGGGTGCACGTCCGCGTTGAACATGTTGATCACAAAATCTCTTTTTACCTCAATGGCGAACTAAAGTTCACCTATGTGAGCTACTTGCCAGTAATTGGCTCAAGAACAGGCCTTATGGTCCGTGATGCTGAATACGAGATTGAAAACCTGACAATTTCAACAGGAAGCTTAAGTAGTATTCTTGATTGCTTAGCTGTGCCTGATGCCTTTTTAGCCCATAAAGACTTTGATAAAGCTCTGACCGAATACCAAAAAATAGCCGCTTCATTTCGAGGACAAAAAGAAGGGCGCATCGCTCTTTTTCAAGCAGGCACTTGCCGCTTAGAACAAGCTAAGCTACATAAAAACCCTTTGCTGTTTGAAGACGCCTTAGAAGCTTTTCACGCTCTTTATGAGACCTCGGGAGCTCCTTTAGAATACCTGGGCAAAGCGTTAGTCTATGAAGCTCTAAAAGACCCCAATGAAGAAGCTAAGTGCTTTGAGCTTGCTATTCGCAAATTTAAACACCATCCCTTGCTCGCACCTATTAAAGAGCAGCTTCATCATAGACTGCACCAGTTTGCTGGATTTGACAGATCTTCAACCTTTCGCTTCTTACTCATTATTGCAAGCTTAGTTCCTGAGCTTATCGCTCTAGAAGACAACCAAAAGCTGATATGCGCCCTTAAAAAAGACTGGGATCATCTGCCCTTTTTTGAGGAAACGAGCTTATCAAGCCCTATAGACCTAGCAACTAGACTCAGCTTCTGGCTCTCATCCCCTCACCATATTGCCGAGCTCATTACAAATGCCGCTATCTCTACTCACCAACTCTTTATTGAAAATGGCATTTTTGCTTTGATTGAAATGGAGAAAAGCGCGCTTGCTAATCAAAAGTTTAATGAATTGCCTGAGCAATACCAAAGAATCTATCCCTTTAAGCTTTTAAAAGTAGCCCTTGGATTTCCTGAAAAATCCGCCATGGAATGCCTAGAAAGCTTCTTTGCCCTTTGTCCTAAACAAATGCGAATCAAAGAAGTGCGTATTTTGAAATTTTTGCTCTATCAAGCAATTAACCAACAAGACCTGCCTGCTGTCGCATACGCTATAGAAAAAGTAAAAGCTCACGAGCTTTCTAAAAAAGATGCTCCTAGAATCGATGCTCTACGCGCCTATTTACTTTTATCTCAAAGCAAATGGCAAGAAGCCAAGGAGATCTTTTCGAAATACTCTGAGTATGAACTTAGCGACGAGCGCTCTTCCCTTTTTTCTGTCTATGGCTGTTTTTTATGCGCAACTGAAGGTAAACGCATAGCTCATATTCACTTTGCAAAAACTGCAGCTGCTCCCTATCTACCCGTCACAGCTCTACTCAGTTTATATTTCCAAGAAAAAGAGCCTGACCTAAGTAAACTTTTTGAATATGAACTGAAATACTTTGATCTCCAAAAGGCCCTTTTTGAACACTGCAATAAACACGCTGACCTTCAAGATCTAGGCTCGCCTGTATAGCTCGGGGCTCTTCTTTACCCGCGTATTTATTAGCACAAATCTTTTATCTCCACATTAGCAGTCCTCCATAACATGTGTTTAAAATCTAATAGCCAACATGTTATGACTGCCTACCGCTTTTACTCAATGCATTGAGTAAAAGGCTTTCTATAAAAAAAACGTCCTGTATATCAAGAAGTAAAAAAATCCTACGGCCAATAATTTCCAATAACTCCTATCACAAAGTGGATGGAGAATTAGAATCAAACTGACCCACTTATACACAGCAACTTCTTGACAATTCACGTTGATACAACTAGACTGTTTGCCAAGTTCAATGTTTAATTGTGGAGATTATCATGTCATTAGACCCTATAAGCAGCCCATTAGCTGATCCTGTTTCTCAAGATTTTACACCCATTTATGAAGCTCGCGGTGAATGCATTAAAATTGCTTCTGCTTTAAGTCCTATATTCGAAGAGTATGCAGCTTTAGAAAAGGCTCCTGAAGAGATCTTTTACAACACATCTCTTAGGCTAGTCACTTTAAGTAAAGCTGCGCCCCTTGCCTTGCCCTCTCTACAAAACATGCTTAATAAAGTAGAATATGCTCTCAGCGCTCGGGGCTTTTTTACACCAGAATTTGAAAAAGATGTGCGTAATTTTAACCAAGTTTGCGCAGAACTCTATGATGCTAGTGGCGCTGTTGCGCTTGAAGCACTTGATATATTTGCACAAAACCCTGAAGTAAAAACGCCTCTTTCCAATCTTCTAGAAGAAAAATCTTCAGAAAATCTTAAAGCTGAATTGAGCACAGGCTTATCAGAACAAAGAAAATATGTCTCAGGCCCCTTATTTCCTATTATAAATATAGTTGCTCTTTGCACTTTATCTATGGAGGATTCTTCCGAACCTGGACAGCTAGAAGCAGCTCATCTCACATTACAAAGCTTATATGAAATGACAAAGGCCTCCGAGATAAAAGATGATAATGCTTTATTAGAGTCTATGGAAAACTTTGCAAATCACTATAGAGAATCCGCCAAAGAAATTAATGAAATAGCGCCCTACCTTATATGTGGTGCACAGATTGCACAAGGCTTGATAAAATTGCCTGAAGTAAAAGCGCTGATTTTAGAATTAGTCAAAGAGCCCTCCGCCTGTGAAGAAGCTGTTGAGGGTGCATATACCACTTTAGTGATTGATGATACTGCTGAAAAGGCACCTGCGGCTACTGAAGAAGCGACTGTTTAAAGGCTGTTATATGAGATTAGATCCTGTGGGGGCTGCCTCAAGTCCCACTTATGATGACTTTCAAGACGTATTTATTGACGCAACTACTCTTGCTTCAGCGCGAGATAGCAGCTGGTTTGCAAAGTCTTATATAGAGATTTGTGAAAATGGCGATGAGAGCAATCGCTCTTACCCAAATGCGAAGCGCACACTACAAACGCTTTTGAGCTCAGTCGAAAAGATTTTAAGAAAATCTGGCTTTGATGATCAGCGTCATTTGCAGGTTTTATCAGGTCTTGCTGAAAAAAGGCCCCTTAAATACCCAAGTTATTATGACAGTGATATCTTGAAAAATGCAGCGCCTTACCTAGCAGACCGCACAGATCCAACTAAAGGATCTATGTATGCACCTTTCATCATAGGCGCTCTTAGAGTCAAAAAAATTGCACTTTCCCAAAGCAAAAAAAACATCTTGGATCCTAAAAGTATTGAAGATCCTGCTATTCGATCAGCAATCAAGGTGTCTGATGCTTTTGATACCCTTATGCGGGCAGCTATTGTGCGAGAAGAAGATCGCACAAAAAAAGCACTTGAAGCACTAGAACTCGCAACTAGTGAGAGTTTTCAAGTACTCGATCAGTGGGCCTTTCCCGAAAAATATGCTCCTGAAGAAAACGAGCTTAATATTCCGGACCTAAGTCAAGACTTAACTCCTTTTGATACTAAAGATCTAACAGAAACCCCCTAATGCTAAAATATGGCCATAGATTCAATCTCTAATGAAAGTATTGATGCACTTATTGAAAGTGCATGTGAGCTCCAGGCCGTCACTTCTGGCACATTCTTCAGAACTAAATCTATCGACCTTATTCAAAATTACTCAGAAAGAGATCTCTCTTGGCCTCAAGCATACGGTGCTCTTAGAGAAGTGGCTGGCAAGATAGACAGCCTTCTTTTAGAGATGGGATGGAACGCAAAACTTCTTAACCCTATAATTGAAAGAACACTCGAAGTAAAGCCATTAAATGTTTACGCCTTTAAGCATTCACAAGAGCTTATTAGCAAACCTAGTCTTATTATTGAACACCTCATGCATCAACTAGAAAAAGGCAACCCTCTGAACACCTCTTTACTTTGTACACTTCTCTTTATAGCTTACAAAGCAGATACCTATTTAAAGCCTTGGACTGCATCTGTTCTTCATCCTCCTAGCACTCCAGAAAAAACCGCTGCAATCCATGCTTATAGAGCGGGCTATAGCTTAAACAAAATTATTGAACTTTCCCAAAGTGGTGCTGATAATCGCTCAACTATTTTTAAAGAGACCTTAGCAAACGAACTTGCTGTTTTTAGTAAAGAACTCACTCTTTTATATCAGTCGCTTTTCAACCTTACAAAAGTTGCGCCTTCCGTATTTGTCTGATTTAATAGACGTTTTCCCAGTTTTTAGCTATTATGACATCTATGTCTGATCTCCCAAAAACCTATGATCCTTCCTCTACTGAGCCTAAATGGCGTAAGTTTTGGAATGATAAAAAGATTTTTCAAGATAGCGCTCAAAATAGTGCCAAAGAATCTTTTTGCATGGTTATGCCTCCCCCTAATGTCACAGGGCGCCTGCATATGGGGCACGCTTTAGTAAACACCTTACAAGACATCTTACTCCGCTTTGAAAAAATGTGCGGAAAAAGAACTCTTTGGGTGCCTGGTTTAGACCACGCAGGCATTGCCACACAGACTGTTGTTGAGCGCGCTTTAATTCATAAAGAGGGTCTCAAGCGCCAAGATATCGGAAGAAAAGCTTTTATTGGAAAAGTATGGCAGTGGAAAGAAAACCATGCCAATGTAATTACCGACCAAATAAAACGACTTGGCTGTGGCTGTGACTTTTCCAAAACAAAATTCACGCTCGACACAAGCTGCTCAAAAGCGGTGCGTAAAGTATTTAAGCAAATGTTTGATGCAGGCCTTATTTATCAAGACGACTACCTTGTTAACTGGGACCCTATTACACAAACAGCACTTGCTGATGATGAGGTAGAGCACGAAGAGAAAAACTCATTTCTCTGGCACATTCGCTATCCTTTAGAAAACGAAACATCTGGACAAACGCATGTTATTATCGCCACCACACGGCCCGAGACTATGCTGGGAGATACGGCTGTTGTCGTTCATCCAGAAGATGATCGCTATAAAGACCTTGTAGGCAAAAAAATTCGCCTTCCGATCACAAATCGCCTTATTCCTATTGTCGCAGACACTATGGCAGATCCTGAGTTTGGATCAGGCGCTGTAAAAATCACTCCTGCTCATGATCCAAATGACTATGAGCTCGGCCTTAAGCTTTCACTTCCTATGATCAATATCATGACGCCAGATGCTCTGATTAATGAAATAGGTGGTTCTGATTTTCAAGGCCTTAGCATGACAGGGGCCCGAGAGAAAATTTTAGAAACTTTAAAAAGCCTAGATCTTCTAGAGAAGATAGAGCCTCATACGCACCGCGTAGGCATCTCTTATCGCTCAAAAGCTACAATTGAGCCCTATCTATCTAAACAATGGTTTGTGGATACAAAGCCGTTCAAAGAGCGTCTTTTAAAGCTTGTAGAGTCTGATGAAGTTGAGCTTATACCAAGCTCATGGAAAAAGACATATTTCCACTGGATCAAAAACTTGCGCCCTTGGTGTATTAGCCGCCAGCTTTGGTGGGGACATGAGATCCCTGTATGGAAACGAAAAGATGATCCTTCAGTTATGATCTGCTATGACAAAGAGGGCGAGCCTCCTGAAGTCAAAGATGATCCTGAAGCTTGGGAAAAGGATCCTGATGTACTAGACACTTGGTTTTCTTCAGCGCTCTGGCCTTTTTCAGCGTTAGGCTGGCCTGAAAATCCAGAACTTGTGCGCGCTTTTTATCCTAACAGCACCCTCATTACAGGCCATGACATCCTCTTTTTCTGGGTAGCGCGCATGATTATGATGGGTGATTATGTAATGGAAAAGCCTCCCTTTCCCAAGGTCTTTTTACACGGCCTTATCTATGGGAAGTCGTACTGGAGAAAATCAAAAGATGGTGCGATAGCTTATGTCTCTTCTGAAGAGCAGCGCGCTTTTGATCTAGGAGAGTCTATCCCTAAAGGCGTCTTTTCCAAATGGGAAAAAATGTCTAAATCTAAAGGCAATGTGATCGACCCTATTGAGGTCATTGATGAATACGGCTGCGATGCTATGCGGATGGCTCTTTCTAGTTTCCCCGTACAAAACAGGCAAATTGACCTTGATAGAAGACGCTTTGAAGAGTTTAAAAATTTTTCTAATAAAATCTGGAATGGAGCGAGGTTTGCCTGGATGAACTTAGAAGATCTTTCACTTGAAGATCTTTCTCAAGGGATTGATATAGACCTGCTTGAGATAGAAGATAAATGGATACTGCATTCAGCGCGCCTATCTAGCAAAAAAATTCACAGCGCTTTAGAAAACTACCACTTTGATACTGCTACGACTCAGGCATATGAGTTTTTCTGGAATGAGTTTTGTGCAAATTTTTTAGAAGTCATCAAGCCGACCCTTTTTGGAAAACGAGGAGATTCAGCTCTTCGTAAAAATAAACAAAAAGTGCTACTTGCTGTCCTTATTCAAAGTTTAGCTATGCTCCACCCTTTTGCTCCTTTTATCACTGAAGAGCTCTTTCATGGTTTAAAAGAGAAGTTCGCTATCGATGATAAAGCTTATAATGCAGCCCAAGCTAACATCTCTGATGCCCCTACCCTCTATGCCTTAAGCGCTCTTACAAAAGACTCTCTTGTACAGGCCTCTTTCCCCTTAGATGCCAGCCCTCTTTTTGATGAGGCTTATGCAAGTTTCCACTACATAGAAAAAGTGGTCTCTGCCCTGCGTAATATCCGAGGAGAAATGAAGCTTACTCCCAAAAGCCCCATAGACCTACATATTGTTGCTAAAAGCAAAAATGACCTTTTAGAAAAGTCAGCTTATATCTTGAAAAACTTGTGCTCTATTGAAGCTATTCACTTCCATAAAAAAGCACCAACTTTGCCTCACTTATCACAAGCGCACATCGATGACACAGCTCTGTTTGTACCCATGCCTGCTGACATTATTGAGCGTGAATCTGTTCGCCTTGCTAAAGAAAAAGAGCGCCTAGAAAAAGAACTTTTAGGGGCAAACGCTCGTCTTAATGATAAGAGCTTCTTAGAAAAAGCACCTATACACATTCAAGAAAACATCAAAAAACGCAAAGAGCAGATAGAAGCGCTTCTTCAGCAAATCTCTAAAAGTCTTTAGATAGTTTAGACAGTACAATTATGAAAAATAACTTTTGCTGCAAAGCTGTATTAACACGCAGCAAAGTTTATTAAAGCAATTAAACTTTATGAAATAGTGCAACTGTTTTTCTGAGAAGATGCCAATGTTGTTAATGCAACCCAGCTATACTCAGCTACCGCAATTAACCTAACTTCACTGCTCGCTTGCACCTTCTTAACTAATACACTGATTTTTCCAACCTGCTCAGCATCTACCTGAAGCGAGCTTACCTCAGAAGATTGCTTAATTGTAATTGGGTGAACAGCTAAAGCAACACCATTGGTCCCTTTGCACAAATCAGTAGGCAAAACTAGAGCATATGGATGGTTAATGATAAATTGCATCAATTTAGCGCAGTTAACCGAAGAAGCATCCCACTGCTTATATATATTTTTTCGAGCAGCAGTTGCAGGAGGTTTCAGCACTTCAGAAGGGGCAAAGTCTCGAACATAGTCGTTAATCGATTTCCAAGAACGTTCTCCCAAAATATCCCTTAAATTTTCAGTTTCTGCTGCAGTCTGCTGACTTACAACCCTCAAATAGTTCGTACATACAAGCATAGCTGCTATTTGAGCTTTCTGTTGAATAGTTAGCTTCATCGCCCCAGTGTTTCTCGTATCCGGCTCAACTGAAAATGTAGTAGTTTCTGCTTTTTTCAAATAAGTGGCCATTTTTATATCCTTATATTGTGATCTCTAAAAAAAAATTATGAGCGCTCTATTTCTTTGAGTCAATAAATCAATTGTTGTAGCATCAAAAGTGCTCTTTCAGAAACACTTAGATCAATGTTGAAATAAGCCTTCTGAAACAAACCCTATACGGCTTGAAATCTCATAACTGCAATATATAGGCTTTTATACAAACCTCTTAAAACATCCTTGAATAAAGCCCTAAAATAATAAAAAGCTAAGAAGCATTGCATTCTTAGCTCTTTATTTTTAAAAGGCTCTTCAATCCTAGATCCTATTAAAATCTTGGTTCTATTAATCAGCAGCATCTTGCTCTTGGACATCTAGCCGAGCCTGTAAGAACCGCTCTTTTTGAGCATATAGAAACTCCTGCCAAGAAAAATTCTCTCCTACAGAAGTTGGAGAGCTCATTTGTTGTGTTGTGATGTTGACAGGGGCGCCACCTGTCGCATAGATACTGGCACTATTTAGGAAAGGATAGTCTGATGCTACTGAAACAATACCCTTCCGGGCGACAACATCGACTGCTGCTGCATTGCTATCTGCACCTGATGAGATATAAGCCATGTTTAGCCCACTTCCAGTCGCATTAGCTAAAACAGAAACATTACCACTATCTGATGTAACAGAAACAAGTCCAGAGCTTGAGCCAATACCTGCACATAGGTTTGCTACATCTCCACTAATTCCAATTGTGACATCTCCAACACTTTGAACATCAATATCTCCAGAGCTGTTTGTAATAAAAGCACCAGATGCATTACTTGAATTATTGATAGCTACGCTTCCTCCTACTTTCACAGATACTTTTCCTAAAATTCCTTTAAGGCTCGCTTCAGCACTCTTGTGTCCTGTTGCGACTCCTATTTGCAAATCTCCACCTGCCTGCACGCTTACAGCACCTGATCCTGTAGAATACACTGAACAGACTCCATAAGGCCCTGAGCTACTTATAATTTTAACGCTTCCAGATTTTGAAGATAGCTGAACACCTCCCTCACTACTAAAAATACTTGCTGATAAGTTGTTTCCTTCTCCTTGCGTTTGAAGGGAAATGCCTCTTTGTGCATCGACTGATACAAATTGAGTCGGATCTTTAGAATTTGTAGAAATAAACACATTTGCTGAACTTTTGCCTTGGGATAACAGTGACACGCTCCCCTTATCAGAAGATATATATACAGAACCATTATCGCTAGAAATATACCCTGATGAAGAGCCTTGAGCTCCTGAAGTAATTTTTAGATCTTTTTCTAAAGTGAGAGTTACATTCGCATCTTGTCCCTCTAAGCCTACATTCGATATATACGCATCTGAACCTTGTCCACTATTGCTAGTAAGAGTCACATTATTTGCCAGTAAGCTCAAAGGGCCATTAGCTTTTAGAAAGCACTCTCCACCTACAAGCTCTGAGCTACTACTAGAGTCTAAAACAATAGAACCTCTAGGAACTAAATCCCAAGCTACATTGCCTAAAGATATCCCTCCGTTTTTTGCTAAAATACCCGCTCTTGCCCCTATCTTTTTATCCGGATTATACCCTGAATAAACTCCAAAAATAGCACCATCAGCATAGTCTCCCTTAGCATCTCCCATCGTAATTGTAGCAATACCGCTTCCTGACTGAATCACGACATCATTTTGCACGCTGTGTTTAGGTGTGCCTAAAAAGATTCTTCTAGATACAAGCCACAGTATTCCTGTGCTCATTGAGCCATCAATACTTCGGTAAAATTGAATACACCCGCTATCGCCTCCTGCTATCATTACCAGGCCGCCTGGTCCTGACCAACTAAAGAGGGCGTCATTAGAACTCTTCTCAAGAGACCCTACTTCAATACGGCTATTATCACCCGGCTGGATATTTACGACCTGCTTACTTAAACGCTCTGTTAGATTCTGGGTGCCGATAATACAATCGTTACTAGAAAAGGTATAAAACCCTTGTCCTGAGCTTTCTTCATACCCCACATCTTTATCAGGAGCATCTAAAATACGCACACGCATACCTACTGCTAAAACTAATCCAGGCATAAGAAAAAAACAAATCAGTAAACGATAGTACATTTTCACAGGAAATCTCCTTTAAGGATTTTCAAAATCTACAAGCCCTTGAAACTGCGCTTCAAGGCAGCCTAAGACAAGATATTAAGTCTACATAGCTGCAAAAAAATCATACAACCTTTTTTTGAAATTCATGAATCTCATAGATTTTTTACTCCTTCCCATATTAGAATGCGCCTTATGTACACACCAAATGCCTTCAAAAAACTTTTGCCTAGGAAAGACTTTTTTGTAGAAGATACTCAAGAGCAAATAGCTGATATTATTCATGGAAAAGACCCTCGCTTACTTCTGATTCTAGGTCCTTGTTCTATTCACTCCAAAACAGCCGCTATCGAATATGGGAAAAAGATAAAAGCACTTAGCTGCCTTGTTGAAAAAGAAGCGCTTATTGTCATGCGCACCTATTTTGAAAAACCTAGAACAAGTGATGGCTGGAAGGGATTTTTAAACGATCCCAATCTCGATGAATCCTATGACCTTGAAAAAGGGCTCTTAGAAGCAAGGGAGATTTTGCTTACTCTTAATAAAATGAAAGTCCCTGTAGCTATGGAATTTGTAGACCCTAACTACGCCCTTTACCTAGAAGACTTAGTGAGCTGGGGATGCGTGGGAGCTCGCACTTGCTCAAGCCAGCCCCATCGCCACTTAGCTGCTAGACTCACTTGCCCTATGGGATTTAAAAATAGCATTCATGGGAACTTAGAGCCTGCTGTTTTTTCTTTAAATGCAGCTAGAAGACCTCAAACGTTTTTTGCTCCCGATGGTGACTTTTTGCCTTCGGTTATTAAAGCTCCTGGAAATCCTAATACCCATTTAGTTTTACGTGGCTCTGATTTAAAACCTAACTGTGATAGCCGCTCTATCCATAAAGCTATGCTTTTACTTGAACAAGAAGAAATTAAAACGCATATTCTCGTAGATTGTGGGCATGGAAACTCTCAAAAAAATCCAAAAACTCAACTCGATGTCGTAAAAAATGTTCTTAAGCTAAAGCGCGATGAGGGACTTCCTATTTGTGGCCTCATGATAGAGAGCCACTTAGAAGAAGGAAGGCAAGATCTCAGTGCTCGCCCCATTAAAGACACACTCTCAATTACCGATAGCTGTCTTGCATTTGAAACTCTCAAAAAGACTATCTTAGAACTGACTCACCCCGTCAACCAGCAAAGTGTTAGCCAGCCGGCTACTTGTTCACAGCCTCTCTAGGCTGCTACTCATCAAGATTAATAAGCTCACAATAAAGCTGATGGTTAAAAGTCTCTTCTATTTTGCCCTCTCGCAAAAGCTCAATCTTATAAGAGACAACCCCTCTTTTTCTGGAAAATTCCTGCCCTTTCCACATAAGCACCCAGCTCCCAGAATCTTTATCTAAGGGACGTCTTAGCACTTCTTGAGAACGGTCTCCAAATTGCAATGTAGCCACAAGATCCCAATCATTGAAACGAAAGGCACCAGAGGGAATATCCCACTCAATCACTAGACGCTGGCCCTTTTCCAAAGGCATTTGTCTAGAATCAGGGCTTTTTACTTTTGTACTTGCTAGGAATTTTTTATCTATAGACTGGTTGTACAGAGTGAGCATATGCGAGCTTGAGCACCCCAAAAGCATACTTAAAGCTGCACAAAGAAGGATTCTTAACCATAACATACGCTTACCTTTAGGCGCCTTTATACCGATAAAAAGGGATTAATTCCATTGTTTTTCCTAAAGGTATCAACTACAATTTGTTCTATGGTAGCCGCTATTGGAATTGTGTTTAATAAGGATAGGACCTCTGTACTCTTAGTAAAGAGACGCGATATCCCCGTGTGGGTACTGCCTGGCGGTGGTATAGATATAGATGAAACTCCTGAAAAAGCAGCTATTCGCGAGGTTCTTGAAGAGAGCGGCCTAAGCACCTCTATAGAACGTCGAGTTGGCACCTATACTCCCTTAAATAGACTTTCAGAGCTCACACACGTTTTCGTCTGCAAAAATCCGACGGGCTCTTTACGTCTAAGTTCTGAATCTAAAGATGTCAGATACTTTCCAGTAGCTGAGCTCCCAAAACTCTTACCTCCACCTCATAAAGCCTGGATTGAGCAGGCGCAAAAAAGAGTAGATCCTGTGACTGAAAGTGTGCCTAATGCAACCTACTCCCTTTTAGTCAAAGCTTTAATGAAACACCCTGTTATCATTGTGCGCTTTTTGCTGACAAAAGTAGGTATCCACATCAATACATAGCACTATTAAGTGCTAAAAATGAATTACATAAGCACAAGTGAAAACACAAGAGCAAATAGAGCAAAAGACTCAATGATCCCAAGAGTTGCTAAGCTTATTCCAAAAAGAGCCGGGTCCCTAGATGACGCTTGTATCCCAGTAGCCGCGCACATACCTTGGTAAACAGCTGAAACCAAAATAGTCAAGCCAACAGTAAGGCCTATACCAAAAGCTGCCTCAGGGGTCACAGTGCCCGCTTTCAAGCTATCTTGCATCCTGAACATAAGCACGATACCGTAAATCATTTGAGAAGAAGGAATTGCCGACATTCCTAAAAATTTTCCTCGACCTTCTTCTGTTCGACTCATCACTCCATGAGCTGCCATACCGGCAATGCCACAACCAATAGCGGCTCCAGCACAACTTAAGCAAAGCGCTAAAGCAAGTCCAATTGTTCCTAAATCCATATCTATTTCTCCTTATTTTCTAATCCTCAAGGGAGAAAAAAGTCTTCCTTCTCCATCGAAGCAGTAATGATAAAATTCTAAAAAGTTTAAACGCAGTCCATGAATAACAGCAGCCATAACCGCCATGCTCAAGTTAATTATGTGGCCTAGTAAAATGACCACAGGACCAAAAATAGGCCCCATCTGATACCCCAAATCATTAAATGTAGATGCCAAAATCATACCTGCTAGCGCTAAAGCATAGAGGCGTAAATACGATAAGACATCAGCGAATAGCTGAAGTCCTTTTGTAATTTCAGCAAGCCCTGCCCATTTTTCTTTCCATATAGCCAAGCCCCAAGCAAGCCCTACGCCTCCTATAAGTATCCATAATCCCGCTGCAGCCATAAGAGGTATAGAAAGGCCTAGTATCGAATATACAAATGTTGTGACATTGATGAGCGATGGGAAAAAAAGATAGCCTCCTATGAGGAAAAGGGTCCAGCCAATAGCAGAAGGATTTCTTCTGACATACCTAACCAGCGACAAACAAATATGAGTAAGCCCAATAAGTATAGCGAGCTCCATAAGTGCATTTTGTGCAAACTCTTCTTGCATCTCATAGCGAATATCACCTGAAGCAAGTCTTCTATGACACACTTCTAACGCCTCGCTTGGGTCTTTAACCTCTGAAAGTTTTGGGTACTTATGCAGCCATTCTTTATAGACATCATCTTTCATACGCATATGATACCCAGCTTTTTTCACACAAAACCAGTGAATCACGCTAAAACGTTGGATAGGACTATCAGGAGCAAAGTTTATACCAAAAATAGATGCGCTCAAAAGGCCCCAAATGACTGTTGTACATGATAAAATAGTTAGCAGTCTGAAAAAACGCTTTACCTTGTCCGACACTTTTTTAAACTTAAAGCGTAAGAAAAGACTTAGCCCAAGTAAAATCAGTCCATATCCCGCATCAGCAAGAATCATCGCAAAAAAGGCTGAAAAAGCAACTAGCACCCAAAGTGAGGGATCTTTATCTTGAGCTGATGGCACATCATACACCTCAACAAGATCTTCACCAATTTTTCCTAAGTTCTTATTCTCTAGAATAGTAGGCACTTTATCATCAGGAGATATAGGAAGCTCTTCAATATAAAGATCAAAAGGTGCTGCCCACACATTTAAACCCTCTACTTTTGTACTGTCTATCCACACTTCAGCTACAAATAAACGCTCTTCCATCTCAGGTTTAAGGGCATTATTCGCATGTGTGAAATCATCGCTATTAAGCTTGCTTAAAAGGTCTTTTTGGATCTTATCCAAGCAATGAACTAGCTCGTGAAAAGTCATGTGCAAAAGGTTTAGCGATTCTTTTATTTCTTTTAGGCGCTTTTCTAGCTCGAAAGCTGTGCGCTCAATATATATCGGAATAAGCCCTGGATCTTCTATTGGTTTTTCAAAAAGTCCGACAAAGTAGCTCGCATCACGATCTTGCCCCACTTCAATGAGAATGCCTTCAGGCAAAGGGTGCTTACACCCTCGTTTTCTTAAGAAAAATTGGAAGCGAACAGCTGAATTAGACTCGATATCAATAATATCTTGTTTCTCAAAGTGGCCAAAGTGACGCGCTCGCTTATACTCAGCTTCCAAGATCTTTTTTTTTTCAATAAGCCTTATTGTTTCACTATCTGTATCAAGTATACACTGAGCAAGTTCTTGGCCTGTCTTTTTTGCAAGAACAGATGGCTTTTTCTTTAAAGAAGCATTTTCATCTTTTTTAGAATCTCTATAAGATAAGCAGTGGTCTCCCTCAAAACGCTTTAAAATTTTTAAGGCGCGGATATATTCACTGACTTCTTTAGAAAAGCCCGCTTTCTTATGATCCATATCAACAAACTCTAAAAGGCCTTCTGCTTGCGCTCTTTTAAGAAAAGGAGCCCGCTGACTCATATGCCCTAAAATCAAAAGCTTCGAAACGTCTTTTCTCATAACCCTAGCACCTTCTTCTGCGAAGCTTTAGCTTGGCAAACAGCCATAAGCTGCTGGTCTGATAAAAACACTTTGATACGCTTGATATTTTCTTTTGTTCTAGGAATCATAATCTTTTCAAAGAGATTGACACGGATAGAGACATCTTGAAGCTCTTTTTCTAAAAGGTCCTTTTTTTCATTTGCTGCTTTTACCTCTTCTCGGGATGTACAAAACTTTTGAATAAGAGCAACTAAACTATCTGCCCATATAGGGCTGGCAAAAAGAGAGTAGGAATTTGATGCAAAGTTGACCTTTTGTACAGTCGGCACATCAACACCTGCGATGTTTTCCCAGGTCTTATCTACATGAGTAATCAAAGTTATTTTCTGAAAATCGACTCCAGGTGTCTGAGCAAATAAGTAAGCTAGTGATTGCAATTTTTTTTTAAGATCTTCTAGAGCTTTTTGCTTTTCTTGAAACTCAGATCGCGCCTTAAAAACCTCTTGTTGCAAAAGGCCTTTTTTTAGCTGCAGTGTAGGCAAATACCGAGTCAGTTGCCCCAAACGGTGCTCTTGATCACGAAGCTCATTTTTTGTGAGTTTTACCTTCACTTGGCATGCCCCTTTAAGACGTCAAAGCCCGTTTTGGCCAATACTTATCAACTAGTTCTTTTTTCAATCCAAGTTCACCTGAACTAAAGCACCCAGCTAAAATATTCCAGCCCAAATCAAGTGCTTCTTGAAGAGGAAGATTAACCTCTAAATCCATCATTTCTTCTTCAAAAAGGCCTGAATACTTCAGAAGCTTCTGATCCCACTGAGACAATTTAAACCCCATAGCTTCACGCTCACGTGCTTTTTTAGCATCAGCATATAGACGAATCATCGTATTAGCTAAATCTCCATGATCTTCTCGTGTTTTTGAGCCAATGACTTGCTGCTTAAGCCTTGAAAGCGAGCCAAAAGGATCTATACTTCCATCATGCAAGTAGAACTGCCCTTCTGTAATATAGCCTGTATTATCAGGGATCGGATGTGTAACATCGCCGCCTGGCATTGTTGTTACTGATATAATGGTGATTGAACCACTTCCCTCAATATCTACTGCTCTTTCATAACGCGAAGCTAAATCAGAATAAAGAGATCCTGGATAGCCTCTATTAGCAGGCACTTGATCCATAGTAATAGCAATCTCTTTAATCGCATCCGCAAAAGCTGACATGTCTGTAAGTAGCACAAGTACGTCTTTATCCTGCTCTGCAAACTGTTCTGCTACAGTAAGTGCCATATCAGGTACTAAAAGACATTCCACAGGAGGATCTGTTGCTTTATGGATAAACATGACAGTTTTATCCGCTGAGCCAGAATTTTCTGCATTCTCAATAAAGGCTTCGTAGTCATCAAAACGCAGGCCCATACCTCCAATAATAACAACATCTGCATCTGTCTGATTAGCAATCCGCATAAGAAGAGGATTATAGGGTTCTCCTGCAATCGAAAAAATAGGGATCTTTTGTGATTTCACAAGGCAGTTAAACACATCGATCATAGGAATATTAGTCCGCACCTGCTCTTGAGGGACAATGCGCTTTACTGGATTAAATGTCGGAGTATCAATATCAATAGTATCGCCTGTTATTTCAGGACCACCATCTATAGGCTTACCGGAACCATCAAAACGCCTCCCAAAAAGCTGCTTGCCAAAACCAACACGCATAGGGCGGTTAAGAAAAGCAACCTCATCCCCTGTCGATATTCCCCTAGTAGATTCAAAAACCTGAAGAGTTACAATGCCTTCATTAAAGCTGAGTACAGAAGCTAGGCTTGTGCTGCCATCCTTTCTTCGGATTTCAGCAAGCTCACCTAACGCTGCACGCTCGGCCTTAATTGTAATCAGGCTTCCCCTAACACTTTGAATTCTGTCGTATATTTTTCTCATACACCGCTTTTTGCTGTCATAGCTGTTGCTTTTTCGCGAATTTCCTGTTCAATACTCGCTTTAGATTTTTTATAAGGCTTACTGCCAAAAACTAAATAGTTTAGGTTTCTAATCTCGTTTTGCATATCGAGAAAAAACCTACGCATCTCATCTTTAGAAAGAAAACTACAAGGAAGCTCAAAAATAGACCAAATCAGTTGAAAAAGTTCAAATTGTCTATCAAGTGGGCAGTAGGTATCCTGAGCATCAAAAGCATTTTGCTGCAAATAGCAAAAATCGTAAAGCTCTCCTTTTAGATGAAGCAGCATATCTTCTACAGCAATGCCCTCTTCACCAACAACTTCCATACGCCTAGCAATTTCATCAGCTGAATTTAAAATTTCTTTTGCTGTGCGTACTTTATTTGCCCATCCTTTTACTCTGTGCTCCACTTCTTTAGCTACTCTATCCACATATTTTGACCATGAGGTAAGAGGATCAATAGCAGGATACCTTCTAGCGTCTGAACGCGCCCTGGATAACCCATGAAAAGCGCCAACAACACAAAGAGTAGCCTGCGTTACGGGCTCTTCAAAATTCCCTCCTGCTGGCGAAACAGTAGCACCAACAGTTAGAGAGCCTACCCCCCCCTGTTTTAAACTAATCACCCCTGCCCTTTCATAAAAAGCAGCAATACGTGAAGCCAAATAAGCAGGGAAAGCTTCATCTCCAGGGATTTCTTCTAGGCGCCCTGACATCTCTCGCATAGCTTGCGCCCATCTAGAAGTCGAGTCAGCCAAAAGTAAAACATTAAGCCCCATCTGACGGTAATATTCACCAAGCGTCATTCCCATATATACAGAAGCTTCTCGCGCAGCAACAGGCATTGAAGAGGTATTCCCAATGATCACCGTACGATTCATGAGTAAATCTCCTGTATGGCTATCTGTTAAGTGTGGAAAGGTCTTTAAAACCTCTACAACTTCACCCGCCCTTTCACCACAGGCACAAATAATAACAATATCTACAGCTGAATATTTAGCTAAATGGTGCTGCAAGACAGTTTTGCCCGCTCCAAAAGGACCTGGCGCGCAAAAAGTGCCCCCCTTTACAACAGGAAATTGGGTGTCGATTACACGACATCCTGTCTCCATCATCTCCGTTGGCTTTATCCTTTCTCCAACAGAAAGCCCCTGCTTTACTGGCCACTTTTGCATCATTGTGACATTAAGAGTACCGTTTTGTCCCTTTAACTTAGCAATAGGAGCATCAACCGTATACGAGCCTTCACCTACAATTCTTTCTATTTTATACGTTCCTTTAGCTGAGAAAGGAACCATAATTTTGTGCTCAATCTGCTCTTCTTTGACGTGCCCTAAAAAACTGCCTGCTTCAACCTCATCTCCTGGATGTGCACTTGGAAAAAATTCCCAGGTGCGCTTCCTGTCAAGGGACGGTAAATAGACGCCTCGCGGCAAAAAGTTCCCATAGCCTGCTGCTATTTTCTCTAAAGGATTTTGAAGGCCATCAAAAATAGACGTTAAAAGACCTGGGCCAAGCTCTGCTTCCAAAAGTGCTCCTGAAAAAGTGACCGGGACTCCTTCATAAACGCCCCCCGTGGCTTCAAAAACCTGCATTTTGACTACATCGCCACGCACTTCAATCACTTCCCCTTTAAGAGGATGCTTCGCATCGAGCATCACAAAACCCATCTCTCCTTGTCGTACGCACCCTTCAAAACGCACATAAAGAAGGTTTTCTACTGCACGAACTACGGTTCCTTTAGCTTGCTCTTTCACTTATTTGCTCCAAAATATCAAAGGTTTGTGATGAGGGAGGATAAATTTTGCTTACAAGGCGCATCTGCACAAGATAAGCAATTAGCCAGTCCAGTCCCCATGAAAACTCTTCTTTTTTTTCTTCAACCCGATCGAATAAAAAGCTTAAAAATTGTTTGTG
>JBDNIV010000005.1:0-57645 GCA_041688145.1 Chlamydiia bacterium | reverse complement strand
TTTCCTATGCAGCAAATTGGAGGCGATACGTTTAACTTCGGTCTATTTATTTTTGCTGGGTCGGTCTTTTTGTATTCTTTTTTCGATTCAATTGGGTATACGACAGTCACTGTATCTGATATTGAATCCGATCAGACGATACTGCATACCTTGAGCTTGCCGATTCCATCGGCGCTCACATTTATGCAGCTTGTTGTCTCATGGACAATGCGCTATGGTCTCGCTGCTTTAATTATAATTCCTCTAGGGAAGATTTGTCTTTTAGGGGAGTTTGATATGGCACGTGTAAACTGGGGAAAATTCGCTCTGATCTATGTGGTAGCGTATCTTTTCTTTGGATGCTTTTTCTTATGGCTTACTTCAGTTATTAAGAAAATTAGTAATTTAGGCCATCTTTTTGTCCGGGTGGGTAACCCTATGTTTATGTTTGGGGCTTATTTTTTTACTTGGCATCAAGCAAATAAAATAGCGCCTCTTTTTGCTAAGATCATACTGATTAATCCTCTGCTCTACGCTTTTGAAGGCATAAGAGCAGTCATAGTCGGCCCTGAGCAGTTTTTGCCTTACTGGCTCTGTGTGGGTATGCTTATTCTTTTTAGCATAGTAATGGGCTATGATGGAGTGCGGCGTCTAAAACGCAGACTCGATTGTGTTTGATGTGCTTAGACAGTTTTTAAGCTAATAGAACCCTTGGATTTAAAAGAGAAAAAGCCCTTCATAAGAGGGGCTTTTTTAGTCTTGAATAGCAGTAAAATAATCTTGATTTTTTTCTTACATTTATTAAGACTCCGGTAAGTTTCTTTGAGTCTTTTCAAGCTGACAGAAGCTTAAGGCTTAGAAGTTTTATTTTTTACATTTAGGAGATAGGTCATGCTTAAGAAATTTGGGGTCGGTTTTTTTGTTTTATGCGCTTTTTTGATTATAGGTGCAGGTGCTCCTGAAACTAAGCGTGTGGTCTATGCAGATATTACAGGAGATCTTTTCCATGCAGGTCATGTGGCTTTTTTGAAAAAAGCAAAAGCTCTTGGAGACTATCTTATAGTAGGGGTTATTACAGATGATCATGTGGAAACATATAAGCGCCGCCCTGTACTTAACCTTAAAGACAGAGCTGCTGTTGTTAGGGGATGTAAGTACGTTGATGAGGTCATTGAGGGCGTCTCACCCGTTTGTACAAAAGAGTGGATTGCTGAAAAAGGCATCCATGTAGTGGTTCATGGAGATGATTTTAATCCTAAGGATCCTCTGACTCTAGAGCAGTATGGCGCTGCTATGAAAGCAGGCATTTTTAAAACGGTACCTTATACTCCGGGGATTTCTACTACAGATGTAATTAATCGCATTGTAAAACGCTCTCAGGAAGGCGATACTTTTTCAAAGAAAAAATAGTCATTTTAGTTTGACTTTATTCTGTTTATTTCAAATGATTGCCTGTTGGTTCAATTATTTGAAAAATAGGTTTTATTATAGCGGCTTCAGGAATAGTAGGTTCATTAGAAAGGGCAAGTGCTGATTATAATAGAGAGGCTTTGCATGTAGAAGGTGGTGCAGGGCAGCTAGGGGCCTATACTCTTTGCCGCACTTCTTCTTTTTTAAAAAAGCCTGTTTTTTTTCTTGTTGAGCAGGTTATTCGCTCTTTTTGGATGCCTGTTATGCCAGGAGAATTTGGACAAAGATCAGTGTCAGTTGAGTACGCTTATCGAGGTTCCGTTATTGGAGTAGCTGCGGCTTTAGGGGCTGTTTTATTAACCTCTCCAGCTCTATATACTTTAGGAGCTTTAGCGACCTTAGGATCTGCAGGGGTTTTGGCAATAGGCCTTAAACTTGCAGCTTCTTATCTGAGTCCATCTGATTTTTTTTCTATGGTTCAAGGTGAGCCTAAGCCCTTACAGGGAAATCAGCTGTGTGTAGTTAGCGCTAACATATGCGCTTTTGAAGCGGGCCTTAACTGGACTTGTGGAGGTATGCGCCCCTGGACAGATAGGCTAGAGGGGATTGTAGCTGAGCTCATAGGATCTAAAGATCAAGCTCCCCATATAATTGCACTTCAAGAGGTGTGGAGCCAAGAGGTAGCTTTAGCGCTTATAGAAGAGCTTCACAAACAAGGATATAGCCAGTTTTTTTTCAACATAGGAATTAGGCCCCATGCACCAGGCTCAGGGCTTTTTGTGGCAAGCCGCACTAAGATAAACAATCCTGAGTTTACACCTTTTGAGTATGGAAGAGTGTTTGATATGAAACGTGGATTTTTCAAAGGGGAAGTCGTGCGAAGTTTAGGGGAAAGCATTACTTTTGTAACAACGCATTTAGAGCCTTCAAAAGACGATTTTAATCCAGCTGAAGCTGATAAGACTCAAAGAGCCAAGCAGCTTAATCAGATTCGAAAAAGCATAGGAGATAAAAAAGCAATTATCTGCGGCGATCTCAATATGAGTCCTAAGGAATTACACGAGCTGAGTTCAGAAGAATCTAGGCCAAGCCTCTTTGCTGGAGATACGACTCAGCCTACCTGCGCACCCGGTTTTGATACGATGTTGAAAGGCAATCCTTTATCTGATGAGATCCATCTTGATTATATTCTAACAACAGCCTCCTTAGATGAAACATCTAGAAGAACAGATGGTATTCGGGCTCTTTATCATAAAAAAGAAGATAGCGATGGAGCAGAAAACTCTACTCTAGATACTAATCACGCTTTAAGTGATCATGAGGGCATCTCTACACTATTTACCCTTTCTTAAGGCATAGGCCTCTTTGATAGCTAAGAATGCATTTTATATATTTGACAAGATCTTGAGAGTCATTATAAAAACAGCGTTGTGGGGGGAGCTGGATAAAAGGTCCCTTTTATCGTAAAAAGAAAGGTGTTTCTTATGAAAAAATTCGGTTTTTTATTTGCGTGTGCAATGGCTTTTGCTGGATGCAGCGCTAACCAAAATTGCAAGCCTTGTAAGCCAAAAGCTGGTGGCTGCAAAAAGAGTCAAAACTTCACATGTGATCCTAAGACTTCAAAGCATAGAAATCAGCGCTCATCTTAAACGAGCTTTTCTAAAAGCTCGAGCTGTAGATCTATATCAATAAGCATTTCTGAGAGGAGCTCTATTTGGGTATCCTCCAGAACTGCTTTTTGGTCTATCTTCTTTTCATATGCAAGCTCTTTTATCTTTTCATCACGCTTCAATATAAGATATTCAATCTGAGGTCCAAATAGAGTAACTAACGCATTTAGGCACTGACTGGTTGCCCAATCATGCTTATCTCCGTGGATGTGGAACTGCTCGGTAAAACCAATAACATCTTTAGCTTTGTACCAGTTTTCGTTTGTAACCCACTGGTTTGTTGTAAAAAGCTTAAAAGGGCGACTTTTCTCGTCTACAGAAATAGCAATAAGGTGACTGAAGCCATCTTCTCGAGAAGAAGTGAATAGGGGCTTGGCAGTATCGATAGCTTCTTCCATCAAAAACAGATGGAAATGCCCTTTCTCCATGCCTCGGTGCGCATGGTAGTAATAGAGGCTTAAGCTTATCTCGTCAAAGACATCGTCTTGTTTTGGAAAATGCACATGCCGTCTTGGGATTTGTCCTGGGCTTCTAAGAGCTTTGTCTAAAGACAAAGACCCTTTTTCTAAGAGATGGATCCAAGCAAGGGCTTTTTGCCCCGCTGTTTGCATCTTTTTCAAGCGGCTTTTAGGTTGTTTTTTTAAACTTTCATAGAGGTCTTTTCTATTTATAGGCTCACGAGCGCTTTGTCCATAACCTAAAAAAGCAAGGCCCAAACAAAAAATGCCTAGAATTACAAAGGCTAAAGACCTTTTTTTTCCTTTAAGATGCGCAAAGACTTTAAAGACTTCAGATGCTCTTTCAAGGATTGAGGACATAAGAAGACCTGCAGTTTTTTTGTGAATTAGCCCCATCATGAAATGATTTTTGTATTTGCTGCAAGTTAAAGGATATATAGGCACTATTTGACGATTACGCTTTATAAGTAGATAAAGAAGAAAAACCTACAGAGGATAGCCGAATGGATACATCAGAAAAACACCCCTTCAAGGCGCGCTTAATCGTTGGGCTTATCATGCTCATATTTGCCTTTTTAGGTGTTATAGTCACCGATGTATGGAAGGATGGTTCATTGAATTATTGGAGAGTCATGAGCCCAGTTTTTGCTATTCTTAGCCTATGGCTAAGTTGGTATGTGAGAAAGCATAGAAAGTCTCTTTCCTCTACTACGATCTGGCATGAGGTTGCGCAGTGGATCGGGCTTATTGGAGCAGTCTATCTTGTCTCAGCTTTTGTTCATATTGGCCTCGTAAGCCGTTTCCAAGCAAGTCTTCAAGTACTTGTCATGCTAGCTTTAACAGTCTTTGTAAATGGGATCTATACAGAGCACAGCTTTATCATTATCGGGCTTTTGCTCGGGCTTCTTGCAGCCGTGATTGCTCTTATTAATCAATACCTTTTTGCTATCATGGTGCCTCTCATTCTTATTGGAATAGGGGTGGTTTTTTTGCTTATTCATCGAGCTAGAAAAAAGAACCACGACTCTCCTAAAGACAGTTAAGCTTTAAGAGGGTAGACTCATGCAGGTATGAGCCTTTGCCAAAACAAAACATTTACTGGATTAGATTTTGCCTCCCAGCCTTTAGAATTTCGGCAGTATGAAGAGGTTACTTTTGAGCGCTGTTTGTTTATAGGGGTGAATCTTGGTGCGCACTCTTTTCAAAATTGTACATTCAAAGGGTGTCAGTTTTCTGAAGTAGGCTTAAAGCATACAAAGCTTAGTGAGGTAGAATTTTTAGATAGTAAATTGACCGGCCTCAATTTCTCTGGAGTTGAAAAAATACTTTTAAATGTAAGTTTCAAGACATGTAAGTTGCAGATGTGTAGTTTTTGCGAGCTTCCTTTAAAGGGGACTATTTTTAAAGGTAGCTTCTTAAAGGAATGTCGCTTTGACGAGGCTAATCTAACTCAAGCTGACTTTAGAGAGTGTGATTTACTAGGAACGCAATTTTTGCGTGCAAATCTAAAAGCAGCCCTTTTTCAAGGGGCAAAAAATATCAATATCAATCCTAAAGAGGCTAAGCTAGAGAAAGCTCATTTCACTATAGATGGAGCTTTAGAGTTAGCCTTAGGTCTTGGAATCATAGTTGACGATTAAGTCTAAGCGCGTTACTTATACCTTATTAAGTAACCCATAAATCTTTGTGCGTTTTTTACCTTTGTTTTTATGTACCCTTCAACTTGTAGGAGCCCAAATGTCGCCTAGTGAAAATGTAAGTAAGCAAATAGCCCAAGTATTACCTAAGGCGCCTTGTGATATTGAAGAGCGCTCAAACTTAGCTATGAAGGTACTAGATGAAAAGTTGCAGGAGCTTATAAGCATTGATCCAGGAAAAAGAACGCTTGATAACACACTTATTGCTTGGGATCAGGCTTGGGGCGCTTTTGAAGAGATGCAGCAGCTTTGTGAGGTAGGAACACTTGTTTTTGCTAAAGAGCTTAGAGATGTGTCAGAAAAAGCTTCAGTTCAGCTGATCACTTTTGCAAGCAGCTATCTGCTCGATCACCCTGAATTTTATTCTATTTTTCAAAACTTTAAAAAAGAGGTCCAGCTAGAAGGCAAGGCAGCTTACTACCTTGATAGGGTATTAGAAGATCTAGGGCGTATGGGCCTTGGGCTTTCTCAGGAAAAACGTAGAGCTTTAAAAAAAGTGCAAGGCGAAATTGCTGAATTAGAAGAGACTTTTGCTCGAAATATACGTGAGAGTACAAACCATATCCTCATAGAGCCCTCGGAGCTTGCAGGGATGGAAGACGATTTTATTGAAGCTCATACAGAGCAAAGTGGCAAAGTTAAGCTTGGTTGTGACTATCCCACATACCACGCTGTTATGAAGTTTTGTGAGAATGAATCGGTGAGAAAGGGGCTTTTCTTAGCTTTTAATAATCGGGCATATCCAGCGAATGAAAAGGTATTGGCCAAGGTCATTGAAAAAAGAGATGCTATGGCAAAGTTGCTCGGTTTTTCAAGTTTTACAGATTACGATATTCATAACCAAATGGCCAAAACTCCAGAGAAAGTTGAGTCTTTTTTAGAAGCTGTAATGATAAAAGCTCGTGTAAAAGCAGAGAAAGAAGCTCTTATGATGTCACAAAAGCTGCCAAAGGGAATTTCTTTAGATGAAAATGGAAAGCTTAAGCCTTGGGATACAAGCTTTATTGCCAGGTGCTATAAAGAAGAGAAGTTCTCCATTGATGAAGCGAAAATCAGTGAATACTTTCCTCTTGAACAGACGATGCGCAGTCTTATGGATATTTATGAGACTTTTTTTGATCTAAAAATTACAGAGCTGAAAGCAGAAGGTTTATGGCATGAAGAGGTGCGCCTTATGGGCCTTTACCGCAAAGAAAGCGCGCAGCCTGTGGGCTATCTTCTAATCGACATTTTCCCAAGAGAGGGTAAGTATACTCACGCTTGTGAAGCTACGCTTATTTCTGGACATAAGCCAGAGTTTGAGATTGCCTGTTCAAGAGAGGAGAAACCTCAAGACCTCTTTAGGCCAGGCACCTCTGTTATAGTAATGAATTTCCCTAAAGGTATGGGGGACAAGCCGGCTCTTATGACTCTTAATGAGGTGCACACTTTTTTCCATGAATTTGGGCATGCACTCCACGATCTTTTAGGAGCCCAACCTTTTATGCAGACATCAGGTACAAGGGTGAAACTCGATTTTGTAGAGTTGCCTTCACAGCTTTTAGAAGAGTGGCTTTGGGATAAAGAGATTTTACAACAAGTAAGCTCTCATTATAAGACCGGTGAGCCTTTAGAGGAAAAAGTAATAGATTCTCTTATTGAAGCAAAAAACTTTGCAGGAGGCATGGGGCTTGCAAGGCAAGGCTTATGCACTCAATTTGCCTTAGACTGCTTCAAAGAGGGTGCTGATAAAGATACAAAAGCTTTAATGCAGAGCCTTAAGAAAAAGCATTTGCCTTACTTAGCTACTTGCTTTGAAGACAATTTCCACACCTCATTTGGGCATTTAATGGGCTATGGCTCGAAGTACTATAGCTATTTATGGTCTAAAGTTTTCGCTCTTGATGTCTTTGAGCAGATTAAAGCTGAAGGCCTACTCAGTCGAGATGTGGGAGTGCGCTATATGCAAAAAGTGCTTGAGCCTGGAGGAGGACAAGACCCCAACGAACTACTAGAGGACTTTTTAGGCAGATCTCCTGATGAGAAAGCCTTTTTTAGAGCGCTAGGTTTAGAAGATGAAGAGCAGGAAGGGGAGATGGAAGCTCAAGGCTCACCTTAAAAGCTTAACCCTCTTCATTAGGGGGCAAGCGGCCTTTCTTTTTTTCTGAAAGGCGGCTTTTATCTTCAAGCATCTTTTCTTTTGCTCGTTTGCTTCTTTTTTGTTTTTGCTTGCGGATTTTGTGAACTAGCTTCGCTTTAGTGCTTTTTTTGCCCTTTAATTCTGATTCTACCTTGTCGCATAAAAGGCGTCTTGCCCAAAGGCGGTTCATCTCACGAGACCGCTCTTTTTGGCATTTAATGGTGATCTTTGTTGGGCCGTGATAAAGCTGGACGGTACTCGAAGTTTTATTTACTTTTTGACCACCACTGCCTGAACCTAAGATAAACTTTTCACTTAGATCAGTCTCGAAAATTTCAAGGCTTTTCATTCGCTCTGCAAGCGCTTCCCAGGTCTGTTTACGTATCATGCTTTATGGTGTATTTGCATATGTCTTCCAGGAGACAAGTCTAAAAGGTTATAACGCAAAAAGTGCGCAGAAAGTATGGCAAGTATACGGTCATCACAAGCCCCTTTTTGTACAGTAACTTTCACATCCCCAATCTCACGGGTCTCATCGTCTGCTTTGATATTGCCAATTTTTCCATCACCGCTTTGGGCATAAATATTGGCAGCCTCTTTGTTTTTTGGAATACGGATGTTAGCTGCTTGCTTGCCCTCTGAGTCGGTGATATCAAAACATGTGCCAAAGCTGACTAGGCGCCCATCGATATAGCCTGCATCTCTATGTGTATGTGTATAGACGAAAAAGTCAGAACTTTTAGCAGCGCTATTAGAAAACACCCCCCAAATAGCTGCAGTCAGTGCATCCAGGTCAAAGTTCAAGATGCCGTAGTTTTTAACTAGGCGCATTTGCTCATTGCCTTCAGTGTCTAAAAAGATATATTTTGCAGCCCAGTTAAAGGGATTTAATGGATTATACCCGCTAAAGTAACGATTCGCCCAAACAGTGCCATATGAAGCGCTTGTTTTAGGGTCTGTGACCGCATACTCATCATAGAAAAAACTGCCACCTTCTTTTTCAATACTGAAACATACAGATTCTATAGGACCATTATCTGTGAAATTAGAGCTTAAAGCATTTATAGCGTCTGCCATGGAGACCTCCGTTAAGGTTTTTGGAAAACACCTTAGCATAAGGGAGCATATTCTGGAAAAAGGATAAATAGCTCTTATTTAGGGGGTATATTCTAAAATTAGGCTAATTTCACGCAGATTCCCTTCAAAAATTCGAATATTTTTTGCTGATCAAGTCATTCATGGTAAATGCTTTGTGTATTAAAGGCGTATATTCAAGATTTTATCTTGAATATACGCCATTGCCTATCCCTATCGCTTTAAATAGGCTTGTTATGAAAAAATGGCCTTATGCTGCAGATTTCTCATGACCCTATTAAGCGGACATTTATATTAGAGGATACACAAGGTGAAAAGCGCACACTCAGCGCTTTTGTCTTAAAGCCTTTTAAAGCTGATCTTAAAGCGTGCTCCTCTTTAGAAGATTTTTCTAAGATCGAAAAAAGAGCCGCTCTTCGTTACACCCTTATGTTAATTTCTAAAAGAGACTACCTCACACATGAACTAGAGGAAAAACTACTTGAAAAAGGCTTTCGTAAAGAAGCTCTAGAAGGGGCTATTTGGCGATGCACTGAAGAGGGCTTTTTATCTGATGCACGTTTTATTAAAGGGTTTATTGAAGCTAAAAAAGGCCGTTATGGCCCAAAGCTTTTAGAGATGCGCCTAAAGGCAAAAGGAGCTGATCCTGCTCTTATAGATGAAAGTCTGAAAGAGCTTTGTATTGACTCAGAGCTTGTAGAAGAGATCGCCCACATGCTTAAACAAAGATCAGCTGATATTGCTGATTTTAAGAGCCGGCAGAAGTGGCTGGCAAAACTTCTTCGCCGAGGTTACCCAATGACGATGATTCAGCGCTCTTTTGAGACTTTCCTTTCGGCATCTTCTGATCTAGAGCCTCCACCATATTTTTAGGTAGTGCATTTTCAGCGATGATAATCATTGGATGGGTGAGCTCTAGCTCAGGCTGGAGATCTGGACGCTCAGAATTATATGAGATAAAAGCAATGCTAATAGTCAGCTCATTTGTGCGCGTGTCAAATTGAGGGCTGCTAAGATTTACTGTAGCAAAAAAGCGGTTATCACGACGAGAAGCTCTTAAAGAGGCTCTTGGGTGCATTTGTTTAATTTCTTCAGCATGCGTGCGCCATGCATCAAAAAAATCGCGAGTTTGCAAGCCATCGGCCGGCGCTTCACTAGAAGAGCCTAAAGCGACTATTTTTGAGACTCCTGAGAGCTTCAGTGTATAGAGGCCAGCAGCTCCTCTTTGGACGTTTAAGTTGCCTTCCTTCGCGTGCAACACATAGACCTTTGTAGGGACACTAGCTGAAGGGTTTACATTTGCTCGCGCGCTATTAGAAAGCAAAAAAGCAAAAGTACACAGAATAGAAAAAAAACGTAAAAAACGAGACATAAGACAGGGCTCCTTGTTCCAAAAGAAATATGCCCTCTATAAAAGCTTAAGAAGTGGGGTTTTGTCAATAAAAAGATATGTGACATCAGGAAGAGGTTTTCAAACCTCTATAATATATTGACTTGTATGAACCGGTCGATGATTGCATTAACTTGCTCGGGAACCTCGAGACAAGCCCAATAAAGACTATTGACAACCTTGCTAAAGGTAGCTTTGGGATTGCTTTGTTGTAGATGTTTTATAGGACAAAAATTAGCATCTGTTGAGATGACATGCAACTTGGTATCAATATGTTGGATTAGAGAGCCGGTCGAGATGTCTTCCTTGATTAAGTCCTCATACAAGCTAATAAGAGTCATAATATCTGTTTTTTCAAGTGCAAAAAGAGCTACTTGATAGCTTTCATGTGGAGCTTGAACAAATGAGTTGTTCACAAGTTCTTTTAGATGATCTAGTCGATTATCACTTTGTATTTTTGCCATATGCTTCTTGAGTTCAGAAATAAATGCCTGATCCATAAAGCAGGGTGGATCAATAGCAATAGTGCCTTTAAGAAAACTTGGTTTCATTGAGGCGAGATGCCACGCAATATTGCCTCCTAAGTTAAGGCCGATAAGAACCGCACTTTTTATCTGCAGATGCACGCATACTTCAAAAAGGGCTTGAGCGCTTGATTTTAGGGTAAGTTTTTTTATTTTGGGAGGGGGGCTCTCTCCATGACCGGGTAGGTCAATAAATATACATCGGTACTTTTTTGTAAGCGCCTTTTGCTCGTTGTAAAATGCTTTTGATCCTCCAGCATTGTGAATAAAAAGGAGGTTTGTGTTCCCACTTCCTTCAATTGAGCAAGATATTTGTCCCAAGGAAGTGTTAATAAGGTGTGTCATTTATTGGATTGAGACTGCTTTTCCATTAGCTCTTCGAATCTGCGTAGCATGCATTTGTCGGTACTTTGAAAAGAAGCTTGTTTGCTCAATAAGCTCACCTGTTACTGAGACGATTTCTCCGAGAGGGATATAGGTAAAAGTCTCTCCCGTAGAGATCATAATGCTGCCTGACTTATCTGTAATAAGAAATTCATTTTCATTAAATATCTTAGTGACTTTTCCTTGCACCCGGATAGAGCCATGACTGGGCAGACGGTTGATGGGGATAGTCTCAGCAGAAAAGCTTACGCTTGTTAGCATAAGCGCTAAAGCAAAAAAAAGTTTTGTAAAAGCAGACTTATAAATAGTATTCATAGACCTTATCACTTAGTTTTTGCCCCTAGTTTGTTATATAAGTGGATAAGACTTTTTATACAAGTGAGGGGGAGGGGATAAGTCTTTTTTTGACAAAATATTTCTATTCGGAGATAGGTGAAGAAGCAAGCAGAAAGCTTATTCAAGGACAGGTCACTACTTTAGGGTTATTGCTAGTTTCTTGATGAGTTCGTGCTTGATTAGGCGCGGTATTAAAAAGCTGTGTTATTAAAAGTTTCAAAATCCTTGAAAGGGAGACTGTTTTTTGTTAAAATGATCTTAGTTTTCTTGAAAGGAGTTCTGCAGTGAAAATTTAAGTTTGAATCCAGCTCGTTAATCAAATAACCCAGGATCAAGCTTGTGTCTCAGCTCCTTATTCAGTTTTCACATTTTTTTAAGTCATTTGGCTCAGTATCTCTTTTAGAAGATATATCTCTTTCTATTAATCAAGGGGAGCTTTTTGCTCTTATTGGAGAAAATGGATCAGGTAAAACAACCCTTATCCAATTACTTGGAGAGTTTATTTCTCCTGATTCTGGAAAGTTAACCAAGATGCCAGGCCTTTCTATAGGATTTCTTCCTCAGGAAATTCTCTTTTCCGACGAATCAATCCATGTTCGTGAATACTTAGAAGAAAGTATCTTTTTAGATTTAGAGAAAAAAATGGATTTTTGCTTAGGCTACCCAGATCGACTTGCTGAGTGGGCAGAATTACATGAGAAGTATGAACAGATGGGAGGCTATAGTAGAGTTCCAATAGAGAAGATTTTGGTTGGATTAAAGCTAGAAAATAACTTGCTAGATCTTCCTATGTCAGTATTAAGCAGTGGGCAGTGTGTCCGTGTTGCTTTAGCAAAAGCTTTAATCAAAAATCCAGACCTTTTGCTTCTTGATGAACCTACTAATCATTTAGATGAGGAAATGCTTAAGTGGCTAGAAGAGACCTTGAAACAAAGGAAAGGAGCGTGTGTTCTTGTCTCTCATGATCGCAAATTCTTAAACGCAGTTTGTAATCGTTTGATTGAGATTAAAAATGGCAGTCTAATCTGTTATCGAGGTGGGTATGATTTTTATCTTGCAGAGCAAGAGCGATTTTTAGAGAAACAGCTCAAAGCTTATGAAGCTCAGGAGGAAGAAAAGGCTCTTTTAAATCAGAAAATTAAGGCAATGACATTCTCTAGAAAAAAGGATTCAGCTCCTAAGGACCGCAATATTATGGCTTATGATCGCAGAGGAGAAAAGCACCAGAAGTCATTGAAGCATAAGCTCAATATTATGAAAGCGCGCCTTGCAGAAATTAAAGCTAACCCACTGCCCCACCCTAAGCCAAAAAGCATTAAGGGGTTAAGGTTTTTTAAAACCCCTTTGAATTCTCGTGTCGCTATAGAGCTAGACCATGTTAGTAAGGCATATGGTAATAAAGTACTGTTTTTAGATTTTTGTAATGAGATTTGCAATGGAGATAGGATTCTTGTTGCTGGGCCAAATAGGTGTGGGAAAACTACGCTGCTTAAAGCTATTGCAAAAGAGGTGCTTTTGGATGGGGGATGCATTAGGTACTCTCCTACTACAAAAATAGCTTTTCTAGATCAGGAAGGTGATCTCTTGCCTATGAACCAAACACCACTAGAATATTTTAAAAACCAATTTAATCTTTTGGAAGAAGATTTAAGGTGTGAATTACATAAAGCCGCTCTTGGAGGATTAGACTTGATAAGGCGGCCTTTTTCTACATTAAGTACAGGTCAAAGAAAGAGAATGCTGTTGCTTTCTTTAGTTTTAGAAAAGCCAAATGTGCTTTTACTTGATGAGCCAACTAATCACTTAGATCTTTTGACTTTAGAGGCACTTGAAGTTGCTTTGCTAAATTTTGATGGGGCAATTGTAGCAGCGTCCCATGACTCAACGTTTATAGAAAAAATAGGAACTCAGAAATGGGTTATAGGTTAGATTTTTTGGGATGTTAAGAAAAAAAGAGAGCATTTTTTATTAATACCTAACTGGGCAATTTTTAGCCCAATAGAGCTCTTATTCGGATTGATGCTAAAAGCTTCACTTTTAGTCTTTTATTTTAGGCTTTTTAGGAGCTTTAGGGGGCGCTTTTAGGTTGTTCTGCCTGCCGACTTCTAACACCTCTTCAGCAAGGTCTATCTGCACTTGTTGAAACTCTAAGTGACGGTCCCACTGGTTGCGCATAAACTGATCAACTTTAGAGTGTAGCTGACGGATCTCAAGCTCAGCTTTTAGGTTAATAGAATACTCATATTCTGAGCGCATTCTCTCTTTAGCGGCTTGCCTGTTTTGACTCATCATAATGACAGGGGCTTGCAAGGCTGCTAAGCACGATAAAAAAAGGTTAAGCAAGATAAAAGGGTAGGGGTCAAAAGGGCCACTCATCCATAAGATAGTATTGGCAATCATCCATACTACGATGAAAGATAAAAATAAGATGATGAAAGTCCAGCTTCCCCCGAAATGGGCAATGCGGTCAGCGAGCTTTTCTCCCTGAGAAAGGCCTTTTTCAAAGCTCTTATTGATGTTTTTAGTAAGTACTTCGTGGTCTTTGATGCTTTTAGGCACGTCTTTTTCTAAGCGAGAGAGATCACCTTTTTCTGTCTCTAAAAGGGATTCAATATGCTCAGCTCTGAGCCCTCGCAGATCGTGAGAGCAGATATATCCCTTTTTATTGAGTTTAGGGTGATTTTTTGTTGCTGAACAAAAAACACTATGGCGCATTGCTTCAACAGGAAATAGATCTTCTATACAGAAGGTCTTTTGACAAATTTCGCACTTACCTTTTTTCATAAAAATATTCCTTAAAAACTCACCCTAAGACATTTTTTTTTATGTTGCAACTAATCGGAAGGCCTTTACTTTCGATAGGTTTTTGCGGCATGCTGAAAACTTATGAAGCATTATGATGTTATAGTAATCGGATCAGGTGGCGGCTCTAAAATTACAAGGCCTGCTGCAAACTTGGGCCTTAAGGTCGCTATCATTGATAAAGGTAAACTGGGTGGCACGTGTTTGAATCACGGCTGCATCCCTTCTAAGATGCTGATACACTCAGCAGATCTTATGGCGGAATTAGAAGATTTAGACCGTTTTAATCTCTCATTAAAAGCGCTTCCAAAGCCCTCTTTTTCTAAGCTTATTGAAAGGGTCAATGGGGTAATCGATAAAGAATCTGCGAGTATTGAGCCTCTATATCACAAACACCCGAATATCGATTACTACAAGGAATTTGCTACTTTTGTAGGCAAAAAAACTGTTCAAGTGGGCTCAAAGACTATTACGGGTGATAAGATTTTTATTGCGACAGGAGCCAGGCCTCATATCCCCGATATTAAAGGGATAGAAAACGTTCCATACCAGACGTATTTTGAAGCGCTTAGAGCTAAGAAGCAGCCTAAAAGTCTTATTGTGGTTGGAGGCGGCTATATTGCCACGGAGCTTGGCTATTTTTTTGGGATGCTAGGCACAAAAGTAGAGTTTGTAGTGCGCAGCGAAATGCTAAAAAATGAAGATAAAGAGATCTCTAAAGCTTTTGAAGCCTCTTTTTCTAAGCGCTTCATTGTGCATAAAAAAGTAAAACCTGTGAGCGTCTCTTATAAAGAAGGTGTTTTTAGGCTTTCGTGTGACTCTCCAGGTAAAAAGAAAAAAATCTTAAAAGCTGAAGGTCTGCTTATCGCGACAGGAGTCATGTCTGCGACACGGGATTTAGGCCTTGAAAAAGCGGGTGTTAAGGTAGATGAAAGGGGCTTTATTGAAGTTGACTCAAAGCTAAAAACAAGCGCTAAAGGTATCTATGCTTTTGGGGATTGCATTGGAAAACACCTTTTTCGCCACAGTGCAAACTTCCAAGGAGAGTACCTTTTTAAGACATACTTCCAAAAAGGGAAAAAAAGACCTATTGATTATCCTCCTATGCCGCACGCAGTTTTTTCCAATCCACAGATTGGAAGTGTGGGCTTTACAGAAGAGGCTTTAAAAGCGTCTAAAAAGCCCTATATCGTAGGAAAGGCGTTTTATAAAAACTCAGCTATGGGTATGGCGCTTCGAAGTGAAGAGGGGTTTGTGAAACTGCTTTTTGATAAGAGGAGCAAAAAGTTAATAGGTGCTCATATTATTGGTTTTGATGCAGCAAGCCTGATTCATATGCCTATAGCCTATATGAATATGAAAGCTTCTCTTGAAGATATGCTAAAGACTATATATGTCCATCCAGCTCTTCCTGAAGTGATCCGTAATGCGGCAAGAGATGCTAGGGGTAAATTGGCTTAGGCTAGTGCTTAGAAGGCTTATTTTTGAGAAGGATCTTATCGAACCCTTTTATCGCTTTTTTCACAGAGACAAAATGCTTCCAAAAATGAAGCTTTAGTCTTGGGCCTGGAAGGTGGAGCCAAGGATAGAGCATTTGAGATCGGCTCCAAGAAGGTCCCCACCGTTTGCCTTGTGTTTTACGGGGGCAAAAAGTGAGCGTTGGCACCCCTAGGTTAGAGGCTAAGTGCCCAACTCCTGAGTCATTTCCAATAAAGTAGCTTGATTCATAGATAAAATGCGCCAAATCTAACAGTGTACCTTCAGGAACAAGGGGGAAAGGGGAATCTTTCCATTCAGCTCTTTCATAAGGAGCGAGCGTAAAGTAAGGCTCAAAGCCCCTTTTTTTAAGATGAGCTGCGAGCTTAAAGAACTTTTTTTTCTGCCAATTTTTTCGAGGATCAGAGCTTGTGGGATGGATGATCACACGGCGTTTGAATTTCTGAGCCGTTGCGCCTTTAGGCGGTTTTATCCCATTCGTACGGAACGTTTTTTTTAGACCTAGCATCGTATGGCACACATTTTGAAAGACACTAGGGAGGCTTATTCGCTCATAAAAAAGCCTAGGAGAGCGATCCCAAATCTTTTTTTCTTGGCTAGGATCTTTATGCACAAGAAAGTGTGAGCTTGCAGGGAAAAGTATTAAGCTAAAAGGGCTCAGTGTCGGATGGGGCGTCTCTTTTTCTTTTTGGGCGCTCCAACGGGGCAAGGAGGCGTCAACGGTGATTTTGGGGAAAAGAGGTTTTAGCTCATCAAGGATAGTGCTAAAAAAGGTCACCTTATAGCCGTTTTCAATAAGGTTATGGGCAAGGACAAGAGCAAGTAAAGTGTCACCTAACCTATGACCTCCATGGACAGCAATAGACTCATTCTTATCAAGCGTCATAAGGGACCATGCTATAACAATCTAGTTTTTCGAATAAAGGATTTTTAGGTATTAAAACGGGGCCTGAGCTTAAACCAAGAGATAAGCGAGGCTATGATAAGTGCTAGAGGAAAAATAGAAAGAGCTATTTGGTAGCTTTCTAAAGAGTAAAGCCTAAGGCGTCCTTCCATTTGGCCTGTCCAAAAAAGATCTAAGATAATGCCAATAAGGGGTTGTAAGATAGCGCCCCCAATAAAGACAACAAAGTTTGTTACAGCAGAGGCCGTCCCTTTTATATTAGGGGAACTGAGTTCTATAGAGATTGTATAATGTAAAAGTTCTGCAGAGCAAAAACCACCCGCGATAAACAGCCAAACAAAAGCCCAGGACAAATGTTGGACGGGAAAGTAGATAAGAGCAATTAAGCTGATAAGTGCACCTAGTGGAGCAAGCGCTACATCACGCGCCCGGTCTTTAGAATTTAAAGCGAGCTTTCCAAAGATAGGCCCTCCGACGATCCAGCCAAAGTAAAACATGGATGAAGCAAGCGCTCCTAAGTGTTGAGAAGTTTTATAAGCAACTGTGACAAAAGGCGCTGCCCAAAGCGCTCCAAAAGCGATTGTAGGTGCATAGAAAAAAAGAGCAGAAAGGGCGTTAATCCAAAGAGGCCTATTGGTGAAGGCCGCTTTTAAAGAGGCAAGCATTGGAGAGCGTTCTAGAGGGGGTACATTCTGTTTTTTAGGAGGGTCATTGCGTATGACAAAGAAGATAGCAACGGCAAGAAGTAATCCGAAAATACCAAAAACAATATTAATTTCATCAAAGCCATACTTACCTGATAAAAAGCTAATAGGCCCCTCTCCAAAAGCAGCTCCTAGCATCCCCAAAGAGTTTCCAATACCAATCAGTAAAGGCAAGAACTTAGCAGAAAACCAATGAGATGAGAGGTAGATGACCCCCACAAAAGCGCACGCAGAGCCTATTCCCATCAAAAGCCTTGCAAAAGCCCCCATAAAAAAGGTGTCTGATCCCGCAAAGACAAAAGCACCTAAGGCGCATAGGATTGTAGATAAGGTAAGCCAAATCCGCGCACCAAAGCGGTCCATAAGAAGGCCGCTAACAAGTTGCATAGGCGCATATCCATATAGATAAAAAGCGACCATTAGCCCAAAAGAAGTCGCATGAAGCCCAAAAGTTTCCATGATCGCATGGGTTGCTGCACTTGGAAAAACTCTAAGTAAGTATTCGTAGAGGTAGAAGGTAACAGCCAGTATCCAGACGGACCACTTAAGCATGTGGGGAGATTGATTTTTCAACATAATCCTTACGCTAACACACTATAATCAAAATCGCCAAATTCAAAAGCGTGACTTAAGAAATTAAACTGCTGGATTTTTATGCAGCTTAATCCACGAGATAAGTGCGGCAACAACAAGGCCTACGGGAAATATACTGAGGGCAATTTGGTAGTCTTTAGTGGAGTACAACCTTAAATGACCCGCCATTTGTCCATCCCAAAAGGTATCTAATACAAAACCTACAAAGGGCATTAAAATTGCACCTCCTGCAAACACAATGAGGTTTGTGAGAGAAGAGGCTGTTCCTTTTATAGAAAGGGGGCTTAGTTCAACGGCTATGGTGTAGTGCAGTAGTTGAGCTGAGCAAAAAACGCCGGCAATAAACAGCCAGATAAAGGGCCAGGCAATGTGTTGGACTGGAAAATAAATAAGAGCGATTAAAGATATAAAAGCTCCAATAGGACCTAAAATGACATCCCTATAACGCTCTTTTGTATCTAGAGCAATTTTTCCAAAAAGAGGGCCTCCAACTACCCATCCAAAATAAAAGGTAGATGAAGCTAAAGCACCTGTCTGGTCAGATACATTATATGCTAGCTTAACAAAAGGCGCAGCCCAAAGTCCTCCAAAGACTACAGTTGGAGCATAAAAGAAAAGAGCCGCTATTCCATTGATCCACAAAAATTTATTAGAAAAGGCTAACTTAAGAGATTTCGCTATAGGTGTTCGTTTTTTAGGAGGGTTGTATTTATTAGCTTTTGGCGGGTCATTGCGCACTACTATAGCAAGGACAATTGCGAGGAAAAACCCAAAAAGGCTTAGGTAAAAATTTGTTTCATAGAAGCCAAAGCGGTCAATCAGAAAGCTAATAGGGCCTTGTCCAATAGCTGCTCCGAGCATTCCTAGAGAATTACCTAGACCTATGAGCCAAGGGAGATATTTAGGCTCAAACCAGTGGGAAGAGAGATAAATAATTCCGACAAAAGCACAAGCAGATCCAGCGCCCATTAACAGTCGAGCTAAAGCTCCTAAAATAAAAGCATCGGTGTGTGCAAATATTAAAGTTGCAATAGCGCAAATAAAGCACGATATAGAAAGCCAAATGCGTGCGCCAAAGCGGTCTATAAGAAGGCCGCTCACAAGCTGCATCGGTGCATACGCATACAGATAAAATGCAATCATCATGCCAAACGCTGAGGCATGAAGGTCAAAGCGTTGCATAATAGTATCTGTTGCAGCGCCAGGTAGAACGCGCAAAACGAACTCATAAAGAAAGAATATAATAGCTAAGGACCAAATAGACCACTTTAGCAGTGTTGCAAAGAAATGTTTAGACATAGCCCTACGCTAACATATTTTGAGGAAAACTATCAAATTAACAGCATTTCAGTTAGACTCACGCTATCTTAAAACTTCAAAAATAGATCTATTGATTATGAGCAGAAGAGATCCCTCTAAAATTAGAAATATCGCCATCGTAGCCCACATTGACCACGGTAAGACTACCTTAGTTGATGCTTTACTTAGACAGTCTAATGTCTATCGAGAGGGTGAGGCAGTAGAAGAGCGAGTCATGGACTCTTATGACCAGGAAAAAGAAAGGGGTATTACGATCTTTTCTAAGCCCGCGAGTGTCTTTTTTGGAGATGTTAAAATAAATTTAATAGATACGCCTGGACACAGTGACTTTTCTGCTGAAGTAGAAAGGGTGCTTGGTATGGTAGGCAGCGTGCTTCTAGTAGTTGATGCTCAAGAAGGGCCTATGCCTCAGACCCGTTTTGTGCTTTCAAAAGCTTTAGCGAAAGGCTTAAAGCCTATTGTTGTTGTGAATAAGATCGATAGGCCAGCAGCAAGCCCTGATAAGGCTCTTGATCTTACTTTTGATCTTTTTGTAGAGCTTGGTGCAAATGATGAGCAACTAGACTTTCCTTACATATACGCATCAGGGCTTGGAGGCTTTGCTTCAAAAACAGTTGATGGCCCAAGAGATAACATGAAGCCATTATTTGAGCTTATTGAAGAGGCGTGCCCCTCTCCAGATGGAAGCTTAGATGCTCCTTTTTCTATGCAAGCAGAAGGCATGAGCTACAGTGACTTTGTAGGTAGGCAGGCGTTAGGCCGCGTTAGAAATGGTTCTATTAAAAAAGGGCAAAAGCTCTACTGCGTTGACAGTGAAGGCAACAGACAAGAGGGCGCTTGCGTCAAGGTAGAGGGATTTGATGGTCAAAAACGCATGGAGATCCCAGAGGGCTCTTGTGGAGACATTATTGTCGTTTCAGGCTTTGGTGAGGTTATGTTAGGCGATACGCTTACGAGTGATCCAGAAGCAAAGCCTTTAGATCCTATTGCTATTGGTGAGCCAGCAGTCTCTATCGATGTCCGAGTAAACTCAGGACCATTTGCGGGTAAAGAGGGAAAAAACGTTACATTTGGTAAGATTAAAGAACGTCTTTTCAAAGAAAAACGCGCGAACATTTCTTTGATTATTGAAGAAGTACAAGACGGAGCTGAAGCGATGCGCGTTTCAGGACGCGGTGAGCTGCACTTAAGTGTGCTTTTAGAAGCGATGCGCCGTGAAAATTTTGAATTTATGGTCTCACAACCTAGCGTGATCATTAAACAAATTGATGGGCAAAAATGTGAACCTATTGAGCGCGTCTTTATTGAAGTGCCAGATGAATTTTCAGGGGGAGTAATTCAAGAGCTTTCTCAAAGAAAAGGGATGATGCAGCACTTAGAAGTCACAGAGCAAGGCATTGCTCGCATCGAGTTTTTGATGCCTACACGCGGCCTTATGGGATATCGCAACGACTTTCTAACAGCTACACGCGGCCTTGGTATTATGAGCAGTATCTTCTCAAGCTTTGAACCGTGGAAAGGTAGCATTCCTAAAAGAAAAAATGGCGTTTTAATCTCTATAAACTCAGGCCAGGCCTCAACCTATTCTTTAGATACTCTGCAAGGCAGAGGAACGCTTTTTAGCGGACCAGGTGATCAAGTCTATGAAGGGCAGATTGTTGGGCAAAATAATCGTGATAATGACTTAGTGGTGAACGTTACAAAAAGCAAACAGCTGACAAACTTCAGAACGGTCAATAAAGATGATGCAGCTCTTTTAGCACCGCCAAGAGCCTTTACACTTGAGCAAGCAATCGACTTTATTGAGCACGATGAGCTTGTAGAAATAACTCCTAAAAGTGTGCGCCTTAGAAAAATCCACTTAACAGAAGTGGATCGCAAAAGGGCTAAATAGGCTTTTTAGGCTCTTTTAGACACTTACTTTTTTTATAGAAGTTTTTGTAACTTTTTATTTCCCTTTTTAATCTAAAAGATTAAAGTTCCTCCTGTAATCTTACCCTTAAGGAGGGAGTTGTGAGTGTTTACCCAGTAAGGCATGAGCCATTATTATTAGGCCAGCAAACAAGGATCATTGCTGAGCAACAAGCTAGAACAAGGCTTGATCCAAGTATCTTTTATTGTAATGGTATGACAACTACTTTAGAGGCGGCGCAACAGGCTGCGGATAAGGTCGCCCAGATAGCGCAGCAAGAGGTACACTTACATTTCAATGACACAACTCCCCTATCTCGCGTAGTCGTAGGTGGTACAGCAGTGGCTCTTGGGGTTGGCTGCATAGCATATGCCGCGGCTGCAGAAAAAAAGACAGATCAGCAAAAAGCATCTGCCTTTATCTTCTTTTTATTGGGTCTTGGGCTTTCTGCAGATGCCCTAATGGATTATAGCCGTATCCAAGATGAAAAAAGATTAAGTGCGGAGGCACTAGCAGGGAAGGTGGAAAGATTCTTGGCTAGGCATCCGCAAAGAATGGCAACCCTTGTACTGCATAGTCAAGGGGCTCATATTGGCTATATGGCTTTAGAGAGATTGCGTCCTCTGAGAGGAAGAATTAATGTGATTAGCATTGGGAGCATGATCAAGATTCCGGATAGCTTTGGAAGGAGGGTAGAAAATTTGCGCCATACAAGTGATCTTGTCTCTCAAGGAGCCCATGCTATTTTTGATGCTACATTGCATAAGACGCGCATAAATGGACCTGGACCTCATCCAGGCCAGCGCACTATCACACATATTTCACAGACGCTGACAGATTGCACAGTATGTCATGGAGCTGAAGATTACATGAGTAATCGTTATTTTGAAGCTACCTTGCTGGAATTTACTAGACCCGCTTGAATACCGTAATCTTTTTATATTAAAGAGCTTAAATATCTAGGCTATGAAAAGCGTTTGAGGAGGCTGAAGAGCGAGGGCTCTTAGTTCTTTAAGCGCTTTTTCTATCTAGGTATAGGGTATACCCTGTACCTATCATGATCAGTAGTATCCCCAAATACCCCAACAAGTCAGGTTGTTTGTGCCAGATGAGCCATCCTGCTATATAGGAGAAAACAACTCCTGAGTAATTGAAGGGATTGATCTTAATGGGCCTCGCATAGCTAAAAGCTTTTATATAGAGGATCTGAGAGAGGAAAGAAGAGAGTGCTGCGAGAAGTAGCCATATAAGGCAGATGTGGCTGATTGGTTTATACGTCATCCAAGCAAACGGTATGGATAAGATTGTGGATAGGGCGAAGTAGTAAAAAAGTATAGATTGCCCTTTTTCTTTTTTTGTTAAGAGGCGCAGGGCCACTTGGGCAATCGCCCATAAGACTCCTGCACCAAGGCCAAATAAGACGCCTTCTTCTTCTGCAAATGAGCCGTTTGGTTTTAGGATAAGTGCAACACCTAAAAAGCCAATAAGAATTCCAATCCACATTTTGGGCTGGACTTTGTAGCGGAGCCATAGAAAGAGGACAAGGGGCAGAAATAGCGGAGCTGTGTTGTTTAATAGAGTGGTATTCACAATAGTGGTACAAGCGAGCGCTGAAAAGATACAAAGCCCTCCTAAAAAGCCGCAAGCTGTTCTAAGCGTTAAGAGCCCCCAGCTGTGGAAAATAAGCTTTTGTTTAGACATCCAGGGAGCTGTGAGGATGAGGCCTAAAGCACTTTGAAATAAGAGGACCATCCATATACTTGCCATAGGGTGGACAAGACAAGCAAAGATAGCCATAGCAGTTGCAGATAGCCAAGCGAGCGTGAGGTATATAGCGCCTTTAGAAGTCGACTGAGGAAGAGGGTGGGTGTCCATATTTATAGCTTGGATTTAAAATGGTTTTTTTTATCGATATAGATTGTCAGAATCCCTCCAATAATGACTAGGCAGACGCCAACTAAGCCAATAAAAGAGACGTTTTGTCCCCAAAGGATCCAGCCACCTAGATATGAGTAGACAACAGCTGAGTAGTTAAGGGGTCCAATTTCAACTGGGCGCGCGTAGGTAAAGGCTTTTACAAAGCAAATTTGCATTCCAAAGCTACAAACACTACTTCCTACAAGTAGCCAAAAAGCATAGAGGCTTGGGAGTTTCCAAAAGCAAATAGCAAAGGGGCTCGCGATAAGTGTATAGAATAAGAAGTAGTAAAATAGAATCGCAAAGGCCCCTTCTTTGCTAGCCAAAAGGCGTATGGCTATTTGAATAAGTGCCATGAAAACCCCCGCTAAAAGAGCAAGAAGAATACCGTGCTGTTTTAGGATGTCATTAGAGGGCTGTAAGATACATAAGATCCCAGCAAAACCGGTCAAAATCCCAAGCCACATAGCTTTTGGTATTTTTGTCTTTAGCCAAAAAAATGCAACAATGGGTATGAATATGGGAGCTGTATTGTCTAGAAGTAAAACATTCATAAGAGAGGTTTTGCTTACAGCTACAAAAATACATAAAAAGCTAATAAAGCCACTTATTGTACGAAAGATTAAAAGCTTCCAACTGTGAAAAGAGGCTACGGTCTCTTTTTTTTTAAAGGCGCATGTAAGATTGAGCATAAAGCTAATCAGGCCTTGAAAAAAGAGAATCATCCACACCCCAGTAAGCGGCTCGACTTGCTTGGCAAAAATAGCCATGGATGTGCCAAAAAGCCAAGCGACTAGTAGATAGATCGAACCGCGTTTGAGTGATGCTTGTGGTAGCGCTGCCAACGTGAACCTATGATTTTATCTTTAATTTGCACTATGAGAAAGCGCACATTTGATTGCAACAAGGCCCCTTTTAGTTTTTTAACTATCGGGATTGAAATGCGTCTTCTTGTCGATATAGATAGCTGATAAGCCTCCGATAATCACAAGAACAATGCCTATTGCACCGAGCCAGTCGAGCTTTTGCTGCCAAAAGATCCATCCTATTAAATAGGCAAAGACAACAGAGGAGTAGTTAAGAGGGCCTATTTGTACAGGGTGGGCACGGGAAAAAGCTTGGAAGAGGCAGAACTGTTGAATAAAAGCACAGGCGCCCGTTGCAATAAGAAGTCCATAAAAGCTTGTGGGTATAGGAGCCCAATGAATAATAGCTCCAGGTAGTGTAATGAGGCTGAATAAAGCAAAGTAAAGGAAAAGAATAGCATAAGGCGTTTCTCCTAAATCAACCATGATGCGAACAAGAATTTGAGAACAAGAAAACAACACACCTGCGAGCAAAGCAATAAGTATTAAAGGGTGGTGAAATAAGGTCATATCAGGTCTTAGGATGGATAAGATTCCAACAAACCCAACAAAAATGCTTGCCCACATAATTTTAGGGATTTTAGTTTTGAGCCAGAAAGAAGCAATAATGGGAATAAATATGGGACTTGTATTCATAAGTAAAAAGACATTAACAAGTTTGACGTGGGCTACTGCGACAAATATAGCACCAATAGCAACAATCGATAAGAGGGTACGCGCTATAAGGTATTTCCAAGCAGTGAAGCGCAGGATATCACGTCTTTTGTAGATAGAAAGTGGTAGACTGCAGATAAGTGCTACAAAGCCTTGGGCAAATAAAAGAATCCATATGCTGACCTCAGTCTCAGCTTGTTTAACAATAGCACCTTTTGTAGTAGCAAAAAAACAAGATAGCAGTAAAAAAGTAGCTCCAAGTGCAAGGACTAGTGGAGGGGGATTTAGTTTTTTTTTGTCCATAGGCTTCAAGCTTTTGGTTTCAGTGTTGTTTTTTTATCAAAACAGAGAGTAGTAACCCCTCCTGCGATGACCAAAATAATGCCTAAAAGGCCTAGCCATTTAACTTCTTGGTTCCACAAGAGCCATCCTGCAATATAGGAAAAGACAACGGCTGAATAGTTAATCGGGCCTATTTGCACAGGGCGTGCATGGGAAAAAGCTTTCAAAAAGCAGATCTGCTGTCCAAAGTTACAGATGCCTCCTCCAAGCAGTAGCCATAATATATGGGGGCTTAGAGCTTTCCATGTAACGATCATTCCAGGCAGGGCAATTACAGATATAATAATCAGATAGTAAAATAAAATGGCGTAAGGCGTCTCTTTTTTGTCGGCCATTAGACGCATGAGGATTTGAGAAAACGAAAGGGTAATCCCTGGGATAAGGGCATAGAGCACGCCTGGGTGTGCAAATAAAGAAGCATCTGGTCTAAGCACAAAAATAATACCTAAAAAACCCACTAAGATACTTATCCACATTTTGAAGGGGATTTTTGTCTTCAGCCAGAAAAAAGCTACAATCGGTATGAATATAGGTGTTGTGTTTGTCAAAAGGAAAACATCGACAAGTTTTGCATACTTAGCAGCTAAGAACATAGTTGCGATAGCTGTTACTGAGAAAACAGATCTCCATATAATGTATTTCCATGAAGAAAATCGCTTGATATCATCTTTTTTGTAAAAAGCGATGGGTAGAGTGATCACTAAGCTAATCAGGCCTTGAATACATACAATTGTCCATACGCTAATAGATAACTCAGCATTTTTTGCAAAAATAGTCATGATTGTTCCAAAAAGCCAAGCAAGCAGCAAATACGTAACACCTAAAGCAAGAGATGTTTTAGGGCACGCTAGGCTTTTACGAGTAGGCATGAAAATTCCTTAAGGCGATTTTTCTTCAACCTAGGGGAATGAAATTTTTACTGCAATGCACTCCTTGAACCCTTTATTCAAAAGTTTTTATTATAACCTATGTATGTTCTTGACTACTTAGGGATTGCGCAAAATCTTTGCTTAAGCTACATTTTCGGATGTTCCCATTGGGGGTTTAGCTCATTTGGTAGAGCGTCTGATTTGCATTCAGAAGGTGAGGAGTTCGAATCTCCTAACCTCCATTCATTCATTCTTTTGTGCGGTTGTAGCTCAGTTGGTTAGAGCGCAACACTGATAATGTTGAGGTCCCAAGTTCAAATCTTGGCAACCGCACCACTTTTTTTACTCAAGAATTTCTATAATAAGTATATTTAGTTAATTTTAACTATCTCCTTTGACAAACAATTTTTATTTACAGATACAGAAACTAGTTTGAATTTAACTAGTTGAGGCTACTTTTGTCGGGATTTTTAACTCATATTTCTCATTTGAAAGATTCTATTAGCCAACTGAGCATGTACTCTTCTGATATGGATGACGAAGAGTTGCATGGCACTATATCTCAGATAGATAAGGAGATAAAGGGATTAACAAAGGGTTTACTTAAAGATTCTAGTATAGACACCGCCAGTTTAAGAAAACTTACTGAGATTTGGAATAAGACTAAAGCGAGCATAAAGCCTCACGCACCAGCTGATACAACAGCACTAGATAATAGTGTAGCTAAGATAGGTAAATGCTTACTTCTGCCAACTTCCGAGACAGGTGAGGTTCCTAAAAAAGAGAGTCGAAAAGAGCAATATGAAGAATTTATTTGCCGTTTATCTCCTCTTGAAAAAGCTGAATTTATAAAAAAGGTTGCTCTTGCAAAGTTGCCAGAAAGAAAACAAGACGTAGAACAGGTTGCTCGGTTTTTGAACGAAGAAGCAAAGTTCATAGATCAAGATAATCGAAAAGAAGTCTTTAGTGATCCTCTAGCGCCGCAGCTTGCTGTGCAGGCATTTCTAAGAGGCGCTATATCTATGACTCAGCTTTCGACGTTTTTAATACACTTACACCTTCACACACATCAGGGCGAGAAAGCTGAGCTTGTTCCACTATTCGGCAGTAAGGGTGAAGTAAATCCTAAGGCTAAAAAGCTATTATTAAGTTCTGTAGAAAATGGGGATGAAATAGCTAGGATTATTGGAGTGACTAGATTGACGCAATACTCTTTAGATCCTTCAAAGAAGCAAGTTGAGCAAATCTTAGAGCGCATGCGAAATTTGCCTCCAAGTGAGCGTGTTTTTATCACTTTTCCAGATACGCAGCATGCGTTACGTCCAACAATTTCTCAGGTAGTTTCCAGCGTAATCATTTTTGGAAATAGAGCTTTAAGTGATTCTAAGCTGCTACGCACAGCTTTTTCAATGGGACTTATGGAAGCTACAGTTGAGGTGACTCGCCATGGTGGTGCTAAAATGGATATCCATCCAGTTTTGGGGCTTTCTTCGAGGGCGCTTATCGAGCTTGGGCAATATAATGATTATCGAGATATGTTCATTCCTTGCCCAGGCATTATAGTTCCAGAAGAAGCAGATGGATCTATAGCACCTTCAGAAGATGGTGATTTTTTAACTCATGATTGGTTTCATCTTATGAGGATAAACCGAATTGATAGGAAAGAGGTTGAAACTTTTCTATATATATATCGGATGTTGCCTGGTTATTCGGATTCAGCTTCTGAAGAAGAGCAAGCATTTGCAAATCGATTTCTTGATCTTGATGTTGCGGGCTCGTGTGGTCGGAAAGAAAGCACCATTTCCGAATGTATCTTAAGTGATATTCGAGGGACTCTATTCCTATATGAAAATAGAGGTTTTACAGGAATCCCTTACTTAGACTCTCCTCAATACAGAGAAAATTTAGAACATATAGGCCTTGCTCTTGCACAAATTGATAAGCAGTCAGGTTGGATTGGGGGTTTGAAAAGTATCTACAATGCGTTCATGGTTGGTTTTTCTACAAAACCAGACCCTTCTGTGCAGGCACTTTTACGAGGTTGGAAAAAATCTAATATTAATCAAGAATTTGAACAGTGGCTCTTGTCTCTAGATCCAGACATATTAAAGCTTCCTTCTTTTGTTGATGAAAAAACTCCTTCTCCTACTGTGATTCCTCCATGTATCAGTCGGTTTAAAAAACTTAAAACACTAGATCTCTCTAAGATGGGGTTTGTGACTATTGCTGAAGAAATAAAAGACCTTACAAGCTTGAAGGAATTGATTTTTCCGAAGGATAAGGATATAGAACTACCCAAGATTTTACCTCCAAACATTGAAAGATTAAATCTTAGAAATATGGGGGTTCAGAGTATTCCTAAGGAGTGGGGAAACCTTAAGAAATTAACCCATTTAGTGATGTCTGGTAATAAGCTTGAAAGTCTGCCGAAAGAGATTTTCAATCTGACTAACTTAAAAGTACTCAACGTTAGGGGGAATAACTTTTCTAGCCTTCCTGAAGAGATAGGAAAGTTAGTGGAGCTAAGAATCTTAAATGTAGAGGGCAACCAATTAACCGCCCTTCCTAAGACGTTGGGAAGTCTATCTAAACTCTCAGAAATATATGTAGGCAAAAACCAACTTAAAGCATTGTCCCCTGAGTTAGCTAAGCTTGATGAATTAGAAATAGTTAATATTACGGGAAACCCTGATTTGGTGCTTGGCTCTGAGCTCAAAGGTAGTGTTCAATTTATAAAAGCTGTCGAAGAAGGTAATGGCTAGATAGGAAGCTCAGACTATCGAGGATTTTACTAGTCTAGATTTTAGCTAAATAATCTGCGTTATAACTATGCACATAGTTTTTGAAGCGCTTTTGCAATTCTTGAGTTACAGGCCCAATTAGGCCTCCATGGATAAGAAGGTCATCGATTTGTCCAATGGGGGTAACTTCTTTTAGGGTCGATGTTACAAAAAGCTCATCACACTCTTTTAACTCAGCTTTAGCAATAGGACGATACTCTATAGGCATATTGCAGGTCTCAAGCACAACTTTTCTAGAAGCTCCCTTTAAGACGCCTTTATCTGGAGTGATAAGAGTTCCATTTTTTACACCAAAGAAATTAGCGCGACTTGCTTCTACGAGCTCATCGTGAGTATTAGTGTAAATTACCTCATCACAAGTGCCTTTTTGCTGCATAGCCACAATAGCAGGTAGGTACTGGAAGGACTTGCACTCAGGTAAGACGCGTATATAGGGAAAGGTGATAGTTTTCATTGTAGGCTTAATAAAGTCAGCTCTTTCTATGGGATTCTTTTTTAAGGGCTGAGTATAAGCAAAGAGGTTTATAGGACCTGAGGGGGTGAAAAAGTCGTGGCTTAAACCTGCTGTAGCCATAAGGGTGATTGACATATCACCTAGAGGTGCTTGATCAATAAGCTCATCAATGATGCTTAAAAGAGCGTTTTCATCAACAGTTTCTGGAAGCTTTAAGTTTAAGAGATTCAATGAATTAATAAACTTTAATACGTGCTCTTTTACAAGGAAGGGGATTCGGTCATAAGTGCGCAGGAAATCAAAAGCGCCATAACCCCTTCTGAGGCCTAAGTCATGCAAAGAAACGGTAGCTTCATTTACAGGGGAAAAGGCACTTCCATCCCAGCATAGGTGTTGCTTATCGAGGTTTTTTAAAAGTGGATTAGTCATAACCTTATTATGTCTTCTTTGTGTGTGAGTGTGCAAGTTTTTAAGTAAATTTATTAATTAAAAAAAATGCTATAGATGCATTTAAAAAGGAATGTTTTGCTAGTATAAGAGACTGAAAAACAGAAAAAAAATGGACACGACTATGAAATACTTTACACGCAAGGTGCTGGGACATTTTATATGGCTTTTTATTTTGCCAGTTTTTGCTCTAGCCTCTAGCATTGATCACTCAGTTGTAAGAATTGATGTGACAAGTAAGCGCTATGACTACACCGCTCCTTGGCAAGCTCCTTCCCAAGTAAGAAGCAATGGTTCAGGGTTTGTGATTGAGGTCGAGGGCGAAAAGTGGATTTTAACGAATGCTCACGTGGTTGCAAACTATCTTTTTATAGAGGTTAAAATAGCGGGCTTTCCTGAGCCTTTCATTGCAAAAGTTCATAATATTGGTTACGACTGTGATCTTGCCTTATTGAAGGTAGAAGATCCTAGATTTAATGAGCTTGTCTCGCCTTTACACTTTGTAGATAAGGTGCCTACAGTTGCAGATCGACTGATTTCTTATGGCTTTCCTATGGGAGGAGAGCAAATCTGTGCTGTACAGGGCTCTTTGTCTCGAGTAGAGGTAGGCCTTTATTTGCCTAAGCGCACTTCACTACTTTATTTTCAAACAGATATGGCTATTAATCCTGGAAATAGTGGAGGGCCAGTCCTACATGAAGGTGAAGTTATAGGTGTTGCTTTTCAGACAATAACAAATGCAAGTAGCATCGGTTATGTGATTCCTTCTTGTGTGGTAAATCACTTTTTAAAGGACACTTTTTCAGGAGAGTATGACAGCTTTTTGCGAGCAGGTGCTAGAGTGCAGCTATTAAGAAACCCCATTATGCGCAAATTTTATAAAATGGGCGCTGAGCATTCAGGAGTCCTTATTACTGAGGTATTTGAAGGCTCAGGTCTTCAAGGTATTGTTTTACCTGGAGATGTGCTCTTAAGCATTGATGGCCATAAAATTGAAAATGATGGAACTTTTAGGTATCAGGACAACTACTATATCGATTTTTCTTTCCTTATATCAGACAAGTTTGTGGGTGATACAGTAGCTCTAGAAGTGCTTCGAGATGGTAATGTTTTGCCTTTAGAGGTTTCACTTGTTCCAAATAAGCTTTTTGGCGATAAGATCAGGTCTAAAGAATATGATAAATCACCTTCATATACTGTTTTTGGGGGATGCGTTTTCCAGCCTCTTTCTTGGAATTATTTCGATCGTCCTAAAGGCTATTACAATCCATTTCACCTGATCGATTGCAATATTAATAATCTGAAATCTCAGCCGAATGATGAAATTATCATTTTAAGCCGCGTACTTGCTGATCCTAGTACTTTAGGGTATCAAGACATGGGAGATATTGTGATAAAAAGCATCAACAGCAGACCTATTAACAGTATGCAAGATCTGATAGAAGCTTTTTCTGATAAAGAGTGTGATTACTTTGTTCTCAGAGGAGAAGGCAGCATCGAGTTTGTTCTTGATAGATTAGAAAGTGAAAAAGCGCATAAAAATATTCTAGAACGCTATCAAATCTCAAGTGATCGGTCTCCTGATCTTTTATAATTAATTGAAACTTTTTTTTGACACCTTTTCAGCCTTTATGGAATATGGGCTTTAGAGGTGTTAACTATGTCATATCGTCCTATATCCAGAGCTTTAGCTCTCTTATCTTTACTACCTGCTTTAGGCCTAGCACTTCCAACATCTCCGAGTATTGAGTCAGGAGGCGCTTTTTTAGACAGAGTAGATCCAGCGACCATGCACATCACCTGTCAGGATAAGACAGTGATCAACTGGGACACCTTTTCAGTAGAGAGTCATGAAGCGTTAAAGTTCATTCAATCAGTAGACTCCACAGTCCTGAACCGAGTGACAGGCCATATCACCGGAGGTGATATGAGCCGCATTATGGGGACACTAGAATCGCAAGGCAATGTCTACATCTTAAATCCACAAGGCATCTTTATCGGCAAAGACGCTGTGATCAACGTGGGCTCTTTAATAGCCTCTACACTAAACATCACAAACGCAGATTTTTTTAACGGTAAAGAGGCTGCCTTTGCAGGTGATAGCTCAGCTAAAGTCTTAAACCTCGGTACTATTAAAGCAGCATCAGGCGATGTGCATGTGATTGCGTACGCTATCGAAAACGAGGGATCTATTGAAGCAGAGAAGGGTCAAGTGAGCTTAAACGCGTGTCAAGAAGCGATCTTGCAGCCAGCAAGTAACAGACGTGTGCTGATCAAAACTAGAATAGATTCAGATGTTTTTAATGAGAAAAATGAGAATGAATCAAACGCAGGTGTCAGCAACACAGGGGTCATTAAAGCTTTAGAAGTCAGACTTGGAGCCGAAGGCTCTTTATACAAGCTCGCTATTAACCAATCAGGCCATATAGAAGCAAAAACCCTCACAGAAGAAGGGGGCAAGATATTCCTTACAGCAGAAAAAGGAGCTATCCAAGTAGACGGCATACTCACTGCAAAGGATAAAAAGCATGGCGGCTCTATAGAAGTGATGGGAGACTCTATTCGGTTAGAGGATAGAGCAGATATCGACGTTTCAGGAAGTCTTGGTGGTGGCACTATTCTAATAGGCAGTGACTATCAGGGCAAAGGCATGCCTTTCAACTCACAGCACACATATATAGCTGCAGGAGCGAAGGTCACAGCTTCAGCGTTAGAGAATGGCAACGGTGGAAAAATCATCTTTTGGGGTGATGAGTCTATGGAGTTTTTAGGTAACGTAAAAGCTGAAGGCGGCTCTAATGGCGGCGATGGAGGCTTTGTAGAAGTTTCAAGTCCCGGCAAGCAGCCTGGAGCCTTTAAAGTAGTAGGTTTAGTCACAACACTTGCTCCAAAAGGTAAGACAGGAACACTTTTATGGGATCCGGATACAATTACAGTAACCACAGAAGCTAACACACTAGCTCCTTCAGGAAATACATATAGTGGCGCATCAGGCAATATACAGGCCTCTTTGTTAGAGACTAATCTGGGTAGCAATAATATCGTTATAGATGCGGGTGTTCATGGAAGAATTGAGATAGGGCCTTCGACAGGGGCTACTGATGGAGCGTTATTCACATGGACAACTAATAAGCTCACATTGCAGACAAACGGAAATGGAACTGTGCAGTTCTACCAAGGTATTACTGGAGATGTAGGCTCTAGCTTAGAGGTGAACACAAAGACCTGTAATATAGGCTTGTCTGATCACAGCCAGACTAATGAAATTAATGTGATAGCAGCAACCACAGATATAAATCTAAACGCAAACAATGGCGTTTTAGGCATATATGGATCTGGAACAGCTGCTACAAGTGGCAAAGACGCTATACTGGGGCAAGATTTGGGAAGTGCACTAACCATTAATATTTCAGATGGCGCACATACAGGGTGTCAAATGACATTATCAACAGCTTCTAATGCGAGTGCGCTGATAAACGCTAAAAACGCTATAGATATAAATGTATCAGGGAATATCAAAGTAGAAGTCGTAGGTGATGTTGATGGGAATGCTGCCATTTATAGCGACACAGGAGCAATAGATGTAGTCTCAACAACAGGTGCTATAACACTTTCAAGTAGAGGAGACGGCAATAGTAATGTGTATATTTGGACTGAAGGTACTGGAGCAAATGGCTTAGTCACAGTGACAGCCTCAAGAGATATAACACTAGAGAATACGGATGGAGACACCACAGACACTTATATTTTTAGCAAAGGTGGTGCTGTAGATGTAGAGTCAACAGGGGGCGCAGTCACGCTATCAAATGGGGGAAGTACTCTTAGCAACGTATATATTCGTAGTGAGGGTACGGGTGTACATGGAACAGTATCTGTAAAAGCAGCTAAAGATATTCGGTTAGCAACAGCGAACGACTCTACAACAGGAACTATTTATATCCAGGGTTTAGATGGAGCTGTAGATGTTGAGTCAACAGGGGGCGCAGTCACGCTATCAAATGGAGGCGATGATGCGGGTGAATTATTTATCAGGACTATTGGAACAGGTGCAAATGGAAACATATCTGTAAAAGCGGCTAAGGATATCACAATAGAGAGCATAAACAGTTCAGGAAGGGGTACAGATGCTTATATTCATGGAATGGATGGAGCTCTTGTAGAGGTCGAATCAACAGAAGGAAAAATTACCTTATCAAACTCAGGAGCGCGTAACAGTGATGTATATATTGAGAATGGTGGTGGTACTGTATCAGTTATAGCAGCTCGCGATATAAAGTTAGAGAGTCTAAATCCTATAGCAGCAAACGCAAATACGTATATTTTAAGTGCAGACTCTATGAGTGTAGATTCAAGAGAAGAAAGCATTATTTTATCAAATACAACGAGTGGTGATAGCTCTTCTGTGTATATCAAAGATGAGGCTCCAGGGCAGGTTTTGGTAAAAGCAGGTAAAGACTTGCAGATGTCAGGAAATAGTTATGTCAATGGAGCGAGTGTCATTGTGGTTACTGATAACTTATATCCAAGCCCATCAGGAAATCAGCCAGCAGGTAGTGGACATCTTACAGCAGATGCTGCGAGCTATATCAGTACAACAGGTAATACTGGGAATATATATATATTTTCAGGACACGATGAAAATAACCGAATTCATATCAATGGTTCTGCAGAATTTAACGGTACAGACTATCAAACAGTTAAAGGAGTAGAAGGCGTTCAAAATGCAAATAACCGTTTTGATATATATTACAACGCAAGCGCTCTGCCTGCTTATTATGGGGCGCCTGTAACCTTTTATTACAAAGGAGAGCGGCCTGTAATTCCAGCGCATTTAGTAGAAGGAGCCAGGCAAATAGCATGGTCGATGATACCTTCATATATCATATCTTCTTACTCTGGTCAGACGCTTATAAATCTTGTGAGGAAAAATCTTTTACAAAATGCAGCTGCATTTGGAAAGGGTATCGGGCGGTCTAACACACGCACATACAAAGGCAACTATAACAAAGGCCAGCCTCTAAAGCGCAAGTGATCTCAGATAACTTGGTCCTGAAAATAAGACTTGAGAGGCGCGCTGCATTTTCGCATAGATAGAGGCATCTTTAGGTAAAGGCTCTACTTGGCTGCGGTTCAGCTCACCTTTAAGATCAGCAACTTCTTCATTAGAAATATTTTTTGCCGTGATTTGGTCAACTGTTATTTGCGTAGCTATGTAAGTGAATGCCCATGATCCAATAAAAGCTGTAAGCTGGACTAGAGGCGAGCAATTTTTAAGCAACTGCATACCTAGTGCGACAGCTATTAAGCTTAAGCTTTGGATAGAGGTCTCTTTGTATTGTACAGCTTTAAGCGAGCGTTTAATTGAAGCGTTTGAAGTTGCCTCACTTATAACAAGAGCAGATTGGAAAAAAGAGCCCCAGCCACCTTCAGGAAGAAAGCTAAAAGCTCCAGAAGCTTTTAGGTATATGTCAGGTGTCTGAGTTAGGCCCATTTCTTGGGCTATTTGATCGACTCTTTGGTATAGGGAAGATTCACTATTTAGTTTTGTTTGCCCTTCTATCCATAAAATCGTTTTGGGCAGGTGCCATGAAATAGCGCACAGAGGATAGCGATACACAAGTGCTGCTGTATTCCAAAAAGGGCGTGTATAGTACTTCCAAGTTGCTACTATTTTATCAGTCAAAGGAGAGCAAAAATCAGCGCCTTTATTTAAAGCATATCCTCCATAGTAGGCAATGCCATCACAGCCGCTTTCTACAGTTGATATGCTCCATTCATAAGCATCTGCTATGTTATTCCCAGCGCTTTTACAATATTCACCCAATTGACTCATTCCTACCATTTTTTTATCCCAGTATTGACTAGAGCTTAAATACTATGTTTTTGGGATCTTAAATTCAAGGTTTGATTGAAAGGTCCTCTTTTGCGTACACTTGGATAGATTTTCAAGTTAAAGCTTGAGGGCTTGTCAGGTTAAAAGAACCCTTGAATACGATCCCAGGGGATCAAGGGTAAAGTGAAAGGAGTTATCATGGTTCTGAATTCATTGTGCGCTTTTTTTCTAGTGCTGACTATTTTAAGTTTTTGGGTGGTGGATAAGCGCCTGATTACCTGCGCTCTTTATTTAGCAGCGGTAGCCTTAGCTCTTGTCACACAGCGCGTTTCATGGATGGGGCTAATTTCTTTAGGAGCTTTTTTAGCGGGCTTTATTTTAGTCAATCGCCCAAGCTTTTCTAAAGCTTTACGCTCATTGGGCTACTTGATATTAGTTGCTGTAGGTGTTGCTCTCTGCTTGCATATTGCCCCAGGGTTTCACGGCTGGGAAATGATATCTGAGTGCAAGTTAAGTCCTACATCTACTCCTTATACGCTTTGCTTTAATTTCGATAAGATCTCTTTGGGTATTTTCATTTTAATCAGCACCTCGGGTTTGTTAAGTCATACGCCAGGAGAGTGGCGCAGATCTCTTTTTTCAGCTTTTTTCTTCTCCCTGATTGGAGTAGCTATTTTACTCATTTTAGTCTGGTCTATAGGTTATGTGAGATGGGAGCCTAAGTGGCCTGCATTTACTCCAGTGTGGGTAGTAGCTAACTTGCTTTTCACCTGTGTTATTGAAGAGGCTATTTTTAGAGGCTTTATCCAAAATAAACTTACAGGCCTTCTTAGCGCTTTCAAATGGGGCAAGTGGGCAGCTCTTATCATAGCCTCAGTTCTTTTTGGTCTTGTTCATTTTCCTGGGGGACTGCCTTTTGTTTTCTTATCTACAATAGCAGGGCTTATTTATGGCGCTTCATACCTTGCAGCTAGGAGACTTGAGGCGAGCATTTTGACCCATTTTGTGATTAATTTTGTTCACCTTCTGGGCTTTAGCTACCCAGCGCTTCAGATGTGATGCCCTCTTTTATTATTACCGAATTTGATGAGATCCCTTCCACAAACACATGGGCAAAAGAGCATGTAGGCTCTTTTGCAAAGGGAAGCTTTCAGGTGATATTAGCAAAAAAACAGTCAGGAGGAAGAGGGCGACAGGGAAGATCTTTTGTCAGTTTACAAGGAGGGCTTTATCTCAGCTGCGCTTTTGAAGTGCCGGGGGGGCATAAAGACTTAAGCGCACTTGCAATCGCCCTAGGAGCTCAATTAGCAAACTATTTAGGAGTAAGCCTCAAATGGCCAAATGACCTTGTCTTTAAGGGTAAAAAGCTTGGAGGCTTTTTAATAGAGGCTACAGGGGTATGGTGGATTGTAGGTCTTGGGGTTAATGTGAATAGTTCAGAAGAGGGGAGAAGGGCCCATCGCGCACTTGATATAGAAACTCTTTTTCTCGATGAAATTGATGATAGAAGAGCCCACTTTATGGGGAAAAAATTGGATATTCATTCTCTTAAAGAAGAGGTAGCGCAGATCATCTATGAAACTAAAGAGATGTTTCTAGAAAAAGGCTTAAGCCCTTTTATGCCTGCTATTGAAAAGAGCCTTTCTCATAGAAAAGGCGATAAAATTTTCATCCGCATAGGCAATAAAATTAAAATCCCCGCTATCTTTCAAGGCATCTCAGATAAGGGAGAGCTTTTGATTACCCGAATAGAAGAGGAGGGTCTTAGGCCTGTTGAGCGCATAAGCCAAGCGGAGATTATAGAGTAGTATGAAAATAGCGGTTATTGGCATTGGGCTTTGTGGCCTCAGCTCTGCTTACTTTTTACAAAAGGCTTATCCCGATGCTTCTATTACCTTAATGGACTCCGATGAAGGGGGAAAAGGCGCCTCTCATATTGCAGCAGGGATGATCCATACACTCGCAGGTCATGAGGGAAAAAAAGCACCTGAGGGCGATTTAGGGCTGGAAGAGACACTGTCTCTTGTCCGATTTATTGAAAAAGAGACAGGTAAAAAGCTCTTTATTCCTGGCCTTTTACGCATTCCAAGAGATGAGCGTTTTAGAGATAGCTTATACGCTTCATCTCCTGAGAAGTGGATTGGATTTGATGAGGTCTTAAAAAAGTCAGGGGGAAGCGTAGAAGCAGAGGGTTTGTGGATAGAAGAGGGCGGCTCAATTTTTGTAGACGAGTATTTGCAGGGTCTTTTTGTTTATTTAAAAGGCAAAGGGTGCGCTTTTAAAAAGAAGAAGATCACACATGTAGATGAGCTAAAAATTTTTGATCTATCTGTTTTAGCCTTGGGCGCTCAGTTGAGTAGTATTGAAGGGATAGCGCTTCCTTCCATGACATATAAGCTTGGGCAAATAGCGCATTTGCAAGTAGAGCCTCCTCCATTTCCTATTATAGGCAGAGCGTATAGTTGTCCTACATCAGACTTTAAGGGGGCGGTTGTTGGAGGCACATACGAAGATGCTACAAAGTCTCCAGATAAGGCTGCTATGGATAAACTCATCGAATATGCTAGCTTAGCGTATAAGCCTCTTCAAAGCGCACAAGTGATAAAAAGGCCTTTTGCTGTGCGCGCCTATGGCCCGAGTAAACGGCCATTTATTGAAGAAGTAGCAAAAAACGTATGGGCTATAGGAGGCATCGGGTCTCGCGGTCTTTTATACCATGCGCTTTTGGCTAAAAAGCTAATAAAAATGATAGAAAACAAAAAGGCGTAAATAAGTTCATGCCCAGCTTTACATTTTTAGGATCAGGCGGCTCTACAGGTATTCCAATTATTGGGTGCCATTGCAAAGCATGCACAAGTCTTTCTCCTTATAACAGTCGTCTTCGCCCAGCAGGCTTTATTGAGGTAGAGGGTAAGAAGCTTTTAATAGATGCAGGTCCTGATGTGCGCTATCAATTGCTGCGTGAAAAAATAGACCATGTCGATGGCCTTATTTTAACTCATGCACACTACGATCATATTGGCGGCTTAGATGAGCTGCGTGTTTTTTTCTTTAAAAATCAAAAGCCTTTGCCATGCCTTATTTCTCAAGCGACTTATGCAGAGGTGCAAAAGCGCTACGATTATCTTTTTCGAGAATCGAAAGGGGGCAATTACACGGCGCGTTTTGATTTTGATGTGATTGAAGAGAAAAAAGGAGAAAAAAACTTTTTAGGCTTGCCGATTTCTTACGTAACCTTTTATCAAGGGGGTATGGAAGTGAAAGGTTATCGAATGGGCTCTTTTGCCTATATCTGTGATATTCGAGAGTATGATGAAGGGATTTTTGAGGCACTTAAAGGTGTTGAGACTCTTATCCTTTCAGCTCTTAGAAAAACAGCTTCCCACGTGCATTTAAGCCTTGATGAGGCAATTGCTTTTGGAAAGAAAGTAGGTGCTAAAAAGACGTATTTCACTCATATTGCTCATGAAGTCGAGCATGAAGAGATCTCTAAGGAGCTTCCTGAAGGCTTTTTCCTCGGTTTTGATGGTCTTAAAATTGATTTTTCCATGGAGTCCTTATGAAAGGAGATAAAGCCCTTTTAATAGGCACACTGCACCACACTCGAGAACGCGCACGGACAGAAGAGCTGCTCAAAGAGCTTTCAGCTCTTTGTCACAATTTAGAGATAGACCCTCTTTGTGAGCTTATTTGTAACCTTCGCCAAATAGATCGCGCTTTTTATATCGGGTCAGGAAAGCTCGAAGAAGTGAAAGGCATTGTTGAAGAAAAAGGGCTTTCTCTTGTTATTTTTGATTGTGAGATCTCTCCTGCTCAGCAGAGGAACTTGGAAAAGGCTTTAGGGGTCGCTGTTATAGATCGTACAGAAGTCATATTGCAGGTCTTTAATGAAAGAGCGCAGACAAAAGAGGCGCATCTTCAGGTGAAACTTGCTAGCATGCGCTACGAGCTTCCAAGGCTTAAAAGGAAGTGGACTCACCTTTCTAGGCAAGCTGGAGGAGGTAAGGGCTATCTCAAGGGGATGGGGGAAAAGCAAATTGAGGTGGATAAGCGCCTTATTCGTGATGAGATATATGCTTTGCAAAAAGAAATCACAGAGGTCAGAAAAAATAGATCATCTCAAAGAAAGCGTCGTGAGCGCTCAGCGATTCCTACTTTCGCTATTGTAGGCTATACAAATGCGGGAAAGTCCACATTGCTCAATGCTCTTTGTGGTAGTGAAGTACTCGCAGAGGATAAGCTCTTTGCTACACTTGATACGACGACACGTGAGTTTTTACTCCCTAGTAATCAGCCTGTCTTACTTGTTGATACCGTAGGTTTTATCCGAAACATTCCACATGCTCTTGTAGCTGCCTTTAAAAGCACCCTTGAAGAAGCGCTTTATATCAATGTCCTTATCCATGTGATTGATTCTTCTGCTACTGATGTGCTTGATAAGATAAAAGCTGTTCACACCGTTTTAAAAGATCTGGGTAGAAAAGATCAGACGATGATCTACGCTTTTAATAAAGTAGATGACCCTAAGTCTAAAAAGATTGTGCAAGGCTTGCGTCTGCAATACGCGCCTAATGTTCTTATATCTGCAAAAGAAAAAGAGGGCTTTGAAGACCTTTTTAGTCTTATGCAAGACTCTGTCAAAAAGCTTAGAGAGCGGATGCAGCTAAAAATCCCTCAAAGCGCTTATGCACTTGTAGCTGAGCTGATTGATCAAGGAAAGCTAATCGATAAAAAATATGAAGAGAATGACATTCTTCTAGAAGTCGATGTGCCGATCTATCTAATAGGCAAGTGTATGCCTTATTTAGTTTGAAGTTTTTTTATCGCTAAATTATTTGTGTTAAGCTTTTTGAGACTCGATCAGCTTAATCATATATTGAACAATCATATGGGTGGCAATCAGACAGAGTAAAAAGCCTCCAAGCTTCTTAATGCCTGTAAAAATGCTTTCACTAACAATTTTCTTAAGCCAAGTAGCAGCCATAAGGATGATAAGCATAATCAGCCATACGCAGAAAATAACAGTAACTATTGTAAAGGGACTCATCTGATGGCCCCAGAGCATGACGGTAGCGAGTGAGCCAGGGCCAGCTGTTAAGGGGATCGCAATAGGCACTAAAAGAGGATTGGGGTTTTCTTTTTCCATGCCACTATATCTCGGAAAGATGATTCCTAGGGAAATGAGAAATAAGAGAACACCTCCACCAACACCGAGCACGCTATTATCAAGTTCTAAGAAACCTAAGATAGCTTTTCCACCAAAAGCGAAAGCAATCAAGATTATAAGAGCGAATGAGAGTTCTCTAAGTAAAATTTGGCGCTGTTTTTTTGGAGTATAATCATGCAAAATACCTAAAAAAACAGGCACATTTCCGATAGGATTGAGCATGATAAATAGGGCAGCCGCTGCAGAAATAGGGTCCATGAAGCACTCTTGTTACTTAAGACTCTGCATATAAGAGTGGAAAATTGTTTTCAATGGGTTTCCATGTTACTTAAAGAAGTAGGAGATCTTTCAACATGTCAATGCCAAAAGACGCACCTTTTACACAACTAGAAAAAGCAGCCTTTTTGCAGGGTAATGATCCAAAGCTCTACCAAAAAATGGGGGGCAGGATCTGCTATTCTAGTCCTGAGGGCTCAGGAGCTTTTTTCCATGTTTGGGCACCTCGGGCACAAAAAGTCTTTGTGATTGGCGACTTTAATGATTGGGACGCTACGAAAAGCCTTATGGAAAAAGAAGAGGGGGGCGTTTTTAGCGTTTTTATACCCGAAGCTAAGGCTGGCATGCGATACAAATTTGCTTTGGAAACAGAAAAAGGTTTAATCCTAAAAGCTGATCCGTATGCACTTGCGAGTGAGATGCGCCCCGGGAACGCTTCTGTTTTAGTAGATACGGAGGGGTTTCAGTGGACAGATCAGGCATGGATAGAAAAAAGAGATACGGCGGGTAAAGACTTAAAATGTCCGATCAATATCTATGAACTTCATCTAGGTTCATGGAAAGTGGCTGAGAAAGGAGAGTATCTCAACTATAGAGATATTGCAAAAGAGCTTAGCGTCTACTGTAAAAAAATGGGCTTTACCCATGTCGAACTTTTACCATTAAATGAGCATCCTCTAGATCAGTCATGGGGTTATCAAGTAACAGGCTTTTTTTCGGTGACGAGTCGGTATGGAATGCTTAATGACTTTAGAGCATTTGTAGATATTCTTCATAAATCGGGTATTGGCGTGATCATCGACTGGGTGCCAAGCCATTTTCCACAAGATGATTTTGCTTTAAGTAACTTTGATGGGGCGCCTTTATACGAACACCCTGATGAAAATAGAAGGTATCAACCGCTATGGAATACGCTTATGTTTGATTATGAAAAGCCGCAGGTAACAGGCTTTTTAATCAGCAGCGCTCTATTTTGGTGTGATATTATGCATATTGATGGGATTCGTGTGGACTCGGTAGCAGCAATGCTTTATTCAGATTTTGCAGAAAAAGGATCTGAGAGTGTGATAGAAAATCCCGAGGGTATCGCTTTTTTAAAAAAGCTTAACCGCACATTAGAAGACCATTTCAAAAGCGTTTTAGTGATTGCAGAAGATGCTTCACAATTCCCAGGAGTAACAAAACCTCTTTCTGAAGGAGGACTTGGCTTTGATCTCAAGTGGAACCTTGGATGGATGCGTGATACCTCAGACTATTTAGAAAAGCCTTTTGATCAAAGAGGCGCTCATCATGAAAAGCTTACCTTTGGGCTAATGTATGCTTTTAATGAGCGCTTTGCTTTGAGCCTTTCTCATGATGAAGTTTCTTGTGAGCGGGGAAGCCTGTGGGACAAGATTCATGTGAGTGATCCTAAAGAGAAGCTAGCTCATTTAAGACTGCTTTATAGCTACCTCATTATGTATCCTGGCAAAAAGCTCTTTTTTATGGGTTTTGAGATAGGAGATATGCGTCCGTGGGATGGAATGCGCTCTATAGAATGGGAGCTTTTACAAAAAAAAGAGCACAGGTCTTTATGCTTTATGATCGAAAAGCTAAATGCTTTTTATCTAGAGCACTCCGCCTTGTGGGAGCGAGACTTTGACTGGTCAGGCTTTCAATGGGTAGATAGCGAAAATCGAGACCAAAACCTTATCATCTATAAGCGTATGAGCGATGAAGAGGTGCTTATCTGCATTCATAACTTTAGCCAAAATGAGCAAAAAGTTTCTTTAGAGTATTTGGGCTTTGTAAGTAACGCCTTCTCTAGCTCTGATATTCTCTTTACTACAGATAGTGAAGAGTTTGGAGGACGGGGCATTTTTTTAGAAAGTGATATAGGAAATGCACTCACGATTCCCTCTCTTTCGTCTATTACATTAAGACAAAGATAACTCTCCTTTTCGCTTTACCTCTACTTATACAGCTCCCTTTTGCCCTTGACTTTAGTTAAAATAAAAAATTTGATATACAAAAATTAGGTCTATTAACAGGGAGTTTTTTATGGAATTGTTAGGTATTATTTTTGGAATGGCTGCATATATTTTGGTAGCTTTTCTATGGTTTCGAGTCATCTTTTCTAAGCAGTATGTCGCTATGGGCGGAGGCGATCCAAAGGCTAAGCCCAGCATGAAACAGTGGATAGGCGCTCTTGTGAACGCTTTTTTAGTCACTGTAGTTTTGAGCTGGATCTTAACAAGTCTAGGTGTAGAAGGTGTGGGTGACAGCTTGTTTAGTGCAACAGCGCTTTGGGCGGGTTTTATTTTCCCTCCTTACTTTACGAGTGTGCGTTGGCTAAAAATGTCTATGCAAAAGCTTTTTGTACAGTCAGGCTACATGCTTGTAGCTATGTGGGTGATTAGTGTAATCTTAGCTCTTGTGTAAGCTTTTAGCTGCGAGAGATTTTGGATTATTCTATGGAGACGAAAGAGGCGTATTTTGAGCTTTGCAAAGAGGTGGAGCGCCATGATTACTACTACTTCGTTGAAAATAGTCCTGTCATCTCAGACTACGATTATGACTTATTAGTCAAAAAGCTCGAGTCTATTGAAAAAAAGCACCCCCAGTGGGTGGTTGAGTCGCCTACTTCTAAAGTAGGCGGCGGCTTTAAAGGGCACTTTAGAGCGGCCCTGCACACAGTTCCTATGCTCTCTTTATCTAATACCTATTCTAAAGAAGAGCTCTTTGATTTTTTTGACAGATTAGAAAAGGGTCTTGGTACGAGACCTCATGTTTTTTGTGAGCTCAAGATGGATGGTATAGCTGTCTCATGTGTTTATGAAAAAGGTGTTTTTGTGCAAGGCATCACGCGGGGCAATGGTATTGAGGGAGAAGATATTACTGAGAATCTCAAAACAATTAAAACGATTCCTCAGAAAATACCCTCAGATGAGCCGAGATTAGAGGTGCGCGGTGAAGTCTATATGGAAAAAGGCGTTTTTGAAGCTATTAATAGGGAAAGAGCCCTTGCAGATGAAGAGCTGATGAAAAATCCTAGAAATGCAGCGGGCGGCTCACTTAAGCTTTTAGATAGCGCAATGGTTGCGAAACGAAAACTGAGTATCGTGATGTATGGGATTGGTGCTGGATATAAAGCCTTTAAGAGCCAATCAGATGCTATGGAGCAGTTGAAGAGTTGGGGCTTTTCTATAGGGAAAAAGTCTATGCTTGCTCAGAATGCCTCTCAAGTATGGGAGCATATTGACTCTATAGAAAAGGTTAGATCTGAGCTGCCTTTTGATATTGATGGTGTTGTGATTAAAGTCGATCAGTTCTCAGAGCAAAAAGAGCTTGGCGAGACAGGTAAAAGCCCTCGGTGGGCAATTGCTTATAAATTTGCTGCAGAGAGAAAAAAGACGGTCATTGAGTCGATTACTGTACAAGTTGGGCGAACAGGGGTGATTACGCCAGTAGCTGAGCTTACACCGGTCTTACTTGCGGGAAGCACAATTTCTAGGGCTACACTCCACAATCAAGATGAGATAGAGAGAAAAGATATCCGCGAAGGCGACACTGTTGTCATTGAAAAAGGGGGCGATGTAATTCCCAAAGTTGTGGAAGTCGACTTAAGTAAAAGGGTAGAAGGAGCTAAGCCTTGGAAGATGCCAAAAGCATGTCCTAGCTGCTCACAGCCTTTAACCCAGATGGAATCTGAGGTTGCTGTCAGGTGCTTAAACCACAGCTGTCCTAAGCAAAAATTGAGGCACCTTATTTTCTTTGCAAGCAAAGAGGCAATGGATATTGATCACCTCGGTCAAAAGATTATAGAGACGCTGTTTTTGCAAGGTCTTGTAAAAGAAGCGAGTGACTTTTATCGCTTAAAGCGCGAGGACTTGATTGATTTAGAAGGTTTCCAGGAAAAATCTGTGAACAATCTTTTAAAAAGTATAGAGGTTTCTAAGATGCGACCTTTAGGTAGGCTTATCTTAGCGCTTGGGATTCGGCATGTAGGTAAGATTAGCGCAGATCTAATTGCAAAAACTGTAGGGACGCTGAGCAGTTTTTTAAATCTTAAGCGGGATCAGCTAGTTAAGATGGAGGGTATCGGCACTATTGTTGCTGAGTCTTTAGAAGATTACTTGAGCGATCTTAAAAACCGCAAACTTATTGAAGATTTGGAAAAGCTAGGTCTTAAGCCTGAAGAAAAAGAGGTAATTCAAGATCACAGCTTTTCAGGTAAGGCTTTTGTGCTTACAGGGACACTTGAAAATTACAGCAGGCAAGAGGCGGGCGATTTGATACTTGCAAGAGGGGGCAAGGTGACATCTTCAGTGACTAAGCGTACAGATGTTGTGCTTTATGGAAAAAGTGCAGGCTCAAAGCTTAAAAAGGCTGAAGAGCTCGGCGTTTTGCTTATGACAGAAGAGGCTTTTACAAAGGCGCTCTAGCTGACCTGAGCGAGCTCTCTTTTTTTAGCGGGTCCACTGTTGTTTGGAGATTGAGCTATTGGACCATCCACAAGATCCCCGATAAGTGTTTGGTTGGAAAATCCAGTAATATTCACTTTTTGGGTTGTACCAATCAAAGAAGTATCTCCTTGAGTAATCACTTTTCTCCATGTTCTAGAGCGCCCACGGATAGAGCCATCTTTGTTTTGGGCTTCTATAAGCACGTCGGTATTAGATCCAATAAGTTCTTGCTGCTGCTCTCGGGTAATACGGGCTTGGATATTGAGCAGGCGTTGCAAACGCTCTTGTTTCACTTCTTCAGGGACATCATCGAGCCATCGCATAGCGGGCGTTCCTTTTCGAGCGCTGTATGAGTAAAGAAAAGCTACGGAGTAGCGAATTTCTTCCATGACCTGACACGTCTCTTCAAACTCAGCGTCCGTTTCTGTAGGAAAACCAACAATAATATCTGTACCTAGTTCAACACCGGGTACGATATCGCGGAGCATAGCGACTTTTTCAAAATACTGCTCTTTAGTGTAGATGCGGTGCATTTTTTTTAAGACACGTGAAGAGCCTGCCTGAATAGGGAAGTGGACGAATTCACAAAGAGAGGGCAGATCGCGAATGGCTATCATAAGCTCTTTTGAGATGTCGATAGGGTGACTTGTCAAAAAGCGGACTCTTTCTAAGCCTTGAATACTGTCTAGCTTATAGAGAAGATCATGGAAAAGGCAGCCCCACTCTTTTTGGTCTTTGCCATAGCTATTTACATTTTGACCAAGGAGGGTGACTTCTTTGTAGCCTGAATGGGCAAGCTTTGTACACTCTTCAATAATATCTTGAGGGGATCTAGAGACTTCTGGGCCTCTTGTGTAGGGCACAACGCAGTATGTGCAGTGCTTATCACAGCCTCGGATGATTGAGACATGCGCTTTTAGCTTATCTTCTCGTTTAGCAACGAGATAGTCGAGTTCTTCTTCGAACTTGTTGTCGGTGCGGACTGATTTTTTGCCTCGAGTAAACAGCTCTTCAACAACATGCCCAAGCTCATGGAGATTATTGGTTCCTAAGATGAAATCAACATGAGGAAGCTTGCGAAAGAGGTTGTCTTTTTTCGCATTGGCCATACAGCCTGTAACGCCGATATATTTACGCTTTTTCTTGCGGCCAAGCTTACCCAGCTTACCCATAACCTTGCGCTCGGCTAAGTCTCGAATAGAGCAGGTATTAAAAATAAGCAGATCAGCAGCTTCTTCTTCAAAGACTTGCAGCATGCCTTTTTGAGCAAGCATGCCTGCCATGACCTCAGTGTCGAGTTCATTCATCTGGCAGCCGTATGTGCGGATGTAAAAGGTTTTAGGGTTAGAGAGTGCTAAAGGTAAATTCATGTAGAGGCGCAGCCGTATTTTTAGCGGTAGCTTACTCCAAAAGGGCCTTAATGATCAATTGCAATGCCTTTTGCCATTTATTTGATATTGCCGCCTTTGTCTAGGCCTATCACTGAGCTGATTAGCCGAACAGTCGGGCAAGAGCTATTGTAGAGAATATAACCCATTTGGCGGCATCTTTAGCAGCATTTTTCACAGTGCTTTGGCTTCTAGAGGTTAAAGGCTCATCTAAAGTAATATTTTGAGAAACAAGAGCTGCAAGTATTTTCAATACCCGTGGATCAACTAAATCGTGTCTCTTCACATCTAGGTCCCACCCTGTGCTTGAGCCGAGCTGGTGAGGGGTAAATCTGAAAATTTCTTCGTCAGTGCCAGGAAAGCGGAAAATAATTTTTTCAGGCCCATTTTTTGGAAAAATAGTGTGGGCGCGCACATTACCTAGAGAATCGACAATATCAACAACGTGAGCCGTATCCCAAGCGCCAGAGCGCAATTTTAAAGAGCCTATAAAAGTCCCTTTATTATCGGTGATATCTGTTGTCCAGGTAGTCATGACAGGGCTAAGGAAACTAGGATGGGCGCCTTTAGCGACTAAAGAGCCTCCGGACTTTAGCTCATAGACTCTAGACCGGAGTTTTCCATTATTTTCTATAACAACTTGTTCATGGCCTTTTTTTGAGCTGATATCATGGATGACTTTTCCCTCAATCCAGCGCACTTTTTCAATAGTATAGTGCATTTCTAAGGGTAAAGAACCGCTTAAGGGTTTTAAATAGGCAGAGCCTAAAGAGCCGCTAGCATCATCAAGCTCTTTTGCGGGATTATTCAGATCGGGTATAAGATCACTGGATCCTGATGTAATTGCCTGTGTCACAGTGAAGATCCTCCAAAATTTGGTTATATATATCGCACTTTACGAAAAATATTATCAAGATAAAAACCTTTTTTACAAGACAACATAAATATTTGATTTTGTAATTAGACAAAAGGCTAGAAAAGCTCAGATAAAGCCCTTGGCATAAAATCGATTTGAGGCTATGATATCGTTTTCTACAATAGAGTCATCCATAGGATTAAAGACTGCTCATGGACAAAAACACAGATCAAAAAACTTTTATGCTCACTAAGGAAAAGGCGCGTTCAGATCGTCAGTGGTTCCTTTTTGATGCAAAGGGTAAGACGCTAGGGCGCCTTGCTTCAGAAATTGCTAAAATCTTGCGCGGTAAGCATCGCCCTGAGTTTACACCTCATGTGGATGGGGGAGACGGGGTTATTGTGCTGAATGCTAAAGAGGTTAAAGTTACAGGTTCTAAAGAGGCCCAAAAAGTGTATCACCGTTATACAGGGTACATGGGTGGTCTTAGAACTATGACGTATCGCGAGATGCTGCAGAAAAAACCTGACCAAATCTTGATGCATGCAGTGAAAGGTATGTTGCCTAAAACGCGTCTTGGTCGTGCTCAGCTTAAGAAATTACGTATCTATGCAGGCGAAGGTCACGATCTAGATGCTCAAAAGCCAACGAAGGTGGAAATCTAAAATGGAAGCGAAAAAAAGCAAAATCTCAGAAATTGTAAAAGCTGGACGTCGTAAGACTTCGTCTGCTTCAGTCCGTCTACGTAAAGGTACAGGGCAGGTACGTGTTAATGGTAGGGCTATTGAAGAATATTTTCCTCTAGAGCTTCAACGTAAAGAAATCTTATTTCCTCTAATTAAAGTTTCAGATCCAGCTCATTACGATCTTATAATTCGTGTAAAGGGTGGCGGTATTGAAGCGCAAGCATCTGCTGCACGTTTAGCGCTTGCTCGCGCACTAGTAGGTGAAGAAGAAGAGCGCCGAGCTGATTTTAAGTCAGAAGGCCTTTTAACTCGTGATCCTCGCAAAAAAGAGCGCAAAAAATACGGTCGAGCAGGAGCACGTAAGAGCTTCCAGTTCTCTAAGCGTTAATCTTTTTAAACAGTTTATATATGAAAAATCCTCATCGAAAGATGGGGATTTTTTTATGGAAATTTTTGAGCTATTGAGCTGGACATATTTCGTTCTTAGAGGGCATCTCTAAGCAGATAGAGAGGGTGTCATCCTACTTAGCAAAGCGTCTAGAGATTCCAATAAAAGGGGTAAAGGCTAAGGGAATAAGCCATATAAAATGTACGCTTGGCGCTTTGGCGCTTTCAAAAAAAAGGCTTGATTGCCCGAGCATCATCAAAACAAGAACCTGACCTATTAAAGCTGAGCTATAAAGCACTTCACTAGAAAATTGCCTTGAAAATCCAGGCATAAACAGAAAAGCAGCAATGGCTCCTAAAGGAGCGAGTAAAAGACTCAAAAGCCGAATGTTTAAAGCGAGCTTATGCGATCGCACAGCCTCTTTTTTCAAAGCGCTTTTAATGAGTTTAGATAGAGGCATATGTTCGGGATTGGGGGGCTCTATCCAGCTGAGCTTTGGCCAGATAAGGCCTTTGAATAAGAAGCTCTTTTGGCTATTTATTTTCTTTAAGCCTGACTTGGAGATACTAAAAGTGTCAACAAATAGGCCTTCTAAGTCGGAAGCCTTTGCTGTATTTAGGCCTTTTTGAAGTACTCTTGCGTGGTAAAGAGTGTTTTTTTGAATCAGGTAGACATCTTTCATGTGGCCATTTTTTTGATCAATATCGCTGCAAATAAGCTGCTCTTTTGTTGGGTAATCAATCCTGTATACAGAGGGCTTTTGTAAGGGACTGCTGTGTGTTAAAAGGCGTTTCATAGAAGATATATGGCTTGAGGCAATAGGGTAGAGCGTCTCATAGTTTAGCAAAGAGAGTCCAGCTAATAGAAGACTTGCTAATATAAAGGGACGCAAAATCTGCAACTTAGAAAAACCGCTTGCTAAAAGAGCTTGTGTCATATTAGAGCTTCTTAAATAGACAAGGGATAAAAGGGTTCCTACAAGAGCTGAAAACCCAATGAGTAGGGGCAGCATCTTTGAGAGCTGCATAAGGCAAAAAAGTGGGATTTGAAGGAGGCTTCGGCTTTTAAAAACCCAAGGATGCGCACTGAGGTCTATTACGCTAAAAAGAAGGGCTGCTGAACTGAGAGTAATCAGCATGGATTTAAGGGCTACTGTAAAAATCCATTTTTCCCAAAGTTTCATAAAAGCCCTCTTTCATAGCGCCTAAGGCAGACAAAAGAAAGTATAAGCGCCTGCAAGTGAACAGCGGGAGCCATAAGAGCGAATCCATGAGACTTTGAAAGGATAAGCCCTATAAAAAAGAATATAAAAGACAAAGAAAAAAGCCCTTTTTGCAGACCGCTTGGACCTGTTCGGACCCCTCCAAGAGATGCGGCCATAGCTAGGAAAAAAAGGGTGATTGGAGCAAAACCAAAACAAATGCGTCTTAAAAGTTCATAAGCTTTGTCTTCAGGCTTATCTAAAGAGGCTAAGAGCTCTTTGAATTGCAATCCACTTAAGCTCGCAGTTTCTTTTTGAGGAAATAGAAATTCTTTAATAGGCGATAGGTTTGCTATAATTGTACGGCTTTTTTCGAGCATTATAGTATCAAAATTATCAGCCTCTTTAGCAGGTACATAGGTTAAAACGTCAATGTTTTTCCCAATGACTCCTTTTCCTGATAGGCGCAGTTGATCAGCACGTAGAAGCTGCAGAGGTTTTCCTTTTGAAGGGCTTGTAAAAAGCCAAAAATTAGAAAGTTTTTCTTGAGAAAGAGGTGTTTCAGGCTTTGGTATTGCCATGGCTTTACTCTCAGGCGTGTTTTCTAGCTGATGGTAGGTGCTGATAAGAGGCGTTTTTAATGCAAATTCATAAGCTAACTTTTTAGCGTGAGACCGCGCTTTTGTTGAGATTTCACTTACGATAAAAATATTAACAAGGCACAGGGTAAGCGTTAAGGAGATAAGAGGTTTTGATAGGTTTAAAAGACTGATTCCAAAGGAGCGAAGTGCATGAAGCGCGTAAGAGGATCTGAGGTCACTAAAGAGGTTGTAGCTACTGATAGCTACACTTAAGCTAAGAGCAAAAGGACAAAGCGCTAGCATTTGCCAACCGGCAAACTGCCAAAGAGCCGATAGTTGCCCAGTTGAGGAGAAAAGAGCGGCCATATCGTGCATTTTACAGGCAACAAAAAGCACAAGAAGGCATAAGCTGCACAGAGAAAAGATCAAAATATACTTAGGTATGAGCAGTTTCCACACTCTGGGCATAGCCTTGCCTTTATTTAGCTTGGGTGCGATCATAAGGGAGCTTAATCGTTTTAAAAGAGCTTATAGGGTTATGCGAATCTCTCGTTCCAAATGGTATATTAAGATTGAAGGAAAAAAGCAAGGTCCTTATACCTTTGCAGCTCTCAAAGAACATCCTAGAATATCTCCTTTTACTTTAGCTAAGAAAAAATCTACTTATCGAAGGGATTGGAAGATGATGGGGCAAATTCCTGAGCTCTCACCTCTTTTTCAAAAAACAAGTAGGCCTGATGATCGGACAAAAAAGAAAAAAGGACGCCCATCTTACACTGATGTTCTGATCCAATCTTCTCACCTGAACATCTTTATTATTGGGGCTATCCTGATCTTAGTGGCTATTTTATATATTATTTTATTTTTCCCTCGCGTAGGCCGATGACATTTGATCCAATTGAAACTACTTTAAACCAGTTTTTTTTGAGGGAAAGTCGCCCGAATGTGGGTTTTATATTGGCGCTTTCAGGAGGGCCAGACTCTATGGCTCTTTTTCACCTGATCAGGGCTCTATCAAAGCGTATGCCTATGAAATGGGCTGTTGCCCATATCAATCATAACTGGAGGCAAGAAAGCACTGCCGAGGCCGAAAAGCTAGAAAAGCTATGCTTAGATAGTGGTATCCCTTTTTATATGAAAAAGCTTAAAGGCCCCGCAAAAGCAAATAAAGAGGCTGAGGCTAGACAAGAGCGCTACGCGTTTTTTAAAGAGCTCAAAGAGCGCCTTGGTTTTTCTATTATTGTTTTAGGCCATCAAAAGGATGATCTTTTAGAAAACGCTCTTAAACGTCTTTTTGAAGGCGCAAGCTTTGAAAATGTGGGTAATTTATCAGAGCTCGCATATAGAGAGGGACTTGAGCTATGGCGGCCGCTGCTTGTTTTTGAAAAAAAAGAGATCATCTCCTGGCTTGAGCAAAGGGGCTACTTTTGGTTTGAGGACGCAACAAATAAGGATCCGCATTTTTTACGCACACGCTTAAAAGAGACACTTATCCCTGAATTAGAAAAAGCATTTGGTAAAGGGATCAAAGAGAGTCTTATTCAAAGAGTAGAAGAGTCTCGAAACTTAAAAGTGCTTTTAGAAAAACAGACTTCTCATCTGTGGAATCAGCTTCTAGAAAAAGGCCTTTTGAAAGATCTAAAGTTAAACCTAACTCTTGTTGAATCGTATGATAAACCCCATATTCAAGAGGCGCTGTCTTTAGGACCTATAGAGACCCATTACATCATAAAAAAATTCTTTAAACATATTGGAATGAAGATCTCTAGAGCAGAAGTGCTCATGTTAGCCCGGCTTTTAGAGGACAAGCATCAGAATCGCGCAGTTCAGGTAGGTAAAAGTCGGGTCCATGTTTTTCGAGGAACTCTTAAGCTGCTTTTAGATGATTCAAAAAAGCAACAGAGGCGCTCTTACAGCTGCCCTAAAGAGCCTAAGGCATGTTCAGAGCTTTCAGGATGTGTTTAAGAGAGGATTTAGCACGTTTGCTAAGGCCTTTTAATTATACTCTTCTATAAAATAGGAGAAAATTCCAAAGGAAATGAAAATTTTTCTTGGAGAAATTGAGTGATTTGTTATGTTGAGGTCGTCCGGCCAAAGGCTGGGAAGGGTCCCTATATTGTGCCTGTATCTCTTAAGGGCTTTTATATAACTTGCGCTAACTTAAAAATGGTATGCTAGGTGGTAATGAGAAATAAAAATAACAATCAGCTCCCTCAGAAAAAACGCGGCCTTCCTGGAGGCTATATTCTATTTTTCTTTTTGGGTCTTCTTCTTTTGCTTACGTTTCAAAGCCGCACACCCTCCCATGTGGCGACAGTTAATTTCAGCTACCAGCTAGAAAGCTTAGTAAATCTAGATCTAATTGACCCCAAGGACAATGCTAAAGTAGCTCTTAATGATAATTTAGTCACTTTTAGTGGTAAATTCCGTGATGAAAAAAGTCTAGAGGGAGAAAATCGATTTAAGTTCCTAGAAATTCTTTCTAAAAATCATGCACTTAAAGAGCAGAAAGTCGGCTTAACAGATAATCTCAATACTGAAGGAAAAAGCGTTTTAGAAGCAGCTGATTGGTATTTACATATCAGTGGAAAAGCTGTGCCATCAGGTGGGTATCAGGTAGTGAGCCCTCTTTATGATACGTCTTCTCGTCACAATGCAATCATCTTAAAAGAACTTTCAAATAGACCTATTGTAGGTCTTGGTCAGCTGACAAAGATGCGAGATGCTCTTGGGCAAAACCCAAGCCTAGAGGCCCTTGAAGGGTATGGCAAAACGCTTGCTCTTGTGGTGCGTAATTTTCAGTCGCCTACATTAGGTATTGGCAATGAAGAGATGAAGTCTCAATTGCGCGGCTTCCAAAAAGAGCTTTCAGAAGAAATGGCTCAAGTAGCCCTTTCCGATAAAGCTAGCCAATATGGTCGTATTACAGATCAGCTGGCCCTTATGTCAGCTAAAATTGGCCAGAGCAAAGAAGGAGTCCGTTTAAACGATCTTCGATCTGTACGCACGTACCGTCAGCATGTGAGTGAGTTTTCTGTGTTAGGGGAAACTATGAGACAAAATGCAGCTCAACTCAGGAAAGCAAAAGCTGGAGTAACATCTACTGTGTGGTTCTTTAATAATAAAGAGTTATCGACAAAAGCTTTAGAAGCAGTGCCTGCTGATGAATACAATAACTGGTTTGTTGGGGCTCAAAAAGAGTGGCTCGCTTTTCCTGCTGAAAAGGGATTAAGCTTTAAAGCACCAGACCAGCCATTAAACCTCGTTTTAGAAAAGAAATTTAAAAGTGAAGAGCCTGCGCCTAACTACTTCGGATTTCTCTTTACTTTTCTTCCTGCTATTTTAATTATGGGCGTGCTTTACTTTGTGTTTGCCCGTCAGATGAAGGGAGGCGCTTCTGGAGCAATGAGCTTTGGCAAGTCTCCTGCAAAAATGCTCACACGCGACTCCATAAAAGTGACCTTTGACGATGTAGCTGGTATCAATGAAGCTAAAGAAGAGCTTAAAGAGGTTGTTGACTTCTTGAAAGATCCTTCTCGTTACACTCTACTAGGGGCTCAAATTCCTAAAGGAGTTCTTTTGATCGGTTCTCCAGGAACGGGTAAAACGCTTGTAGCAAAAGCTGTTGCAGGTGAAGCCGACAGGCCTTTTTTCTCTATATCAGGCTCTGACTTTGTTGAGATGTTTGTCGGTGTGGGCGCAAGCCGTATCCGAGATCTTTTTGAACAAGCTAAGAAAAATGCTCCTTGCATCATCTTCATCGATGAGATTGACGCGGTAGGGCGCCATAGAGGAAGCGGTATGGGAGGCGGTCACGATGAGCGTGAGCAGACTCTAAACCAGCTTTTAGTAGAGATGGATGGCTTTGATACTAATGAAGGCGTAATCATCATGGCAGCTACCAACCGCCCAGATGTGCTTGATAAAGCACTCCTGCGCCCCGGCCGTTTTGACCGTCGTGTGACAATTGATCTTCCTGATGTAAAGGGCCGCTTTGAGATTCTGCAAGTCCATGCAAAGCGCATCAAAATGGATTCTAGCGTTGATCTGATGGCAATTGCTCGCGGCACCCCAGGTTGTTCTGGAGCAGATCTTAAAAACCTTCTAAATGAAGCGGCACTGAGCGCTGCGCGCCATGGCCGCACTACAGTAGGTCCTCAAGATGCTTTAGAAGCAAGTGACAAAGTTCGCTTTGGTTCAGCACGTAAAAGCTTAGAAATAGACGAAGAAGATAGAAAGCGCACAGCGTATCATGAAGCTGGGCACGCTATTATTGGCCTAGTTGTTAAGCATGGTGACCCTGTAGAAAAAGTGACTATTATTCCACGTGGAATGTCTTTAGGAGCGACGCACTTCTTACCCAAGAAAAACCGCCTTAACTACTGGAAAAATGAGCTTATAGACCAGTTAGCGGTTTGTATGGGAGGAAAAATAGCTGAAGAGATTTTTGTTGGGGACGTTTCTAGTGGCGCGCAGCAAGACATTATTCAAGCGACTCACATTGCTCGCAGTATGGTTTGTCAGTGGGGGATGAGTGAGGATCTTGGCGCTATAGCGTATGATGAGAAATCAGAACAAGGCCGTTACCTCGGTATGGGCGCTATGCAAGAGAAAAACTATTCTAATGAAACAGCTCAGAAAATCGATGAAGAAGTACGCAAATACGTCAGCGCAGGTGTTAAACGAGCCCGCGAAATCTGTGAGGATAAGCGAAAAGAAATTGAGCTTATAACAGAAAGGCTTATGCAGTTTGAGACGCTTTACGAAGATGACCTTAAACGTATCCTCGATACAGGTGAGCTTCCTGAAGATGAGGTGCGCTCACGCATCGCGAAGCAGCAAGAGCAGTTTAGAAAAGTGCCTCCTCCGATTCCACAAGAGCTGTCAGGAGAAGGGCCTTCTCCTGAGCCAGGGCTTTCGTAGAAGAGCTTTTTAGCTTTAGTATTGTTTTGTTTATAAGGCCTCGGTTAGAATAGCGATTTCTATTTTACCGAGGTTTTTATTTTGGCAGCTCTACAACCTATTACACTCCCAACGCCTCCGGCATTAGCTCCAGTCTCCTTTTTTGAACGGCCCTTTAGGTCTCAGTTGGCTACTTTAGGTGGTATTGCGCTAGGCGCTTATATCCTCTATGTAGCGAATAGGGCAATTGCTAGGCATATAGACTCTAATTCTCGTCAATTTAAAAAAGCAATGATGTTCAGTTGTTTTGCAGGTGGTATTGCAGGTCTGATAGGACTCGTTGTTTTAGCAGCCCTCAATAAGAAGCCTTTAGTAGAGCTAATACCTTCTGCTATTTTACCATTCACTTCTCTATATCAAGCTTTGGCTGTGAAGTTAGAACAAGCTGAAAGAAGCCCGCGTCCACAAGTCTCTTTAGATAAGGTGGCAAATGTCGGTGGGGCAAAAAAGCAGGTCGAAAATATATTAAAGATTATGCAAGCATATCGCCCAGGAGGTGGCATTGCTAGTGCAGTGAGCTTTCCTACCGCGATGCTTTTTTACGGCCCTCCAGGCACAGGCAAAACCTTATTATCAAGTGCTTTAGTTACATCTGTATCTCCAGATTATACTGTCTATAGGCATGTGCTTGCCTCTAACTTGGTCAATAAATACGTAGGTACCGGTCCTAATGCTATTAGAAAAATTTTTGAAGGGGTTAAAAAAGAACTGGCTCAGGTTCAAGCAAGGTTAGATGAAGCAAGAAAAGCAGGAGTTCCAGGTTTGCCCTTCGAGGTGCGAGCTTTTATCTACTTTGAGGAGATGGATAGTTTGATGGCTCGCACAGAAGAAAGATCAAATGATGAAAGCATTAAGACGGTCAACGCCTTGCTTGGGGAAATAGATCAAGCTATAGGTTCTAAAACCCCTATCACTGTTATGGGATCGACTAATCGTAGAGAGGCTGTTGATCCTGCAATATTAAGCCGTATTCCAGAAAATTATCAGATTCATGTGCCACCTCCAAATGAAAGAGAGAGATTAGATATTTTAAAGGTTCATTTTAAAGATATACCTCTAGGTGATGATGTAAGCCTTGAACAGCTTGCTAAGCAGACAGCAGGCTATGTCGGACGGGGATTAAGAGATCTTGTACAAGCTGCGATTAATAGCGCTGCTATTCGGGAAGCTAATGAAATAAGTGCGGAGGATATTAGTGTTCTTGGAGGGGAGCGTGCTCATGATAAAATGCCTCAATATCACGAAGCTGCACAAAAAATCGTTTGGTCAGAATTCAATCAAGCCCATCCACACTGCCCGACCCAATCAAAATATTACTACAAGGCGCAGCTTAGATACTTATTAGCTCCAATAGCTATAGAAGAGTTGCTAGTTGCAGCTAATAGAGACGCTCCTGTACAAGGCATAGAGAGAACATCTCATGTAGCAGATAGCCTCGCTAAAGCAACTCAACTAGCTCGAGAAATGGTCTGCGGTTGGGCTATGGCAGATGTTGAACTGCCTTTAGCTTCAATAGACAAGATTCAACCAGTCACCCGAGACCTTCAATATAAGATAGAGCACGCTGTTTTAGATCTAATAGCAAAAGCGAAAGACGAAACTCAAGAGCTTTTATCATCAAAGCTCGATCAGATAAAAAGGACGGTTGAGGGTTCTAAAAAGCTCGCAATACTTTTAAGCTAATAAATAAGCTCGATCGCACTTGCTAAACTTCTTAAAATTTTAAGATAAAAAAAGCGCCTTTTAAAGGCGCTTTTTTGTTTTCTAAGAAAGCTAGCTTTTTGTCTTCTTTATTAGAAGAAGAGTAGATTTTTCTACGAACTAGCAGGTTGAGCTTCACGCTCTTCTTTAGAAAGCAAGATCTTACGGCTTAAGCGAATCTGGCCACGGTCGTTGATATCAAGGACTTTGACTTCGATTATTTGACCTTCTTTAAAGTCTGAGCTAAACATATCTTCGATGCGTCCATGATCGAGCTCTGAGATATGGCATAGGCCTTGTTTTGAGAAAATCTCAACAAAGACTCCAAAAGCAACTATGGAGACGATTTTACCTTGATAGGTTTTGCCAATCTCTACATCTGATGTCAGGTTCACAACCCATTTTTCAGCATCATCGATAGCTTTAGCATCTACAGAAGAAAATGAGACAATCGCATACTCTTCAGAGACTGAATCATCGATATTGACTTCAGCACCTGTTGTATCTGTAATCTCACGGATCTGCTTGCCGCCAGGGCCAATAACGATACCGATCTTACTTGGGTGAATGCGGATAGTGCGGATCTTAGGCGCATATACTGAAAGCTCAGTGCGCGCTTTTGGACACGCCTCAAGCATCTTGTTCAAGATGTGAACTCTGCCGTCTTTAGCTTGAGCAAGCGCTGCTTTTAAGATCTCAGGAGTAATTCCTTCGACTTTAATATCCATTTGGAAAGCTGTGATAGCTTCACTGCTTCCTGCAATTTTTAAGTCCATATCACCTAGAGCATCTTCAGCACCTAAGATATCTGAAAGGATCATATAGTCTGAGCCTTCTAGTATAAGACCCATTGCAATACCTGAAATAGGGGTCTTAATAGGTACTCCAGCATCCATTAGAGAAAGGCACCCTCCACAAACAGAGGCCATTGAAGATGAGCCATTAGACTCTGTAATGTTTGACTCTAGACGAATTACATAAGGAAAGAGGTCTTGACTTGGCACTGCTGCTGCAAG
>JBDNIV010000034.1:0-5461 GCA_041688145.1 Chlamydiia bacterium | reverse complement strand
GATTTGCCAGAGCCAGACTCTCCAATAATACCGAGGCATTCGCCAGGATAGATTTCAAAAGAGACATCGTCAAGCGCTCGCACAGGAGCCACTTTATTGGTGAAGCGCTTAGAGAGGTTTTGCACTTTTAAAAGAGGTTTATTCATGAAAGGACCTCTATAGGATTGAGATCATGAGTAAACTCTTCAAGACGCTTTTCAGCTCCAGGAGCATGTAAAAAACAAGCGCATCTATGGTTTTTAGAAACGGCATTTAAAGCAGGCGCCTCATCTTTACAGATATGCATAGCGTAGTTGCACCGAGAAACAAAGGGACATTGGGTAAAGGGCTTTTTTTGAGAGGAGATAGTGCCTTTAATGGCTTTAAGAGGTTTTGTGCGATCGGTGGTCATACTGGGAATAGAATCAATCAGGCCTCTAGTATAGGGGTGGGCTGGCATATCAAAGATATCAGAGGTGGAGCCTGATTCTACGAGCTTACCCGCATAAAGGACATAGAGGCGGTCACATAGGCCAGAGACAAAACGCAGGTCATGGGAAATAATAATAAGGGAGGCTCCTCTTGAGCGGCTTAAGTGGTATAAAAGAGCGCCTATTTGAGCTGCTGTCATCATGTCTAAGGAAGTGGTAGGTTCATCTGCGATGATGAGTTTCGGGTTATTGGCAATTGCAATTGCAATTAAAACGCGCTGACGCAAGCCTCCACTGAGTTCATGAGGGTACTGCTCTAAGCGCATGTGCGCATCAGGCACCCCGACTTCATATAGCAGCTGAATGGCGTGAAATTTAGCCTCTTTTTCTGAGATGTTTTTGTGTCTTCGAATAACTTCTATAATTTGTGAGCCTACTTTCAAGGTAGGTGTGAGCGCGGTCATAGGGTCTTGAAAGATCATGCTGATGTCATTGCCATACACAGCTTGCATCTGTTTTGGCGTGCGTTTTAACAGGTCCATATTTTCAAAGGTAATAGTCCCTTTTTCTACCTTACCACTTGAAGGCAAAAGGCGCATGATTGAGGAGGTTAAAGCTGTTTTTCCTGAGCCAGACTCACCGATGATCCCTACAATTTCGCCGGGGTATAGGCTCATATCGAAGTCTTGTAAGGCAAAGATTTTTTCTTCGCTAGACTGAAAAGAAATAGAGAGGTCATCAATTTCTAAAAGAGGGTTCATACATCTTTTCCTTGAGGATCAAAGCAGTCGCGCAATACATCCCCTAGTACATTAAAACTTAAGATAATGCAGCTAATAGCAATAGAAGGAAAGAAAAGGCGCCAAGGGTAGTAGCGCATAGAGGTTAAGCCGTCATGAGCTAAAGAACCTAAGCTTGCGATAGGCACCTGAACACCTAAGCCTAAAAAACTCAAAATAGCTTCGGTAAAAATAGCTAGGGGAATAGTGAGTGTCATAGTAACAATCATAGGTCCTATCGAGCTTGGGATAAGGTGGTGAAAAAAGATATGCCGAATACTTGCCCCCATAGTTTTAGCAGCAAGCACATAATCGGTATTTTTAGTCTGAAGGATTTTAGATCGGATAATACGCGCCATTGAAATCCATCCTGTTACAATAAAAGCTAAGATAATAGAGCCTAAGCCTGTACCAAAGACTACGGTGAGTGCAATGATAATAAGAAGGTCGGGAATCGTACTTAAAATATCAGTAAGACGCATTAAGATTTCATCGACTTTTCCTCCGCAAAAAGCTGCAAAAGCTCCATAAGTCACTCCGATAACAAGATCAATCACAGCTGCTGCAAGCCCTACAAATAAAGAGATTCTAATCCCGTAGCAAAGTCGTGTAAAAAGATCGCGTCCTAGATCATCACTACCTAGCCAAAAAAGGGATGAAGGAGGTGTGTTTTTAATGTCTAAGTTGATGTCATAGTATGTATGGCCTGAGATCCAAGGCCCTAAAAAAGCTAAGAGTATAAAAAAACCAAGGATGCAGAGTGCGCTTTTAGCACGCCTGCTTTTCTTAAGGCGAAAAAAGCCATCTTGCCAAAACGAAACGCCCTCTTTAGAAAGCTCTTGTTCACTCAAGAGGGCATTAATAGGCAGAAAAGCATTATCCGAAGGCATTGATAGGCCTCATCTTGTAGGTGCGTAGTTTGGGGTCGAGTGCCATGATTAAGAGGTCTGATAAGAACACTGTAAATAAGAATATAGCGCTTCCAAAGATTGTAATGCCCATAATCACGCTATAGTCTCGGTTGTTGACAGCATGAATGAGCACTTGCCCAAGGCCGGGTATTCCATAGATTTTTTCTATTACAAAGCTTCCAGTGAGCACCATTCCCACATAGAAACCAAGAAAAGAAAGTGTCGGCAGTAGTGCATTGGGTAAAATGTGCGCGAAGAAAATCCGCCTCGTTCTAAGGCCTTTTGCTTTAGCTGTTTTTATATAGTCATTTTGCAGCGTTTCAATAATACTTGCCCGCATGAGCTGTGCAATAAAGACAGTAGGAAGCGCACTTAAGGCGAGTGTGGGTAAAATAGTTTGAGCAAAGCTCCCCCAGCGAGCGATCGGTAGCCAGCCTAGTTTAATAGCAAAGAAGTACTGTAAAAATGTAGCGAGCAAAAAGCTTGGTACAGCAATCATCAGGGTGACTAAAAACATAATGGCATTGTCTTGCCATTTTTTATGAAAATAGGCTGCAAAGGCACCTAAGAAAATACCACAAATAATCGAAAGAGCAAGCGCTTGCAACCCTAGTCTTGCAGAAACAGGGAAGTGGCTAAAAATCATCTCAGAGACCCTTCTGTCTTTGTATTTAAATGAAGGGCCAAGATCTCCCTTGAATACAGATTTCAAATACTGGCTATACTGCACATGAAGAGGTTGATCTAAGCCGTAGTGGCGGTGCATAGCATCAATGATCTCTTGAGGAATTCCTTTAGGCGATGTAAAAGGATCACCGGGGATAGATTTCATCAGGAAAAAGGTGAGCGACACCGTGATAAAAAAGGCTATGAATAGATTGATTAGCTTTTTAACTAGATAAGATGCCAATGCGCTCGCCTATGCTCGTTTCTAAAAAAAAGATTCTCGGATAAGATATGCATATTGTCAAGGGGTCAGGGGAGTAAGGAGTTATTTGGGGAGAGGGTTTTTTACCGTAAAATCAACAAATGCTTATTTTACGGTAAACAAATATTGAGATCAAAGTAGGTGGTTACGGTTTGAAAATACCTTTAGCAAAAAGGCTTAAGCTCAAAAAGTGTCATTTCACCAGGGTGTTTTTTCGGTACTTTTTTTGGCCGCATAGACTTAGCGTGTTGGGATGAGGAAGCAGTAGGCTCTTTTTCTAGCTCTTTAAGAATCTCTTTAGCGCGCTTTATGACAGGTTCAGGTACGCCCGCTATCTCAGCTACGTGGATACCGTAGCTCTTGTCACATGTCCCTTCTACAATTTTACGTAAAAACACAATGGTATGAGCTGTTTCATCCACAGCTACATGAAAATTTTTTACATTAGGATAGGCTTTTTCTAAGTCTGTGAGCTCAAAAAAATGGGTAGCAAAAAGGGTTTTAGGACCTTTAGGGTAAAAAGTAATTAGACGTTCACACGCTGCTTTTGCAATAGCAATGCCATCACAGGTGCTTGTGCCGCGGCCAATCTCATCGAGTATGATTAAAGAGCGCTCAGAGGCGTTATTAAGGATGTTCGCTGTCTCTGTCATCTCTACCATGAATGTAGACTGCCCGCGCGTTAGATCATCAGAGGCGCCTATGCGAGAAAAGAGTTTGTCAATAATCCCAATACGCGCATGGGCTGCAGGAACAAAAGAGCCTATTTGAGCTAAAATAACAATCAGAGCAACTTGTCGGATATATGTCGACTTTCCGCCCATGTTAGGTCCTGTGATGACGGCCATTTTGGTCTTCTTATCGCTTAAATAGGTGTCGTTTGGGATAAAGCGCTCTGAGCGTTTTGCTGCTTCAATAACAGGGTGTCTTCCTGAAATAATCTCAATATCAAAAGAGGTGTCGACTTCAGGGCAGCAGTAGCGCCCTTGAAAAGCGAGTTTGGCTAAACTTAAAAGAGCGTCAATCTGACTTAAGCTGTGAGAGGTCTTAGAGATTTCATCAGTAAAAGAGGCTACTTTTTCTCGAAGCTCGAGGAAAAGAGCAGATTCTAGTTTAGATTTTTTTTCTTCAGCGCTTAAGATTTTGTCTTCATAAGTTTTAAGCTCAGGCGATATGAACCTCTCTGCGTTAGCGAGCGTTTGCTTGCGTATAAACGCCTCTGGCATAAGCTCCGCTTGTCCTCGGCTTACTTCAATGTAGTAGCCAAAGACGCGGTTGTAGCCAATGCGCAATTTTTTAATGCCTGTTTTTTCGCGCAAGGTCTCTTCATATTTTGCTAAGTAGGCAGAGCCGTTAGAATATAAAAGAGCTAGCTCATCGAGATCTTTATTATAGCCAGACTTAAAAAGGCCTCCATCACTCAGACGCCAAGGAGGGTCATCCACTAAGGCTGAATCTATAAGATCTGTGACTGTATCCATGTCACAGATCTTTGTGCGCAGGGAATCGATAAGGGGATTGGAAAAGGCATTGAGCTGCTTTTGAATAGGGCCCACTTGCAATAAGGAGATTTTTAAAGAGACGAGATCTTTCGGATTAGCGTAGCCCGATGAGACGCGGCTACTTAATCTTTCTAGATCTTTTATCAGAGATAGGTATTCGCGTATGGTTTCACTTTCTAGGCGCTTTTCCATGAATATATGAACGCAGCTAGAGCGAGCTTTTATTTTCTCAATGTTGATAAGAGGTTTTGCAAGATATGAGCGTAGAGCGCGCGCGCCCATAGGGGTGCAGGTGTGGTTGATAAGCTCATAAAGAGTCGAGCCTTTAGAGTTTGTGTGCAAAGGTTCAAAAAGCTCTAGATTGCGCCGGGTAATGCGGTCAATCGCTAAATGCCCTTTAATAGGTTCGTGTTTTAGATATTTTAAATGGCCTATGGGAGATAAAAGCTTCTCACATATAAATGTGATAAGAGCGCCTGCTGCGCTAATGGCAATAGGCATATGGCCAAGGCCAAAACCGTCTAGAGATTGCGCTTTAAATTGTTTAAGCAGCGCTTTATTTGCAGACCTAACATCGAAGCTGTAGGGCTCAGCTGTAGATAAAGTTGGGGACAAAGAGAGCTTAAGCTCATCGAAAAGAGCGCTTTTATCTTGTAGTAATTTTTGAGGTAAAACGATCTCTACAGGTTGCAAGCGTACAAGCTCATCGAGAAGTGTTTTTTCATCTTCTACAGATGTGACATAGAGGGTGTCTGTTGTGACATCAGTATAAGCGAGTCCAAAATGGCCTTTATCATGAAATAGAGCAAGCAAGGTGTTATAGGCGCTATCTTGAATAAGAGAAGAAGTGATCAAGGTGCCTGGAGTGTGGGTGCGGATGACTTTCCTTTCCACAAGGCCTTCGCCTTTTTTCGCTTCAGTCATTTGCTCT